>JADBJK010000072.1 GCA_014874485.1 Chloroflexota bacterium
CACCCCGGCCCTCCCCTTTCCTCTCCGCGGGCGGAGAGGAAAGGGGAGGGTGTGGGAGGGGTTAGGTGAGGTCAAGCAGCCCCATCGCCCTACGTCAGGCGGCGAAAGAGGCTGCCCATTGCAACAGCCTCGCCCCCAAACTGAAATGCGCACGCTGTGCTCCTAGCGATTGTCCTTCCCGCCCGCATGTGCTACACTACACCACAGCACCCAATACCGTTCAGGAGGTCCTATGATCCGCACGCTCTACCGCGCCCGCAACGGTGCCCTGCGCACCGACGTGCGGCCCGAGGAATTCGCCGCCATCCTCGCCCAGGCCGACGGGCTGCTCTGGGTGGACTTCGTCGGCGAGAGCCCGCAAGACTGCGAGCCGATCCTGCGCAACGTGTTCCGCTTTGACCCCCTGGCCGTGGACGACGCGCTACAGGAGTCCCACGTGCCCAAACTGGACGACTGGGGCGAGTACCTGTACGTGGTCCTGCACGCGGTCGCCTTTGACACCGACGGCGGCGAGCACGTGGACACGCTGGAAGTGGACCTGTTCCTCGGCAGGACCTACGTGGTAACGCATCGGGACATGCCCGTGGCGGCGCTAGACCGGGTTTGGGCCTCGTGCCAGCGCGATGAGCGCCACACGTCGCGGGGCGCGGCGTATCTGGCCTACCGCATCGCCGATGAGATCGTGGCCGGCTACATGCCCGTCGTTGAGGAGATTGACGTGGCCATAGACCAGATTGAGGATCGGGTCCTGGCCGGGGCGCTGCGGACTGCCACGCTGGAGCGGCTCCTGGCCCTCAAGCGGGCGCTGCTCAACCTGCGGCGCATCATCGCCCCCCAGCGCGAAGTAATGAACAAACTGGCCCGCGACGACTACGAGGTGGTGGACACGCGCGGGCGTCTCTACTTCCGCGACGTGTACGACCACCTGGTGCGCCTGCACGACATCAACGAGTCCATGCGCGACCTGGTCAGCGGCGTCCTGGACACCTACCTGTCCGTCGTCAACAACCGTCTCAACGACGTGATGAAGACGCTGACCCTCATCACCACGCTGTTCATGCCGATTTCGTTCATCGCCAGTTTCTTCGGCATGAACTTCTTCGGGCCGGTCGCATCGGGGCTCGCGCCATGGACGGACACCCCAACGTTGCTGCTGACGCTGGCGCTGATGGTGCTGCTCCCGGGTGCGATGTACGCCTGGATGCGCCGGCGGCTGTTGGAGTAGGCCCAGAAAGGCGATGATACGTGAACAACACCGTCATCCAGTGGTTGTTGGACTCGCAGGAGCCGTGGACGCGCTACCGGACGCTGGTGGACATCCTCGGTTGCCCTGAGGAAGACAAGGACGTGAGGAGCGCACGCGCGGCGATGCTGGCGCACCCGCAGGTGCTGCAGTTAATGGCCGAAGCCGCGACCTGGCCGGGCCGACCGCTCACACGCCACAATGACGCGGCTCACCCCATATACAAAATCAGCACGCTGGCCGATTTCGGGGTGCGAATCTCGGACCCGGGCGTGCGGGCCATCGCCGACGCGGTGCTCGCCCACCAATCGGCCGAAGGCTCGTTCCAGACCTTGACCAACGTACCACCCCGATATGGTGGCAGTGGGCAGGACACGTGGGCCTGGATGGCGTGCGATGCGCCCACGCTGCTGTACGCGCTCCTGGCGATGGGGATGGGCGACGATCCGCGCGTGCAGCGTGCGGCGGATCACCTTGCCTCGCTCGGCACGGGCGAGGGCTGGCGCTGCGTAGTCGCGCCCGAGTTCGGCAAGTTTCGCGGGCCTGGGCGAAAGGACGACCCCTGTCCGATAGCCACCGTCCTCGCCCTCAAGGCGCTTTCCCTTGTGCTGGGGCGGCAGGATAGCCCTGCGGCGCGCAATGGCGTGGAGATGCTCCCGTCGCACTGGGAACGAGGACGCGAGCGCAAGTACTACCTGTTCGGCGTCGGCACCGACTACCGAAAACTGAAGTACCCCTTCATCTGGTACGACATCCTCCACGTGGCCGAGGCGCTTCGGCGCTACCCCTCGGCGCGTGGGGATTCCCGCTTCGGGCAGATGTTGGCCACCATTGAGGCGCAAGCGGACGACTGCGGGCGCTACACCGCCGGCTCCATGTACCGCGCATGGGAGGGCTGGTCCTTCGCGGACAAGAAATCCCCCTCGCCCTGGCTGACCTTCCTGGCAGTGCGGGCAGGGCACACGGCATAATAGCGGCGGCGGGGGTTACGCCCGCGGCTGCACGCCCTGGGCCGCCAGCATGTCCAGCAGAAGCCGCACCGCCCCCGCCACGATGTGCTGGCATCGCTTGTCCACGTCGGGCAGGCTGTCGCGGATGGCCTGGCACTGGGTGTGGCCGGCCAGCGCGCGGAACCGCTCGCGGTACTCGCGGGCCAGCGCCTGCACGGCGTCGTCGCTCTCCTCAACGGACACGCGGCCCAGCAGCGCCCCCATAATCATCAGCCCGCCGCTGAGCAGGCCGCACATCTCCTCATAGCAGCAGCCTCCGCCCCCTGCCAGCGGGCACGCGGCGCGGACGAGGATTTCGGGGACCTTGCCGAAGTAGTAATCGCCGACGGCGATCACGATGGTCTCGGATCAGTGGTGGCACGAGAGGAAAACCTGGCGTGCATGTTCCACTACGGCGTCTGCGTCGTTCGTCATCTTGCCTCCTCAGGGTTGCCCAGGCGAAAATACCGGCGGCAGTATGGCACAGCCCCCGCATTCTGTCAAAGCGCTGCGCTCAAGGTGCGACGCGCCTGCGAGGTGCGTTGCACCTTGCCGCCACCTCACTCCACCGTAACGCTCTTGGCCAGGTTGCGCGGCTGGTCCACGTCGCACCCGCGGCGCACCGCCATGTGGTACGCGAACAGTTGCAGCGGGATCACCGTAACCACCGGCGACAGGAGTTCGGGCAAGGGCGGCACGTACAGCACGTGGTCGGCCTTCTCGGCCAGGTGCGTGTCGCCCTGCGTGCCCAGCGCCAGCACGATGCCGTTGCGCGCCTTGACCTCCTCCACGTTGCCCATGATCTTCTCGTACACGCGGTCGCGGATGGCGATGATCATGACCGGCATGTGGTCGTCAATCAGGGCAATGGGGCCGTGCTTCATCTCGCCGGCGGGGTAGCCCTCGGCGTGGATGTAGGAGATTTCCTTGAGTTTCAGCGCGCCCTCCAGGGCGATGGGGTAGTTGATGCCGCGCCCCAGGTACAGGAAGTCGGCCTTCTCGTAGAACAACTGCGCCAGCGCCTCGTACTCATGGCCGTTGGACAGGACGCTCCCCATCAGGTTGGGCAGTTCGGCCAGGTCCTGGGCCAGCGCCAGGGAACGCTCCCTATCCAGCCGCCCGCGCTTCTGCCCCAGGTACATGCCCAGCAGGTACAGGTCCACCAGCGACGTGGTGAACGCTTTGGTGGACGCGACGCCGATTTCGGGGCCTGCCTGCATGTAGATGACCCCGTCGGACACCCGCGCCGCCATGCTGCCCACCACGTTGACGATGCTCACGATCTTGGCCCCCTTGCGCCGCGCCTCGTCCATGGCCGCCAGCGTGTCCACCGTCTCGCCCGACTGGGTGATGGCCACCACCAGCGTCCGCGGGGTGATGTGCGGGTCGCGGTAGCGGAACTCGGAGCCGTAGTCCACCTCCACGGACAGGCCCGCCAGCGACTCCAGCATGAACTTGCCCACGAGGCCCGCGTAGGCCGACGTGCCGCACGCCACGATGACCACGCGGTCAAAGGCCCGCGCCTCGTCGTCGCCGATGCCCACCTCCGACAGGATCACCTCGCCGGTCTCAAAGTCCACGCGCCCGCGGATGGTGTCGGTTACGGCGCGGGGCTGCTCGTAGATTTCCTTCTGCATGAAGTGTTTGTACTCGCCTTTGGCCGCGGCCACCGGATCGTAGGGCACGGTGTGGGGCGTCTTGGCCACCGGCTCGCCCGTCAGGCGGAAGTACTCCGCGCCGGTGCGGGTAACCACGGCCATCTCGCGGTCCTCCAGGAAGACCATGCGGCGCGTGTGCTCCAAAATCGCGGGGATGTCCGAGGCCAGGAACATCTCGCCATCGCCCAAGCCCACGGTTACGCCGCCCGCGTTGCCGATGCGAGTCGCCACCAGGCGGTCGGGCTCCCGCGAGGTCATCGCGACGATGGCATGAGCGCCGCGCAGCCGCCCGAACGCCGCCCGCGCCGCCTCGGCGATGTCGCCCTGATAGTACTTCTCCACCAGATGCACGATGACCTCGGTATCGGTGTCGGAGCGGAACGTGTGGCCCTCGGCCAGCAGTTCGGCCTTCAGCGCCATGAAGTTCTCCACGATGCCGTTGTGGATGACGACGATTTCGCCCGTGCAATCGGTGTGCGGGTGCGCGTTGCGTTGGCTGGGCCGGCCGTGGGTGGCCCAGCGCGTGTGGCCGATGCCGGCAGGGCCATGCACGGGGTCTCGCTCCAGGATGGCCGCGAGATTGGCCAGTTTGCCGGCGTCGCGCCGGATGACCAGGCGACCGTCCTGCAGGACGGCGATGCCCGCCGAGTCGTAGCCGCGATATTCCAGGCGGCGCAGGCCGTCCATGATGATCTGCGTTGCGTCGCGGGGACCGATGTATCCCACAATGCCGCACATAGGTTTCCTCCATTATAGCCCTTGGCCTATAGCCATTAGCCCGCGACCTTTCTCGTGAGCCGCCCGCAGGCTAACGGCCAACGGCTAATGGCAAAAGGCTGTCTGTGGGGGCGCACAATCGGCGCGGCAAAGCCGCACGAGGCCCCTCCACGCGGATAGCGCGGGCCGATGATGCGTGCCCGATCCCTGCGCGGCCCTTTGGCCCGGCGGTCGCCCGCGCGGATTTGTAGGCGCGCTCGTTCTGGAGGGGAGGTGTGGGGACGGGATCATCCCCGGAGGCTTCCGCCGATCATCCGATTTTCCCGGCGCGTGCCGGTTAGCCCCACCGCGGGGTGGGGAACCTCCGTCCTCGTCAACTGGGCGAGGGCACAACGTGCTGCCCCCGTCATTGCAAGGAGCCCGGCATGGAACAATCTCCTGCGAACGCGAGATTGCTTCGCTTCGCTCGCAATGACAGCCACACGTTGTCATTGCGAGGGGCGAAGCCCCGAAGCAATCTCCGAACGCGAGGCTGCTTCGCTTCGCTCGCAATGACAGGCGCAAGTTGTCATTGTAAGGGGCAAAGCCCCGAAGCAATCTCAGAACGCGAGGCTGCTTCGCTTCGCTCGCAATGACAGCCACACGTTGTCATTGCGAGGGGCAAAGCCCCAAAGCAATCTCCGGAACGCGAGATTGCTTCGCTTCGCTCGCAATGACAGCCACACGTTGTCATTGCGAGGGGCGAAGCCCCGAAGCAATCTCCGAACGCGAGATTGCTTCGCTTCGCTCGCAATGACAGCCACACGTTGTCATTGCGAGGGGCAAAGCCCCAAAGCAATCTCCGGAACGCGAGATTGCTTCGCTTCGCTCGCAATGACAGGCGCAAGTTGTCATTGTAAGGGGCAAAGCCCCGAAGCAATCTCAGAACGCGAGGCTGCTTCGCTTCGCTCGCAATGACGCACGATGAAGGGCAATGCGTGCATCGCCCCGCATCAAACCTCGCCCAGTCCAGGCGCTATTCTCCCCGATGCCAACTTGTTTCCGTTGTCCGGCGCACCACCTCCCTTCTACTCGGATAACGCAGCCATTATAGGGGCGTTGCGGGGGTGCTCAAGGACCGCCCTACGTCCCCCCAGTCCTCTGGGCGGCCACCCCCAATCGGTCAAAGGCGCGTGCTCCACTAGGGCCATTCAGGAATCTTGCAGCGCGTCCAGGAACTGCTCGCTGGTCAGCCCTGCGGCCCGCAGCAGGCTTCGCAGCGTGCCCCTGGCGATTTCCTTGGGTCAGGGATGGAGAGCGTTGCGAAGTGCCCCTCCCTAACCATGATGATGTGGCATCTCCAGGGTCAACGGCAATCCTCGCTCGGCGCGCACCTCAAGGCAAAGTTGGATGGCTTCCTTGATGTTGGCCAGCGCCTCCTCTTTCGTCCGGCCCTGACTCACGCAGCCAGGGATGACGGGGCATTCCGCCACCCACATGCCGTCCTCATCGCGATCCAGCGTTACGTAGAACTTCATAACAGGCTCCTCCGCGCGGAGCCAACCCAGCAAACAGTCTTCTGTCTTTCAGTATACGGGCGAGCGGAAGGGCTGTCAATTCACGCCGCTCGGGACACGCTGCCGTCTTTCGCACCCAAGCCGCATACGGCCAACGCGCACGTGCGACGGACCTGCGAGGTGCATCGCACGCTTGAGCACGGGCTTGGCGAGGGGGTGCGTCGTCGCGGCCCTCACTCATCCAGCAGGCGCTTCTGGCCCGTGATCTTCTGGATGTCCGTGATGTCCTGGGTTACCTCCAGCGTGCCCAGGTAGCGCCCTTCCCTGTCGCGCACGGGGAAGTAGCGGATGTGAATCAGACGCCCGTTCATCTGAATCCAGAACTCGGCCACGTCGCGCCGCCCCGCCTTGAACTCCTCCAGGATGCGATTCACCACGTGGACGCTCTTCTGGGGATGGCACAACTGCACCGAGCGGCCGATGATGGACGGCGTCCGCGGGAAGATGCGCTCCTTGCCCATGCTGAAGTAGCGCACGGTGTCGTCTGCCCCCACGAAGGTGATGTCCACCGGCAGCGTGTTCAGGACGGCCTCCAGTTCAACCGGCGTCATCGCGCCCGACGGCAGGCGAATCTCGCCCTCGCCCACCTGCGCCTGGAACTCCTCGCGCGCGCCGATGGCGTCGGGCGGCGTGAAGGAACAGTAGCCCAGGTCATCCATGGACGCCTTGATGGCCTTGAACTCGTCTTCGGAAATCACCCGCAACGCCGTGGGGAACAGGATGTTCTCCTCCTTGTAGAAGTGGCTGGGCACGCCCTCCGCCAGCGCCTTCAGATGGGGCAGGATGGCGGCCTTGAACTCGGCGAAGGCCACCGCACCCCGCTGCGCCAGGGCGTCGGTGGCCGCCTTCACGGCAGCGCGCTGCTGGTCGTGCTCCATCCACATGATGGACGGCGGGCCGGTTACGCCGTGCTTCTCCAGCACCGGGAACAGGCAGTTCTCCTCGCGCACCTTGTGCTTGTTGTACTCGCGGAAATCGGCCAGGAGCGCATCCAGCCGCTCCAGGTCGCCCTCCACGTCGCCCCAGTCGGACGCGCGTTCCAGCAGCGCGATGACCTCGGCCAGGTCCCGTGCCGCGCCCTTGACGTACTCGTGCTCCTTCAGCAGGATGTAGATGGGATGGCCGGGGCCTTCGCCGGGCTTCTCCTTCTCCACGGCCTCGCGCAGCACGGCCAGGTGCACGTCGCACAGGCGGCGAATCTCGTCCGCGGGCATGCCCTCGGCGATGAGTTCCTGCTCGGCGCGGGCGATGTCGGCGGGGCCGATTTCGCCCAGGAGCGTCCGGAAGCGGCTCTTGAGCATCTCCGGGTCCGCCCCCAAGTGCAGCGCCTTGATGAGTTGCTTCAGCATTTCCTTCTGGTTGCCGAAAAGTTCGCTCATGAACACCTCCTCAAAGGGTAACGTCTTCGTCGGTCAGCGCTGTGGATTATACGGGCGGGCGCGGCCCCTCGCTGTAACAAAAGTCCCAGCGGCGCTAACTCGGCTCGGCGAAGCGCAGCCCCCACAAGAGCGGTGTGCTGAAGGGCGGGTTGCCGTCCAGCGCGCGGCGCACCTGGGCCACGGCCTCCTCGGCGTGGGCCTCCAACATGAGCCGCCCGCGTTCGGGATCGGCGTCGGCGGGCGCGCCCATGTAGGGCGGCATGGGATTGGCATTCTGCCACGACAGCCCCGACCCCATGTATTCCAAATCGCGCCCCAGCGTGTCCGCGCCGAGAAGCCCGACGATGGCACCCAGCAGCGACAGCAAGCGGTACAGCCGATTGTCGCGGTTGATGGTGGCCGGGGGCACCTGCTGCCAGTCGGGCGCGACACGGTCCGGGGCCGCGGCCAGCATGAGCGAGGTCTCGTTGGTGCCGGCGTGGGCGTCGTCAATATCGCCGCAGGAGCGCGGGGCGGTGCCGGTGGCCGCCAGCAGCGCCGGGTCGTGCTCCACCATGCGGCGGTAGAAGTTCAGGAACGGGCAGATGAGGGCGAAGTGGTGCTTCTTCCATGCCTTGCGGACGGCTTTCTCAATGGCCGCCTGGTGCCGCGCCCCGCCGTGGTTGTCGGTTACCAGCATCCACTTGAACCCCAGTTTGGCCAGGCTTTCCGCCGTGGAGACCAGCAGCAGGTGAATTGCGCGGCTGTCAATCTTCACGGAGCCGGGCGCAGGGATGGGGTCCGCACCCAGCGCGACACTGGGAAACACCAGGTAGTCCAGTTCGGGTATCGCCGCCTGCAATTTCTGAATGGCCCGGTCCCGCACGGCCTCGGCGAGGAACACGTCGGTGCCCAGGGGCAGATGGGGGCCGTGCGTCTCCAGCGGGCTCAACGCCATGACGGCCAGGGTATGGTCTCTGTCCAGCGCCAGCAGTTGGGGTTGGGTCAGTTCGGCGTAGTGATATACGGTTCCGGCCATACGCGCCTCCTCAGCAAGAATGTCCGCGAACGAACGCGACCAGTGTAGCGCAAAGCCGCGGGGACGTCAACGAGGCGCGAGTTCGTACACGTGCACCCGATCCTGGACGATGGGGTTCACAGCCAGGTTCCCGCGGATGACCCCGCTCACGGACTCGCCCAGCCACTTGGGGGCTTCCTCAATGACCGCGACCTCGCGCAGCCGACCGTCGCGCAGGATGCCCTCCTGCACGGTGGCCCAGGTCTGCCCGCGCACGTCGCCCCAGCCCGCGTCGTAACTGCGCTCGCCCACGAGCACGTGCGTAGTGCCCCACGACTGGAGCAGCGAGATGCACTCCGGTGCGGGAAATTGATCCAGCACGTCCCCGTAGGCCATGTACTCCGGTGGGTAGAACGTGCCATGGCCGTAGGCGACCCGCCGCCCGTGCAGGGCCGAGCGGTACAGCGCGTCGCCGTTCCACGCCGCCACCAGCGGAAACCGCATGAGCACGGCATCATCGGGCAGCGTTCGCAGGTACTCCTCCAGCGGGCCGGCGGTCGCATCCGCGAACCCGAAGGGCATCGGCACGACGAGGAACTCCACCAGCACGAGGGCGGTCAGGATGCCCGCGACGACCCTGCGCGCGACCCGCCCCCTCCGCAGCACCGACGCCAGCCCCACCCCGCCCAGCACCGCCACGCCGAACGTGGTGATGAGGCCGAAGCGGTACAGGGTGCGCATGGCGCTGCCGAACGGGAGAAACAGATAGACCAGCAGCGCCGGCAGGGGAATGGGGATCGCGCCGGGCCGATGGAGCGAGTAGTATGACACGGGGTTGATGGCCAGGCGCTCGGTGAGGAAGTGCATCGCGCGGGCGAACAGGCGGTCCACGCCGTCGGGCACGGGCACGTACAGGCGCGTCCCGCCGACGTGGAGCGTCGTCCCCAGGGCCATGACGAAGGCGACCAGGGTGATGAGCGCCAGGCCGGACACGAACCGATGGCTACGCCTCCGCCACGCCACCCACGCCAGAATCAACGGCACGAATCCCACGAACACAAATCCGGGCGCGTACCAGGGATACGCGGGCACGTTGGCGCGATGCTCAAGAAACCATCGCCCCCACAGGGGATGGTAGATGTTCGGGTAGAAGAAGTCCTCCAGGCTGGCGGACCACTTCTCCACGTCGCCCAGGGACCAGGCCAGGCCGCTCCGCGCACTTTGGATCGCAGGCACGGCCGCCGGCAGCACCAGCACCGCCGTAACCGCCGCCATCAGCGCCAGATGCCCCCACACCTGGCGGCGGGCCAGGTTCACCTTCCACGGCCACAGCCGCCACAGCAGGTAGATGGCCGCGGAAATCCCAACAATGTAGGCGTAGTACCAAGACGACAGCGCGTTCAGGGCCAGAAAGCACCCGGCGAGGGCCGCATCCCGCGCGCGCCGTTCCCGCAGCCACCGCTCCAGAAACAAGAACAGCAGCGGCAGCCACTGTGTGGCGATGAGCGGGAGCCAGCCCGCCGCCATCGCCCCGATGCGGTACGGCGCGTACGTGAACGCCACCGCAGCGAAGACGCCGGCCACGCGGCTGCGCGTGAGATACAGGACGAAGGCGTAGGCCGCCAGGCTGGTGAGGAAGAACGTCAGCAGGACGAAGACGTTGTACGCCACCGTGGGGCTGAAGACCAGCAGGAGCGGGGCCAGGAGCACCTTGTTAGCGATCATCGTTTCGGACAGCGCCAGGTTGTAGCCGAACGGGTAGAAGATGTTGGGGTTGAACAGCAGGGCCGCCTTGCCTGCCATCGCCTGGCGCAGGTACCAGACGTCGTACAGCCACCCCAAGTTGTCCCAGGGCGGGCCGGGGACCGCGCGCCCCATGAGGGTGATGAGCGGATACGTCATCGCCACGGGCAGGGCGGCGAACAGGAGGACCGGGAGTCCGTGCCGACGAACCGAACGCGCGAGTCGGTCCAGCCCGCGGCGCATGGGCGCTACTCCGACGCGGGATCGGCGGGGGCGGGAGCAGGCGCGGGCGTAGCCCTCCACCCGGCGGGCGCGGGCTTCCGTCCGCGGCGTAGGTGGGCCGCCTTCTTGCGGAACAGGAACGCCAGGTTCTTGAACCCGTCCCGCCAGAGGTTCAGTTTGCTTTCGCCCACGCGCGGGCGGTAGTAAATCGGCACCTCGGCGCAGCGCAACTCCCTGCGGGTAAACGCCTCTATCTTCAGTTCCTCCGACAGGGACATGCCGTCGCTGGTGAGGTCCAGCAGAGGCAGGATGTCGCGGCGGAAGACCCACATCCCCGACTGGGAATCCTTGATGTAGAACCAGAACAGGGCCGCCTGCACGATGCCCAGCAGCCAGTTGCCGAAGACCCGCAGCGGCGTGCCCGACCCGCGGGTCTTGTACCCCGTGCGGTCGCACGTGATGAAGTCCAGGCCGTCTTCTATCAAGACATCCACCAGCAGGGGGATGAACCCGCGCGGGTAGGTGCCGTCGCCATCCATGGTAACGATGATGTCGCCGGTGGCGTTGCGGAACCCGGCCTTGTAGGCCGCGCCGTAGCCCTGTGTCGTCTCCACGACGACCCGCGCGCCCATCCTCCGCGCCACCTCCGCCGTGCGGTCGGTGGAGTTGTTGTCCACGACGATGACCTCGTCCACGCACGAGGGCATGTCGCTGAGGGTGATGGCAATCCCCTCTTCCTCGTTGTAGCACGGCGTTACCACGGAGATGCGGTGGCCTTTGTACATGCGCTGCTCCTAACTCTGCGGGCCGGATGCGTCGGCGGCATGGGGCTGCCCTGCCTCCAGCGGCGAAATTCGGTGGCGAACCTTGGCGGCCTTCAGGGCCAGGTACTCCTTGAACACCTGCGGCAAGACCAGCGGGTTGAACAGGATGTTGACCGTCAGAAAGCACTCGTAGGTGCAGAAGCACTTGGTCTCGCGGATGTCTCGGCGCATCTCGTCGGCGCGCTGGCTGAACCACACCTTGCCGAAGTCGTAGTCGTAGTCGCGCACATTGCCAATGACGCGGTCGGGCCGCACCTCGCACGGGAGCACCTGCCCGCGGCTGAACATGGCCCCGCCCAGCGTCCCCGCGTAGCACGGAATCTGGTACCGGTTCTCGCGCACCGTCTTGGCGATGATGCGCGGGCGAACGATGCGCTTGGCGTTGAGCACGTCGGAGAACGGCATCTTGTAGTAGCCCGACAGGATGCGGGCCTTGTTGTCGCGCTCCAACGCGCGGTGCAGTTCCTCGTAGCGCGTGATGTCAAAGTCCTTGGTCATGGGGTCGGCCGGCTCGCCCCGCGTCAGCAGCGTGAACACGGTGTTGACGCCCAGTTCCTTGCCCAGGTAGTCGTACAGCGGCAGCAGGCGATCCTGGTTCAGCGCCGAGACGGTGATCTGCACGCAGACGCTGAAGTTCGGGTAGTGCTTCTCCAACCGCCGCAGTTCCTTGTACGTGCGCACCGCCTTGTCAAACAGGCCGGGCGTGTTGCGGATGCGGTCGTGATCCTCGCCGATGCCGTCAATGGACACGTCAATGTGCAGGTCAATATTGGGGTTCTGCCGCAGCATAGTCTCGGTGGTCTCCACGATGCGGCCCGTGAGGCTCCCGTTGGTGGGAATGCCCACGTTGGCGGCGTGGTTGTTGACCTTGAAGATGTGGACGATTTCGGCCAAGTCCTTGCGGATGAACGGCTCGCCGCCCGTGGGCGTGAAGAACAGCATGTCGCCCATGGACGCCGAGACCTTCTCAATCTCGTCTATGGTCAATTCGTCCTTGACCCACTCCGTCCGCTGGCCGAGGAGGCAATGGCTACAGTGGGCGTTGCAGTTCTCGGTAACGAAGAAGACGAAGTAGAGCGGCATTGCCCCGCGCTTGTAGAACATGCGAGGGGTGTACTTCAGGTAGTCCCAGATGCTCATGCGTGCACCTTTCCGTGGCGCGGCCGTATCGCCGCCACCGTTCCAGACTTGTCGTTTTCCGAGCAGGCGCTTGGGGCACGAACGCCGCGAAGGGAGTTCCCGCCCTCCGCGCTGTTTCGCGGACTTCGCGAGCCACACCTGCCGGATGCATTGTCAATGTGATGCGGTGCCGTCGCCCGCCCTGGTCATTGCGAGAGCACGCAGCGCCCGTAGGGACAATTCATGAATTGTCCATCTCGCCAACGAGATGCTTCGCTTCGCGGATGCTTCGCTCGCAATGACAACGGGCAATTCCCCTTGTCGTCAAGTCTAGTAACGCCGCCCGCCGACGAAATCCCAGATGCCCTTCAGCACGCCGATCCCCGAAACCCAGAGGTTGACCGGCAGGAACGCCGCGCTCTGCACGAAGAACCGCGCCCCCCGCGCCCGCCCCAGAAAGGCCAGGAACGGCGCGTTGAGTGCCCAGATGGCCGCCAGCGCCGCCGCTGCCACCGCACCCGCCGCCCCGGGCCAGATGGGAATCAGAATCAGCGCCAGCAGCATCACCGCCGAGACCGGCACCGAAAGTTGAAAGAACCAGGGCACCGAGGCGTAGTATTTCCGCCCCGTGCGCTCCAGTTTATTGCGAATCAGCGTTTTGGTCAAACCCGCCGAGCGGGCGATGTCGGTGAGGATGAGGCCGGGCAGGCTGTAGCGTTTCAGGTGCACCACCTGCAGGCGCTTGTCCAGCCGCACGCGGTACCCCGCCGACAGCAGCCGCATCCCCAGTTCAATGTCCTCGGTAACCGACGGGCCGGTGTAGTGCGGGTCAAACCCGCCCAGCGCCTGGAAGACCGACTTGCGGGCCGCCGCCGCGCTGGTGTAGAACACGCCCACGAACTCGGGCAGGCGCGCGTAGGTGTAGTGCATCCACAGGTTCTTGAACTGCGACGCGAACTCGGGATAGGGCATCTCCTTGTCCAGCAGGCCCACCACGGCATCCACCGTCGGGTCGGCGAGGTCTTCGGCCACGATGGAGAGGGTGTCGGGGCGGATGAGCACGTCGGAGTCTATGAAGAAGACCACGTCGCCCAGGGCCGCCGCCGCGCCCGTGTTCTTGGCCACCGCCGCGCCGCGATTCACGTCGTGGCAGATGACGCGGCAGGGGAACGCCGCCGCAATCTGCGGAGTCGCGTCGGTGGAGCAGTCGTCCACCACGATGACCTCGTAGTCCGGGTACTCCGAGCGGCAGACGGCTTCCAGGCACTGCCGGAGCGTCGCCGCGCCGTTGTAGGTTGGGATGATGACGGATATCTTCATGCGCTCACCTGACCGCCTATTTTACCGCAGAGCACGCGGAAACCATAGAGATTTGCCTTTGTCTCGCATTCTCCGCGTCTTCTCTGTTCTCCGCGGTCATGAGTTTCCATACCTACCCCCTTGCCCCCGATAGCGTGTCATTGCGAGGGCGCGCAGCGCCCGAAGCAATCCCGTTGACTGTCATTCTGAGGCGCGAAGATGCGAAGAATCTCGTGAACCGAGATGCTTCGCTCAGCACGACAGATGGAGCGTGAGATTGCTTCACTTCGCTCGCAATGACAATGGGCAATTCTCTTTGCAGCCAACCAGCCCCCAGGTCCCCAATTTCCACCGAAATGTATACATTACTGTCCTTACAGGCCCGGATTCACCGCAGGGACGCAGAGAGCGCAGGGAGTTCAAGGTGAACCTCTGCGGTCTCCGCGTTCTCTGCGGTGAAATGGAACTCTATGTTCCCGCCACGGGATTTGCGTAGCAGTACAGGCACCCGTTCGGGCAACGCTGCCTGTATGAGCCGATGTCCACGCTCAGGGTGCAGCCGCAGCCCGCGCGCTGGCCCTTGTCGGGGCGCGGGTCGGCAGGCTCGCCGCGCGGGTGTAGTGCCGTCAGCAGCGCGGCGTCAATGCAGTGCGACTGCTCCGCGCCCGCCTCCAGCAGAAACGGGTCGCAGCACGCCCGCAGCGACAGGCCATGCGCCCGCGCCAACTCCACCAGGCGCCGCCCGATGGCCACCTTCTCCTCCCGCGGCGGGTCGTGCCAGGGCCAGTCGCGCCGCCGCACCTTGTCGTACATCTGGGCGAACGACGAGATGATGCGCGTGATGCTCCGCTCGGCGGCCGCGCGGAAAACCGCCTCGGCGAAGAGCAGGTTGTTGCGGACAGTGCCCGCCTCCACCCAGTGCACAATCGGGTCAAACCGCACGGCCACCCGCCGCGGATCGCCCACGAATCCCACGAGCGCATCCAACTGGCGCACGGCCTCCTGCCAGGGCGGCACCGAAGGCTCCAGCGCCGACCCGCCCAGGCCCGTGATGGTGAACAGCGCGTAGCACTGCTCGTAGCGGGACAGGGCATCGCGCAGGCCGCCGCGATTGTCCAACAGCGGGCCGAAGTCCTTGGACCACAGGACGACGGTGTGCACATCTTCGGGCCGCAGCGAAACATGCCGCGAGCCGCGCCCGTAGGGCAGGGGCACGTCTACCTCGCCCGCGCGCATGACCGCTGCCAGCCATTCGGGGTAGCAGCGGGGCAAATCGGTGCGGCGCGACGCCGAGATGACCGCGCGCATGGGGCTACTTCCCCTCCCAGCGGGATGCCGCGCCGTCGGTCAGGGCGCGCACCAGGTCGCCGTCGGGCCTAGCGGGAAGGCGCACCAGGTGGCTCGCGCAGCGGCAGTCGGATGCGCCGAACCCAGGCGCGGGGATGAGGACGCCAGGCCACTGCAAAAGCCGCCACGCCCATGCGCATTCCCACTCGCGGGGAAGCGGCGCGGCCCACGCCTCCACCCCGTCGGCCACGGCGCGCAGGTAGTCCACATGCCAGCGCAGGGCCTTCTGCTGCGACCGATGGCGGCGCAGGCGGGCATCCAAGCCGCCCGGCCCATGCGCCGAGCCGACGTACACGTACCAGCCTGCGGGAAAGTGGAATTCGCCCAGTGCGCCCACGCCCACCGAATGGGCCTGGGGCAGATGCAGCACGAGAAGGTACACGCCCTTGTCCATGCACATATTATACGCCTGGGGCGCAGAGGGTCAACCCATCGGCCAATGGCCAACGGCTAGAAGCCAAAGGCCAGTCCCCGACGCTAATCCCCTGCCACGACGCCGACAGCGACGATGTACAGCGCCTTGCCGTCCTCGTCGCGCACGGTGGTGTTGGACCACTCCACGAACAGTTCGCGCCCGTCCTTGGTCAGGATCGGGTTGGCGAAGCGGTAGCCGCCCGTCTGGTCGCGCAGGCGCCGCGCCACTTCCTTGACGCGGTCTCGCCACGCCGGCGGCACGAAGGTGTCCACCCACGGCTTCCCGACGACCTCCTCGCGGCTCCAGCCGGTCTTCTCCAGAAGGTACCGGTTCACGTGCGTGGTGCACGTTGTAAGCGCATCTCCCACCACCACCATGGAACGCATGGCGTCCAGGATGGTCTGGGCGAAGGCCCGCTGGCGGTCGCGCTCCGCTTCTGCACGCCCCCGGGCGACGTAGATGGCCACCTCGTCGGCCAGGGCTGTCGCCATTTCCACATCCTCGTCGTCAAAGAAGCGCCCCGGGAAGTTCCGACCCAGCACCAGCACACCGAGGACCTCATTCCCAAGGCGAATAGGTACACCGATGGAAGGCCCGACGGCCGGGTTGCTCACATTGGGAAGCCGCCCCTCCCAGGACGTGTAATCGTCCAGCACGATGGGCGCGCCGCGGACGAAGACCCCACCCGCCAGGCCCTCGCCTGGCTTGAGGACAAACCCCTGGTCCAGGCGCTGGCCGCCGACGATGCTGGCCTGCTCCACCAGCGCCTGCCGCCCCGCGTCCCACAGGTACAACTTGGCGTGCTGGGCCTCGGTCAGGCTGCAGGCGTACTCCAGGATCTCGTGGTACACCGGCCTGTCGGGTTGGGATGGCAGGGCAACCTCCTTGATCACGTGCATCAGGGCACCCATCTGCATCATCTGCCGCTCCGCACGCTGTCTCTGAACCAGGCTTTCGTATCCGACGCCGGCCAGCACCGCATACGCGTGGGCGCCCAGCATGGCCTCCTCGGAAAAAGGCACGCGGCGACGGCGATACAGCACCAGAACGGCGTGCATCACCCCGTGAACCGTCAGGGGCAGCGCGATCATGGAGCGCAGGCCCTCCTCCAGGACGGCCTGGAGCGCCGGGCCGGTGATGTTGGGGTCGTCCGTCATGTCGGGGATGCGCGCAGGCACCCGCAGGGCCATCACCTGGCTGACTCGCAGCGACGCGAAGTTCTCGCACACCATCCGCACGTATTTCGCCGACACGCCCCGGTAGGCCGGAGCCTCCACGCTCCCGTCGGGCCGCGCCACGTAGAGCGCCCCCGCGTCGGCGTTCAGGAGTTCAACCGCCTCGTCCACGATGGCGTGAAGGCGTTGTGCCGCCGACATGGGCAACAGAAGGTTCTCGGCGCGCGCCAGCATGGTGCTCACGCGGCTCAGCAGGCGCTGCTGGCGCTCGTACAGGCGGGCGCGGTGCAGGGCCAGGGTAATGCTGGCCGCGCACGCCTGGAGCAGGGTCTTCTCCTCGGCGCTCCACTCGGCATGCCGCGACCATGCGAACATGAGCCCCAGCACCTCGCCGTCGCGGTACAGCGGGAGGGCCGCGATGCAGCCGATGCCCATGGCGCGCTGCATGGCCCGCGCGAGTTCAGGCTCTATCAGATGGCCCACCAACTCGGCGCCGTCGTGGGTGTATACGGCCTGCCCCTGCGAGAGAACATCCCACGCTTCAGATTCCCCCACAGGCGCGGGGATAGAATCCAGCGACACGCCGGTCTTTTCTTCCAGCATGCGTGCGGCCCAGTCGGGCACGAACGGCCGCCAGATCCACCGGTCCGCCTCAAAATCGCGCACCGCAAACAGCGGCGGAAGCCAGCCGGGCATGAGTTTGGGCAGCGTGTCGCGGATGGCCGCCAGCGACTGCTGCAGGGGCTGCTCCATGCTCAGCGTGGCGATGACGGATTGCAGGATGTGGAGCGCTTCGCCGCAGCCAGAAGGCTCGGGCAGAGCGGTCGCCGTGCCGTTGGCGCGAGCGAGTGCGGCCCCGAGGATTCGGCCAAGGCGCTCGGCGGGCGCGGCGGTCTCCTCGGTTACCGACTCGCCCCAGATGAGCAGCAGGCCGTACACCTGGCTCCGGTGAGCCACAGGCGCATAGACCACGGGCCGGTCCACGCCAAGGGCACCCAACAGCAACGCGCCGCCCGCCTCCTCGCCGGCTAATGCCACTTGCCCCTCGCCCGCCTGCACGCCGTCGTAGAATCCGGCCGCGAGGGAGACGAGCGCACCCGCGAAGGGCAGCGCCCGATCAACGGGGAGGGATAGCGATCCGCCCACCAGGTTGCGGTTGCTCTGCCGGCGGTCGGCCAGAACGCGGGGGGACAGGTGAGCCTCGTCGCAGGCCCAATGCAGGCCATCGCCGCCGAGCCGCAGGCAGGCAGCAGCGAACCCCGCGGCATCTAGCCGAGCCAGAGTGGTGGCTTGGGCCCGGCTCGGTGGCATGGGTTCCAGGAGGTCCACAGCAAGGTCCAGGGTGATGCGCGTTAGAGCATCCACCGGGCTAGCCTCCTCACTAGCATATATATGATACATGGGATTATCCCGCGTGTCAAGCGTTGCGCCAGGGCAATTGCATTTATATTGGTGGGCCTGCTAAAATGCGCCCTCGTTGTGAGACTGTCGCATGGGAGGCGCTATGCAGGAAATATCAATGCCCGACATACTACGGC
>JADBJK010000035.1 GCA_014874485.1 Chloroflexota bacterium
AAGGCCAAACGGCTTAGAGCGGGGTGGGACCAAGACTACCTTCTCAAAGTCCTGACAGGATAAATGCAATTGCCCTGCGCAAGCCGTTGACTTTCAGCGAGAATTGGAGTATAATATGCATAGACAGGAATTTGCCGGATTCGCCACAACAGACCGCCCAGATGTGAACCTCCGACCCATCGCCTCCCACGGGGAGGCATGGGCGATAGGGTGTGGGGAGCAATTCCCACGCCTGCCGTGTTTGCAAAGGAGGCAACCGAGGCCCGCAGGGGGCCGACGTTGCCTTTTGTTTTGACAATCGGATAGGCAACCGGGCAGGGCCTCTGCCCCCACAAACTCACAAGGAGGTGTTTGGAAATGTGGATCCTTCGGTTGAACATGTCGGACCTGTCCTATCGGCTTGAGGAGGTTCCCGCAAAGTACCAGCACCTGGGCGGCCGCGGGCTGACCTCCACCATCGTCCACGATGAAGTCCCCCCGTTGTGCCATCCGCTAGGCCCCAACAACAAACTGGTGTTCGCGCCGGGCATCGTAACCGGCACCGTTGCGCCCACATCGGCCCGCGTGTCTGTGGGGGCCAAGTCGCCCCTCACGGGTGGCATCAAGGAGTCCAATGCGGGCACGTCTTGGGCGCAGCACGTGGCCAACATGCAGATCAAGGCCATCGTCGTGGAGGGCCAGGCGAAGGGCTACCATCTCGCGCACCTCACGTGGGATGCCAAGGCTGGCAAGCCCAAGGTAGAATTCATGCCTGCCAATGAATATGCCGGCAAGGACCTGTATGAGATCTTCCCGAAACTGTACGCCAAGTTCGGCAACAAGGTCTCCATCGCCGGCACGGGCAACGCGGGCGAGTTCGGCTACGGCAACTCGGGCGTCGTGTTCAACGACATGGCCGGGCGGCCGAGCCGCTACTCCGGGCGCGGTGGCATGGGCGCGGTGATGGCCAGCCGCGGTCTCAAGTTCATCGTGGCCGACCCCGCCGGTGCTCCTGGCGTGGTGCTCAAGGACAAGGCGCTCTTTGACGAGGGCCGCAAGAAACTCATTGACGCCCTCCGCGCCCACGACATCACCAAGCCCAAGGGCGGCCTGAACACCTACGGCACGGCGGTCCTCATCAACATCCTGAACGAGGCCGGTGGTCTGCCCACCCGCAACTTCTCCAGCGGCCGCTTTGAGGGCGCAGCCAAGATCGCCGGCGAGGCCATCTTTGAGGGCAACAAGCAGCGCCTCGGCAAGGAACTGTACAACCACGCCTGCAGCCCCGGCTGCATCATCCAGTGCTCCAACACCTGGCACAAGCCCGACGGCACCGAGCATGTCTCTTGCGTGGAGTACGAGTCCGACTGGTCGCTGGGCGCCAACTGCGGCATTGACAGCCTGGACGACATCGCCGAGTTGGTGCGGCTCTGCAACGCCTACGGGCTGGACACCATTGAGACCGGCACGACCCTGGCCGTGGCTATGGAGGCCGGCGTCATCAAGTTCGGCGACGGCAAGGGCGCCATCAACCTGGTGCACGAGATGGGCAAGGGGACGCCGATGGGGCGGCTCCTGGGCGGCGGCACGGCGTTCGCCGGCAAGGCCTTCGGCCTGACCCGCGTGCCCACGGTGAAGGGCCAGTCCATGCCCGCCTACGAGCCGCGGGCCATCAAGGGCATCGGCATCACCTACGCCACGACGACCATGGGCGCCGATCACACCGCCGGCTACACCATCGCGCCGGAAATCTTGGGCGTCAGCGGCAAGGTGGACCCGCTCAGCCCCGAGGGCAAGGCCGCGCTGAGCCGCGCATTCCAGGCGACCACGGCGTTCATTGACTCCACCGGCCACTGCCTCTTCATCGCCTTCGCCATCCTGGACATCGCCAGCGGGTTTGAGGGCATGATGGAGGAGTGCAACGGCGTCCTGGGCACCAACTGGAAGTCCGAGGACGCGGCCAAACTGGGCGCCGAAATCCTGAAGATTGAGCGCGCGTTCAACGAGGCCGCCGGCATCGGCAAAGAAGCGGACCGCATGCCCGAGTTCATGAAGTACGAGCCGCTCCCGCCGCACAATGTGGTGTGGGACGTGCCCGACAGCGCCCTGGACTCGGTCTTCGGCGAGATGTAGTCGGTAACCACAAGGTTTCGCAAGTAGGACCAGGTGCGACGCGCTCCCGCGGTGCGTCGCACCTGCACTAATACTTGACCACATGTCATTGCGAGCGAAGCGAAGCATCTCGGTTGGCGAGATTCTTCGGCGCTCCGCGCCTCCGTAGGGACAATTCATGAATTGTCCCTACGGGCTAGCGGGGTTTGAAACCAGATGCCCAAAGTTATTGCCGATGCGAATGGCAGACTCGTGCTGCCCGAGGATTTTCTCCAGCGCCGCCACATCCCGCCCAGCGCCGAGTACTGGCTGGACGAGCGCGAGGGCGACCTGATTCTCCACCCCTGCGCCCCGGACGCCCGCAAACTGTACGTGGAGCCGACGACGGGCTGCAACCTGCACTGCCGCACCTGCATCCGCAACGTCTGGCAGGACCCCGAGGCCCAGATGTCCGACAGCACGTTCGCGCGCATCGCCGAGAGCCTCGCGGGCATGCCCAAACTGGAGCGCGTCATCTTCACCGGCTTCGGCGAGCCGCTGACCCATCCGCGCATCCTGGACATGATTGAGGCGGTGCGCAAGAGGGACATCGCCGTAACGGTCGGCTCCAACGGCCTACTGCTGGACAAGCGAATGGCAGAGGAGATGGTGCGCCTGGGCGTGGACCGGCTGGTGGTGTCGCTGGACGGCGTGAAGCCCGAGACCTACGCCGGCGTGCGCGGGGCCATGCTCTCGCAGGTGCTGGACAACATCCGCCACGTCAAGGAAGCCAAGTCTCGCCTCGGTTCTCTGGTGCCTGCCGTCGGGATTGAATTCGTGGCGCTGAAGAGCAACGTGGCCGAGTTGGGGCAACTGGCGGGGCTGGCGTCGCGGCTGGGGGCGGCCCGCGTCCTGGTGAGCAACGTGCTGGCCTACACCGAGGACATGCGCGACGAGATGCTGTACGGCTACGAGCCGCGCCCCCCACTCAACTCCGGCGGCTGGCCCGTGTCGCTGGACGCCTGGGTTACCTGGGGCACGCTGGAACTGCCCCGCATGCACTGGGGCGCGGAACGCCGCTGCCGATTTGTGCAAGACCGCGCAGTTGTGGTAGGATGGGATGGCGGGGTTTCGCCCTGCTACGCCCTGTCGCACAACTATGCGTACTTCACCATTGACGGCAGGCAGAAGCAGGTAACCCGCTACATTCTCGGCAACGTCAACGACCAGTCCTTGGCCGACATTTGGACGTCCGAGGAGTACGTCCGATTCCGCAGCGAGGTGCGCGGGTTCCACTTCCCGTCGTGTCCCGATTGCGACTTGCGGGAGACCTGCGACCTGCGCGAGCGGAACGAGGGTTGTTGGGGCTGGAACCCGTCCTGCGCCGACTGCCTGTGGGCACAGGACATCGTGCGGTGTCCGTGAGGTGAAGATGCGCGTCCATGTCAGGCTGTTCGCCGGGCTGAACCGGTACGTTACGAACAAGCCATCGGGGATTCCGTTTGACGCGGAACTGCCCGATGGGGCTACCGTTGAGGCGCTGATCCGCCACTTGGGATTGCCGCCGGATGAGGTGCGGGTCGTGTTCGTCAACGGGCGCGCTCAGCCCTTGAACTTTGCGCTCACAGAGGGCGACGAGGTTGGAATCTTCCCGCCGATTGGAGGAGGGTAGCATGGCAGACATCGTTGTGGACGTTTGGCTCTATGGTGCGCTGGCGAAATACGGCGGGGACGCCGCTGGGCCGGCGCACGCCAACCTCAAGGTAACGCTGCCCGAGGGTAGCACCATGGCCGACCTCCTGGCACGCATCGGCGTCCCCACGGAGGAGCGCGGCATCACCTTCATCAGCGGCAACCTCAGTGCCATGCCGGGCCTCCAGCCCGACCTAGGGCACGTCCTGAAGGATGGCGACCGGGTGGGCATCTTTGACCCGCGCAGCATGTGGCCGTTCCAGTACCGCCACGGCGCGGCCATGATTCCCGAAATGTCCCGCGCCATCAACGAGGCCGAGGACCTGGGCCTGCATCACGCGTACAAGGAACCGTGAACCGCCGCGTAATGTAACGGCATCGCGCCACGCCTCCACCGCTGCCGCCACGAGGATGGATGGATAGCCGTCATTGCAAGGGCGCGGGTACCCGAAGCCATCACAGCCCGTAGGGACAATTCATGAATTGTCCCTACCGAGGCGCGAAGCGCCGAAGAATCTCGTCAGCCGAGATGCTTCGCTTCGCTCAGCATGACAGATAGGGCCTGGGATTGCTTCGCTTCGCTCGCAATGACATACGGCCTGTCATTCTGAGGCGCGAAGCGCCGAAGAATCTCGTCAGCCGAGATGCTTCGCTTCGCTCAGCATGACAGATAGGGCCTGGGATTGCTTCGCTTCGCTCGCAATGACATACGGCCTGTCATTCTGAGGCGCGAAGCGCCGAAGAATCTCGCCAGCCGAGATACTTCGCTTCGCTGATGCTTCGCTTCGCTCGCAATGACATACGGCCTGTCATTCTGAGGCGCGAAGCGCCGAAGAATCTCGTCAGCCGAGATACTTCGCTTCGCTTGCAATGACGGGCGGGGAACGCGTGCACACCATTTGCCTACAGCAGGCAGAGCCGCCATTCCTGCCTGCGATTGACAGCCGCCTTCCCACGCGCTATCCTTGCCGCAACGCCCAGCAGGAGCATCGGCCCATGGACGAACACAGCAGCCTGCCCCCGGACGGCGGGATGCAGGCCACCGCAGACACATCGCCGGCAGAGCAAGCCCGGGGGCGGATCGCACGTTGGAAAGCGCCCCGCCTATCTCTGCCGGGTGCGCACAGGGCCAAGATCGCCTCGGTCCTGTACCTCTCCCTCCCTCTCGTCGGCATGTACGTCGGCCAGTTCCTGCTCCGCGCCATCTCGCAAGCGCAGGCTTGGGGATTTGCCATCATGGCCGCGAATGTGTTGCTTCTCATCCTCAGGCTGCGCCCCGCGTTCCCCGCAGCGCAGGCCGACTGGGCGCAGACCGTCGTGGGGCTGCTCATCATGCTGCCCCTCGCTGCGAACCCGGGCGGGTGGAAGCACTGGGCGCAGACGTGGCAGTTGTTCCTGGTGTGGGGGATTGCGTGCCTTTTCGTCATCGCGGCTGTGGTGCGGTTGGAACCGCGTCCCATACGCCTGGGGCTTCCGGCACCGGAGCCGCCGGACCGCCGCGACTGGCTCATCGTGGGCTTGCTCCTCGTGGGCGCGCTCCTGCTCCGGGTCCCGTATCTGGAAACCGTGCCCATGGGCGTGGATCCCGACGAGGCGTCGCTGGCGCTGTCGGCGGCGGACGCTGCGGAAGGCGTGGCGACGGATCCGTTCGCCACCGGCTGGGCTACCCATCCGACGCTGCAGTTCTTCTTGAACGGCCTGTCCATCCGCGCGTTCGGCAGGACGTTCTTCGCCATGCGGTTGCCCTGGGCCATCGCCGGCTCGCTGATGGTGGTGGCGTTGTATCTGCTGGGGCGAACGTGCTACGGGCGACGGGTGGGGGTGCTCGCGGGCATCCTGGCGCTGGGCTCCAACACCGCCATCCACTTCAGCCGCCTGGGGCTGAACAACAACGGCGATAGCCTGTTCGCCACGTGGGTGCTGGCGGCGCTGTGGGTCGCCGGGGCGACGGGAAGCGCGTGGGCGTATGCCATCGCGGGGTTCGGGCTGGGATTCGCCCAGTACTTCTACTTCGGGACGCGCGCCATCCCGTTCGTCGTGCTGGTCACTCTCCTCATCTGGCTCGTCGCCGACCGGCGCGGCACGCTGCGGGCCTGGAAACTGCTGCTCGGCTTCGCGCTCGTTACGCTGGTAACCGCCGGGCCGCTGTTCGGGCATTGGCTTCGCAGCCCGGGCAGCGTCTCCGAGCACCTGTTCCTGACCATGCCCTTCTCCGACAAGATGCAGCAGTTGTCGGCGCAGATGGGCCTGCCTGAATGGAAACTCTGGTGGTACCAGGTGCGCGATAGCCTGCTGGTCTTCACCGTAACGCCCGACCGCGGGACGTTCTACCATCCCCAGCAGGCCATGCTGCACCCCGCGCAAGGCCCCATCTTCCTCATCGGACTCCTCGCCGTGTTCGCCCGAATCAAGAAGCCTGCCTATCAGGGGCTTGTCGCGTGGATGCTGGTCGTCCTCACTCTGGGCTCGGTGCTCATCACCGACGCGGCCACGTTCCACCGCCTGCTGGGAGTGCTGCCGGCGGCCATCCTGGTCGTGGCCATCGGGCTAGACGCGGGGGTGGCGAAACTGGCGCAGACGGTGGGGTGGACGCCGCAGGTGGCATCCCGTGTGGCGGCCCTGGTTGCCGTTGTCCTGATCGCCCTGGACATCCACTTCTACTTCGGCGTGTACAACGTGCACCAGGCGTACAAGACGCCGACGCAGGAAGCGGTAACCCTGGCCGCGCTGGACTACGAGCGGAATCAGGGCCACGGCACGTTCCTGCTGTGCACCCACGAGGGCGTGGACGCGTCGGGAAGAGTCTATCACTCGCCGACGGCCTACGTCTCGCGCGACCGTTTCCTGGGTTGCGTGCCCGCCGTCCTGGACCGGCTGAACCCCGAGCAGCCGCTGCACTTCTACGTCCTGCCCGACCAGGCCGACATCCTGCCCGTGCTGCAGGCCCGATTCCCAGGCGGGACGATTGAGGAGTACAAGCGGCGCATGGACGGGATGGTGCTGGTGAGGAAGTACACGGTGGCACAGTAGCACTGGAGAGAAGATTGTCTGCCGTCCTTGCGGGCGGAGCGTAGCCTCTCGGTTGACGAGATTCTTCGGCGCTCCGCGCCTCAGAATGACAGACCACAGGGCTCGCTTGGGCGCTGCGCTCCTCGCGATAACTTACAAACAGGAATCAATGTGGCGAAGTGGTAGGTTTATGCGGCAGTGTGAACAGGCCAAGCCCCGTTCTCGCGCGCCTGCGCCTACCGCCGATACGTGCCCATGAGTTCGCCCTGGGCGACGATATGCCCTGCCATCGCCGCCAGGAGTTGAGCCTTATTCGCGCCTGCCGCCAGGTCCAGCGTCGTGTCCAGGGCGTACAGCCGGAAGAAGTACCGGTGGGTGCCACTCGGGGGGCACGGGCCGCCGTAGCCGAACCGGCCCCAACTGTTCCGGCCGTGGCGGCTGCCGTCGGCCCGCACCGCATCGGGTGCGACGCCTTCGGGCAGGCCGCGCGCGTCCGCAGGCAGGTTGTACAGCACCCAGTGATCCCAGACGCCCGCCGGCGCGTCCGGGTCGTCCATGATGAGCGCCAGGCTTTGGGTCCCCTGCGGAGGCGCGCTCCACTCCAGTGGGGGCGAGATGTCGTCGCCGTCGCAGGTGTACTTGCGCGGGATCGCGCCGCCGGCTTCAAACGCGGGGCTTGTCAGCGTCAGCGCGGCGACGGTTTTGTCCGCCGGGGCGGGCGTGGGCTGGGGCGTGGCAGGGCGGCCTCCCCCGCAACCGGCCAACAGCCCCGCAAGGCACAAGACCAGCAGAGCATGAGTCCACTTCCTCATCTCTCCTCACCTCCGCGCGCTTTGGACAGAATCCAGTCCACCACAAGCCGCATGTGCTCGTAGTGGGAGCCGTTCCAGTAGATGCGGCCACACGAATCGCAGACGGCGAAGTCCTCGTAGTACTGGCGCGTCTTCGGCAGAAGGCGGTCGGCGACTTCTTCCTTCGGCACCGGCCGCAACTCCCGATTGCAGACGAGGCAGCGGGTGAAGGGCCTCGCCTCAGCGGCCAGGTCAAAGCGGCGCACGACCTCAAGCGCTTGCTCGCGCACGCGCGTGGCCCGCACCCAATAGCCATGCGTAACCGCATTGCGCATCAGAAGCCCCTTGTCGCGCGTCAGGATGATGCGGCCCTCTGCGCCGGATATGCGCACGATCTCGGCGTCATCGTAGTCGTTGCGGTATGCGGCGTCAAAGCCGAGCATGCGCAGATACCCGGCCAGCCTGCCCAGGTGCGTGTCCAACACGAAGCGCGGATTCCGCAGGGGGCGCGGGCGCAGCCGAACGACGGGCGAGATGTCCACCGACTCAAACACGGGGTACACGCTGATGCGGTCGCCATCGGCCACGGGGTGGGCGAAGTCCACGGAGACGCCGTTCACGAGGATGAGGTCCACTTCCGTGTGGGGGACGCCGGCCGATTCAATCACGTCTTTGACCGACGCGCGGTCGGCTGCCGGGTGCTCAAACTCCACCTGCCTGCGCTCCGGTGGCAGGAAGTCGTTCAGTTCCGCGTAGAAGCGGAGGTACACCCGCACCATCCGCCCACCTCACGTGCGCCGTGCCGGCCTTGCCGTTTGCCGTGCGGGCCTCTGCAGGGACACGGCAGACTCGGTCCCGCCTCTTGTCGGTGAACTGGGTGCATTCAGATGCGACGCGCCTCGCAGGGGCCCGGCCCGCTGTGCAAGAACCCAGCCCGCCGGGCCCCTGACAATACCACTTTCTCGCGCCTGTCAGGCCAGGTAGCCCTCGTAGATGAAGCGGCGGGTGCGCTCGGCCACCTGGGCCGGGTCCACCGTTACCCGTGCGACGCCGCTCTCCATGGCTGCACGCGCCACGGCCGCAGCGACCGCCGGGGGCACCGCGAAGTCCATGCCGCCGGGGATGAACCGCTCCGGCTCCAGGCGGTCTTCGGGAATCAGCGTGGCGATGGCATGTGCGGCGGCCACCTTCATCGCCTCGTTGATTTCGCGGGCGCGCGTGTCCAGAGCGCCGCGGAAGATGCCCGGGAACGCCAGCGAGTTGTTCACCTGGTTGGGGAAGTCGCTGCGGCCGGTTGCGATGATGGCGCCCTGTCGCCGTGCGTCGCGGATGGCGGCTTCCACCTCTTCGCGGGGCGCGCCGGGCCTGGGCGCGAACTCGGTGTCGGGGTTCGCCAGCGCGAACAGGATGGGCTTCTCCGCCATGGCCGCGATGACCTCGGGCGTGAGCACGCCGGGCGCCGAGACGCCGATGAACACGTCGGCCCCCTTCAGGGCGTCGGCCACCGAGCCGCGAATCTTCTCGCGGTTGGTTACCTTCGCCATCTCTTCCTTGATCCAGTTCATCCCCTGCTTGCGGCCCTGGTAGATGGTGCCATTCGTGTCGCACAGGATGATGTCCTTCACGCCGCCTGCGAGGAGCATCTTGGCAACGGCGATGCCTGCAGCGCCCGCGCCGTTGATGACCACGCGCACCGAATCCAGCGCCTTGCCCGCCAGTTTGCAGGCGTTGATGAGGCCCGCCATGACCACCACCGCCGTGCCGTGCTGATCGTCGTGGAACACGGGGATGTCCAGCAGGGCCTTGAGTTTCTCCTCAATCTCAAAGCAGCGGGGCGCGGCGATGTCCTCCAGGTTGATGCCCCCGAACGTGGGCGCGATGCGTCGCACGATTTCCACGATCTCGTCGGTGTCCTGCGTGGAGACGCAGATGGGGAAGGCTTCCACGCCCGCGAACGTATGGAACAGGATGGACTTCCCCTCCATGACGGGCAGGCCCTCGCGCGGCCCGATGTTGCCCAGCCCCAGCACGGCCGACCCGTCGGTAACGACGGCCACCAGGTTCCCCTTGGCCGTGAGTTCGTAGGCGCGGGCGGGGTCCTCGTTGATGACCTTGGCCGGCTCGGCGTCGTTGGGCGACAGGTACAGGCTCAACGTGTACCGGTCGCGGATGGGCAACTTGGCGTGGATTTCCAGCGCGCCGTGGTAGCGCCGCCGCAGGTCAATGGCCTTCTCGCCCAGGGATGCGTTCGGCCCCACGCGCGGCTCGTCCACCGTGGCCGCCTGCCCTTCGTAGATGTACCGACGGGTGCGCTCCTCAATCTCGTCGGGATTGGCCTTGACGCGGGCCATACCCGTTTCTATGGCCAGTCTCGCCACTTCCTTCGCCAGGCGCGGCGCGACGGTGAAGTCCAGCACGTCGGGCACGATGCGGTAGCGGTCGGGGTTCGGGACCATGTCGGCCAGGCAGCGGGCCGCGCCGACGAGCATCTGGTTGTTGACGCCCTCCGCCCGCACGTCCAGCAGGCCGCGGAAGAAGCCCGGAAACACCAGGGCGATGTTGATGCCGTTGGGGTAGTCGTCCCGCGCGGTGGCCACGACGGCGGCCCCGGCCTTCTCGGCGGCCGGCGGCAGAATCTCCGGGTCGGGCACGGAGAAGGCGAAGATGATGGGGTCGGGCGCCATGCTCCGCACCATCTCTTCCGTCAGCGTCCCGCCGCCGGAGAAGCCGATGAACACGTCAGCGCCCTGGAGCATGTCGGCCAGCGAGCCATCGCGGCGCTCCGGATTGGTGCGCTTGGCGAGGTAGCGCTTCAGCCAGTTCATCTCCTTGAGGCGGAAGGGGGTGAGCGCACCATGCCTGTCGCAGACGACCTTCTGGGTTACGCCGACCTCGTCCAGCAAATCCACCACGCCCATGGCAGCAGCGCCCGCGCCGTGGATCACGACCTTCAGGTCTTGCAGTTTCTTGCCCACCACCTTGGCTGCGTTCATCAGGGCCGCGAGGGTCCCGATGGCCACGATTTCCTGGTGGTTGTTCACGACGGGGATGGTGAGCGCCTTCTCCAGCAAGGATGTTACCAGGATGCTGCGCGGGGCGGCGATGTCCTCCAGGCACACCGCGCCGAACGTGCCGCTCAACGCGCCGATGGTCTCCACCATCTCGGCGGTGTGCTCGGCGTTCAGCACGATGGGCAGGGCATCCACGCCGGCGAACGTCTTGAAGATGATGGCCTTGCCCTCCAGGGGCGGCAGGGCGGCCTCCGGGCACGCGTTCGGGAGGCCGAAGAGGCCCGATGCGTTGCTGACCAGAGCCACGGTGTTCCCGCGCAGCGTGTAGGTGAACGACAGCAGCGGGTCCTTGGCGATGGCTCGGCACACCTCGGCCACGCCGGGGGTGTACAGCAGGCTGAGCATGGCCGAATCCTTGACCGGCACCTTGCTCTGCACGCCGATCAGCCCTCGGTAGCGGCGGAGATAGCCCAACAACTCTTCTCTGGAAATGTGGTCAACCGATGCGTTCATGTCTCTCCCTCCTGGTCTGTGATGCAGGCTGTGATGTTGGCGGCACGCCGGTGGACCGCGAGCATTTGTGATTCCTGCAGTTTGTGAATAGTATAACGATCTGGCGATTGGACGCAAAAACGGAGGGCCCGGACAACGACGCCGGGGGCAGAGTCAGGTGGTCAAGACTGGCCTTCATGAAGGGAATCGCCACCAGGGTTACGATCAGCGCCGGGATGTGAAGGAGCGCGTAGATGGTTGCACGGTATTCCATCCTGCCCCTCCTTACAGATTCGCGGAGTCCGCCGCCCGATCCCCATCCCACGACACCCGCGCGGGCTTCCGGGGCACCAGCCGCCGATAGCGGTGCACGGGGTAGCCGACGACGAGCGCGGTCGCCATGCGGTGGCCCTTCGGGATGCCCGCCAAGCGCCGCACCCCGGGGTCGTATCGGCTTGCCGTCGTCAGGAACCCCACCATGCACGTGCCCAGGCCCATGGAGTGGGCCGCGAGGGCGATGTGATAGGTCGCGTAGGCGCTGTTCTCAATGCCGAAAGCGTTCTTCTTGTGCGCGTGGGTGAGGATGAGGGCGGGCGCATCGTAGAAAATCGGGTCGCCGCCCGCCCGAATGATTTCCTCAAAGCCGTCCAGAGACGCCAGGTAGCCCTCCAGTCGCTTTCGCCCCCAGGATTTGCTGGCCCACGCCAGGGCTCCCGGAATCCCTGCCAGCCGCCGAAGGACCGGCAGCCAGCGGGTGATGCGCTGCGACAGCGCCCTCATCTTCTGCCGGTCGGTGATGACGATGAACCGCACGTCCTGGGCGTTGCTGGCCGTCGGCGCGTACCGTGCGATGTCCAGCAGTTTCTCCAGAACTTCGCGCGGCACATCCTTCTGGCGGAACTCGCGCACGGAGCGGCGGCTGCGCAGGAACCCCGTGAGGGTGTCCACGTCCGGCCCCGCGCCTGCGGGCATCGGCGGGAACTCCTGCCCGTCAAAGCCGCCGTGCTCCACGGCCTCCACCGGGCACACCGCGACGCAATGCCCGCACAGGATGCAGCCACCCGGGCGCGAGGCTCGCACGCCGTCGGCCTTGGTGAAGACGCGCGCGGGGCAGACGTCCACGCACGCTCCGCACTCAATGCAATGGGACGCGATGGCTATGTTGTGCATTCTCCCTCCAACGTGTTTGCATACTACTCTCCGTGGGGCGGTCATGTCAAACGCAGGACGAGCAGTGATCATCGCGAGAGCACCTGACGCCGCGGAAAGGAAAGGCCCCTGCCTTTATGAGTGCTGGCTTTTCACCCCCTCGCGATGGCTGTTGCGTTGCCGCCAAACTGGACAAACAAGGCCTATATGAACAAATTGTAACGCACGAGCGGCCCATTCTGTGGTATAATCGTACGGGCGCGTCGCGGGTTCGTGCCCGGATAGACCTTGCTGCCTTACTCTGGGGAGGTGCCTATGCGGAGGCATGCGGATCGGTATGCGCTGGTTGCCGCGGCAATCTTCTTGGGCGTTGCGGTCGTCTTCTTCGGGTTTGCTGTTTTGGCCCATGCGCGCCCCCAGCCAGATGGGGCCATCGGGGGAAACGATGGCCCCATCGCGCAGGATTCTGCCCTCGTCGTGGCGGTTACGGGGCCCGCTGCGCCGGTGGAGATTTGCGGGACGGCGACGTTCACCGTTACCGTAACGAACCTCGGCCCCGATCCTGCCAACGGTGTGGTGATCCGGAGCGCCATGCCGGCCGGGTTCTCGCCGACGCCGCAGATTGCCAACGTGGGACTCATCCCCGTCGGGCAGCAAATCTCGCGGACGTTTGTGTTTGACGCCGGCTGTGCTGCGGTGTCGGGCGACAACACCACGACCGTTTCCTACGAGGGTGGCTCCGACATTGTCAAGTACACCTCGTTCGTCGTGAACCCGGGCGCGCTGACCCTGACGAAAGAAGCGGTCGCCGTGAACGGCACGCCGATTCCGCCGACCACGTCGCCGCCCGCGTATTTGGGGGATCAGATTACGTGGCGAATTGTGGCGCGGAGCAGCGGTCTGGGTCCGATCAGCAATGTGGTGGTTACGGACACCCTGGGCAGCGGGTTGAGTTACGTCTCATCCGCGCCGCCGGGCGTGTACAACGGCACGGATACCGTCGTCTGGACCGCCAACGAGGTCCCCGCGCTGGCCCGCATTGAGGCAGGGCAGGCGGTTACCCTCACCGAGATCACGCGGGTGGAGTCGTGCGCCAACCTGACCAACATCGCCCAAGGCACGTGGGGGTGCACCGGTGAGACCTGCCAAGTTCCCGAAGAGGTGCAGGCCAGCGTTGCGCTGCAACTGCGGGAGCCTCTGCTGGACTTCACGCCGGCCAATATCGCGCTGCCGTACTGCTCGCCGTCGGCGTCGGTGAGTTTCGCCGTGAACAACATCGGCGCGGGCACGGCTCACAACGTGTTCCTCGCCGTGGACTTGACCGGCTACAACGTAACGGTTACCTCGCCGGGCGCCAGTTACGTGTGGGCACCCACGCCGGGGTTCGTGTTACCGGATATTCCGGGCAGTGGGTCGTACACGCTTGCCTATTCGGTGTCGTTCTCGGGGAACTGGTGCAGCGCCACGCCGCCGACCGGGTCGCGCACCTGGTTCCCCACCTACGAGGACGACTGCGGCGTGGTGTTCCACACGCCGGTGCGCACCAGTTCGCTGAGCATCAGCGGCGGGCCGCCGTCGCTGTCGCTCAGCAAGTCGGGTCCCAGTGTGGCGGCGCTGGGCGACGATGTGCAGTACACGATCAACGTGAGTTACACCGGTGGCCTGTCGTGCGGCGCGGGCGGCGAGGCCGGCGACATCACGGTTACCGACACCGTCCCTGCGGGGTGGAGCGTCTTGGACGCCGATGGCGGTACCGTGGTGGACGGCAAGATCGTCTGGACGGGCATAGACCCCGCGACGGGGGCAACCCTGCGCCCCACGTTCCACATCTCGGGCACCACCGAGAGCGGCTGCGACCTGTGCGGCAGCATCTTCGTGAACCAGGTAACCGCGTCGGTGCAGGACTGCTGCGGCTGCCTGCGGACGGCGTCGGCGTCTGCAACCACGGCCGTTGAGTGCCCCCAGACCGACATCGGACTGGAATCCAGCCGCACGGTCGCGTCGGCGTACAACTTTGAGTACTGCACGCCGATTACCTACACGACCACGTACACCTTTGACGACAACGCCCGCTGGGACAACGTCCCGTGGACCGACCTGCTGTTCACCGAGGATATGCCCGAGGGCCAGACGTATGTCCCCGCGTCGGCCCAGGTGCTCATCAACGGCGTAGACTACACGAGCCAGGTTGCGGTCTCGGTGGTTGGCGGGCACCTGGTGTTTGACTTCAGCGGCGGGACGTTCCCTGCGTCGGTGCGCAACAGCACGCTGGTCATCTCGTATGCGCTGGATACGCATCCCTCTGGGTGCGGGGGGTCTTCTACATGGTACGACTTCGCCACCCTGGAGGTGGACATAACGGGAGACCCTGGGTTTGACGGCCCGTGCACCACGGCGGGGGATAGGCTCGTTACCCGCGACGTGGTGGAGCCGACGGTGTACGGCTCTACCATGGACGTGAGTGTTACGGGCATCCCGGACATCACGTCATCCTGCGGGACGTATGTCATCACCGTAACCCTCACGCGCACGTCGTCGGTGGATGCCTATGATGTGCTCCTGTTCCTGGACAGCAGCAACTACGAGGTCATCACGGTAACGGGGTGGTCGGGGATTCAGCCGCTGTCGCCGCTCACCGGCACGGCAGTGCCCGGCGGCTACCAGTGGAACTACGGCGACCTGTTCGCGGGGGGCAACACGACGGCGCAACTTTACATAACTGTTCAAGCGCGGTGCTTGTCTACCTCGTCCCTGCCGGTTACGCTCTACTACAACAATCGCTGCAACAACCTGCCCAGCCCGTCATTCCCGATGAGTCTCACCAGCCCAGACCGGACATGCTCGGCCTCGGCCAGCGATTCCGGCATCGTGCTGGACCCGAACCTGACGATCTACAAATTCCCCGAAATGAAGTGGGCGTCGGGGACCCAGGTCTCGTGGCATCTGCATATTTTGAACTCCGGCGCAGGCACTGCCTACAGTGTGCAACTGTTTGATCAGATGGGGCCGAGCCAGAAATACAGTTCGGCGGTGTGGAGCAATGCCACCGGCGTAACGACCTACACGAACCAACTGCCAGATGGCACGCCCATCAACGGCGTTTCATGGGTGCTGACGCTCGCGCCGGGCGAGTTCCGGGAAGTGGACGTGGTGGCGGACCTGGTCGGCTGCGATGATGACGTCAACGTGGTTACGATGCAAACCAAGTGCCTCGGCTCGGTCTGCTCCGGGCCGGTGAGCGATTCCTCAACCCTGCTATTCCCGCCGGCCAATCTGGTGGCCACGTCCATGGCCTTCACGCCCATCAATCCGTGCGGACAGGCGGATGTGGTCCTGAGCGTGCGGAATGCGGGCCTGACGCCGCTGTTTGACCTGGAACTGAACCTGGCTTTGCCGACGGGTCTGACCTACGCAGCCGCGCCCAACGCCGAGTACCGCGTCAACGGTGGCCCATGGATGGGGCTGGGGAGCAGCGAGCCGCTCATCACCCCTACGGCGCTGGTCTGGAGTTACACCCAGGGCGATGCGGGCCTGTTCGCGTATCTGGACCAGTTATACCCGGATACGACGGTGGAAATTCGCTTCCGGGTGGATGTGGCCTGTGAGTTCGTCCAGAGCCAACTGGCCTTCTACGCATCGTATGCCGACTGCAAGAGCGCGGGACGTGCGCAGACGGCAACCAACTACTTCAGCGTCCGGCCCAATAACCCCATCCTCACGGTGTCCAAGGTTCAGACGCCGACCGGGAACCTGACCTGCGGTTCGGCGGTAACGTGGACCATCACCGTCAACAACGCGCTGCTCGGCACGGACGGCGCGCCGGTTACGGCTACGGTTGTAACCCTGGCCGATACGCTAGGCGGGGCCTTCACCTTCGTGGATGTGCGCGAAGGCGGGGTGTCGGTTCCCAACCGCCAGGTCGTGGGGCAGACCGTAACGTGGGAACTGGCCAACCTCGGCCCCGGCCAGACGCGGACGTTCACGCTCCACGCGACGCTGGACAACGCGCCGTGTAGCCCGTCGCTGGGCAACACGATTACGGCGGCCTGGGGCTGCGGCGCGACGGACGAGGATCCTTCCACGCCGGCGTCCTGCCAGGGCACGCCGGTGTCGTCCACGGCGACGGTAACCCGTGCGGCGCCGAACATTGTCGCGTCGTTCGGGCCGTCGGCATTGGCGTCCTGCACGTTGGGGAACTCGGTAACGGTTACGCTGACCAACACCGACCCGGTGGCGACGGCCTACAGCCCGGCCATAACCATCACGCTGCCGTCGGGGGCCACCTACGTGGATGGCACGGCGAACCCTGTGCCCAGTTCGTCCACGGCCACGCGGCTGGTGTACAATGCAGGCATCCTGCCCGACTTGCCGCCCGGCGCGTCCACGACCATCACGTTCCAGGTGGACCTGCTGTGCATCCGCACCGGCACGTTCAACGTCAGCGGATCGTACCTGGACTGCTGCAACAGCGCCCGCACGCTGAACCAGAATGTGGGGCCGACCTGGCAATATCCGACGCTGACCATCACGAAAGTGCCAACGACGCAGGCGGTGCTCCCCGGTAATGACGTTACCTGGACCATCCGGGTTACCAACACCAGCGCGGTGGCGACGGCGGGCTACATCGTGATTGAAGACACGCTGGGCAATGGGTTCAGTTTTGTTACGGCCACGAACCCGGCCACCGGCGTCGGTGGGTTCGTGAACGTGGGCCAGAGCGTTACGTGGGAGTTGGACGACCTGGGACCCGGCCAGGGCAAGTCGGTAACCCTGACGGCCCACTACAACGGCACGGGCGACTCGTGCGATTCCACGCTGCGGCGGAACCGCGCCCGCGCTACCTGGGGCTGCGACAACGACAACAACATTGACGGCAATCCGACGACCACCGCCGACAGGGACTGCGCCAGCGGCGTGTACACAGGGTACTCCAACGCCTACGTAACCAGCCCCAACCTGTATTTCTCTGCCGGACCGACGTACACCTGCAACACCGACGGGTCGGTTACCGTGGCCGGAACGGTTCGCAACCACACCGACCAGAGCAACACGGCCACCGGCGTGCAGGTGCGCATCGTGGTGGATGGCGGCGCGCCGGTTACGCTGACCACCACCCCGCCCAACCTGGCGTCTGGGGCCACCGGCACGTTCTCGTACAACACCGGGCCTCTGGAGACGGGCGTGCCGCACACGTTCCAGGTGGTCATAGACCCCGCCAACACCATCGTGGAGTGCAACGAGACCGATAACTCGGCCAGCGGGGCCGCAACCTGTAACGTGCCCATCCCGGACCTGACGAAGGACATCGCCCAAATCACGCGCGGCGGGCAGGTGCTGACGTCGTTCTCCAACATCCAGCAGGGCGACCTCATCCGGTACCGCATCCGCATCAGCAACCCGGGCGCGACGACGGCGTACAACGTGGTCATCACCGACGTGTTGCCGTCTCCGCTGGCGCAGTTCACGTACCAGCCCGGCTCCACTCAGGCGACGTGGCCGAACTACGCGGGCACGTACACCGCCGACCCGACCGGCACCGGCTCCGCTGCCGATCCGCTGACCTGGACGTTCGCCGACGTGCTGCCGCGGGGCGCGACCATTGACCCAGGCGAGACGCTCACCCTGACCTTTGACGTGCGGGTGGGCAACGGCATCGCCGACGGCGTGAACTACACCAACACGGCGTACACGACGGCGCAGGACGGGTACGGGCAGGACTTGCCCGACGACTGGGACGACGAGACGCTGCCCGGGGCGCTGCCCGGCCTGGTGGTGGACAAGACCATCGCCGACATCAACGGCGGGCCCAACGACGGCTACGCCGAGCCGGGCGACATCGTTACGTACCGCGT
>JADBJK010000106.1 GCA_014874485.1 Chloroflexota bacterium
GGCACAGATCGGCCGATGGGTGGCGCCGGAGAGCATCCATCTCACCCTGCAGTTTCTAGGCAACGTAGGCCTCAATCGGCTGGCTGAAATCCAAGCCGCTATCGAGCGTGGTTGCACAGGTCATAGTCCTTTTGACATAGAATTGGGTAGCCTAGGTTGTTTTCCTAACATGCGTCAGCCCAACGTAGTGTGGGTGGGGTTCGCTGGCGATCTGGAACCCCTGCAGTCGTTGCAGCATGATGTGGAGCATCAACTGGCCGCGTTGGGCTTCAAACCCGAAGATCGCCCTTTCAAACCCCACCTGACCCTGGCACGGGTGCGGAAAGACGTGAGTAAGGCCGAGCGGGCTGCCTTAGGTGCATTGGTAGAGAGGACACCCTGCACTGAGTCAGCGCGCATGACCGTACATCAAGTTAGCCTGATGCGCAGTGACCTGCGGCCAACTGGTGCTGTCTACACACGCCTGTTTGCGGCAGAATTACGGGGGATACGGTGAGGACATTCGTCGCCGTAGTCGGTAGCGCGGTTTGCGGGCCAGAACTAGCCTCCCTGGCTGAGGCCGTAGGACGAGGGTTGGCAAAGAGGGGGGCGGTACTCGTTTGCGGTGGACGTGGCGGCGTGATGGAGGCTGCTTGCCGCGGGGCTAAAAGCGCTGGAGGGATCACCGTAGGTATACTGCCCGGCGAGTCGGTAGATGAAGCCAATCCCTACGTGGATATCCCAATTCCCACCGGAATGGGCGAGGCTCGCAACGCCCTGGTGGTGCGCTCGGCCCAGGCGGTCATCGCTGTTGGCGGGGAGTATGGCACCCTCTCGGAGATCGCGCTGGCTCTCAAAATGGGCCGGCCAGTGATAGGACTTGAAACCTGGGAGTTATCCAAGAATGGGGAACGCGACGGGGGCATTCTCTACGTGAACTCACCCACCCAGGCTGTAGAACTGGCACTCGCGCTGGCAGAGAGGTGAAAAAGCACACGCGCTGGCAGACTGGAGAGCGGCCTTTCCTCAATGAAGGTGCCATTCCGAGGAGGACAACTAATGCACTTTCGAAATCGCCGCGAGGCTGGGCAGGAGTTGGCAAAAGCACTATCCTATCTACGCGGCACGAAGGACACGGTGGTCCTCGGCATCCCGCGGGGCGGGGTGGTAGTCGCTTATGAGGTCGCCACTGCACTGGATGTGCCGCTCGACGTGTACATCGCGCGCAAAATCGGCGCGCCTTATAACCCTGAACTAGCCATTGGAGCGGTGACCAGCGATGGTACTGTCTGGATAGACGAGATGCTGGCCCAGCACGTAGGTGCAGACCGAGATTACATCGACGCAGAGGTCAAGCGACAGAGGGATGAAATCGAGCGGCGGATGAACGTTTATCATCCAGAGGGGGAGATAGTGCCGCTGGAAAATCAGCGGGTAGTGTTAGTGGATGATGGCATTGCCACCGGGGCGACGGTTTTGGTCAGTCTGCGCGCTCTGAGAAAGCGAGAGCCAAAAGAACTGATCTTGGCCGTCCCCGTAGGCCCGGTAGAGACCGTCGCCATGCTAGAGAGCGAATGCGACCGCGTGGTTTGTCTCCACGCAGCAACCCTTTTTTGGGCGGTGGGTGCCTTCTATGACGATTTCGATCAGACATCAGACCACGAGGTGGTGCAACTGCTGGAATTGGCGCGGAAAAGGCAGAAACCATGCGATGAGTCAGCGCTCTCCTGAAGATGCTGACTTGGACTGTTTGCTTATTCCACCCTTTAGCGCGCAGGCCTTTGCTAGGCGCGCTCAACCAGCTCCATTCCTTTCGCTATCAACCACGGTAGGCCGTAGGCTAAGACCAGAAGCGCCGCCACACCAACCATTTGGGCGTAGAATTGCTCTGGTCCACCGGGTTGGTAGCCAATGGCCGTTACAAAGCCAGAAATGCCTTGTCCAGGGACACCCAAGTACTCGTTCGCGCCGACGCCATTCCATCCCGCGCCCCATCGCCCATCCGCCAGTATTCCGACAGCCAACATCCCGATCAAGCCCGGAATCCCGTGTGTAGCAATAGAGGCCGTGCGATCATCCCAGCGCAGAATTCGCTCGATGACATAGACCATCGGTGGCACAAGCAGCCCTGCAATTACTCCTAGGGCCAGTGCCACCCAGCCAGGCATTAATCCGCATCCACCACTGGCTGCCACCATCCCAGCCACCATACCACGCGCGGTCATAAGCGCGTTCGCCCGTTTGGCGACAAACCAGGCGTAACCCGTCGATGCAAGCGCTCCACCCGCCGCTGCCAGGATCAGGTTGCTGACAATAACGCTGGCGGACAGTGTAGGTAGCGACCACGGAGTACTCGAAGACAGCGCCATAAAGCCTATCAGTGAGCAAAGCGCACCCAGAATTATGAACAGCGGGAAATGGACAGGCGGCATCCGGGGTGGTCTGGGCGGCGATTCTCTCTTGGGTACCCATAAGCCGAGCGCCATAGCCGCCAAGAGTGCACCTAACAAATGAATGCCCCCTGCTCCGGCCATGTCCACTGTCCCATGACCCAGGCTTAGGTTGCGTCCCAAGTTCGCCAACCAGCCACCACCCCAGATCCAATTGCCGAAGAGCGGGTAGATTAGCCCCGCGGTCAGAAGCACTGCCAGAGCACTTTGCCAGCGCCTGACCCGCCCGGCCATCGCCAGCAAAGGGATGAGGGACGCGGAGACAACCCAAGGAAGGTGTGAGAAGAACAGCCTATAGGCCCCTGGGGTGTCGCTCTGTCCCAGCATCAAGAACCCACGCAAGCCAATCATACCCCAGCCCAGCCCCCATTCCACGTCCAAGGGCGACCACTCGGCCGTAAGGCGTTCCAGGCCCGGCTCATTGGAGATCAGACCCACGCCGCCGAACTGAAGGGCAAATCCCCAGATCAAGTAAATCACCGCTGCCATACCGAACGCCACCAAACCCGTGGTGGCCATCTCTTCGGCTTGCTCTGGCACACTAGCCCCAATGGCAAGCAGTATCAGTCCCACTGGAGTAAGCCAGGCTAACACGTTTGCGGTATTGAAATCGAATCCCCCGGTCGCTGAGCCTGAGGGATCTTCGGCCAGTGCTACCTGGACCAAGCCTGTTAGAAAGAGCCCTGCGATGAACGTCGCCAGCATGACTCTGCGCGTCATTGTCTTCCTCCAATGCGGGTATCCGTAAACAGGCCTCATCATACCCCATTATCTCTACAGCGTCAACGTCTTTGACAGAACTGAGAACGTGCCTATAATCGCAAGTAGTTACTGTTCAATCGGAAATGGAAAATGGCGGTTAAGAAAATATTAGTGGTCGAAAACCCCATCCTACGAAAAAAGTCTAAGAAAGTGCGCCAATTTGATGGAGCACTGCAGAAGTTAGCGGACGATATGCTGGAAACGATGCGCGCGGCCAATGGTCTCGGCCTGGCTGCACCCCAAATCGGCGTTCTACAACGACTGATCATCATCGAAATGCCACCTGAGGACGAAGAGGTGAACGAAGGCGAACCCGTGGCTCAACCCAGAAAGCCCGGTAAGATTTACATCATCTGCAATCCGGAGATAGTCCACGCCTCCGGGGAGGAGGAAATGGAAGAAGGGTGTCTCTCGGTGCCGGGTTATGTGGGCAGTGTAGTGCGGGCAAGTCAGGTCACGGTTAGAGGACAAAACCTGAAGGGCAAAGGCATGCGCATCGAAGCCGATGGACTCCTTGCCCGCGCCTTCCAGCATGAGATCGACCATCTGGATGGCATCCTGTTTCCGGATCGTGTAGCGAGCCCAGATAAATTGCGCCGGTTGGAAGTCGCAAGGCAGGGGCCTCTTGCTCCCAGCGTGGCAACAGAAACGCAAGGACAGCCAAGCGCCTCAAAGGACATAGGATAGAGCGTAGAAGTGCTGAAGACCGAGTTCTGAGACTAGTGACCGGCTGGGAGGGTGTACATTTCTCAGCAATCTACGTTGACATGTGGTTGTATTTCTTGGTATTATATACATTGTTTATCGTTGACACGCGTCTCCGACTCGCAGATGTAATTCTAGAAGAAGGGGGGTGGTCGCTCAGATCATATCATTGGTGCCGTCTGAGACGCTCTTCCAGAAGGTGTACTTGTGCCTGCTAGGAAGGAGTCTTTCGACGGCATGAGCGAGGCCTTGGAGTGAGCCTTTGTGTTTCTGGGGTAGATTTGCTTCCTGAAATCTGACTCAAGGAGGAGGTAGAGAATGCTCACCAAAAATAACCTGTGGAAGGCTGTAATGCTCCTTATCATCCTGGCTACCGCCTGCGCCCCGGCGGCAACGCCAACTCCTGCACCAGTGCCTGTGAAGGAGGTCACCCGGGTAGTAGAAGTCACCCGTGAGGTCCCGGTGGAGAGGAAGATCAAAGCAGGGTTCATCTACGTTGGCCCCATTGGCGACTATGGTTGGACTCACGCCCATGAACAAGGTCGCCTTTACGTAGAAGACAAATTCCCCTGGCTGGAAACGGTCTACGCCGAAGCCGTGCCCGAAGCAGACGTGGAGCGGTTCTTGGATCGTTTCATTGTGGAAGAGAAATGCGACGTAGTCTTCACGACCAGTTTCGGGTTCATGGATGGCACCGTCGCCGCGGCCCAGAAATACCCGGACAAGATCTTCTTCCACTGCTCCGGTTTCAAGCGGACACCCAACTTGGGTACCTACATGGCTGACTTCTATCAGTTGTACTATCTGAACGGTCTGATGGCTGGCGCTCTGACCAAGACCGGCAAGATCGGCTACGTAGCGGCTCACCCGATCCCCGAAGTGGTAAGGCACATCAATGCCTTCACTTTGGGCGTCCGCGAGGTGAACCCGAAGGCCACCGTAGATGTACGCTGGCTGTTCGCCTGGTATGACCCGGCCAAAGCCCGAGAGGCAGCCGAGGCACTGATCGCTGCTGGCGCCGATGTACTTGCTTTCACTGAGGACTCGCCGACAGTGCTTCAGGTAGGTCAGGAGTATACACAGAAGGGTCAGCCGGTGTACACCTTCAGCCACTACAGTCCCATGGAGAAGTTTGGCCCTGACTCTTGCGTGAGTGGCCAGTTGGTGGACTGGGGCATTATCTACGAAGACATTCTGGCCAAAGTGTATCTCGGTCTCTACACCAACAAGAATCTGGAGAACGTAGATTACTGGTGGCTCATACGTGAAGGGGCAGCCAAATTAGGGGGCGCATTCGAACACTCCATCAACCCCAAATTCGAGGACGCACTAAAGGCGGTGAAGGTCACAGAGCCCTTGCTCGGTGAGTTAAGTGTGTACGACCTGGTGATGAAGCGCATCGAGCAGATGAAAGACCCGGCGATGCTGTTTGATCCCTTCACCGGTCCGATCAAGGATCAGGCCGGGGTGGAGCGAGTCAAGGCCGGTCAGCGGCTTTCCCTGGGCGAGTTAACCACAATCGATTGGTTCGTGGAAGGTAATGTCGGCACCATTCCACGATAGCCGAGGGTAGCCAATTACAGATAATTAGGGACTGGAAAGCAGGGGGCACTGGCCAAGTGTCCCCTGCTCCATATCTGATGCCTAAGGAGGAGATTTTTGGTGTCCGATCAAACCGGGAGTGACGTCGCAGTGGCGATGCACGGCATTGTCAAGCGCTTTCCTGGTGTACTCGCAAATGACCACGTTTCTTTTGAGGCACGGTTTGGCGAAGTCCACGCCTTACTAGGAGAAAATGGTGCCGGCAAAACCACCCTGATGAATATCCTATACGGCATCTATCGCCCCGATGAAGGCGAGATCTATATCAAAGGACGCCGGGTGACGATCCGCTCGCCTCGGGACGCTATTCGTTTGGGCATCGGAATGGTTCACCAGCAATATCGACTGGTGTCCACTCACACAGTGGTTGAGAACGTGATCCTCGGGTTACCTGGAAATTTCTTTTTCCCAGACCGGGCAGCCCGACGCAAACTGGAAGAGTTCTCCGAGAAATATGGCCTGCACGTGGACCCCGAAGCACGTATCTGGCAACTGTCGTCTGGCGAGCAACAACGCGTGGAGATCATCAAGGCGCTCTATCGCGGCGCGGAAATCCTGATCCTGGACGAGCCCACTTCCATGCTCACCCCCGGTGAAATCGATGAACTACTCGGTGTCATCCGTCGCATGGCGGCCGAGGGGCACACGGTCATTTTCATCACCCACAAGTTGGATGAGGTCTTCGACATCAGCGACCGGGTAACGGTGCTTCGGCAGGGAAAAGTGGTGGCCACGCTGGAAACCGCCCGAACTGATAAGCCCAGCCTTGCGAGATTGATGGTCGGGAGAGAAGTTCTTTTTCGCCTGGAGAAAAGGCCAGCCTCAGTGGGCCAGACCGTGCTGCGGGTGGAGGGTTTGCACGCCTTGAATGACAGAGGATTGCCGGCTGTCCGGAATGTCTCTTTTGCCATCGCAGCGGGCGAGATCCTGGGCATCGCGGGAGTGGCTGGCAACGGCCAACGGGAGTTGGTCGAGGCTCTGGTGGGCCTGCGACCGAGTACGCAGGGTCGCGTCTTCATCAAGGAGCAGGAAGTAACCCATCAGCCGCCACGGACGTTGATCGAGCGCGGCGTTTGCTATATCCCGGGTGAGCGGCTGATCGGATTGGTCCCCAGCCTGAGCGTGGCCGAAAACCTCATCCTGAGGAATTATTGCCAAGCGCCTTTCACCCAAGGAGCATTTCTTAATTACGGCGCTATCAACGAGTATGCAGATCATCTGGTTGCCCAGTATTCGGTAGCCACTCCCAGCCTGAAGACGCCGGTCAAATTGCTCTCTGGCGGCAACATCCAGCGGGTGATTCTGGCCCGCGAGACGTGTCGCGCTCCAACACTGCTGGTCGCGGCACACCCCACGAGTGGTTTGGATGTGGGCGCCACTGAGTACATCCGCCAACTTCTCCTGGCACAACGCGACCAGGGGACCGCAGTGCTGTTGGTTTCTGAGGATCTGGAAGAAGTGTTGCAATTGAGTGATCGTATCGCCGTGATGTTCGAGGGGCAGATCATGGGGATTTTGCCGGCCGACCAGGCGGATCTAGAGACAATTGGCCTGATGATGGCCGGTGCGAAAAAAATGTCGGTGCCGGAGGTGGTATGAAAGGTTGGCTATCTCTCAGGCTCGAAAAGCGATTGGCTGTCCCTCGCTGGCTGGAGTATCTGACATTGGCTTTATCTCTATTACTGGCGCTGGCAGTCATTGCTGTGCTCTTTCGCGCCTTGGGTGTGAATCCAATCGTGGCCTATCAACGCATCTTCCGCGGGGCCTTTGGCAGCCTGTACGGGCTTTCCGAGACGATAGTCAAGGCTATTCCATTGATGTTAGTCGGGGTTGGGCTCACTATCGCCTTCCGAGCGCGGGTGTACAATATCGGTGCCGAAGGACAATTGCTGGTGGGCGCGATATGCGCGACTGGCCTGGCCCTCGCTTGCCCGAATTGGCCGGCTTGGCTCCTGTTGCCTGGGATGTTCGTAGTCGGTTTCGTTGGGGGTGCACTGTGGGCCATGATCCCAGCCCTGCTAAAGGCCCGCTTCCGAGTAGACGAAGTGCTCAGCAGCCTGATGATGGTGTATATCGCCAGCGAATTGGTGAACTACCTGGTTTATGGCCCCTGGAAGGGAGCCAAGGAAATGGGATTCCCCTACACGGACAAGTTCTCGCCTTCGGCTCAACTCCCGCGCCTGTTGCCCACCCGAATCCACTACCCCACCCTCATCCTGGCCGTGGTATCGGCAGTATTGGCTTACCTCCTAATCCAGCGAACGAAATGGGGGTTTGAGATCCGCGTCACCGGTGAGAACCCCGAGGCAGCCCGCTACGCTGGTATGAACTACTTCACAACAGTGTTATTAGTGATGCTGCTTAGCGGCGGATTGGCCGGGCTGGCGGGAGTAGGTGAAGTCGCCGGAATCCACTATCGCCTGCGCTATCCGCAGGGTGTTTCGCCTGGATACGGTTTCACGGCCATCATCGTTGCCTGGTTAGCCCGCCTCAACCCGCTAGCGGTTATCTTGACTGCGCTCTTGCTCGGTGGTCTGCTCGTGGGGGGAGATGCCATCCAGGTAGCATTAGGATTGCCGGTGGCCACTATGTACATTTTCAATGGCGTGATCCTGTTGTTTGTGCTCGGGGGTGAGGTTTTCACTCGCTATCAAATCCGCTTGGAATGGAGGCGTAAGACCTAATGTGGGACTTCATACTCTTGGTACTGAGAGCCGCCATCCCGGCTGGAACCCCACTCCTATTTGGCACTCTGGGCGAGGTCACCGCCGAACGATCTGGCGTGCTGAACCTGGGCGTGGAGGGCATGATGATCGTGGGGGCAGTTACCGCTTTCGGTGTTACGCAAAGCACCGGCAATATATGGCTGGGTGTGGCCGCGGCGGCACTGGTGGGAGGGATCCTGGCGCTGGTACATGCTTTCGCCAGCATCACCCTGCGCGTCAATCAGGTGGTATCGGGTCTGGCCTTGACGATGCTGGGGTTGGGTCTGAGTGGCTTGGTGGGCAAACGGTACATCGGCATGCCGCCCCGCACGCGGTTCGCGCCATTGGCTGTGCCGGGGCTGAGCGATCTGCCTATCATCGGACCGTTATTCTTCCGTTACGATCCCCTCGTATACCTAGCCATCGCTTTGGTGCCGGTTCTATGGTTTATCTTGTACAAGACCCGCTGGGGCATCACCCTGCGCTCGGTGGGCGAGAGTCCGGCCACTGCTGACGCGTTGGGTGTCAATGTCTTCCGCGTGCGTTACCTGGCGGTCTTCTTCGGCGGCCTAATGGCAGGCGTAGGTGGTGCCTACCTTTCGGTCGTCTATACAACCGCTTGGATCGAGGGGATGACCGCCGGCGCCGGCTGGATCGTCATCGCCCTGACCATCTTTGCTATGTGGGACCCGGTGCGCGCTCTCTTAGGGGCCTACCTATTCGGCGGTGTGCGGGTCTTGCAGTACCGCTTGCAGCCCCTGGGCATCTCACCCAATTTGTTGAACATGCTGCCGTTTATCTTCACCATCTTGGTCCTACTGGTCAGCGCTGGCGAGGCGATGCGCAAGCGGATCGGGGCTCCGGAGGCACTGATGCAACCATATATGAGAGAAGAGCGTTAGCAGGGTATCGCAAGCACGGGCGAGTCCATATTGTCGTAGTTGACACAACCTTACAGTGGGAGTATAATATGAAATAACAGACTAATTACCGGAGGCGCACAGACGACAACGCACTACATTGACTAACAAACATTGGTCATGTAGTACAGCAGTACTTTATAAAGAGGGGATCCAGCCTGGAAGACCCGAAAACGTACTATGTTTCGTTCCACGTCTTCGAGAATAAGTTAATAGTTCCAATCATTGCCGAGTCCGGCCTGGTACGTGAGTTCAGGCAGCGTTTTCGCACGGAATGGAAACGTTGCCTTTTTCGTTTGCCATACCGAGGAGATAGCACATTCTTCCGCCTGGGCCAGCCCCCAGGGTGTTAGAGATTTCTTAACAGGCCATGTGGGCGGTAGGCTGGCATCCCCCACGCCAGAGTAGTTTCCTAAGGAGGGAACAAATGAAAGCGCGAGTGTTGTTTGGAATAGGTCTCTGCCTGGCCCTGCTGCTGGTTCTGGCAGTGGGGCTGACCCAGGCCCAGGCACCTGTCCCCCAGGGCGAGGCTACCACCTTAGCCGCACCGGTGGGCACTGCCTTCACCTACCAGGGTCGGCTGATCAAGGACGGTAACCCCGTCAACGGTACTGCTGACTTCCAGTTCAGCCTCTGGGACGCGGCCACCGGCGGCACGCAGATCGGCACTATCCAGACCAAGACCAACGTGAACGTGACCAACGGCGTGTTCACTATTCCCGACCTGGACTTCGGGGCAACGGCCTTCATGGGCGAGGCCCGCTGGCTGGCCATCAGCGTGCGCTCCCCGGCCGGCAGCGGCTCCTACCAACCTCTCACCCCGCGCCAGGCCCTCACCGCCGCCCCCTATGCTCTCTCCCTGCGACCAGGGGCAGTTGTCAGCGGTACATTGCCGGCCATCACAGGCCGAAGTGGGGATGCCTTCGGTCAGTTGGCCAGTCTCTACATCGTTAGCATATGGCCACCTCTCTTCTACCCTGTCGGCGTGTACGGCAGCGGGACATGGGGGGTGTACGGGTACAGTGCTAGTGCCATCGGCGTGTACGGAACATCGGCTGACTCTTCTGGCACCGGAGTATTGGGTCTGGCCCAGGCCGTCACTGGCACGACCAAAGCTATCTATGGGAGGGCCCAATCCCCCGATGGCTACGGGGGCTACTTTGAGAACACAGCAACCGGCGGTACTGCTTATGGCGTTTACGGCAAGTCCAATTCGACCGAGGGCTGGGGTGTGCAAGGCCATGCCACCGCCGCCAGTGGCAACACCATCGGCGTCTACGGCCGGGCCGACTCGCCTGGCGGCACGGGCGTTTGGGGCTATGGTACCGCTACTAGTGGGGGCGCTATCGGCGTCTATGGGCTAACCGCCGCACCCTCTGGCAAGGGCGTGTGGGGTTTTTCTCAACGTACCAGTGGCACCAACTACGGTGTTTATGGCGAGGCCCGATCTCCCGATGGCTACGGGGGCTACTTTGTAAATAATGCGACCACCGGCGGCGTCGGCCTCTATTGCAGAGGTTTCACGAATGCGGATGCGGATTTGGTGCTGGGCGGAACTACTGCGGCCACTGGTGACGATGGCCGTCTCTACTCCGACCCCGCCTATACTAGCAGCGATATCATGCTCTTCAGCAACGATGAGTATCAGTTCCACCTGGATGAGGACAGTAACGAGAGCAGCAATTTCGATATTTACAATGGAGCGAATATCCGAGTCTTCAGGGTGGATGAGAGCGGAAATATAACCGCCAGCGGCACCAAGGGGGCGGCGGTGGCAGCGGGCGAATATGGAACCCGCAAGATGTACGCCATCGAGAGTACCGGGGTCTGGTTCGAGGACTTCGGCACAGCCCAGCTGAAGGACGGCCTGGCTATCGTGGAGATTGACCCCGTCTTCGCCGAGACGGTGAACCTGGAGGTCGGCTACCACGTCTTCCTCACCCCCGTTGGCGGCTGGGCTTCCCTTTACGTAGCCAACAAGACGCCCACCTCCTTCGAGGTGAGAGATGCTGAGGGCAAGGCCAACATCACCTTCGACTATCGCATCGTGGCCAAGCGGGCGGGCTATGAGGACGTGCGCATGGAGCCAATGGCGCTGACATTGGAGGATGAACAATGAGCAAGCACCATCTCCTCTGGTTTGCCGTTGCTATCACCATCTTCCTCACGCTGGCCTCTGTCGCCCTGGCCGACACTTATGATCTGTCTTGGTGGACGGTGGACGGCGGCGGTTACACCTTCAGCAGCGGTGGGCCCTACCTCCTTGGCGGCACGGTTGGTCAGCCCGATGCGGGCCGGATGAGTGGTGGCGCGTACTCACTGAGCGGCGGCTTCTGGATTGGGGAAGAAATTCCGCCAGTGACCGGCCCATATCACGTTCGCCTGCCGATCGTTCTGAAGAACTACGGGTGGTAAATTGTACGGGGGCGGGTTCCAAACCCGCCCCCTATCCCCACCGTGATGACGTTGGAAAACCCGCGGTTAGACACGCGCTTCGACCCCTTCGCCGATACAGCGCATTATGCGGCACTCATCGCTCGCCGCTTCCCCGAAGTGGCGATACACAGCATCGAGTACTTGGGCGATGGCTGGGACTTCGCGGCCTACCCGGTCAACCGCGAATAGATATTCCGCTTCCCCCGCCGCCCCGAGTGCGCCAAACGATTGGGGATCGAGATGCGCCTGCTCCCGGTACTGCGACCCAGCATCCGCCTGCCCATCCCAGACCTGAAATATGCCTAGTCAGGCGATTCATCCGACCAACCGTTTGAGGGCTACCCGCTTATCCCAGGCATCGCACTGAGCGATGACCTTTATCGGAATGTCCGCTGGCCGGAATTGGAAGAACGGTTGGCGTGGCAGAAGACCTGCGAAGGATGATGCAGGAACGTGCTCACTGACACCTACTATTACACCCCGAGAGGCGCCCGCGTGGATTGACAACACCTCTGGCTTGCAGTACAATTGCCGCCAGTAAGAACATTGCTCGCAGGGACGCGGCGACACAGCGTCTAGACTAATTACAACGCAAAGGGGCCACGTGGACGAAAACCTCACGCTTTCGGTATTGATGCCTGTTTATAATGAAGAAGAGCACGTTGCCGAACTGGTACGGCGGGTGCGCGAGATCCCGCTGCGCAAACAACTGGTGGTGGTGGACGACTGCTCCACCGACCGCACTTGGGAGATACTCCAGAGTTTGGTTGGTCCTGATATGATCTTGGTGCGTCATGGGGTGAACAAGGGCAAGGGCGCAGCCATCGTCACTGCCATCGCCCACGCCACGGGCGACGTGGCCATCATCCAGGATGCCGATCTCGAATATGACCCCCGCGATTACCCAAAACTGCTTGCTCGGCTCCAACAGGGCGATTGCGATGCAGTATATGGCGCACGCGACCTCTCAAGCCAGAAGACCACCACCCGCTGGGGCAACCGCTTCCTGACCTTGGTGACAAATCTCCTATACGGTAGCCACCTCTCAGATATGGAAACCTGTTACAAGATGATGCCGCTGGAAATCCTACGGGGCTTGAAGTTACGTCCCAGCCGGTTCCAGATTGAGCCCGAGATCACGGCCAAATTGCTGCGGAAAGGCTATCGCATCGCTGAGGTACCCATCTGGTACCACCCGCGCCAGGCCAAGAAACTGAACCCTCTGAAAGACGGTCCGCCCGCGTTGCAGACCCTCATCAAATATCGCTTCGCCAGACTGGATGAATAGCCTGGTGAGCGATGAAATGGACCCCGAACTTCGGAAGGAGGAAGGTATGCACAAGACAAAGTGGATCGCGATACTGCTGGTGATGGCAGCGGCCTTGGCATTAGGAGCCTGCGACCATAAGCCCGTTAGCGGGCCGAAGCCACAGGAGGTGCGGGTTTTCTCCAATTCAGAGGTACGCGAGTTCTCACCCGCCAGCACATCGTTCTCGTCCATTCACCAAGCATTGGATGAGTTACTCAAGGCAGTGAATGTGGACACCGGAGTCTTTTACACGGACCTGCGTTTTCGAACCGAGTTCGGGAGTTCGCCGCGAGTCTTCGCCACTTACGGGCCCGATGTGCAATTGGACCTAGCCCATGGCTCCGTAACAGCGTATCGTGTTCTCATCGTGGCGAACCGAATGGGGGATCCTCTGATTTTCGTTCAAAGTTCGGGCGATTCGCAGTTATTCGCAGTATATACAACGACGAACATCACCAAATTCAGGAAGTTCGCGGATGTAGTGAAAGCGCAAACCGGTTTCTCATTGATGCCCGAGGAATAACGGCGCGTGAAGGGGCGAAGAGTGCGACTGGTTGGTCGTAGGGTAGTGATTCGCGATATGGTGCGCGAAGACCTAGAGCGTATGGAGGAGTGGGCTCCTTTCGATGACCCACTCTATGCTCTGTGGGATGTCCAATTGCCTTATACCATCGGCGGTGATGTCTGGTTCACCTCGTATGCCAATGACCCCACCCGTCGTCTGTACGCCATTGAGGACCGCTTTGGACAAGTCATCGGGCGTATGTCGCTGCGCGAAATCGAGGGACAGACCTCCGCACGGCTGGGGATCGGCTTCGGAGCCCAGTGGGTGGGCCAGGGCTATGGTACAGACGCTATCGAGACGTTTCTGCCCCACTTTTTCGAGACATTAGGCTTCCGCACTCTCTACCTAGACGTCGCTGCACCCAACCGCCGTGCCGTGCGCTGCTACGAGCACTGCGGCTTCCAACGCATTGGCATGCGCTACCGTGACATAGGCTTCGACACGCACCTGGATTTCCTGGCCGATGACCGCTACCGCGACGTCCGTCGCTTCTTCCGCCGCCGCGGCAGTGTCAACGAGGTCCTTTTCTACGAAATGAAACTCGATCGAGCGGATTGGATCAAGCGCCACAGGGGGGAAGATTAAGCACACTTATGGATACGAAGCCACCTTCTGCGCCAGTTCTTCGCTGGCTACCTTCATTTTGCCCAGAACTGCCTGGGCCTCCTCTCCTGCCAAAGGCACTGGTTGGGCGTAGTTCTCAATTAATACTGGGATAAAATCTGCTCTCGCCAAGACGCGGTCGTAAAAAGTGTAACGACCAATCACACCCACCCTGGTCTCGTAACTCCACATCTGGTCGAAGATGAAGTTCCCGTGAGAGTAAACGATGAGTTTCCCCTTGTACAGTTCCACAGCCTGTACCCAGTGAGGATGATTGCCGATGATGAGATCGGCGCCGGCATCTACGGCCAGGTGGGCGATCTCGATCGGGTCATCATCAGCGATGCCTGGTGTTGACTGGGGCAGCGAGACGTATTCGGCGCCCCAATGAAAAGCCACCACCAATATATCCGCCTGGGGCCGCAAGGTGTGGATCTCAGTGGTCATAGCCCCACGGTCTATGCGCTCCCCGATCCCATTGAAAGCCAGGAAGCCAAACCGAAGGCCCCCCACGCTTACCACAGCGGGGGCATCTCGATCCACCCAGGCGATTCCCGCGGCCCGCAAATGTTCTGTGGTTTCCGAAATGCCCGAACGTCCGTAGTTGCCGATGTGGTTGTTCTCCAGTGTGGCTACGTCTACCCCGGCAGCCTGAAGCGCAACCGTGAAGCCGGGACGCCCACAGAAGACAAACCCAGAGGTG
>JADBJK010000018.1 GCA_014874485.1 Chloroflexota bacterium
TGGCCGCCGTGCTGGAGATCGCCACCGAACTGGAGCGCATCGCAGACTACGCCAAGGGCATCGCCAAGATCACCCTCATGCTGGGAACCGATCCGCTGGTCAAGCCGCTGGTGGACATTCCGCGCATGGCCGAGAAGGTACAGGACATGCTGCATCGGGCACTGGATGCCTTCGTGCGCGAAGATGTGGAACTTGCGCGGGCAATCCCGCGAGAGGACGATGAGGTGGATTGCCTCTACGACCAGGTGTACCGCGAACTGCTGACGCACATCCTTGCCGATCCCCGCCTGATTCAGCAGGCGAACTACCTGCTGTGGGTGGCCCACAACCTGGAGCGCGCCGCCGACCGCGTGGGCAACATCTGCGAGCGCGTGGTCTTCACCGTTACCGGCCAGATGCAGGAGATGGACTCGGGCGACTGAACCCCCGTGCCGCTCCAGGTTGAGGATTGAGACGTCTTCGTCTGGCACCCTGCCCTTCCCGATCTTGCCCCTGAGCACGGGTAACGGCGTTACCCACATCCACGGCGACCACCTGGGCTCGTCGGCCACCAACACCACCGGCACCGTCGCGGCAACCCAGCGCTACTTCCCGTGGGGCGCGCGGCGCAGCACAACCGAACTCCCCACCCCCTACCGCTTTACAGGCAGGGCACTTGCATTTGTCCGGTTTTCCGAGGATCGCCCCCACCCCGCCGCTCGCTATGCCCCTTTCGTGGGGGCGCTCGCCACGCAAGTGCGGAATCCCGGGCTTATGCGCCGCCAACGAAGTAGATGCGATTGCCCTAAAAAGCCGGCAAAAACCCCTTGACAGCAGCCCATTTCTGTGGTATACTATAAGTGAAACGTTTCAGCAGGCCCTTGTGTGTTGACCTTTCGTTTCCAGTTGTGAGGTGAAACGTTTCACGTACGCGGTCGGTGCGGAGCGCTCCGTTTCACAGTCGGGAGCCGGACGAAGTGAACACAAAATTCCCGAACACCTACGGCTACTTCTCGGAAGACGGAAGAGAATACGTCATCACCACTCCTCTCACGCCCAGGCCCTGGGGCAATGTGATCAGCAACGGCGACTACGGCCTGATGATCTCCCAAACCGGCTCCGGCTACAGTTGGCGCGGCAACGCCGGACAGAATCGCATCACCCGCGCGTTTCAAGACCTGGTAAAGGACAACTGGGGCAAGTATTTCTACATCCGCGACCTCGCAACCGGCGAGTTCTGGTCGGCAACCTACAAGCCCGTGATGCACGCCTACGACCACTACCGCGCCATCCACGGCATCGGCTATTCGCGCTTCATCCAGCAGGTCGGCGACATCACCAGCGAACTGACCGTCTTCGTCTCGGCGCGGGACCCGGTGGAGATTCTCCGCCTGACGCTCACGAACACGGGTCAGTCGGCGCGGGCGCTGGATGTAACCTCGTATGCGGAGTGGTTGCTGGGCTTCGCGCCCGACGAGCACCGCGAGTTCCACAAACTGTTCATTGAGACCTTGGCCGACCCCGAGCGGAGCGCCGTTTACGCCCGCAAGTACCTGTGGGGATTCCCGGACGACAAAGGCCGATACAACAACATAGACTGGCCCTACACGGCCTTCATGGCCGTCAACGCGCCGCTGAAATCCTACGACTGCGACAAGGAGTCCTTCCTCGGCCTGTACGGCCGCGAGGACGCACCCCAAGCCATGCGCGCGGCAACCCTGGCCGGCAGGAGCGGCCGGTTTGGCGATGCCATCGCGGCCCTGCAGGTGGCTGTCCCATTGGCGCCCGGCGAGACCCAGACGCTAGTCTTCACCCTCGGCGCAGCGGAGAACGACAAGGAGAACCCCGCCGAACTCATCGCCCGCTACACGGGGACCGAACAGAGCGAGCGCGCGCTGCAGGAAGTCAGGGACTTCTGGGCGCGTTTCACGGACACCGAGCGCGTGGAGACCCCCGACGAGGCGCTCAACTTCATGACCAACTTTTGGCTGAAGTACCAGGCCATCTCCTGCCGCCTGTGGGGCAAGGCCGCGTTCTACCAGGTCTCCGCCGGGTACGGATTCCGCGACCAACTCCAGGACAGCCAGATTTTCCTGGTGAGCGAGCCGGACTACACCAAGCGGCAGATTCTCCTCCACGCCGCCCAGCAATTCGTGGAGGGCGACGTGCTCCACTGGTGGTTCTCCATCCGGGGCGGCGGCCCGCGCACAAACTGCTCGGACGACCTGCTCTGGCTCCCGTTCATCCTGGACGCATACCTCAAGGAGACCGCCGACTTCGGCATCCTGGACGAGCCGATTCCCTACCTGAACGGCCCGGCCGAGCCCCTGTACGACCACTGCAAGCGCGCCCTGGAACGCGCCTTCTCCCGCTTCTCGCCGCGGGGGATTCCGCTGATGGGCGACCACGACTGGAACGATGGCCTCAATGCCGTGGGCACGTTGCTCAAGGGCGAGAGTTTCTGGGTGGCCGAGTTCCTGTACATGATCCTGGGCAACTTCATCCCGCTGGCGGAGCGGCGAGGGGATAGCCGGTTCGCCAGGCGCTGCGAAACGGTGCGGCAGAGCCTGAAGGACGCCCTCAACCGCCACGGCTGGGATGGCGAATGGTACCTGCAGGCCACCACGGACGACGGCCTGCCGGTCGGCTCCAGGGAGAACGAGGAAGGCAAGATTTTCCTGATGCCGAACATCTGGGCCGTGATCAGCGGAGCCGCCGACGAAGACAAGGCCAGGACTGCCATGGACTCGGTAACGAAGCACCTGCTTAGGGACTACGGCCCGCTGCTCAATTTCCCGGCCTTCACCCGCCCCCGCCCGGACATCGGCTACGTTACCCGCTATGCCCCGGGGCTTCGGGAAAACGGCGGGGTGTACACCCACGCGGCCACGTGGGCCGTCTGGGCCTACGTTCTCACGGGCGACCCGGAACGCGCCTACGAGGTCTATCGGCGAATCTGCCCGCCGAACCGCAGCCGGGACATTGACGTGTACAAGGCCGAGCCGTATGTAACCCCCGGCAACGTGGACGGCCCCCAGTCCGAATACTACGGCCGGGGCGGGTGGACGTGGTACACCGGATCGGCGCAGTGGCTGCACCGGGTGGCCACGCACTGGATTCTGGGCATCCGCCCGCAGGAGGACGGGCTGCTCATCGCGCCGGCCATCCCTGCGAGTTGGCCCGGCTACAAGGTGGTCCGCAGATTCCGCAATGCGGTGTACCACATTGAGGTCAGGAATCCCTATCACGTGAACCAGGGGGTTCAGTCCATCACGGTGGACGGGCACCCCCTGGAAGGACAGGTCATCCCTGTTTTCGCGGACGGACAGACCCATTCAGTGGAGGTGGTCATGGGGCCGCGATAGGCCCGTTGGCTGAAAGGAGGTGGTGGCCGAACCCAACTGTTGTGTCGTTCTTTCCACCCGCTTGCACGACCCAGGAGAGAAGTTACCAGAGTAACGAGAAGGAGGCCAAATGAAAACCGCGAAGTTTGTTTACCTACTGGTTGCCGTGATCCTGATCGCGACCCTTGCCGGGTGCGGCGCCAAACCCACGCCCACCGCGCCCCCGCCGTACCAGGCAAAGCCCACGCCAACCCCTGAGCCGACGACGCCCCCGCCCACGCCGGAACCGACCAAAGCCCCGGTAACGATCCGCTACGCGAACTGGAACCTGGGCACGGAGCAGGAGAACAACATCCAGCGCCAACTGATCAAGAAGTACATGGACATGAACCCCCATGTTACCATCGCGTTTGTGGACATGTCGGGCGAGGGGTCTTGGGATGACAAACTGACGGCCCTCGCCGCCAAGGGCGAGCTGCCCGATGTCTTCATGGCCGACAAGACCCCCCTGTACGTCAAGAACGGCTGGTTGGCGGACCTGACCCCATTGGTGAGCAAGGACCCCGACTGGGCGGATGTGCCCCAGGTGCTGAAGGACGGCGTTACGTACAGCGGCAAGGTCCTGGGCCTGCCTGCCGCGCAGTTCATCATGGGGTACTTCGTCAACAAAGACCTCTACGAGGCCGCCAACCTGGATGCGCCCGAGTACGGCTTCTCCGTGGATGATTTCATGAAGGCCGTGAAGTCCCTCCATAACCCGGCCAAGGGCATCCTCGGCCTGGACGAGATGGAGTTCGTGATGGGCTGGTATGCGCACACCGTGGACCCCAAACTGAAATGGTTCAGTTTTGACGGCGTGCACATGAACTACAACTCCCCGGCCTTCAAGGAAGCAGTGGCCAAGACCGGCGAACTGAAGCCGTACACCTGGCAGGGCCTGACCGACGAGCAGAAGGCGAACTTCAAGTCCCAGGGGCCGTGGGAACTGTTCCTGAACCAGGAAGTCGGCATGCGCTGGGATGGCGGCTGGATGATCCCGGAGTACACGAAGAACGCCAAGTTCAACTGGGACTTCGTGGGCATTCCGGGTGGCGGTCAGGCGCAGGTGATGGACATCATCGTCGTCTCCAAGACGGCTGCCAACCTGGAGGAGGCCTACAACTTCGCCCGCTGGATGACCTTCTCCAAGCAGGCCTACGCCGTGGAGGCGGAGTTGGCCAAGGCCGCCGGCTCGGCTCCCAAGATGCCGGTCTCGGTGGACGCCGCATCCATTGAACTCTACAAGAGTTTCTTCAACAAGCCGGGCATCATCTTGGCCCTTCAGAACCTGGACAAGAGCCTCATTGAGTCGCTGGCCAAGATCGTCCCGGGCTATGTGGCGGCCCGCTGGGAAGGCAAGCCGGGCATTGACATCGGCGAAGACAAAGACGTCAACATGTGGTACATGTTCAACTTCGCAAACGAGGGGCGCTACAAGTACGAGGACTACGCCGCGCGCCTGGAGGAGTTTGCGAACAAACTTCTGGATGAGGCCAGGGCCGAACTGCCCAAGTAACCGTCGCTCGCTGAAAGGGGGCTGGAACCTGCCAGCCCCCTTTCCTGCCGATATGCTTCGCCTGGTAAACCCATGAGCAAGACCAGCGCCACAGGGCAACTGTCCATATCGCGATTCCTCCGGGCGGCAGGGGCGCTCCTGCTGATCGGGGCCCTGCTCCTCTCGGCCCCCGAAGGCCGCTGCGGCTGGGGTGCGCCTGCGCGGGCGGCGACCGCACCGCGGGAGGGCGAAACGCGCCGCGTCATTGAGGTGCGCGCCGACGCCTTCGGGCTGCCCCTCGCCGACGACGCCATCGCCCGGCTCTACGACAAGCCCAGTGTGCGCCTTCACCAGGGCGACCGGATTCAGGTTAGCGTCTTCGTGGAAGAGGAGGGGGATTACACCGTCTGGTTTGACATGGCCGCCGCCGAGAGCGTGGTGGTAACGCCGCCGGAAGGCCAACTGTGGATTGACGGCAGACTCCCCGTCGCGGACGCGCGCCGCATCATCTTCCCGGTCTACTACCGTAACACCACCGACGAATTCCCGCTGGATCGCTATGGCAACGAGATTCTCATCCCGCAGGAGCAGCACATCCGCTGGACGAAGGCCCCCATGCGGGACATCAATTTCAGCCAGGCGTACCCGCTGCGGGTGCACCTCACCGCGGGAAAACACTCCATGGAGTTCATCCTGACCAGGGAATCCGCCCTGCTGGGCAGCATCTACCTGGAACCGTTCTCTCCCTATCGCCCTTATCGCGAGTATTTGCAGGATCATTCGTCCCCCGATTCGTCCGGCGTGCTGATTGAGATAGAGGCCGAGCGTCCGTCCTACAAGAACAACGTTTCCATCCGCCCCCTCTACAACCGCAGTCTGGACGTAACCCCGTATGACACCTATCGCCTGCTGCTGAACACCATCGGCGGGGAGAGTTGGCAGCAAAGCGGCAGCGCCCTGTACTACGAGTTCACCGTGCCCGAAGACGGGATGTACTGCATCACCCTGCGTGCCCTGCAGAACTACAAGAGCAACTTCACCATCTTCCGCCGGATCACCATCAACGACGAGGTGCCGTTTGAGGAGTTCAACGAGGTCGCGTTCCCCTACTCGCCCCAGTGGCACAACATCACTCTGGGCGGCGATGCCCCGTTCCGCGTCTTCCTGCACAAGGGCCTGAACACGCTGGGGCTGGAGGCCACCACCTCGCCCTACGATGTGGCCATCCAGAACATCCGGAAGATCATCGCGGACATCAGCGCCCTTTCCCTGGACATCAAACGGCTGACCGGCAACCAGGTGGACCCGTACCGAGAATGGAAGATCGCCGACTATATCCCGAACATTGACGAGCGGCTGTCCGCAATCGTGGAGGCGCTGCAAGCCGACCGGGCACTCCTGTCCGCCATCAACCAGGGGCTGAACTCGGCGGAGATCATGAACTACCAGATGGCGCTGGACAACATCCTGTTCCTGGCCCGCGACCCGGATAAGATTCCCGTTCGCATGAACCGCCTGTCCGAGGGCCCGCAGTCTGCCATCCAGTTGCTGGGCGGGGTGCTGTCCTCGCTGCAGAAACAGCCGCTCGCCCTGGACAAAATCTACATCCACTCGCCCGACACGCCGCCGCAGCCGCCCCCAACATCCCCGGCCAAGTCGCTCACCGAGGGGATGAAGCGATTCCTCCATTCGTTCACGCCCAATCCCTACCAGTCCATCGGGGCCAGGGAAGGCGAGATAGAGGTCTGGGTCAACCGGCCGCGGCAGTACGTGGACCTGATGCAGACGATGGCCGACCAAACCTTCACGCCGCGGACGGGCATCCCGGTCAAGTTCTCGCTCATGCCCAACGAGTCCAAACTGGCCCTGGCCATCGCCGCCAACATAGAGCCCGACGTTGCGCTGGGCATCAGCACCAACATCCCCTTTGAACTGGCGTTGCGGAACGCGCTGAAGGACCTGCGGTCGTTCCCCGACTTTGACTCCTTCATTCGGATTTATTCCCCCGGCTCCTTGCTGGGCTACATCATCAACGACTCCGTGTACGCGATTCCCGAGACACAGGACTTCTGGGTTACGTACTACCGCAAGGACATCCTGCAGTCGCTGGGGTTGTCGGTGCCGCACACGTGGAACGAGGTGCTCAAGATTCTGCCGGAACTCCAGTTGTACGGCATGAACTACGCCACTCCGCTCTCCATCGGGACGGGAATCAAGGGCTACCTCATCACCGCCCCCTACATCTTCAACCACGGCGCGCACCTGTACGGCCCCGACGGGTACTCCACCGGCCTGGGGAGCGACGCGGCCATCACCGCCATCAAGTTCATGGCCGAACAGTTCACGGTGTACGGGATGCCGCTTACCGTGTCCAGTTTCTACGAGAGTTTCCGAAACGGCACCATCCCCATCGGAATCTCCAACTTTGAGACGTATGTCAAACTGACGGCGGCAGCCCCCGAAATTGAGGGCCTGTGGGGGATAGACCTGTACCCCGCCACGGTCCTGCCCGATGGGACGCAGAACCGCTACGCCACCGGCTCGGCCCAGGTGTGCATCATGCTGGCCGACACGGACAAGCCCAACGAGTCCTGGGAATTCCTGAAATGGTGGATGTCCACCGAGACCCAGAGGGAGTTCCAGCAGCAGATTCTCCTGAACTACGGCCCGGAGTACCTGTGGAACTCGGCCAACGTGGAAGCCTTCAAGGCCCTGCCCATCCCGCAGGAGCATAAAGAGGTCATCCTGAAACAGTGGGAGTGGCTGCAGGAGCCGGTCAAACTCCCCGGCAGTTACATCCAGGAACGGGAACTCAGCAACGTGTGGAACCGCATCGTGTTCCAGGGGGTCAACCCGCGGGTCGCCATTGACGACGCCATCATCACCATCAACCGCGAGATGGCCCGCAAGATGGAGCAACTCGGCTACATCCGCAACGGCCAGCGGGTGATGGAATTCAAGATTCCCACCATTGAGACCGTGCGGCAATGGATGCAGGGAAGCGAGGACTGAACACAGGCACATGGTACGAAGATGGCTTGAGAAGGAAGGAAGGGCATACGCGTTCCTAGCGCCCTACGCGCTCCTGTTCCTCGTGTTCATCGTGGTGCCGGTGGGCGCGGCTGTCCTGCTGTCCTTCACGTACTTTGACACCATCCAGCCTCCCAGGTTCATCGGCCTGAGCAACTACATCATGCTCATCACGCAGGACGAACTGTTCATGAAGTACGTCCTGCCCAACACGATAGAGTTCGCGGTCATCGTCGGACCCGGCGGCTATGTCCTGGCGTTTCTGCTCGCCTGGATGCTGGCGCAACTTCCGCGCATACCGCGCGCGATCCTGGCGCTCATCCTGTACTCGCCGTCCATGACCTCGGCCGTAACCATGGCCGCCGTATGGCAGACCCTGTTCAGCGGGGATCAGAGCGGCTACCTCAACAGTTTCCTGCTGAACCTCAACGTCATTCAGCAACCCATCCAGTGGCTACAATCGCCGCAGTACCTGATGCCCATCATGATCATCGTTACGCTGTGGAGCAGCATGGGCGTCGGGTTCCTGGCGATGTTGGCGGGCATGCTGGAAATCAACCCCGAACTCTACGAGGCTGGCAGCCTGGACGGCATCCGCAGCCGCTGGCAGGAAATCCTGTACATCACCATCCCGTCCATGAAGCCCCAGATGCTGTTCGGCGCGGTGATGGCCATCGTGGGGGCGTTCCAGGCGGGGGCCATCGGCGTTACCCTTTCGGGCAGCAACCCGACGCCCCAGTACGCGGGCCAACTGATCGTCAACCACATTGAGGACTACGGCTTCCTGCGGTACGAGATGGGCTACGCCGCAGCGGTATCGGTCGTGCTGCTGCTCATGGTGCTGTTCTTCTCGCGCATTGCGAACCGGTTGTTCCACGAAGAGTGAGGACGCGAAAGATGCGGCGGATTCTCAGGCGCTCGTACAGTTTCCGCAACAGCATGATCAACCCGGCCGGGTTCCACCCGAGCCAGATCAAGTTCTACGTCGTTCTGCTGCCCCTCATCCTGTTCATGCTTCTGCCCATCGTGTTCATCATCTCAAGCGCGTTCAAGCCGCTGAGCGAGTTGTTCGCCTATCCGCCGCGTTTCTTCGTCGTCAACCCCACGCTCAAGAACTTCACGGACCTGTTCGGTCTGATGTCCACTTCCGGCGTGCCCGTGAGCCGCTACCTGTTCAACAGCGTCCTCATCACGGCGGCATCGGTGGCCGCGTCCATCCTGGTCTCCACGGCGGCCGCCTACGCGCTCTCCAAGAAGCGGTTCAAACTCAAGAAGACGCTGTTCGCCATCAACACCGTGGCCCTGATGTTCGTGCCCATCGCGGTAACGATCCCGCGCTTTCTGGTCATCGTGCGGCTGCACCTGATGGACTCGTTCCTGGTGCACATCCTTCCCGCCCTGGCCATGCCGGTGGGCGTCTTCCTGATGAAGCAGTTCACCGACGGCGTCCCCGACGAGGTCATTGAGGCCGCCCAGATTGACGGCGCTTCCGACCTGGACATCTACTGGCGGATCGTCCTCCCGATGATCAAGCCGGCCATCGCCACCATCGCCATCCTCACCTTCCAGGCCACCTGGAACAACGCGGACACGTCGGCCCTCTACATCAACAACGAGACGCTGAAGACCTTCGCGTTCTACCTGACCACCCTGACGTCCACCGCATCGGGGGCCAACGTCGTGGCCGGGCAGGGCCTTGCCGCAGCCGCCACGCTCATCATGTTCGTGCCGAACCTGCTCATGTTCATCTTCCTGCAGAGCCAGGTCATGAGCACCATGTCGCATTCGGGAATCAAATGAAGCGTATCGCGCTGATCCTTGCGGTGCTAATCGCATACGTGGCATTCGCAGCGGGCGCAAACGCCGAGGCCCCGTACACCACCCGCGCTATGGGGCCGGGCGGGCGGCTGCAACTGACTCAGGACGCCTACATCCCCGTCGCCGAGGTGGACCTCCCCATATCCGGCGCGGAAGACATGTTCATCGCCCGCGACGGCACCATCTACATCGCGGATACCGGCAACGCCCGCATTCTCGTCTTGCGGGATTTCGCCGAGGTCGCCTCGTATGGCAAGGGCGTGCTGAAAGGTCCAACGGGGGTATGCGTGGACGGTGAAGGCACGCTGTACGTGGCCGACGCCAAGGCCAACGCCATCGTGATTCTGGATTCCGACGGGAACGTTCGGAAACAGTTCGGTCGGCCCAGCGAACCCCTATTCGGCAAGAGCACGGAGTTCCTGCCCCGCAAGATCGCCGTGGATGTCCGCCAGAACCTCTACGTGGTCAGCGAAGGCTCGGTGAACGGCCTGGTCAAGATGAACCTCAACGGCAACTTCATCGGGTACTTTGGCGCGAACCCGGCCACCATGTCGCTCAAGATGATTCTCCAAAGGATGTTCCTGACCAAGGAGCAACTGGCCCAGTTCATCAAGAGCGAGGCGGCCTCGCCGTCCAACGTGGCCATTGACCCGGATTCCATGGTGTTCACCGTAACGGCCGGCACGGCGCGGACGCGGGCGATCCGCCGGTTCACGGTGGCGGGCGACAACATCTTCCCCGACGCCTACGGGTCCACGACCTTCCGCGACATTGACGTCAGCAACACCGGCCTGGTGGTTGCCGTGGACGCAGACGGGCTGGTCTACGAGTACGACGTCAAGGGCATGCTGCTGTTCGTCTTCGGGGCCAAGGATAGGGGCGAGCAACGGCTGGGGACCCTGCGCAATCCCACCGCCATTGCGTACCACGACAAGGACCTCTACGTGCTGGACAAGGACAAGAACGCCATCGTCGTCTATCGGGCCACTCGCTTTGCCACCCTGGTTCACGAGGGTGTCCGCCTGTACACCGAGGGCTTCTACAGGGAAGCCAAGCCGTATTTTGAGCAGGTGCTGAAGTACAACGGCGCGTACCGAATGGCCTATCAGGCCATCGCCGACGCCTACTTCAAAGAGGGCGATTACGCCAAAGCGTTCGTGAACTACCGGTACGCAGAAGACAGAAACGGCTACTCCGAAGCCTTCTGGGAACTGCGCAACAACCTGCTGCAAAGGTACCTGGGCAGCGCACTCCTGGCGATGATCGGCCTGGGCGTGGTGCAGAGCGCGCTGGCGCGCGTTGACCGCCGCTACGGGTGGTTTGCGCCCATCAGGAACGGCGTGAGGGCCCTGGCGCGGGTGCGGCTCGTGGACGATTTCGTGTTCATGTTCCGCTTCATCAAGCAACCGGCGGACAGTTTCTACTACATCAAGCAGAAACTGCGCGGGAGCCTGGCCTTCGCCTTCCTGCTGTACGTCTGGGTGATCGCGAGCAGGGTGCTGGCGTTGTATCTAACGGGGTTCATCTTCAACCGCTACCCTGTCCCGTCGGCCATCCGGCCACAGAATGAGATTCTGTACTCGGCCCTGCTCATCGTGCTGTGGAACAGCGCCAACTACCTCGTCTCCACCATCAGCGACGGCGAGGGCCGCGTCCGAGACGTGATCATCGGCACGGCCTACAGCCTGTTCCCCTACGCCCTGTTTACCCTGCCCATCGCGCTGCTGTCCAACGTGTTGACGCTCAACGAGGTCTTCATCTACACCTTCTCAATACGGCTGGTGGACGCCTGGGTCGCGCTGATGCTCTTCCTGATGGTGAGGGAGATTCACAACTACTCCATTTCCGAGACCATCCGCAACATCCTGTACACATTGTTCACAATGGCGGTCATGCTGCTCACGGGGTACATCCTGTACGTGCTGTTCAACCAACTGTTTGACTTCGTCGTAACGATTTCGCGAGAGGTAAGATTGCGTGGCTAGGGTGTGGAGACTGGCTCGGGTTCTGATGGCGCTCGGCCTGATTCTGGGGCTGTGCCCAAACGCGGCGGCGGCCTCGGCCACGGGCATCGGCTCGTATCCCGCGCTGTCCCGGTGGCTGGACGGCGAGATACCGGCGTCCTACGAGCGCGTCGCCGAAAACGCCCTGTTCCAACTCTACGTGAACAAGGCCACGCTGGCGTTCAAGGTGGTGGACAAGCGGAACGGGTACGTCTGGCACTCCAATCTGGACGAACTGGCGCCCGGCGACCGCCTCAACAGGACCTGGCAGGCGTTCGCGCAGAGCGGCATCAGCATTGACTACCTGGACCAGAAGGCCGTCAGCCGCCGCGCGTCCATCACCAACGCCGAACACACCTTGGACGTGAAGCCGATTGACCAGGGCATTGAGGCGCTTGTAACCTTCAGCCAGCCGGCCATTTCGGTGGGCCTTGTGCTCCGCCTGGAGGACACCGGCGTGAGCGTGGAGGTGCCGTTCAGTTCCATCGCGGAACGCGGGGAGTTCAAACTCGGCCTGCTCCACCTGTACCCGTTCATGGGCGCAACCCGGGGCGACCAGGTGCCGGGCTACATGTTCATCCCCGATGGGTGCGGCACCCTCATCCAGTTCGCCGCCACGACCAAGGCCCAGAACATGTTCTACGGGCGATACTACGGCACCGACCTGGGCATGCTCACCAGCCTGCCGTATGACCCCACCGTTCGGCGGCCCTACTCCATGTCAATCCCGGTCATCGGCATGGCGCACGGGCCGGGGCAGAACGCCTACATCGCCGTCCTGGAGAAAGGCGCATCCTACGGGGAAATCCGGGCGCACCCTTCGGGCATCATCACGAATTTCAACTTCATCTACAACGCCTTCATCTACAACGAAAGTTACTTCCAGCCCACCAGCCGCGCCGGCGACGGGGTTACGGTCCTGCAGCCCCGAACAAATGCCTTTGACGTGAAGGTTCACTACCGGTTCCTCGCGGGCAAGGACGCCGACTACGTGGGCATGGCGCGGAGTTACCAGCAGTACCTGCTCCAGAGCGGGCGGTTGCACAAGCGCACCGCCGACGGCGACAGGATCGGCATTCGGCTTGAGTTCCTGGGCGCGGAGCGCGAAAGAGTCCTGTTCTGGTACCGCACTATCCCCATGACCACGATCCGCCAGATGAGCGACATCTTCGCGGCGTTGGACGTGGGAAGCCCTGAGGTCATCTACTACGGCTGGCAACCCCTGGGCGCTTCGGCCATGCCGCCCGCCCGCCTGGCCCTGGACCCCAAACTGGGCACGCTCGCCGAGTTGCGGCAGTTCTCCGAGCAGGTGGCCGCCAGGGGAGGCACGTTCTACCTCTACCTGGACCCGCAGGCGGCACTGAAGGGAGAAGGGGGCTACTCCTCGCGCTACGACCTGGCGATGTCCATCACGGGCCTGTACATGGAGGGCTACAACCGCAGCAAACCCAACTACTACTTCAATTTCGCGGCCCTCCGGGACCGCCTCACTTCCCTGTGGCGGGACGTCAGCGCCAAACTCCAGGCCGGCCTGGCGCTGGACGGGATTGGCGACACGCTCTACAGCGACTTCAGGGGCGGCCGCGTCGTGAACCGCGAGGACGCCATCGGCAACTATCGGGAATTGCTGGCCCAGACCGACGGAACCCTGGCGTTCTACACGCCCAACGACTACGCGCTGGGCTACGCAGCCGCCTACTACGACATACCCCTGACGGACAGCGGCTATACGTACACCAGCGGGCCCGTGCCGTTCCTGCAAATCGTGCTGTCGGGCTACGTCCCCTACTTCGGGGCCGCGCTGAACTTCTCCCCCGACGTGCGGGGCGATCTTCTGCGCCATGCCGACTTCGGCGTGTATCCGTCGTTCTTCGTCAGTTACGAGGAGACGGCGCGGATTCTCAACACCCGCTCCAGTTGGATTTATCTCTCGGCCTTCCGCCAGTTGGAGGACGAAGTCCGCGAGAGTTACGCATGGTTGAACCGCCTGCTGGCTCCCGTCAAGGGCGCTAGCATCGTGGCGAGGCAGAATCTGGCCGAAGGAGTGGTGGCGACGACGTACAGCAACGGGAAGCAGATCATCGTCAACTACACCGACAAGCCTTTCCGCGCCGACGGCCTTGTCATCCCGGCCAGGGATGCGCTCCTCAGGGAGGCAGTGCCATGAACGTGCGCAAGGTCTTCCGCCCGATTCAGAGCGGGTACCGACTCCGAGAAGTGTCGTACGGCTACCTGTTCGTCCTCATCTGGATCATCGGGTTCGCCCTTTTCACGCTGACGCCGCTCGTGCAGACGTTCCGCTACAGCCTTCACGACGTGGTCGTGGAGGCCACGGGTATCCGAATGCAGTACGCCGAGTGGAAAAACTACACGCGAGCCCTGTTCACCGACCCCACCTTCGTGCAACTGCTGGTGGAATACAGCATTGAGACCCTGGTATCCGTGCCGATTGTGCTCATCTTCTCCATGCTCATCGCCCTGTTCCTGAATCTGAAGTTCAGGCTCAGGGGGGCATTCCGGATCATCTTCTTCCTGCCGGTGGTCATCACCAGCGGCCCGGTCATCAAGGAACTCGTGGCGCAGGGCGCGGCCTCCGTGCCCCAGATTGCCCGGTCGGCGGCGCTGATGGACTTCCTGGCGCAACTCCCGACCGCCATCCGAAATCCGGTGCAGTACCTGCTGAGTTCCTTCATCCTCATCCTGTGGTTCTCGGGCGTGCAGATTCTCATCTATCTGGCCAGCCTGCAGAAGATAGACAAGAGCATCTACGAAGCGGCGGCGATTGACGGCGCATCGGC
>JADBJK010000028.1 GCA_014874485.1 Chloroflexota bacterium
AACCCCCGCGCTGAAAGGGCCAAGCCCCGCTGGGGCTGGGGTAGCCCGCAGGGCTTGGCCCATGTAGCCCGACGGCTGCGGCCTCGGGCGGCGTTGCTCTCTGCGTGCGATACACCTCCGGGATGCGTCGCACGCGTCCGGGCGACACGCCTCGCGGTTGCCGCCTGTTTTGCCCCCTGTGCCCCATCGGGCGTATAATGCGCCCGTGCCTCCCCCCGAAGCACCCTGGAGGTTCGTGCATGACCCTGCGACAAAAGACAATCGGCATCATCACCCTCATGTTCGTGTCCCTGGTGCTTGTCCTCTACGCCATTCTGCGGACGTCGCTGGTGCGCGAGTTCGCCCGCCATGACGAGGCTCACGCCGTGCGGGACGCCGAACTGGCCCGCGCGGCGCTTGAGTACGACCTGGCGAACCTGGTGACCACTTCCGACGACTGGGCCTCGTGGGACGACACCTACACCTTCATGCAGGACGCCAACCGCACTTACGTGGAATCCAACCTGGTGGACGGCACCTTCGTCGCCCTGCGGCTCAACCTGATGGCGTTTGTGGACACGGCGGGCCGGATTGTGGAGGCCAAGGCGTTTGACCTGGAGCGCGAGCAGGAGATGCCGGTCCCCGCGGAGTTCCAGGCGCACTTGCGGCCCGGCAGCCCGCTGGTGAACCGCCAGGCCGAGGATGGCCCTGTCTCGGGGGTTCTCATGCTTGCGGACGGCCCCATGCTGGTGGCGGCGCATCCCATTCTCACCAGTCAGGACGAGGGGCCGGCCCGCGGCACGCTCATCCTGGGCCGCTTCCTCACGCCACAAGAGGTGGAGAGCATCGCCGAGAGGTCTCTGCTGGCGCTGTCGGTGAGCCGCGCGGACGACGCGAACGCGCCCGCCGACGTGCGCGCGGTGTTGGGTGCGCTCTTCGCCACCCCGCCCGTCGCCGTGCGGACGCTGGACGAAACCCACGCCGCGGGCTACGCGCTGGTGCCCGACATCTACGGCGCGCCGGCGCTGGTGCTGCGTGTGGAGATTCCCCGCGAGTCCTATGCGCAGGGGATGACGGCGGTGCGATACCTGGCCGGCGGGGTCATCGCCATGGTGCTCCTGTTCGGCGCCGTCCTCTTGCTGTTGCTGGAGAAATCGGTGCTTGCGCCCCTGGCGAACCTCAGCGCAGCGGTGCGCCACATCGGCGAGGCCGGGGATTTCGCGCGGCGGGTGAGCGTGCGCGGGAGGGACGAACTGGCCACGCTGGGCGCGGCGGTCAACCGGATGCTGGACGCTCTGGAAAGCGCCCATCGCCGCTACCGAGACCTGTTTGACCGCGTGCCGGTGGGCCTGTACCGCACCAAGCCCGACGGCACGGTGCTGGACGCCAACCCGGCCCTGGCGCATATGCTGGGCTACCCGGATGTGGATTCCCTGCTCCGTGTCAACGCCGCATCGGTGCACGCCTCGCCCGAGCAGCGCGAGCGCCAGAACGCCCTCGCGGAGCAGGCCGGCATCGTCCGCGATGTGGAATTGCAGTTGCGCCGCGCGGATGGCGATGTCATCTGGGCACTGGACACGGTCCGCGCCGTGCGCGACGAAGAAGGGAACGTGCAGTACTACGAGGGGAGCCTGGCCGACGTTACCGAGCGCAAGCGGGCGGAGGAGGAGCGCGAGCGGCTCATCGCCGAACTGCAACAGGCGCTCTCGGAGGTCAAGACGCTTAGCGGCCTGCTCCCCATTTGCGCCGCGTGCAAGAAAATCCGCGATGACCAGGGCTACTGGCGGCAGGTGGAGGAATACGTCAGCGCGCACACCCCGGCGCAGTTCACCCACAGCCTGTGCCCCGACTGCATGAAGCGCCTGTACCCGGAGTTCTTCCAGGGAGACGAGGAGCCGGAGGCGCACGAGGATACGTAGGTCTGTTTTGCCCCGAGAGGCCCCTGGCGACTATAATGCTCCCAACTCAATCCCATGCGGGCAGCGCCACGCCCGATGCTCACGAAGGAGTGAACGGATGCAAGCCATGCGAACCGAGGACTACATCGCCCTGGAGGAACGATACAACGCCCGCAACTACAAGCCGCTGGACGTGGTCATCACCCGCGCCCAGGGTGCGTGGGTGTGGGACGTGGAAGGGCGCAAGTACCTGGACTTCCTGTCGGCCTACTCTGCCGTCAACCAGGGCCACTGCCACCCGCGCATCGTCCGCGCGCTGGTGGAACAGGCGCAGAAGGTAACGCTGACCTCCCGCGCGTTTCGCAACGACCAATTGCCCCTGTTCGCCAAGGAACTGTGCCAACTCCTGGGCTACGAGATGATGCTGCCCATGAACACGGGTGTGGAGGCGGTGGAAACGGCCATCAAGGCGGCGCGCAAGTGGGCCTACCGCGTGAAGGGCATTCCCGACGAGCAGGCCGAGATCATCGCCTGTGCGGGCAACTTCCACGGGCGCACGACCACCGTCATCAGTTTCTCCAGCGAGGAGCAGTACCGCGACGGGTTCGGGCCGTACACGCCCGGATTCAAACTTATCTCCTTTGGCGATGCCGACGAACTGGAGCGGGCCATCACGTCGCGCACGGCGGCGTTCCTGTTTGAGCCGAGTCAGGGCGAGGCGGGCGTGGTGGTGCCGCCCGTCGGATACCTGCGCGCCGTGCGGGAAATCTGCACCCGCCATCGCGTGCTGATGATCGCCGACGAGATTCAGACGGGCATGGGACGCACGGGCAAGATGCTGGCGTGCGACCACGAGGACGTTCGCCCGGACATGGTTACCATCGGCAAGGCGCTGTCGGGCGGGCTGTACCCGGTGTCGGCGGTGCTGGCCTCGCGCGAGGTGCTGGGCGTCTTCGCCCCTGGCGACCACGGCTCCACGTTCGGCGGCAACCCGCTGGCGTGCGCGGTGGCGCGGGAGGCGCTGCGGGTTCTGGTGGACGAGCGACTGCCCGAACGCGCGGCGGCCCTGGGCGAGCGGATGATGGCCCGCCTGCGCCGCATCCAAAGCCCGCACGTGGAGCAGGTGCGCGGCAAGGGCCTCATGGTGGGCGTGGTGCTGAAGCGCCAAGCGGGAGGCGCGCGCCGCTTCTGCGAGGCGCTGAAGGAGCGCGGCGTGCTGGCGAAGGAAACCCACGAGCACGTCATCCGCCTGGCCCCGCCGCTGGTCATCTCGGAGGCCGACCTGGACTGGGCGCTGGATCAGGTGGAAGCGGTGCTGCGCATGGCGTAGCGCGGGGAGCGAGGCGAGCGTGGGACTCAAGGCTGGCAGACGTCTTCCCCATGCGTTCGGCCCCGTCGTTGCGGCCCTGGCTGTGTACCTGGCCTTCCTGGCGCTCGTCCTCGCCCCGTATGACTTCAACCCGTCCGCGCTCATCGGCCTGGGCACCGCGAACCCGCTGAACGATCCCGCCTCTCTGCCCAGTGGCCTCATCGTCTTTCAGGGCATCGGCTACGATGGGCAACATTTCTACCATATCGCGCGGAGCCTGGTGCGCGGGGAGCAGCCCGCCGTGCCGCCTGTCCGCGTGCAGCGCATCGGGTACCCGCTGGCGGCGGCGTTGCTGTCGCTGGGGCGGGAGGCCGCCATCCCCTGGGCGCTCGTGGCGGTGAACCTGCTCGCCATCGCGGCGGGCACGGCGGTCTTCGCGCATCTGTTGCGCCGCCGCAACCTCAACCCGTGGTGGAGCCTGCTGTTCGCGCTGAACTCGGGGCAGATTTTGGCGGTGCAGATGGACCTGGCGCTGCCGATGGTGATGGCATTCACCGCGGGCGCGTGGCTGTACTGGGAGAAGCGCCGCACGGGAGCAGCGGGCGCGCTCCTGGCCGCCGCACTCCTCACGCGCGAGAGCGCCGTGCTGTTCGTCATCCCGCTGGTGGCAGCCGAACTGCTGGGCAGGCGGTGGCGCGATGCGGCGCTCCTGGCCGCGTCCGTCGTTCCGTACCTCGCGTGGCAGGCGGCGCTGTACCTCTGGCTGGGCGCGGGCGGGATGGGCGTATCGGCGGGGCAGGTCGTCGCGCCTGGGGTGGGCATGGCGGCGGCCCTGCGGAGCGCGGCGGCGAGCATCGGGCAGGGCGTCGCGGCGATGGCGCGGCAGGGGAGCGTCGTCGCGGTGGTGGCGCTGGTTCTCGGCGCGCTCGGGGTGTCGCTGTGGCGGATGCGTCGCGGGTACGACGCCTACACGGGCGGCGTGCTGGTTCATGCGCTGTTCGCCGTGTGCGCTAGTTACGACATCTGGGAAGCCTACGCATCGGCGGGGCGGGTGTTCGCGGGCCTCTTCCCGCTGCTGGTGCTGGCCTACGCCGTCCGCCGCGACCGGTGGACGCTACTGCTGCTGGGCGCGAGCGCGGCGCTGGCGTTCTTCACGCTCCTGCGGCCCTTTGTCATCTCTCCGCACGTGCCGTTTCTTGTAACGGGGTGATGTAAGAATTCCCCACAGAGGGCGCGGAGCGGACTCCCCACTGATTTCAAACCTGCGACGCACCTCGCAGGTGCGTCGCAGGTGGATTCCGCGCGGGGTGAAGGCCTACTTGAACTTGAACGCGCCCTGCATGTACTCAAAGATCTTCATGTTTGCGTCCAGGTCCTTGTCGGGCGTGGCGCCCATGAAGACCACCACCGTGCCGTCGTCCCGCTTGGCCATGACGATATGGGCGCCCATCTTGCCAATGTCGGGGTCGGTGCCCGTGCCGACGAAGATCTTGCCCTTCGCGCCGCCGATGGTCGTGTCGCCCTGCTTGATGATCTTGACATCCGGCTCTTGGGTGATGTTCATGTCGGACATGGCTGCGTCAATGTCGTCCATCCCCATCGCGCCCGCCATCGCTTGCGGGGCGGTCATCACGACGACGATGGGATAGTCGCTCCCCAGGGTGCTGAGGTCCAGGTTGTTTGGGTCTGAGGTGTCAATCTCCTGCGGCGAGAAGAACGCCATAGTAATCCCCATCATGTCCAGGCTGCTCTTCTGCCAGGCGCTGGGGTACTCCATGGTGAAGGTGCTGGCCTCATACTTCTGCATCGCCACAGGGGCCTTGCCGGCGCCACCACCACAGGCCGCCAGCAGCACGGCGGCGACGAGGAGCGCCAGAGCGGGGTACAGTCTCTTGTTCATGTCCATCTCCTTTCGCAGTTGCGGCGTGGGATAGCCGCACTAGGGCATTGTAGCACAACGTGCTGCGGAGCGCAATGGTCATGTGCTGCGACACGCTACCGCACTTTGCCCCGCGCCAGCGACGCGAAGATGCCGCCGAAGCACAGGATGGCGAAGGTAACGAACGCCGCATGCGCGGCGCGCAGGAACAGCGGGTAGTACCCCGGCGTGATCTGCACCGGCCCGAGGATCGTGTTGATGATGAGCATCACGATACCCATGCTGAGCATCTGGCCAACGATTCGCATCGTCCCCTGCGTCGCCGACGCCACGCCGTAGAATCGCCGCTCCACCGATCCCATAATGGCATTGGAATTGGGCGATGAGAACAGGGCGAACCCCAGGCCTAGGAACAGCAGGCTGGCGATGATGAACGGCAGGGGCGTCGTCGCATTCAGCAGCGTGAGCAGGAAGATGCCGATGACGTTGAGGCTCATGCCAACAGACGCCACGATGCGCGGCTCTATGCGGTCGGACAGGCGGCCCGCCATCGGCGAGAACAGCGCCTGCATGGCCGGCTGAGCGATGAGGACGAAGCCCGCCTGCTGGGGCGTGAGTGCCTTGATGTACTGGAGGTACAAACTGAGCAGGAAGCCGATGGCAGCGGTGGCTGCGTAGTTGATGAGCGCTGCCAGGCTGGACAGGGCGAAGACGCGGCTCTGGCGGAACAGGCGAATTTCCAGCACCGGGTACCGGACGCGCATCTCTACGACGGCGAAGGCGACCAGGCCTGCCAGGCCGATGGCCAGCAGCGCCGGTCCTACGCGCTCCGTTACGTGCGAGAAGCCGTACATGAAGGTGGCCAGGCTGACCCCGTACACCACCGCCCCCGTCCAGTCAAACGGCTCGCCGGCGCATTCGGCCCACTCGCCTTTCAGGTTCTTCAGCGTGAACACGATGATGAAAAGGCAGAGCGGCACGTTGGATAGGAACACCGCCCGCCAGCCCAGGTTCTGCGTGATAATCCCGCCGATCACCGGCCCCAGCGAAAGCCCCATGTAGACCGCAGCGACATTGAACCCCAGGGCCCGTCCGCGCTCGTTGGGAGGGAACACCGACGTCAACAGGGCCATGCCGGTGCCGAACAGCATTGCCCCGCCAAGGCCCTGGAATGCGCGGAAGATAATGAGCGCCGTGCCCGAAGGTGCGAATGCACATGATATGGAGAAGACGAGATCCACAATTACGCCTGCCAGGAAAATGCGCTTTCTGCCGTGGATGTCCCCTGCCCGCCCGAAGGGCACAAGAAACATGGCCGACGACAGGCTGTAGGCCATGGCGATCCACGACAGGAGCACCGCGTTCATGGCGAGGGCCTTGCCGATGGAGGGCAGCGCGATGTTGATAGATGACCCCATGAACGGCGTGAGGAAAGACCCCGTGGCGACGACGATGAGGGCGGTGCGTTTGCTGACGGCGTTCTGCATGACGAATGCTCCGACGGGAGAGTGTTCGCGTTGTTCAAACGTTTGCGGGATATTGTATCACCCGCCGCGGGGAGTGTCAAAACGGGCTGGGGTGAGGGGGCGTTTGGATCGCGAAGTCCGCGAAAGGGCGCGAAAAGGGGCGGGCGTCGCCGCGCGGGGCTGAACCCCCGCGCTGAAAGGGCCAAGCCCCGATGGGGCTGGGGTAGCCCGCAGGGCTTCGCCCCTTCAGCCCGACGGCCTTGGCCTCGGGCGGCGGGCGGCGTTTGGATCGCGAACCCCGCGAAAGGCGCGAAAGGGTCGGGCGGGGTGGCGCGTTCCCTCTCCCGCTGGGAGTTCAGGGGCGGACAGCATTGAAATCCGGGTGAAGATTTTCAAACTCTGGGCTGGCATTCGGACCTTCCAAATATGAAAGCGTGCAGATGATGCGCGGAGATTTGCACTTGCCAGTTGGGCGCATCCCAATCAGCCAAGTACCAACCGAAGTCGGCAGGGATCGTCCAGCCCCATAACCATTCGCGTAGGCGTTCCAGCCCCAGGGTGAACAGACTGTGTTTCCCTTCCCATGGCCGGGTTCGCCTGCACCCCGTCGCGGGCTTTCTGAGCAACTCCCCCGCTACGTACGTGCCCACCATCAGCGTCACCCAGGTAGCAAGCGCCATCCCCACCAACAACCGCTCCACGTGTTCTAGGTCTCTCACCTGGCTATCTTCCCACCGCCACCCCCTTGTCTTGTAGTCTCGGAAGGTCGCCTCAATCTCGTATCGGTGCTGATACAGGGAGATCAGCGTCCATTTCGGCGGCAGGTCACTGACCAAACAGAGCGGCTCTTTGTGCCTCGGCCCCCAGTGCACCACCACATTGCCCTCTCGCCATCCCCGCTTCTTGAACACCCGTCCCGTCATCCGCGCCCGTTTCCCCCGCTCTTGAACCAGGTCTTTCACACGCCGCTCGACCCCCCGGCAGTCCTGGCTCACGGTGTGACCCTGAACGCGCACCACATAGTGCCAACCGCGGGCCGTGACCAGGTCGGTGAAACTCGGCGTGCCGAAGGCCCGATCTGCCAGCCAGATCACCACCACTCCCTGGGGCAGAATCTTGGCGACCTCATCCAGCAACAGCCTGATCCGTTCCCAGAACCCCTCCCCTTCCAATGGAACGTTGGCGGGCCATATCATCCATGCCAAAGGTAAAGCCCTCCCCCGATACCAAACCGACGCGCATACCATGCAGAACTTGTCGGATTTGCTCGTCGGATCAAGGATGATCTTGAGAACCTTCGGCCGTCCCCACAGCAGGAAGGTTCGCGCCATCGGGTGGAAGCACAACGGCGCCGCTACCTGTGGGTCATTCTCTATCCGGCGGATGCGCCGCTCTATGCTCTCCGCCTTCGCTCCGCTGAGTCCCATCTTTCGCAGCGCCTTGGCGATATGCGCCGGCGATGCATTAGCCGCCCCGATGATCCCCAGAATCAACAAGGCGATCCGATCCAGAGTGCTCTCCGCAACTTGTGAGTCTATGTGCTCTTTGACCCAACCATGAATCTTGCGGTATACTGGGATTGGTGGCATGGTATCTCCCTTCCTCCTTGCCTGGGTTGTGATCGGAGATATCATGCCACAATTTCAATTCCTTGTGAAAAATCCCTAACCCTGTCCGCCCCCTCGCCCGCTGGGGGAGGGCCGGGGTGAGGGGGCGGTGCGTGGCCTCTTTTGACGTCCCCGCGCGATGGTGCTATACTTCGCCCGCGCCGCCAAAGCCTGCAATGACGCAAGCAATAGACTGCACGAAGGAGAGTAGTCGTATGGCTGAGAAAATGCGCGCTGTGCGCAAGGTCCGGCCCGGGCCCGGGCTGGAAATCACCGAGATTGACATCCCCCGCATCAAGCCCAACGAAGTCCTCGTCAAGGTCCGCGCCACCTCCATCTGCGGCACCGACGTCCATATCTACAAGTGGGACGCCTGGTCGCAAAGCCGCATCAAGCCGCCCATCACCATCGGCCACGAGTTCTGCGGCGACGTGGTGGAGGTGGGCAGCGAGGTCCGGTCGCTCAAGGTCGGCGACTTCATCTCCGCCGACAGCCACATCTTTGACGGCACCTGCCACGTCTGCCGCAACGGCCAGCCCCACATCTGCCAGAACCTGGTCATCTTCGGCGTGGACACCAACGGCTCCTACGCCGAATACGTGGCCGTGCCCGAGACCTCGGCCTGGAAAAATGACCCGGACCTGGACCCGGCCATCGGCTCCATCCAGGACCCGCTCGGCAACGCGGTGTACGCCGTCCTGTGCGAACCCATCACCGGCAAGTCCGTGGCCATCTTCGGCGACGGCCCCATCGGCCTGTTCGCCATCGGCGTGGCGCGGGCGTCGGGCGCGAGCCGCATCTACCACATCGGCAAGTACCCGGCCCGCATCGCCATCGGCAAGCAGATGGGCACCGACGTGGCCATCAACGTGGCCGACGGTGGCGTGGTGGAGCGCATCATGGACGACACCCACGGCCTGGGCGTGGACGTGGCGATTGAGATGACCGGCAACCAGACCGCCGTGGATGAGTCGCTGGCCGTCCTGCGCAAGGGCGGGCGCTGGGTCGCCTTCGGCATCCCGTCGCAGCCCATCACCATTGACCTGAACAAGAGCGTCATCTTCAAGGGCATTACCATCTACGGCATCAACGGGCGGCAACTGTGGCAGTCCTGGATGCAGATGCAGGGGCTGTTCCGCGCCGGGTTTGACCCCTCGCCGGTCATCACGCACCGCATCAAACTGGACGAGTTCCAGAAGGGGTTTGACCTGATGACCGCCGCCGACCGCCAGGCTGCCAAAATCGTCATGTATCCGTAAGGAAGCCGTTGGCCTCTAGCCTATGGCCGTTAGCCTGTAGCCTGCAGCCTATGGCTGCCAGTACAGGTTTTTGGCCAAAGGTGAATGGCCGGCGGCCAAGGGCCAATGGCCAATGGCCAATGGCTAATGGCCAGAATCTTCCAGAGGGAGGAACGATGCGATGAGTGTTGACAAATTCGCGTTCATTGACGAGGAAACCGCCGCACTCAAGGAGCAGGGGCTGTACATCAACATCCGCACCATCGGCTCGCCGCAGGGCGCGTGGACGGTGGTGGATGGGCGCAGGGTGCTCAACTTCTGCGTCAACAACTACCTGGGGTTCGCCAACCACCCGAAACTGAAAGAGGCGGCGAAAAAGGCCATAGACGAGTGGGGCGTGGGGCCGGCCGCCGTCCGCTCCATCGCGGGCACCATGACGCTGCACGTGGAGTTTGAGAAGCGCATGGCCGCGTTCAAAGGCGTGGAGGCCGCCGTGTCCTTCCAGTCGGGGTTCTGCGCCAACCTGGCCGCTATCCCCTCGCTGGTCGGCCCCGAGGACGTGATTTTCTCCGACGAACTCAATCACGCCAGCATCATAGACGGCTGCCGCCTGTCGCGGGCCAAGATCGTGCGCTACCCCCACTGCGACCCCGACGGCCTGGAGGAGGTCATCCGCGCCGAGCCCAAGACCTACCGCCGCGCCCTCATCGTTACCGACGGCGTGTTCTCCATGGATGGCGACGTGGCCCCGCTGGACAAATTCTACGAGGTCGCCCAGCGCCACAACTTCATCCTCATGGTGGACGACGCCCACGGCGAGGGCGTGCTCGGCAAGGGCGGGCGCGGCATCGTGGACCACTTCCACCTGCACGGCAAGGTGGACGTGGAGGTGGGCACCCTGTCCAAGGCGTTCGGCGTGGTGGGCGGCGTGGTGGCCGGCAGCCAGCGGGTGGTGGACTACCTGCGGCAGAAGGCGCGGCCGTTCCTGTTCTCCAGCGCCGTAACGCCCGCCGACGTGGCCGCGTGCATCGCCGCCGTGGACGTGCTGGAGGAGTCCACCGAGTTGGTGGACCGCCTGTGGGAGAACACGCGCTACTTCAAGAGCGAGATGAAGCGCCTGGGGTTTGACACCGGCTTCAGCACCACGCCCATCACGCCCGTGATGCTGGGCGAAGCGCCGCTGGCGAAGGAGTTCTCGCGCCGCCTGTTTGAGAACGGCCTGTTCGCCATGGCGCTGGGATTCCCCACCGTGCCGCGCGGCAAGGCCCGCATCCGCGTCATGATCTCCGCCGTCCACACCAAGGACGACCTGGACAAGGGCCTGGAGATCTTCGCCAAGGTGGGCAAGGAGTTGGGGGTCATCTAGAACGGTCGGCGCGCGACGACCGAGCGGATGCTGAGCCTGTTTGCGACGGGGGCCGCGCGCAGATCAGGGTGAACACAGACCGCAGGGGCGATTCCCAAATCGTCCCTGCGGTTGGGTCATCTCAAGAGGTCTTGGAACTCTTCAACATTGATGTCCGCATCGTGAATGATGGCTCGGAGAGTGCCAACCGGAACGGCTTTGCCTCTGTGCACGGGAACGGTAACCCGCTTCCATCAGATGCCCGCCGAAGATGCAGAGGGCTCCCCTTCTGCCGCCGTGCTTCAAAGCCAGCTCTTTTGAGCGCCGCAATCAATTGCTCACAGTCAACGCAGGGAAGTCGGCCGCTCATAAGGTTACCGGCACCGATAGGCGGGTGATGAACATCGGCTCACGCTCCACCGGTACGGCTTCGCCATCCTCCAGCATGCTCTCCACGTGAAGGGCGATGGCCTCGGCGATCATGTTCCGCACCTCATCTATGGTATCGCCGAATGTGTGGCACCCCGGAAGTGCCGGAACATACGCGTGGAAACCGTCTTCGTGTGGCTCAATCACCACCGTGAAGTTGTAGGTCTTCATACCTCACTCTCCGAAACCACAGTCGGGTTAGCAGTTTGATCATACGTCGCCGTACAGTGTCAGGCAAAACGCCCCGCAGGTTGGTTCTGCTCCAAAATTCGCCGGTAACTGCGAGTCGCATGTGAGGGCCATTTGCACCGCAGGGACCGCAGAGGACGTGCACAAGTTCCCTCTGTGGTCTCTGCGGTGGGTCTCCGCCGCTACGTCTCCCTCGCTTCCTCGTCCAGGCGCTTCTTCACGCGCTGGAGCCAGTACACCGCCAGCGCATAGAAGATGGCCACCACGGGAACGCCGAACACCAGCCCCCAGAACCCCATGAGGATGACGCCCAGCAGCGTGGCGGCAATGATGAGCAGCGTGGGGAGGCCCATGGTCTCCGCCATGATGCGCGGGATGATGACGTGGAGCAGGACCTGCTGGAACGCGGTCATGGCAATGATGAGCCAGATGGCCGCGCCCGGCTGCTGGAACAGCGCCACGATGCCGGGCAGGAGCATGGCAATCGGCGCGCCCACCAGCGGGACGATCATGATGATGCCGCTGATCCACGCGACGACCAGCGCCGACGGCATGCCCGCGATGAGCATGGCCACCAGTGCGAACAGGCCGTAGATGACGGCCATGAGCACCTGCCCGCGCACGAATCCGCCGAAGACCCGGTCCACCGTCCGCGACGCGAAGGCCAATTCGTCCTGGTACCGCTGCGGCACCAGCCCCGACAGTTCGGCCATCAGTTTGCGCCCATCCAGCACCGTGTAGAAACTCACGGCCAGCACAAGGAGCGACAGGGTTACAAATGACGCAACCGCCCGCGCTGCCGTGATGAGGTACTGGATTGCTTGCCCCAGCAACACCTCGGCGCGCTGGCGCAACAGGGCTTCGTCGTACAGCGACGACAGCGAAATGGCGATGTTGCGTTGGGCCAGCCACCGATCCACCGATGCCAGGAAGTCGGGCGCGCCGGCGATGATGGTGGGGATGCGTGCGCTGATTTGGGTCAGTTGATTCACCGTGAGCGGAACCAGGTACACGGCGCTCAGGATGAGGACGGTTACCAGGCCCAGGTACACCACCGCCAGCGCCACGGTTCGCCCCACGCGCAGGTTGCACAGCCGCGCCGCACGGGTCTCGCCGAAGAGACGACAGAGGGCACGCCGCATCCGCCCGGGCGCGTGCAACTCGGCCAGCCAGCGCACCAGAGGCTCCAGGACGTAGGCGACCAGCAGCCCCAGGCCGAAGATGAGAATCACCTCGCTGACCGACGCCAGCGCCCCCCAAATCTTGTCCAGCAAGTACAACGACGCGATGATGATGACGAGAACCAGCGCGATCCTGGCCAACTTCTCTAGGCTCATGTGGGCCTCCGTGGGCGTTTTGCCTATTGTACACGAATGTGGGCATGTAAATCAACCTTGACGCCCGAGGATGAATGTGCTATGATGGCCCCATCCGTAGAACAGCATGCCAAACCATAGTGCTGCGAGGCAGCGGAGGAGGACGCCATGTCCATACGAAAGGGGATGCTTGTCCTGGCGGTTGTTCTCGTCCTTGCGGCGGGGCTTTCCGCGTGCACTCGGCCCAAGCCGCCGGTGGCCCAGACGCCCGTCGCAACGGCGGCGGCGGTGGAACCGCGGGCCACGGTGCCGCCCGGCACGCCTGCCGTAGTGCCAACCGGCGCGACGGTTATCGCCGTGGGGCCCACGCCCACCTACGAAATGCCCACGCTGACGCCTGTGCCGGCCGCCAGCGCCACGCCGGCCCCGACCACGAGCCCGGCCCCGCCGACGGCCACGCCCGCACCGACGGCGACGCCTGTTCCTGTCCAGCATGTGGTGCAGTGGGGCGACACCGTGTACTCGCTGGCGCGACGGTACGGCACAACGGTGGAAGCCATCGCCCAGGCCAACAACCTGCCGCCGAACTACCTCATCAAGGTCGGTCAGGTGCTCATCATCCCGGGCGCGCCGGTCTCCGCCGAGGTGTACGTGGTCAAGCCCGGCGACACGCTGTACAGCATCGCGGCGCGGTATGGCATCCCGTGGCAGACGCTGGCATCGGTGAACCGCATCTTGAATCCGAGCCTGTTGCAGGTGGGCCAGCGGCTCATCATCCCGTCGGGGGCGACAACCCCGCCGCCAGGGGCCAAGATTCACATTGTGAGACCCGGCGAGACCCTGTACCGCATCGCCCTCATGTACGGCACGTCGGTGCAGGCCATCGCCCTGGCCAACAACCTGTCCAACGTCAACATCATCTACCCCGGCCAGCAGTTGATCATCCCGTAACGTGAAGGCCGAACGCACCCTCAACAGCCGCCTCGTCTACGAGGGGCGACTCATTCGCCTGCGCGTGGACGAGGTGGCTTTGCCAAACGGACGGCGCACCGTGCGCGAGGTGGTAGAGGCACGCGGTGCGGTGGGCATCGTCGCCCTGGACGACGAAGGCTGCGTGATCCTGGTGCGGCAGTACCGCAGGCCCGCCGGGCGCGAACTCTGGGAGATTCCGGCGGGCACGCTGGAGCCGGGCGAGGACCCCGCCGCGTGCGCCCGCAGGGAACTGGCCGAGGAGACCGGTTTCACCGCGCAGGAAGTGCGGCCGCTGGCCGGGTTCTACACGTCCCCTGGGTTTTGCGACGAATGGATGCACCTGTTCCTCGCGCGGGGGCTGTCGGAAGGCCCGCAGGCGCAGGAGGACGATGAGTCCATCCGCGTGGCGCGCGTCCCCCTTGCCGACGCCCTCGCCATGATTCGCTCCGGCGAAATCTGCGACGCCAAGACGGTGGCCGGGTTGCTGCTAGTTGCGCTTCGGCCTGGGCAGCCCGTGCCCTGACCCGTGCCGGCGTGCGATGGCAGCCCCGCCCGAGGCTGAAGCCGTCGGTCGGGGGTCTGTAGGGACGCAGCGCGCTGCGCCCCTACACGCGGCGGGGGTTTGGCCCCGCGCGGCGACGGCCGACTCGCCCGAGGCTGAAGCCGTCGGGCTGAAGGGGCGAAGCCCTGCGGGCTGGCTCTAGCCCCAACGGGGCTTGGCCCGTTCAGCGCGGGGGTTTAGC
>JADBJK010000059.1 GCA_014874485.1 Chloroflexota bacterium
GTCATTGCGAGCGGAGCGAAGCAATCCCCACGTGCGACGCACCTCGGAGGTGCGTCGCACGTGCCTTCTCACGTCATTGCGAGCGAAGCGAAGCATCTCGGTTGCCGAGGTTCTTCGCCCTCCGTCGCTCAGAATGACGGCCCGCGAGATTGCTTCGGGCGCTGCGCCCCTCGCAATGACGGCCTTTTTGCTGTCATTGCGAGCGAAGCGAAGCAATCCCCACGTGCGACGCACCTCGGAGGTGCGTCGCACGTGCCTTCTCACGTCATTGCGAGCGAAGCGAAGCATCTCGGTTGCCGAGGTTCTTCGGCGCATCGCCAATCAGACCGACAGCAACCCGAGAAAACGCGCGGGTGCATTTCAGTTTTGGGCAAGGCTGTTGCAATGGGCAGCCTCATTCGCCGCCCGACGTAGAGCGATGGGTCTGCTTAACCTCACCTAACCCCTCCCGCACCCTCCCCTTTCCTCTCCGCGGGCGGAGAGGAAAGGGGAGGGCCGGGGTGGGGATAGGTGAGGTAGATTCCGCGCGACAACCTAACGATGTTCGGTCATTCCGCCCCAAAATTGAAGCATACCCAAACGCGCGCGGCCATTGACGCGAATCGCGGGAGACGCTATAATACACACAAGGAGGGACGCGATGGCGAACCTGTTTGACCCCCTGGAAGTGCGAGGCATCCGCCTGCGAAACCGCATCGTCATGCCGCCCATCGCCACGGAGCGCGCCACCCCTCGCGGCGAGGTTACCGACTGGCACCTGAAGCATTACGAGACCATCGCCGTGGACGGTCCGGGGCTGCTCATTGTGGAGCACACCTACATCCGTCCCGATGGCCGTGTGTCGGACCGCCAGCTGGGCGTGTACGACGACGCGCTCGTGCCCGGCCTGGCCCGGCTGGCCCGGATCATCAAGTCGGCGGGAGCGGTGGCATGCTTGCAAATCACCCATGCCGGCGCGCGCACGACCCGCGACCTCATCGGCACGCAGCCCATCAGCGCGTGGACACTCCCCGTGCCCGGCGACCCCGAAACCCCGCGGGCGCTCCGACGCGAGGAGATTCAGCAACTGACGCGCGACTATGCCGACGCCGCGCGCCGCGCTCAGGCGGCAGGGTTTGACGCGGTGGAAATCCACGGCGCTCACGGCTACCTGCTGGGGCAGTTCGTCTCGCCCGTTACCAACCGCCGCACCGATGACTACGGCGGCCCCCTGGAGAACCGCCTGCGCTTCCCCTGTGAGGTCATACGGGCTGTGCGGGAAGCCGTCGGCCCGGCGATGCTGGTCCTGTACCGCCTGGGGGCCGACGACCTGACCCCGGGCGGCATCACCGCCGACGACGCCGAGCGCATCGCGCCGATCCTGGCGCAGGCCGGCGTGGACATCCTGGACGTTTCGGGCGGGCTCGGCGGGTCGGGCCGCGACCGGTTCACCGAGCAGGGCTACTTTGTGCTCCTGGCGGCCAGGGTTCGGCGCGCCGCCGGAATCCCCACCGTTGGCGTGGGCAATGTCCGCGATCCCGAGTACGCCGATCGGGTGATCCGCGACGGGCTGGTGGACCTCATCGCGGTGGGGCGGGCGCAACTGGCCGACCCGGACTGGGTGGCGAAGGCGCGCCGGATGCTGTCGTCGCGCACGTAAACGCGGAGGCGAGGGATGGCACAGGCGGAGCGGCGAATCTCATACGCGCGGGCGGTCTGCGAAGTCCTGCGCCGGGCGGATGGCCCCCTGCCCTTCGCCGATGTCCTCGCCGCCGTGGCCGAGATGCCCGTGCGCCCTGTGCCCAAGCCCACCCGCACCGTGCGCAACGCCCTGCGCAACAGCCCGCTTGTCGTGCCCGTGGATGGCGACCGGTATGCCTGGTCGCTCTGGTTCCTCAAGGGCGCAACGGTTCGCCATGTCCTGTCGCGGAGAGAATTGGACGAGGGTTCGCTGCGGCTCGGGCCCGATGTGTGCTACGCCCTGTTCCCGTTCCTGTACGCCCCGCGCCATGCTGCCGCCCGGCCCTGCTACCTGTACCTGGAGCAGGGGCCGCTGTTCTCGCAACCCATCCGGTGGTTTGACGAGGGCGCGGCGGGCATCGCCCCGTCCTACGCCCTGGGCGACTGGTTCGGGGCAATGGAATGCCGCGAAGGCGACGGTCTGCTGTTTGAGGTAACCGACGGCGAGGAAGGAATCTACCATGTCTTCCTGGAGCCGTCCGACGACAGGGATGAGGAGCGGACTGCGGCGCGAAACGCACAGGCGGCGCAGGCCGTCGAGCAACTGCTGGCCCGACGGCGCAAACCGTTTCCCCTGTTCCGTCTCATGCCCGCGCTGGTAGCCAGGGGACTCTATCACGACCCGTACCCGCCGATGCCCCTGGAGCACGTGGTGCGCAATACGCCGGCGTTGGCGCTGGAAAACGGCAAGGTCCGCGTGGTTCCCAACGCGCCCGCGGCGGACTACCTGCCGGGCCTGTCGCCGCCTGACCGCGAGCCGGTGCGCCAGGCCGCGCCGGGCGGGTTCTGGCAACGCCTGTTCGGCAGGCGGCGGTAGAATGGCGCGAATGCTTCAGTCGCACGCTGGGGTGCGAGCAGGAGACAACAAGGCGACCCCACCAGGTCGCTTTGTGCTAATCTAGGAGGATGCAGATGGCCATCACGCTGGAAGACCTGATCCGCATCGCGCGAGGGGAGGACGAGGCCGACCTGGTGCTGAAGAACGCCCGCGTGGTCAACGTCTTCTCGGGCGATATCCATGTAACCAACATCGCCATCGCCAGCACGCGCATCGCCGGACTGGGCGACTACCGCGGCAAGGCGGAGATAGACCTGGACGGGGCCTACGTCTGCCCTGGGTTCATTGACGGCCACGTGCACATTGAGAGTTCCATGCTGCGGGTGCCCGAATTCGCGCGGGCCGTGCTGCCTCACGGGACCACCTCGGTCGTCATTGACCCCCACGAGATCGCCAACGTGCTGGGGTTTGACGGCATCCGCTACATGCTGGAATCCAGCAAACGCAATCCCTTCAGCGTGTACGTCATGGTGCCCTCGTGCGTTCCGGCGACCGACATGGAGACCTCGGGCGCGCGCATCCTGCCATCGGACCTGGCGCTGCTGCTGAAGGAGAACTGGGTGCAGGGCGTGGGCGAGATGATGAACTACCCGGGCGTCCTGTTCCGCGAGCCGTCGGTGATGGCCAAGGTGCGAGCCGGCGCGGGCAAGCGGATTGACGGCCACGCGCCGGGGCTGTCGGGCCGCGACCTGGCCGCCTACATCGCCGCGGGCGTCGGCTCGGATCACGAGTGCACGCGCGTGGAGGAGGCCAAGGAGAAACTGCGGATGGGCATGTACATCATGATCCGCGAAGGTTCCACGGCCCGGAACCTGCGCGACCTGTTGCCGCTGGTTACGCCCGCCACCGCCCGCCGCTGCATGTTCGTTACCGACGACCGCCACCCGCTGGAACTCCTGGAGGAGGGCCACCTGGACAGCATCATCCGCACCGCCATCGCCAGCGGCCTGGACCCCATCACGGCCATCCAGATGGCGACGCTGAACCCCGCCGAGTACTTCGGGCTTCTGGATCGCGGCGGGATCAGACCCGGCTGGCGCGCCGACCTGGTGGTCTTTGACAACTTCATGGACTTCCGCATCCTGAAGGTGCTGCGCGGCGGGCAGATCGTCGCCGAAAGGGGGCGCTTCGTGGGCACCCTGTCGCCCCACAACCCCGCCATCGTGCGCAGTTCCATGAACGTGCACCCGCCCTGCATCTCCTTCGCAATCCCCGCGCGGGGCAACCGCATGCGCGTCATCGGCCTGGTTCCCGGGCAAATCGTTACCCAGCAACTCGTCATGGAGCCGAAGGTGGACACAGGGTTGGCCGTGGCGGATACCGAGCGCGACGTGCTGAAGATCGCCGTGGTGGAGCGCCACCAGGCCACCGGCAACGTGGGGCTGGGCTTCGTGCACGGGTTCGGGCTGAAACGGGGCGCGCTGGCCTCGTCGGTGGCGCACGATTCCCACAACATCATCCTGGTGGGCACCAACGACGCCGACATGAAGGCGGCGCTGGAGCGGATGGTGGAGATGCGCGGGGGGCTGGTGGCCGTGCAGGACGGCGAGGTGAAGGCGCAGTTGCCCCTGCCCATCGCGGGCCTCATGTCGGACCGGCCGCTGGAGGAGGTGGGCGGGGCGTTCCGGGAGTTGCTGCACGCCGCGGCGGACATGGGTTCGGCCCTGCGCGACCCGTTCACGGCGTTGAGTTTCCTGGCCCTGCCGGTCATTCCGGCCCTGAAACTCACCGACCGAGGGCTGGTGGACGTTACCCAATTCCGCTTTGTGCCGCTGTTCGTGCAGTAATGACAGCAAAAAGGCCGTCATTGCGAGGGCGCGGAGCGCCCGAAGTAGGGGCGACTCGGCGAGTTGCCCCTACAAGTTTGCCATTGTCGTTCTGAGCGGCGCAGGGCGAAGAATCTCGTGAAGCGAGATGCTTCGCTTCGCTCGCAATGACGTGAGAAGGCACGTGCGACGCACCTCGGAGGTGCGTCGCACGTGGGGATTGCTTCGCTTCGCGCGCAATGACAACGGATGGCGCGGGCCCCGTGTACCGACCGGCCAACGAACCACCGCGCCGAATCGCCATCCCGCGGTTTTGATATGTCCCCCTTGCAGTGCTATAATTCCATTGCCGCGGCCCGGTTTTGGCCCACGGAAAGGAGCGTGCGCTATGATTGAGGTGAGAGTGGACAGCATTCGGGTGAGCCTTGTGTCTGCGCATCGGGTGGTGGTTCTGAGGGACGTTGCGTCGCCGCGCTACCTTCCCATCTGGATCGGCCCGTTTGAGGCCGAGGCCATCGCTGCCGAGTTGCAGGGCGTGCGCGCCCCGCGGCCCATGACCCACGACCTGCTCAAGAACGTCCTGGCCCACCTGGGGGCCCAGGTTACCCATGTGCTCATCACAAGCCTGCGCGGCGATACCTTCTACGCCCGCATCTTCCTGGATGTAGGGGGCCAGGTTACCGACATTGATTCGCGCCCCAGCGACGCCATCGCCCTCGCCGTGCGCACCCAGTCGCCCATCTACGTGGCGGAAGAAGTGCTGGCACAGGCCGGTCTGGAGCCCGATCCGGGCATCAGCCTGGATGAAGAAGACAAACTCGCGCCCTACCGCGACTTCGTGGAGAGCCTGGACCTGCACCTGCCCGGCGATGAGGACGCCGAAACGGACGAGGATGCCGAATGAGCACCGACCGCCTCCCGCCCCAGAACATTGAGGCCGAGCAGTCGCTTCTCGGCAGCATCCTGATTGACCCGGAGGCCATCATCCGGGTATCGCCCATCGTGCGGCCCGAGGACTTCTACCGCGAGACGCACGGCATCATCTACGCTGCCGCGTTGGAACTGCACGAGCGCCGTCAGCCGGCCGACTTCATCACCCTGCGCGACGCCCTCCAGCAGCGCAACCAGTTGGAAATGGTGGGCGGCACGGCCTACTTGAGCACCCTGGTCAACACCGTCCCCACGTCGGCCCACGCCGAGTACTACGCACAAATCGTCCAGCGCACGGCCATCCTGCGCCGCCTGATTGACGCCGCCACGGAAATCACGGGCATCGCCCACGAGCCGGTGGACGACGTGGAAGAGGCCATTGACCGCGCCGAGCAGGTCCTGTTTGCGGTGGCCGAGCGTCGCCACGCCCGCGACCTCACGCCCATCGCCCAGGTCGTGGCCCGCTACTACGACCGTCTCCAGGAACTGCACGAGCACAAGGGGCAGTTGCTCGGCGTGCCCACCGGCTTCGCGGCGCTGGACAAACTCCTGGGCGGGCTTCAGCCGTCGGACCTCATCATCCTGGCGGCGCGCCCCAGCATGGGCAAGACCGCGCTGGCGCTCACCATGGCCACCCACGCCGCCAAGCGCCACAGGGCGCGGGTCGCCATCTTCAGCCTGGAGATGTCCGCCGAACAGTTGGTGCAGCGCCTGCTGGCCGCAGAGACCGGCATTGACATCCAGCGCCTGCGCAGCGGCGACGTCCGCGACGACGAGTGGCCCATCATCGTCCAGGCAGCCAGCGCCCTGTCGGAGACCCACATTTTCATAGACGATTCGCCCTCGCTCACGGTGCTGTCCATGCGCTCCAAGGCGAGGCGCATCCACACGCAGTACGGCCTGGACCTCATCGTCGTGGACTACCTGCAATTGATGGAGGGCGACCGCCGCTCCGAGAACCGCGTACAGGAGATTTCCAACATCTCGCGCGGGCTGAAGGGCTTGGCCCGTGAACTCAACGTGCCTGTCCTGGCCCTGTCGCAACTCTCGCGCGCCGTGGAGGCCAGGCAGGACAAGCGCCCCCAACTGTCCGACCTGCGCGAGTCGGGCTCCATTGAGCAGGACGCAGACGTGGTGCTGTTCATCTACCGCGACGCCATGTACTACAAGACCGAGGAGGAATGGGCGCGGGCGTTCCCCGACAAACCCTATTATCCGGGCCTGTCTGAGGTCTGGATCGGCAAGCAGCGCAACGGCCCGGCGGGCAAGAAGGTGGACCTCTACTTTGAGGAGAGCCTGGCCGTGTTCCGCGACCTGAAGCGCGAGAGCGTGCAGTTGAATCCATGAGCGAAGCCGAGCGTGCGACCAAACCCATACGTCCCTTCGCGGGGCTTCCCGACGGCCGATTGGCGACGACGGCCCTGCCCAACCTGCTGTTCTCCGAACTGCTGGCCGATTGCGACGACCTGGCCGAACTCAAGGTAACGCTGCACATCTTCTGGACGCTGGCGCGGCGGCCCCGGCGGGTTCCGGGGATGCGCCTAGACGAACTGCGGCGCGACCCGCTCCTGCGCCACAGCCTGAGCATCCTGGGCGGCGACGCCGCGGACGTGCTGGAGCGGGCGCTGGAACGGGCGGTGGCGCGGGGTTCGCTCCTGCGCGTGCGCGGGCACCGCAAGGGCGAGGAGGAAACCTGGTTCTTCGTGAACAGCCCCAAGGGGCGCGACGCCGTAGAGCGACTCACGCGCGGCGAAGGCGGGTTTGAACCCATCGTCGGCGAGACGTTTGAGGGCACGCCCCCGACCCGACGGAGCATCTTCGCCCTGTATGAGCAGAACGTGGGGCTGGTCCAGCCCATCATCGCGCAAGAGTTGGCAGAAGCCGAGGAGATGTACCCTGCCGCCTGGATAGAGGACGCCTTCCGCATCGCCGCCGAGCGCAACGTGCGCAACTGGCGGTACGTGCGGGCCATTCTGGAGCGGTGGGCCGCCGAGGGCAGGAACGATGAGACGAATTGACGAGATTCTGAAGGGCATGACCCCAGACGCCGCGCCCAAGGGCACCGGCGGTACCCCGTCCGAGCGCCCCGGCGAGGATACGTGCCCCATCTGCGGCGGCACGGGCCTGGTGGTGCCCGACTTGCCCGTTGACCATCCGGAGTTCGGCCACGCGGTGCCGTGCCAGTGCGCGCTCCGCAAGATGGAGGCGCGGCGACAGGAGTTGCTGCGCAAGTGGAGCGATTTGGGAGCCCTGTCCCGCATGACGTTTGACACGTTCGTGCAGGGCGGACGGGGGCACACCCCCGCGCAGCAGCGAAACTTGCAAATGGCCTACGAGCGGGCGCGCGCCTTCGCCGAGCATCCGCAGGGCTGGCTGGTGTTTCGCGGCGGGTTCGGGTCGGGCAAGACCCACCTGGCCGCCGCCATCGCCAACTACCGCCTGGCGCTGGGCGAAGCGGTCGTCTTCGCCGTGGTGCCCGACCTGCTGGACTATCTCCGCGCCAGTTTCAGCCCCACCAGCGACACGCCCTTTGACGAGCGGTTTCAGACCATCCTGGACGCGCCGCTCCTCGTCCTGGACGACCTCGGCACCCAGAGTTCCACTCCCTGGGCGCAGGAGAAACTGTTCCAGGTCCTGAACCACCGCTACAACCGCCGCCAGCCCACGGTCATCACCATGAACTGCGAACTGGACGAGATAGACCTGCGTTTGCGGTCGCGCCTGCTGGACGTGGACATGGTGGAGCACGTGGTGCTGCAGGTGCCCGACTACCGCGGCGCGGTCCCCAACGGCGTCGCGGAACTGGACACCCTCGCGCTGTACCGCGACATGACGTTTGACCGATTTGACCTGCGCCAGGGCGAGCCGGGCCTCACCGCCGAGCAACGCGAGAACCTGCGCGACGCCTTCGGCTTCGCCAAGAAGTACGCGCAAAGCCCCGATGGCTGGCTGGTGTTCCAGGGCGTGTATGGCTGCGGCAAGACGCACCTGGCCGCGGCTATCGCCAACTACCGCCACGCCCAGGGCGAGCCTGTGGTCTTCGTCGTCGTGCCGGATCTGCTGGACCACCTGCGGGCCACCTTCAGCCCGTTGAGTCCCGTGTCCTACGACCGGCGGCTGGAAGAGGTCAAGATGGCCCAGTTCCTGGTGCTGGACGATTTGGGGACCGAGAGCGCGACTCCCTGGGCCCGCGAGAAACTGTATCAAATCTGCAATTACCGGTACCTGGCGCGCCTGCCCACCGTCTTCACCACGAGCCAGGAGATAGACAAACTGGACCCGCGCCTGCGCATCCGCATGTTGGACGCGACGCGCTGCACCATCATCAACATCCTCGCCCCCGCCTACAGGGGGCAAGCCAGAAACGCACCGCCGCAGACACCATATGCGTCCCGTCGTCGGACAAGGTAGGGGGTCCACGACGAGTCCCATTCGCATATAGGAGGGCGGCTATGAAACACGTGCGAACCGCTCTGGTCATCCTGGCCCTCGTGGCGGGGCTGGGAACCCTACCCCCTGTCCATGCCGGCGGTAACATCTGGACGAGGTCTTCCCAGGGGCTCTGGGGAGGCGAAGTCACGGCGCTCGCGATTTCGCCTGCCTACGGTGTGGACCGAACGGTCTTCGTCGGCATACTGGGTGGCGTCTTCACGTCCACCGATGCCGGGCTGACCTGGAAGCCGGCGACGTCCGGGGCGTCGGAGATGGGCGTAACGGCGCTCGCCGTGTCCCCGAACTTCGCCGCCGACCGCACCCTCTTCGCAGGAACCTACGACGGCGTGTTCAAGTCCACCGATGGCGGTGCCTCGTGGGCTCCCGCGCGGGCGGGGATCGACACCACATGGATCAGAGCCCTGGCCATCTCCCCGAACTACGCTGCCGACCATACGCTCTTCGTCGGGACGTGGGATGGCGTGTTCAAGTCCACCGATGGCGGGGCATCCTGGGCCGCTGCAAGTACGGGCATGCCGGACACATCCGTTGACACCGTGGCCATCTCGCCCAACTACGCCAACGACCGCACGCTCTTTGCAGGATGCTACTACGGCGTGTTCAAGTCCACCGATGGCGGCGCATCGTGGGCATCGTCCAGCACCGGGATGCCGTCTTCTCGCGCCTTGGATTCCGTGGTCGTGTCGCCGGGCTATGCCACCGATAGAACCGTGTTCGCCTCCACGACACTGGCGCTCTTCAAGTCCACCGATGGCGGCGCGTCGTGGAAGGGCACGGGCCTGAATGACGGTACGGACATGCTGGTGCTGTCGCCGGCCTATCCGAGCGACCAGACGCTGTTTGCCGGGCTGCCCGGTGAAGGCGTGGTCCGCTCCACGGACGGCGGGGCCACCTGGACAGCCCCGATGAAGTCTGGCTTCACCGACTTGGATCTAGAGGCCCTGGTGATCTCGCCAGCCTACCCAACGGACCGCACGCTCTTCGCCGGGACACTCGGTGCCGGCGTCTTCAAGTCCACCAACGCGGGCAGTTCCTGGAGCGCCGCAAACACGGGGTTCACGGGCGTCGTGATGGGGCCGTTGGCGGTTTCCCCAAACTACGCAGCAGACCGAACGCTGTTCGCCGGAAGCGCAGGTGCCGGGTGCTTCAAGTCCACGGATGGCGGTTTCACCTGGAACCCTGTGAACACAGGGCTGCCCGAGTCGGGCGTGTGGACGCTTGCCATCTCGCCCAACTACGCGAGCGACCGCACGCTCTTCGCGGGGACGGGGGACGGGATGTTCAGATCCACCAACGGCGGGAATTCATGGACCGCCATCACTACGGGAATGGGCGACCCCATTGTTCAGGCCCTGGTGATTTCGCCCCAGTACAATAGCGACCGAACCCTTTTCGCAGGCACCTATCTGAAAGGGGTCTACAAGTCCACCAACGGCGGGTCTTCGTGGGCCGCCGTGAACACGGGCCTCACCAGGCTGGACATAGAGGACCTGGCCATCTCGCCCAACTACGCCGCCGACCGCACCCTCTTCGCCGGGACGTACTTGGGCGGCATCTTCAAATCCACGAATGGTGGAACCTCTTGGAACGCCGTCAATAGCGGGCTCCCGACGAATTGGATCACCGTCGTGGCGGTTTCGCCAGCGTACGCGACCGACCGGACCGTCTTTGCCATGGCCTCTGGCTCTGGGGGCGGGCTCTTTAGGTCCACAAACGGCGGCACCTCGTGGTCCCCGGTCGGGACGGGCCTCCCCGCCGGGGTTGAAGACCTGGTGTTCTCCCCAACGTATGCGACCGACCAGACCGTATTTGCTGCGACAGAACTGGGAGCGTCCGTATCCACCAACGGCGGGTTTTCGTGGGCGGACATGAACGAAGGCCTAGGAGGCAGCGGCCTTTTGACCCTGGCGTTCGCCCCCACGTCGCCGCGCATTCTCTTCGCAGCAGGCGGTTTCAGCGTGTGGCAGTACACCTTCCTGCCGCCGCGGCGATGCTGGTTGCCCGTCGTGCCGGCGAACTGGGCGAGGTAGCCTCTCTTCTGCCTCGTGTGCGGGGAGACGCGGGACGGAGATGAGAGACGCACACGGATACGAGATCGTAGTCGTCCCGCCCTGCAATTCTGAGCGGCGCAGCTGCGAATTCCCTGTTGTCAGGCGTTTGGCACAGGCTCGCTCCCAACGTATAATCTGCAAAACGCCTGCTCTACTGGATCACAGGAGAAAGCGCGCGTTGTCGTTGCGAGCGAGGTGAAGCAATCTCACGCTCCATCTGTCATGCTGGGCGAAGCGAAGCATCTCGGTTGGCGAGATTCTTCGGCGCTTCGCGCCTCAGAATGACAATCTGCCGGGATTGCTTCGGGCGCTGCGCGCCCTCGCAATGACACGCCGTCAAGAATCCTTGTGGCAGAGTACTACGGAGGAAACGCTTGCGGAGACGCCCCAGACGGCGAACTGCGTGGCTCATCGCGCTCGGCGTGCTCATCGCGCTGGCGGCTATAGGGGCCTTCTTGGCCCGCGATTCGCTGCGCGCGGCGATGTACGGTGTTACCGGCGAGGAGGACCTGCGCGAGCAGATCAAGGGCACGGTCGCGTGGGCGCTCATCCAACTGACGCGCCCGCCCCTGCAAACCGCGCCGATGACCCCCATCGCCCATACGGGCGTGAACCCCTACGGCGTCAACACCTTCCTGGAGCAGGAGGTGGAGCCTGCCAAAGTGGAGCAGGCGATTCGCATGATCCGCGAGGCCGGCTTCCACTGGATTCGCCAGGAGTTTCCCTGGGAGGACATTGAGATTCACGGCAAGGGCGACTTCACCGACCGCCGAAACGAGCCGCCGCGCTCCGCGTGGGAGAAGTACGACCGCATCGTGGACCTGGCCGAGCGGTACGGCCTGGAGATCATCGCGCGGCTGGACAATCCGCCCGCGTGGTCCCGCGCCGATGGCGACGCCCGCGGAACCCTGGCCCCACCCGACAACCTGGACGACTTCGGCGACTTCGTGGAAGCCGTGGTAACGCGCTACAAGGGCCGCATCCGCTACTACCAGATTTGGAACGAGCCGAACATCTACCCGGAATGGGGCGAGCAGCCGGTTGACCCCGAGGGGTACGTGGCGCTGTTGAAGGTCGCCTACGCCCGCGCCAAGGCCGCCGACCCCGATTGCGTCATCCTGTGCGCGGGGCTGGCCCAGACGCTGGAGCCGGGCGGGCGCAACATGAGCGACCTGGTGTTCCTGCAGCGCATGTACGACGCGGGCGTGCGCGGCTACTTTGACATCATGGGCGTCATGGCCTACGGCCTGTGGACGGGGCCGACGGACCGCCGCGCCACACCCGACCGCACCAACTTCGCCCGCCCCCAACTCATCCGCGAGATCATGGTGCGCAACGGCGACGCCGACAAGCCCATCTGGGCCACCGAGGTGGGCTGGAACGCCGTGCCGCCCGACTTCCCCAAGCCCGCCATCTACGGCCGCGTTACGCTGGCGCAACAGGCGCGCTACGCCGTGGAAGCCTACCGCCGCGCCCAGGCCGAATGGCCCTGGATGGGCGTGATGAACTACTGGTTCTTCAAGCGCGCCACCGACACCGAGACCGGCGAGGTCTTCTACTACTTCCGCATGGTGGAGCCGGACTTCACGCCCATGCCGGTGTACGAGGCCATGCGCCAACTCACCGCCGAAGGGCCGAAGGTGTACGCGGGCTGGCACCAGGAGGACCACTGGGCGCTGGCCTATTCCGGCCGGTGGGTTGACGTGGCCGACTCCCGCGCCGTCCTGGGGCGATACCGCAGGAGCGAAGGCGACGGGCAGGTGCGCTTCCGGTTCGTGGGCACGGGGCTGGACCTGGCCGTCGTCAAAGGGCCGAACGCGGGCGCGATTCGCGTCTTCGTGGACGGGCGCGAGGCGGCGGTGGTCAACCTGCACGCGGAGGCGGCCGTGCCCGCGGTCATCGTTCCGGTGGCGCGCACCCTGCGAAGCGGCGAACATGAGGCTGCCATCTACGCGACCGACGGCGCGGGGCTGGATGGGCTGATTGTAACCAACCGGCCCGGAACCTACGCCGCCCGCAAGGCGCTGGGCCTGGCGGCGGTTGCCGTTGCCGCGCTGGGCCTGCTGTCGGTGCCGTTCCAGATGAGGAGGCGGCGATGACGCGGCGGCGCTCGGTGTGGTTGCTCCTGGCGCTGGTCCTGGTGCTGGCGGCAGTGCTGCGGTTCTACCGCATCGGCGCGCAGAGCCTGTGGAATGACGAGGGCACCAGCGCGGCCCTGGCCCTGCGCGACCTGGCGACCATCACCCGCGACGCGGCCCACGACATCCACCCGCCGCTGTACTACTGGCTGCTGCACTTCTGGGTGCGGCTGTGGGGCGTGAGCGAACTGGCGTTGCGCTCGCTGTCGGCGCTGCTGGGGGTAGGCACCGTGGCCCTCGTGTTCCTCATCGGCGAGGCGCTGTTCGGGGCGGAGGTGGGGCTGCTGGCCGCATTCCTGGCGGCGCTCTCGCCGTTCCAGGTGTACTACTCCCAGGAGACGCGCATGTACATGCTCCTGGCCGCCGTCGTCTCCCTGGGCACCTACGCCCTTGTCCGCTACACGCAGGCAGAAGCATCTCACCACGGAGAGCGCCGAGACCGCAGAGACAAAGAAGGGTTTTCTCTCCCTGCGTTCTCCGCGATCTCTGCGGTGAAGGGTTCCTCCGTCCCCTACGCCCCGGCGGTGGCTCTTGTCCGCCACATGTGGGCAGAAGCATTTCACCGCGGAGAGCGCAGAGATCGCGGAGACGAAGAAGGATTTTCTCCCTCTGCGTTCTCCGCGATCTCTGCGGTGAAGGGTTCCTCCGTCCTCTACGTCCTGGCGGTGGCGATGGGACTGTACACCCACTACTCGTTTCCCATCCTGTGGGGCGTGTGGAACCTGGCGTACCTGGCCTTCTGGCTGTGGCAGCGAGGCGGACTCGGTCGGCTGGTGCGCTGGGCCGCCATCCAGGTCGTGGCGTTCGCCTTTTACCTGCCGTGGCTGCCCATCGGCCTGCGCCAGATGACCCAGTGGCCTGCCATCAGCGAACCCCACTCGCTGGCGTTCTTCGTCAAGGATGCGTTCGCGTTGCTGGTCGGCGGGCACTCCCTGCCTCTGCCCCGCGCCAACCTGCTCGTGCTGGCCGCGGCGCTGGGCGTGGTGGCGCTGGCGGGGCTGCTGCCGCTGCGCCGCGAATCGGCTGCGCGCGATGGGCTGCCCTGGTGGCTGCGTTCGGGGCTTGTCGCCGCGTGGCTGGCCGTGCCCGTCCTGGCGCAGTGGGCGCTGTCGCTGCTGAAGCCGGCCTATCGCCCCAAGTTCTTCCTGGTGTGCGCGCCCGCGTTCGCCATTTTGATGGCGCGGGGCGCGCTATGGCCGCTCCAGAACCGGCCCGCGCGGGGCCTGGGGCGGGTGTGGGGACAGATTTGGCTCCTGCTGGCCGTCGTTGTGCTGGCGGGCACCGGCGCCCAGGCGCTGCAGAACTACTATTCTGACCCCGCCTACGCCCGCGATGATTACCGGGGCATCGCCCGGTACATAGAGGCATTCGGCGGGCCGAACGACGCCGTGCTCATCAACGCGCCCAGCCAGGTGGAGACGTTCACGCTGTACTACACCGGCTCCAGTCCGGTGTATCCCCTGCCCAGGCAGCGCCCGCTGGACAAGGCCGCCACCGAGCGCGACCTGACCCAGATGCTGGCGGGCAAGGAGCGGGTCTTCGCCATCTTCTGGGCCACCGACGAGAGCGACCCCGAACGGTTCATTGAGTCGTGGATGGACGCCCACGCCTTCAAGGCGTCGGACGACTGGTTCGGCAACGTGCGCTTTGTGGTCTACGCCGTGCCGCAGAAGCCGCTGGCCGACATCGCTCACCCGCTGGACGCCCGCCTGGGCGACCGCATCCGCCTGCGCGGCTACAGCCTGTTGAGCGAGGACGTGCCATCGGGCGGCATCGTGCAAATCACGCTGTTCTGGGAGGCGCTGGACGCCGTGGCGGAGCGGTACAAGGTCTTCGTGCACCTACTGGATGCGGGCGGCCACGTGGTGGGCCAGCGCGACGCGGAACCCGGAGGCGGCCTTGCCCTGACGACGACGTGGAAGCCGGGCGACCGCATCGCCGACAACTACGGCGTGCCCGTGCCCCCGGGGACGCCGCCCGGCGAGTACCGCCTGGAAATCGGCATGTATCGCCTGGACGACGGCGCGCGGCTGCCCATCGTCTTGGGCGGCGCGGACGTGGGCGATCACCTGCTGCTGGATCCGATTCGCGTGCACAAGTCGCCGCGCCAGCCGCCCCTGTCGGCCATTCCCATGCAGAAGCGCCTTTCGGCCCGCATCGGCCCGCTGGAACTGGGCGGCGTGGACGTGCACAAACTGGGCTTTGAGGGCCAGCGGGTGGACTTGCACCCGGGCGATGTGGTGCACCTCACCCTGTTCTGGCGGGCGGCTGCTGCGCCCGGCGTGGACTACGAGATGACCATCGGCGACCGAGGCGCGGCGCTGTCCACCACCGGCCAGCCCGCCGAGGGCCGCTATCCGACTTCGCTGTGGGCCGAGGGCGAGGTGGTCCGCGACGACCGCTTCATGCTCCTGCCCGCCGACCTGCCCGCGGGCCGCTACGACCTGTACCTGGCAGCGCGTGCCCTACCCGACGGCAAGTGGAGCGACGCGGTGCTCCTGTGCACGCTGAAGGTGGTGCGATGATGAAAGTGTCCGTAATCGCCACAGTGCTGAACGAGCGCGAGAGCATCGGCGCGCTAATGGATTCCCTGGCGGCGCAAACCCGCCCGCCGGATGAAATCGTCATCGTAGATGGCGGCTCCACCGACGGCACGCTGGACATCCTGGGCCGCTATTTGGAGCGCCTGCCGCTGAAGTTGCTGTTCCGGCCGGGGGCGAACATCTCGCAGGGGCGCAACTACGCCATCCAGCACGCCACCGGCGAGATCATCGCATCCACCGACGCGGGCACGCGGCTAGTTCCCGAGTGGCTGGCCGAAATCGTCCCGCCCATAGAGCGGGGCGAGGCGGCGGTGTGCGCGGGGTTCTTCGTGTCCGACCCGCGAACGACATTCGAGATCGCCCTGGGCGCCACCACGCTCCCCGACCTGCGGGACATCCGCCCGGACCGCTTCTTGCCGTCTAGCCGCTCGGTGGCGTTCCTGCGCAGCGCGTGGGAAGAAGTGGGTGGGTATCCGGAGTGGCTGGACTACTGCGAGGACTTAATCTTTGACTTTGCGCTCCGCAGGCGGTTTGGGACGTTCGCCTTTGCGCCTCGCGCCGTCGCCTACTTTCGCCCCCGGCCGAGCCTGCGCGCCTTCGCCCGCCAGTACTACCGCTACGCGCGCGGCGATGGCAAGGCCGACCTGTGGCGCGAGCGGCAGGCTGCCCGCTATGGCACCTACCTCGTCGCCGTGCCGCTTATCCTGGCGGCGGGGCTGGTGTTCCACCCGGCGGCCTGGCTGCTGTACCTGCTGGGGGCGGCGGCCATGCTGCGGACGCCGTACCGGCGGCTCCTGCCGCGCCTGGCCGGGATGCCCGCGCGCGAGAAGGTGAAGGCCATCGTGTGGGTTCCGGTCATCCGCGTCGTCGGCGACTGGGCGAAGATGGTGGGGTACCCTGTCGGCGCGTGGTGGCGGCTGCGGCATCGCGGGCAGATTCCGCCCCACCCGCGCCGGCCGTAACCCGCGCTGCTTGGTACTCTGCCACAGGGATTCTTGATGGTGTGTCATTGCGAGGGCGGGCAGCCCGTAGGGACAATTCGTGAATTGTCCCTACTGAGCGGCGAAGGCCGAAGAATCTCGCCAACCGAGAGGCTTCGTTCCGCAATGACGTGAGAAGGCACGTGCGACGCACCTCGGAGTTGCGTCGCACGTGGGGATGGCCTCCCTCCGCTCGCAATGACATGCATGTTGTCATTGCGAGGGCGCGCAGCGCCCGAAGCAATCCCGGCAGCCTGTCATTCTGAGCGGCGAAGGGCGAAGAATCTCGCCAACCGAGAGGCTTCGCTCCGCTCAGCATGACAGAAGGAGCGTGAGATTGCTTCGCTTCGCTCGCAATGACAGATGACCCTGTCGTCCTGAGGCGCGGAGCGCCGAAGAATCTCGCCAACCGAGAGGCTTCGTTCCGCAATGACGTGAGAAGGCACGTGCGACGCACCTCGGAGTTGCGTCGCACGTGGGGATGGCCTCCCTCCGCTCGCAATGACAACAGGTAATTTTCCCTGTGGTCAACTACAAGCCCTGCGCTGGAATCGCCCTGCACCGACTCTCACTCCCCTCAGTGGCGACGCGCTCGCACAGTGCGCCGCAACGGACAACGCCGCTTCCGACGGTCTCCGCCGAACTTTGGAATCAATCGTGTGGAGAAAAAGGGATTGACATTCCGCATATGTTGTGGTATGATGGGAATCGGAAGGGTTTTGCAAACACAAGGGCGTGCCGCGCTCCAGCAGAACCGCGAGCAACGGCGTGGGTCATCGTCAGAGGGCAAGCGCGATGCAGACGTTACCCCAGAAGTGGAGAGGGCGGGACTCGTCAGGCCATTTCGGCCCCGCCGGTGCGGATAGGACCCTGTCCGACTGGGACGAAACGCCACCGGACGCCTGGCTGGAAACCCGCAGAGGGGGGCACTCGTCCCGCCACCCGATTCGCACCGATGAGTTCCTCATCGGCCGATCAGGCCACTGCCACCTCGTCCTGGGCTCGGATCACCGCTACATCTCGCGCGAGCACGCCGTCATCGTGAGGTCCAACGGCGTGTACTGGATCAGCGACCTCAGCATCAATGGCACGTGGCTCAACGGCAGGCGCTTGCTGCGGCTCAAGCGCGAGCGGCTGAGGCCCGGCGACATCATCAACATTGAGGACTGGGAACTGGTCTTCCACGTGAGTCTGGGCCGCGATGCAGACATGCAATAGCGCTGCGGCCTCCCCATCTACACGCCCGCAGCGTTCACCCTGCCGCCATCCCGAGGGGCGACTCGGGATGGCGGCACTTTCGTTTGAAATCAGCGGCGCTACGCCACGTGAAAGACTGCCCCGAAGGGTCCGCTCCTAATGAGCGTCCGTGCGGCGGCGCGCCCACATCTGGCCAAGCGCCCCACCGAGGATGGACAGCACTCCAAAGGCTACCAGGGCTGCCGGTCCGATGAAGTCGTACATGTTCTACCTCCTTCGCATGTGAACTACGGTTTCTTTCCCGTCGGGTGGCAAAGCACACACTTGTTCTGGATATCTTTGATGCCGCGAGCGCCGTGTACCTGGGTCATGCCCGCAGGCGCGTGGCACGTGTCGCAGTGGTAAGTCGTGAAGTCGTTCTTGGGATGGCACAGGACGCAGTTCTTGGCCGCGCCGTCGTGATCCTGCGGGAACACGTGCGCCGCCTTGGTCGGGGCCTCGCCCGCCTTGTGGCACAGCAGGCAGAGCATATTGCCCCAGCCGGTGTGCGTCTCCGGATACGGCTTGATGCCGCCGGGCGCGTGGCACATCAGGCAGTCCTCGCGCCCCTGGGTGGAGTGCGAGATGGGCAGCGGCGTTACGCCCGCCGGCTCGTGGCACGTGGTGCAGGTGGCCTCAGCGCGTCCGGCGTGGGTGGCCACCGGGAACTGGGCGATCTTGCCCTCGCCGTGGCAGGCCAGACAGGCCTCGCGCCCCTCCACGGGGTGCAGGATGGCGGGCGAAGGCGCGAGCGCATGGCATACGGTGCAGGTGTCATTGGTGCGGTCTTTGTGATCCGCGGGCAGGCTCATCGCGCCCTGCACGCCGTGGCAGGAACGGCAGTCCTCGCGCCCCTGTGTCGGGTGCGGGATTGGGTTGGCTGCCGCCACCAGCGCCTTGGCCGACTCGGCCCACCCTTGCGGCGTGTGGCACAGCGCGCAGTTGTCGTTGCCGAAATCGTGCGGGCGCTTGTGACAATCGCTGCACACGCCCGACAGGCCCTTGAAGTTGGGCCACTTGTGGCAGGTGAAGCAGGTGGTGGTAGCGTGCTTGCCCACTAGTTGAATCGGGTGCACCTTGAGCGTGGTTTGCTTCCACGTCTCGGTGGACGTGTGGCAGTCGCTGCAACTGAGCACCTGCGCCACGTCGTGCGGCCCCACGTGGCAGGTATCGCAGTCGGTCAGCCGCGCCCCCAGATTGCGCTCCCGATGGCAGTTCAGGCAGACGGACATGGAGCAAGTTACCGCGCCCGTAACGGGGTCAAAGCCGTGGCCCACAGCGCCGTGGCAGTCGCTGCAATACACCCCGCACGTGGAGCCTTCCCAGGCCGCGTTCACAACCGCCCCGTGGGGCGTGCGCAGGTTGTCGCCGGGAATCTCGGCGGGCAGGTTGCGGTGGCAGGTGAGGCAATCCTGCGGGTGCGACTTGGACAGGTCGGCGATGAGGCCCTCGTGCGCGGCGTTCTTGTCGGACTGATTGCCTGTGCCGCCGTGGCAGGTGATGCACCCCAGGCGCGCGTGTGGCGTGTTCAGCGTGGCCGGGTCAATGTAGGCCGACTTGGCCGTCTCCGGCGACTCGGCGGACGCAGCCAGGGCTTGCGGGTCGGTGTGGCACTTGGCGCACTCGGCCGACAGCGGCGCGGCGTAGTTCACGAAGTACATCGTGGGCACCGGCGTTACCTTCGGCGACAACGCCTGGCCCACCGGCTCGGACAGGAGTCCGACGACGACGGCAATCGCCACGACCGCCAGTGAGAGCGGAATCAGGTACCATTTGGGCCAATGCGATGGGAACATAGTCCTCACCTCAGTTCGCGCTAAAGGGCTGCCGGTATGCCGGCATAGACGATCATGTATCGCAGGAGCAGGCCGGCGATCACAATCCCGACGCCGGAGCCAACGCCCGACGCCAGGGAGTGCTGCCCGCGGCCGATGGCGTAGGCGTGGACGACGAACGGGAACACAAGGCCCACCAGCACAACGCCTACCCAGAAGACGACCGCCAGCGGCCCGTACAGGACGATGCGGGCCGACTCCGCAGCCGAGCCTCCCGAACTCAGAGCCGAGATGAACAGCAGCCCGATGGCGATGTTCTCCAACCCGATGAGCAGGATGTGGCTCAGGTCCATGATGCGGAACCGCCGCTGAATCTCGGGGTCCGCGATGGTGGCCGAGATGTCAAAGGTGAGGCCCATCCCTGTGGAGATGGCCGAGATGAAGAAAAGGATGGGCAGCATGGGAATGCGCACGAACGGGAGCACCGGCTGGCTCCACAGGGGAATGGCCGGCCCCACGTCGCTGATGAGCACGCCGGTGTACACCGCCGTCGCCACCGCGAAGACGCTGCCGACCGCGGCCACCCACCTGCGGTAGGTGCGGCCGTTGCGCAAGAGCCAGGGCAATCGCGCCGACACAAACCCCTTCAGCCAGGGTTCGGACTCCATCAGTTCCAGGAAGCCGTACACCAGGGCCAGCGGGATGAAGATGCTCAGGATGTAGATGCCCCACGTCATCACGGAACTAAAGTGTGTAAACATGTAGAAGATACGCCAGGGTTCCGTCCGCCCTGCGCCTAGGTCAAAGATGAGCAGCAGGCTCCCCAGCGCCACCAGTGGCCCGCTCACCGTCGCGCCCACCAGCGCCACCGGGCAGAACTTGGCCCGATAGCGCCAACCGCTCAGTTCAAAGAAGGCCGCCATGAGAAAGGAACCGGCTCCAAGCCCGCCGAGGAACAGGTAAATGGCAATCAACCAACCCCAGGCCGTCTGTCCCATACTCGCTACCCCTCAATGATGTAATGCAGGACTGCCGGATGGGTGCCGAATTCGGGGTGCAGGGGCTTGGCCTTGCCCGATGCCACCAGTTGGGCAACCTCGCTCGTGGGGTCATCCAGCCGGCCGAAGATGCGCGCCCCCAGGACGCACGACTGCACGCACGCCGGATCCTTGCCCTCGCTCACCCAGTCCAGGCACAGCCAGCACTTGTCCACCACACCGCGCTCCTCGTCAAAGGTGCGGGCCTGGTACGGACAGGCCACCTCGCAGTACTTGCACCCGACGCACAGTTTCTCGTTGATGAGGACGACGCCGCTCTCGTGGTGGTACGTGGCCCGCGTGGGGCACACGCGCGCGCAGGGTGCATCGGCGCAGTGCTGGCATTGCACGGGCATGAACCACGGCTGCTTCGCGTCGCCCTTCTGCACGATGTGGACGTAACTCTTGCCCTCTGGCAGATGGTTGCGGATGTTGCAGGCGCGAACGCACGCACCGCAGCCCACGCACTTGGTGGTGTCAATGATGAGGGCGTAGCGGGCTTTCGGCTCGTCGGTGCGGGCCAGAGCGGCCTGCGCGCCATGGGCCAGGCCGACCCCGACCCCGCCCGCGGCCGCCAGCGCGCCCGTGCCCAGCAGGTAACGGAGGAACGTCCTTCGGGAGACTTTGGTTTCTGACATCCGAGTTCTCCTCGCTATTGTGCGCAAGGTCTATAGTTATAGTGAACTATAACTATGCACATTATAACACGGAACCTGCGCGTTGTCAAGATATTAGGACAGATTTCACAAAAACTCGCGGGACGGCGTACTGCTCACATCCCGCGAGGGTGTCGGTTGTCGTTGCTCCCCTCCCCTTCGCCTCGGGTCGGTATGGCATACCGTCAAAGGCCGCTGGGGCGCAGGACCGATGCTTTGCTTCGCTCGCAATGACAGATGACCCTGTCATTCTGAGCGGCGAAGCCGCGAAGAATCTCATGGGCCGACTGGACGGCTTCGCGCACGATGACAACAGACGATCTTCCCTGTAGTCAAGCCTACTCCTTCGCTTGGGCCTCCTTGTTGCTCAGCGCGCTGAGGCCCGCGATGGTCCCCGCATCGCGCATCTCGTCGTAGGGCACCACCACCAGCGAGCCGCGCTCCTTCACGCCCTCCATAATCATATTCAGCGTGCGCAGGCGGAAGGCCATCGGGTGGTCTTCGTACTGGCGGGCCGCCTCCACGAAACTCTTGGCGATCTGCTGCTCGGCCTGGCCCAGGATGATGCGCGCCTGGCGTTCCCGCTCGGCCTGCGCCTGCCGCGACATGGCGTCCTCCAGCGCCTCGGGAATCACCACGTCCCGAATCTCCACCGACTCCACGGTGATGCCCCAGGGCGTCGTGCGGTGGTCTATGATCTGCTGGAGTTCGGCGTCTATCTTCTCGCGCCCCACAAGGATGTCCGCCAAATCCATCTTGCCGATGATGTCGCGGAGCGCCGTCTGCGCCGCCCAGGCGATGGCCATGCGGTAGTTCTTCACCTCCAGGGCCGCCTTGGTCGCGTCCCACACCACCCAGAACAGGACGGCGTCCACGTTCACGGGGACGGTGTCGCGGGTGAGCGTTTTCTCGGCGCCGAAGGGCGTTACCATCATGCGGTGATCCACCCAGGCGGCGATGCGATCCACCAGCGGGATGATCCAGAAGTGGCCCGGCCCGGCAACGCGGTGGAACTTGCCCAGCCGCAAGATCACCGCCCGCTCCCAGTGTTGCGCCACCTTGAACCCGAAGAGCAGGCCCACCGCCGCGATGTACAGGGGAATCCCCCAGCGCCAGTCCCCGGCCAGCATCCCCACCGCAAGCCCTGCGCCTGTGGCCACCGCTGCCATGACCAGCGAAATCGCGTTGAACGCCTTGAACTGGAAACTGGCCCCTTCCATGAACCGCCCGCGAATGATCTCTTCTTCCATCGTGCGCTATTCCTCCCATCCATCTGTGGCCGACTGTTGGACCGTGGTTCGCCATCGCTCCATGTGCTGTTCAACCGCCTGTCGCACTTCCTCCGCATCGTACCCCAGATTCAACGCCTCCACAAACAGGCCCTCCACCAGGCTCTGCAGTTTGAGCGCGCGGACGTCCTGCAACTGGGCGTTGCCGCTCTGCTCGGACACGAAGGTGCCGCGCCCCCGCTGGATGGTCAGCAGGCCCTCTTTCTCCAACTCGGCGTAGGCGTGGGCCACCGTGTGCAGGTTGACCGTGAGGCTGACGGCCAGTTCGCGGATGGTGGGCAACTGCTGCCCAGGCTGGAGCGCGCCAGACGCGATGAGGTGCTTGATCTGGCTCATGATCTGGACGAAAATCGGTATGCTGCTTTTCGGGTCAATCCGAATGGAGAAGTCCATCGTACCCCCGTAGCCGCTCCTCATGCCATTTTACTATAACTCTATAACAATCCCATCGCCTTGTCAAGGCCGGTTCCGTTCCAGGGTGCATTTCCGTTTTGGGGCGAGAATGACCGAATGTCGTTAGGTCGTCGCGCAGAATCTACCTCACCTATCCCCACCCCGGCCCTCCCCTTTCCTCTCCGCGGGCGGAGAGGAAAGGGGAGGGTGTGGGAGGGGTTAGGTGAGGTCAAGCAGCCCCTTCGCTGTACGTCGGGCGGTGAAAGTGGATTTCGTCGGGGGGAGCGGCTCACCGCCCTGCTCCGACGTGCCCATTGCAGCAGGCTTGCCCCCAAACTGAAAAGCACCCGCCGTTCCATCGTGGGTTGGCGAGTGGGTACATGCGGCCCGCACAATCCGTTGTCCTGCTGAGCGAAGCATCTCGCTCGCCGTGATCCTTCGCCGCTCACAATGACGCGAGCGCGGTGGCCAGCCCTTCGCGCGGGGTCGCGGTTCCCCCTCCATGCCAACAGGGCCCCCCAACAGGCTTGGGAACGTGGCGCGCGGTGCGCTATTTGTCAGCAGGTCGCTTCGCCCCTTATAATAGCACCGATTGGGCTCATTGGATTCACCGCGGGGCGAGACGATGCCGCAGGCGTCCGCCTCATGCCGTCTCTGCGACAACTGCGCCCTCGGCGGTGAAAGCCGTCTTTCAAGCGGAGCCCTGCCGTGGGTTCCGCGCCGTTTGTTCTGCAAAGGCGGTGTGAAGATGAACAACAGAATGCTAGCAGCGGTCGGTCTTCTCCTGGTACTGTCGCTGATGCTTTCATCGTGCGCTCTGTTCCGCACTCCTGCGCCGTCGCCCACGCCGACGCCCTCGCCCACGGTAACGGCGTCGGCCACACCTGTCCCGTCCTTCGGGCCGTTGGCCTTCACCGACGAACCGCCCATGCCCGGCCGACTCATCGCCACAAAGCAGTCGTTCCCGCCCGGAACGCAGCGGGTCTTCGCCGTCTGGGCCTACCAGGACATGGCGGAGGGAACGCCCTACGCCCTGCGCTGGTACTGGAACAATGCCCTGTGGCGCGAGGAGTCGTTCACGTGGGACGCGGCCCGCGACGGCGCAGCCGGCACCACCAAGTACGTCGTGCTGGAGGACGTCAACGGCCTCATCAGCGGCGACTATCGGCTGGAACTCATCCTGGGCGGGCAAACGGTGCAATTCGCCACCTTCCGCATTGAGTCGCCGCCGATTCCCACGCCGACGTATACCCCGACGGTTACCCCCACGCGGACCGCGCGGCCCACGCTCGCACCGCCCCCGACGCCGTCGGAGGAGGAGCAGGCCCGCACTGCGCGCGTTGCCCTGGTCAAACTCTGGGTGCCCAACGACGACGGGCACATCGTCGCGTCGGCGTCCGGTTCGCTGGTGGATAGTCGGGGGCTTATCCTCACCAACTGGCACGTCCTGTGGGAGAAGAAAGAGAACACCATCGTGGCGCGGAACACGGCAGGCGAGGTGTACGTGGGCCTGTTCCGCTCGGCGACATCGCCCGCCGTGATGGAGTACGTGGCCCAGTATCTCACGTACGACGCAACCCTGGACCTGGCCGTGTTTCACATCGTGCGCCGCTATCAGGGGAGCACCGGCCCGTTCCCGCCGTTCCCCACGGTGCGAATAGGCGATTCGGACACGGTGGATGCGCCTGACCGCCTGTTCCTACTAGGCTTCCCTGGCATCGCGGAGGGCCATCCCGTCATAACGGAAGGCGTTGTTTCGGGTAGGGTACGCGATGAGACTGGCGAGTGGATCATCACCGATACGGAGATGGGGCCAGGCAACAGCGGCGGCATGGCGGTGAACCGGCAGGGAGAGTTGATCGGCGTTCCCAGCCAAATCTGGTACAGCGTCGGCCTGCCCGCCAAGATGGGCTACATCCGCCCCATCAACCTGGCGAAGCCGCTGATTGAGGAAGCGCGACTCCGCCTGCGCCAGCCGGAGCCCACGCCGCCGCCACCACCACCGTCGGGGCTGGTCGTGGGAGGCCGCGCCTACGTTACCGCACCGGACGGCCTGAACGTCCGCACCGGGCCCGGCCTGGGCTACGCCGTGCTGTGGAAAGCGCCCTATGGCACGCAGGTTACGCTGCTGGCCGGCCCGCAGTGGGCCAATGCCATCCCGTGGTACCAGGTCACCGTGGACGAAATCGGGCTGACAGGCTGGTGCAGCGGCAACTATCTGCAACCCATCCCGTCGGGCGAACCCGCCACCGAGGCGCTCATCGCCTTCGCTTCCAACCGCACGGGCAACTACGACATCTACGTCATGCGGCCCGACGGCTCCGCCGTGCAGAACCTGACCCAGCATCTGGCGAAGGACAGCGACCCCAGTTGGTCGCCCGACCGCCGGTGGATTGCCTTCTCGTCGGACCGGGGCGGCGATGCCGACATCTACCTGCTCAACCTGGGCAGCGGCACGAATCCGCCGCAGGTCATCCCTGCCATCCAGGGCGAGGGCGACCAGATTCACCCCGCCTGGTCGCGGGACGGCCAGCGCCTGGCCTACGTGTCCGATGAGGACGGCGACTGGGAAATTTACGTCAGCCGGATTGACGGCAGCGGAAAGCGGCAACTGACCTACAACGCGGCCTGGGACAGTTACCCGACGTGGTCGCCCGATGGCCGCCAGATCATCTTCACGTCGGGGCGCGACGGCAACCTTGAACTGTACGCGGTGGACGTGGAGACGGGCGCGGAGCGGCGACGCACGAACAACCCCGCGTCGGATGCCTTCCCGGCCTACTCGCCCGACGGCTCGCGCATCGTGTTCGTGTCGGCGCGGACGGGCCTGCTGGAACTGTACGCCGCCGACCCGCGCAACGTGGAGGGCACGCTGGTACGGCTGACCGACAGCCGCGCCGCGCCCCAGTACAACCGCTACCCCGACTGGTCGCCCGACGGCCGTTGGATCGTGTTCACGTCGTGGCGGGATGGCCAGGGCGAGATTTACCGCATCTCGGCGGCGGGCGGGGCGCTGACGCGGCTGACGAATTCGCCCGGAGAGGATGAACAAGTCGCATGGAACCGATAGCGTCTCCGGGGCTTGCCTCACTCCAGGTTGCTGAAGATGAGGAGGAACCATGATCACCAAGAAAGATTTCATCAAAATCAACGACTATCTGTGGGAAATCCCGAAGACCTTTCGGGCCGACATGCGCGTTCCCGCGCGCATCTACGCCGACGAGAAGATGCTGGAGATCGCGCTCAAGGACCGCTCGGTGGAGCAGTTGGTCAACACGGCGACGCTCCCCGGCATCGTGGGCTATGCGCTCGCCATGCCCGACATCCACCAGGGATACGGGTTCAGCATCGGCGGTGTCGCGGCCACACGCTACCCCGACGGCGTCATCTCCCCTGGCGGGGTGGGCTACGACATCAACTGCCTCGCAGGCGATAGCCTTGTCTTGAGCGCGCTGGGCTACACCCGCACCATCGCCGAGTTGGAGGCAAACTGGCGGGACGAGACCCTCGCGTGCCAGTCGCTGGCGGCCAACTGCGAGGCCCGGACCGGCATTGTGCGGTTCATCCGCCAGCGCCCCCGCGCCCGAGTCCTGCGCGTCCGCACGGCATCGGGCCGCACCGTTACCGCCACGGCCGACCACCCGTTCTGGACGCCGGACGGCATGAAGCCGCTGGGGCAGATTCGGGAGGGCGAACCGGTGGCGGTCATGGGATTTGACGGCGTCCCCTACGAGCGGCCGTCCGACGACGTGATCCTCACGCGCGCCGATGTGGAAGAGGCGCTCCAACGCCTGGGCAAGGGCGTGGCCGGCAACGCTGCGCTCCAGATCGTGGCCCAGTTGGAGAAGCGGGGCCTGTTGCCCTTGCGTTACTCGTCGCCCGCGCTGCCGCATCTGTTGCGGCTCATGGGCGCGGCCTGGGGCGATGGCTCGCTGACGCTCCACAAGAGCGGCAAGGGCGTGCTGGCCTGCTACGGACGGGTGGAGGACCTGGAGGACCTGCGGCGCGACGTGCTCGCCATCGGGTTCACGCCGTCCCGCGTGTACGCACGCACGCGCCACCACGCCGTCAACACGCCGTACAGGACCCACGAGTTTGACAACGTGGAGACGTGGTTCAAGGTCAGTTCCACGGCGCTGGTCGTGCTCCTGGTTTCGCTTGGCCTGCCGCTGGGCAACAAGGCCCGTTCGGATTGGCGGATGCCCGCGTGGATCAAGGGCGCTCCCCTGTGGCAGAAGCGGCTGTTCCTGGGCGCTCTCTTCGGGGCGGAGATGAACGCCCCCGGAACCGTTACGGATCACGACTACAACTTTGAAGCGCCGACCCTCTCCGTGAACAAGCGCGAGCCGTTCGTGGAGAGCGGGCTGGCATGGCTACGGGATGTCGCCGATGTCCTGGCGGACTTCGGCGTGGAGACGCTCCCCATCGGCCAGCGCGCCGAGCAGACGAACGCCGATGGCTCTCGGTCGGTCCGCCTGCGGCTGGGCATCGCCTCTTCGCCCGAGAACCTGATCCGACTCTGGAGCCGTGTGGGGTTTGAGTGCCACCGCCAGAAGCGCGCCCTGGCGAGCATCGCCGTTACCTACCTGCGCCTGAAGCAGCGGGCGCTGGCCGAGCGCGCGTCGGTGGCGGAGAGGGCTGTGGCCCTGCGCGACGCGGGCAAGACCGCCCAGGAGGTCAAGGATGCGCTGGTGGGCCCGTTCGCCAACGAGCGGTTCGTAGAGCGGTCGCTGTGGGAGGGGCGGAGCACCGGCCCACGCATCAGCCAGGCCTTTGTGCCCTTCTCGCAGTTCGCCGACGAGGCCACGGCAGGGCTGGGCATGTCGGGCATGGTTTGGGATACGGTCGTGGAAGTGGAGACTGCCGACGATTACCGCGGGGACGTGTACGATTTCACCGTCGCCCACGAGGAGCATAACTTCATCGCCAATGGGTTCGTGGTGTCCAACTGCGGCGTGCGCCTGCTGGCGTCGGGGCTGAACGCGGCGGACGTCAGGCCCATCATGGGCGACCTCATCAACGTCCTGTACAACACCGTGCCCAGCGGCGTGGGCGAAACGGGCCCCATCAAACTGTCCAACAAGCAACTGGACGAGGTGCTGGTGAGGGGGGCCGAGTGGGCCGTGAAGGCGGGCTACGGCAGTGCCGAGGATTTGGACCACCTGGAGGAGCGCGGGGCCATGCCGGGCGCCGACCCGTCGGCCGTCAGCGAGCGGGCCAAGTCGCGCGGACGCGACCAACTGGGGACCCTCGGCTCCGGCAACCACTTCCTGGAGGTGCAGGAGGTGGAGGAAATCTACGATGCGGAAGCGGCGGACGCGCTGGGCCTGTTCAAGGGGCAACTGGTGGTGCAAATCCATTCGGGTTCACGCGGGCTTGGCCACCAGGTCTGCACCGACTATGTCCGCTCGCTCCAGAGCGCCGTGCAGAAGTACGGCATCCGCCTGCCGGACCGGGAACTGGTGTGCGCGCCGCTGAACTCGCCCGAAGGCAAGGCGTACTTCGGGGCGATGGCCGGCGCGGCCAACTACGCCTGGGCCAACCGCCAGTGCCTGACCCACATGACCCGCCAGGCGTTTGAGCAGGTGCTCGCGCCGAGGTTCCGCAACTGGCACCTGCGCGTGGTGTACGACGTGGCGCACAACATCGCCAAGATTGAGGAGTACATCATAGACGGCAAGCCGACCAAACTGTGCGTGCATCGCAAGGGCGCGACGCGGGCCTTCGGGCCGGGGCATCCCTCGCTGCCGCCGGACTACCGCACCGTGGGCCAGCCGGTGCTCATCCCGGGCGACATGGGCACGGCGTCGTATGTGCTGGTGGGGACCAACCGGGCGATGGAGGAGACCTTCGGCTCGGCGGCGCACGGGGCCGGGCGACTGCTCAGCCGCGCCGAGGCCAAGCGCCAGGTGCGCGGCGAGAAACTGCGCGAGCAACTCAAAGCGCAAGGGATAGAGGTGCGCGCCGGCAGCATGGCCGGCCTGGCCGAGGAAGCGCCGGACGCCTACAAGGACGTGGACGCCGTGGTGGACACCATCCACGCGGCGGGCATCGCCCGCAAGGTGGCGCGCCTCCGGCCCCTGGCGGTGATGAAGGGGTAGGGCAGGCTCCCCAACCGCAAGGGATTGGGCCGCGGTCAGGAGATAGGGTTGACCCGTTCGGACAATTGACAGGGGAGGGCCATGGGGACTATACTCCAGGCGTAGTGAGTGCTTCCGAGGTGACTCATGCGAGAAACGATCACGGTAACCCTGCCCGAGGGCATGAAATCAGCCATTGACGAGGTTACCCGCAAAGAGGGTATCTCGCCCGCTGAACTGGTAACACAGGCGCTTGAAGAGTATCTCTTCTTGCGCCGGTTCCGCCTGCTCCGCGAGCGCATGGTCCAAAAAGCCCAGGGCCAGGGAATTCTGACAGATGAAGACGTATTTGACAGGGTATCGTGAAAGTCGTCTTTGATACCAATGTCCTCATTGCCGCATTCATCGCACGCGGCGCGTGCAGCGATGTGTTTGAGCATTGCGCTCGTCGCCACGAAATTGTCATTTCCGACTTCATCCTGAACGAACTCCGGCAACACCTCGTTGAGAAGTTCAACTTCTCATCCGAAGAAGCCGAGGAAGTTACTCGCTTGGTGAGCGAACGCGCAACTGTCGTTATGCCCGTGGCCCTAGGGGATTCCATCTGTCGCGATCCGGACGACGACGTAATATTGGGGACGGCCATCGCCGCAGGCGCGGACTGCATTCTTACAGGCGATGCCGACCTGCTGGTCATCGGACGATTCCAGGCGGTAGACATCGTGCGGCCAGCGGATTTTGCCCAATACGAAGCGACGAGGGCGAAGTAGCCACCTCCGCCAGCCATAACTTGCAGGCTGCGCAATCTGTCCTCGCGGGGGTCGCCGTTCGCCTCCCGCGGCAAACCACGGCATAATGGCAGCACGGAGGGCGCCGATAGAGTATAGGTTTGGTTGAGCAGCAAGGGAAGGTAAAGAGGGCAACACGACGAGTACAGGTGGACGTTCCGGAAACCGTTCTTCTGGCTGAGAAGGCGGATGAGGCTTCCTTCGCCAGGGAACTCCGCACACTGGCGGCCGTCAAGCTGTACGAACTCGGCCGACTCTCGTCGGGGAGAGCCGCCGAACTCGCGGGTATGTCCCGCGTGGAGTTCTTGCTTGCCCTAGGACGCTACAAGGTTTTCCCCTTTGAAGCAGAACTGCAGGACTTGGAACGCGGCGATGCGTAAGGCGATTTGCGATACATCTCCGTTGCTCTATCTCCACCGGCTCGGCGCGCTGGAATGGCTCTCCGTTCTGGAAGCAAAAGCCCATGGCCTAACGTCAAGCATTAGTGCTACCTCGCACACTCCTTTGCCTTCTCGGTGTGGAGCAGAGACTACTCCCCTCCCCCATCCGGCACGTGCACCACTTCCAACCCCGCCAGAATCGCCTTCGCCAGCGGGTCGGGATAGTCCTCGGCGTACACCACGCGCCGAATCCCCGCGTTGACGATGCTCTTGGCGCACCATGAGCAGGGGAAGTGAGTCGTGTACAGTGTGGCCCCCTCAATGCTGATGCCGAACCGCGCGGCGAAGTTGATGGCGTTCTGCTCGGCGTGCGCGCCGCGGCACAGTTCCGACCGCTGGCCCGACGGCACGCCCTCGCGCGCGCACCCGATGTCCAGGCAGTGGGGCTGGCCTGCAGGCGCGCCGTTGTATCCCGTGGACACGATCTGCTTGCCCTTGACGATGACCGCGCCCACGTGCCGGTGCAGGCACGTGGAGCGGCTCGCCACCACGCGGGCAATGCGCATGAAGTAGGCGTCAAGACTGGGCCGCTCGCTCACGAATCAAGTCCTCAAAGACCGATGGTGCTTGCTCGTACAGGATGTCCAGGATGCGGTTGGCGACCTCGCGGATTTCCCACTGCGCCGCGCGGTTCAGCGCCCGCTCCTTGATGAAGTGCCGCCACGACCGGAAGTTCATCGTAACCACGATGCGGGTCGCCGTGGCGTTGGGCAACAGAAACCGCGCGTCTTCTTTGAAGATGCCGCGCTCGCGGAGGCGGCGGTAGGCCTCGGCCAGCCCCTCGGTAGCCTCCCGCCAGACCTGCATGGCCTCCGGGTCGTTGGCCACCGACGGCGGGATCACGTACTCCGGGTTGGACAAGTCCACGTAGCGCTGGGACTCCTGCGAGTAACTGGCGATGCGGTGGCGCACCAGTTGGTGGGTGCAGGCCCGCGACACGCCGGAGATTTCAAACGTGGCCGATGCGTGCTCAATCAGGCTCTCGTGCCCCTCGCGGACGCGGGCCATGAGGAACCTCCCCGGTTCGCCGCGCGACTCCGACCTGTAGCACACGCGCCCAGCGTGTTCCAGCAACTCTTCGGGCGTGCCGTTGCCGCGCAGATACCGCGTGATGGCGATAAGTTCAACCTGCATCCCGTCTGTCCTCCGGTGGGGGATGCGGCATTATACCCCGGCCGCGCGCCGCCTGGCAAACGCAGGGCAGAAGCCACGGTTCACCCACAGTTCACCGCAGAGACGCGGAGGGCACAGAGTAGTTTCCCTCAGAGGAATTGCCTATTGTCATTGCGCGCGAAGCGAAGCAATCCCCACGTGCGACACCACGGTTCACCGCAGAGACGCGGAGGGCACAGAGTAGTTTCCCCAGAGGAATTGCCTATTGTCATTGCGAGCGAAGCGAAGCAGCTCGGTGGGCGAGATTCTTCGGCGCTCCGCGCCTCAGAATGACAGCCTGCCGGGATTGCTTCGGGCGCTGCGCGCCCTCGCAATGACAACCCCTTTGCTGTCATTGCGAGCGAAGCGAAGCAATCCCCACGTGCGACGCACCTCGGAGGTGCGTCGCACGTGCCTCTCACATCATTGCCAGCGAAGCATCTCGGTGCGCGAGATTCTTCGCCCTTCGCCGCTCGGAATGACAGCCTGCTGGCAGAGCAAGAGGCGGAATCCAGAATCTACGCCCCTCTGCGCACCCTGCGCCTCCGCGGTGAATCCACCTACTCCGTGATCGCCTCGCCGCGCGTAACGCCCAGCATGAACAGCCCCGCGATCAGCGCGAACACCGGCGACGACAGCATGATGACATTGTACGCGCCAACCCAGTCCACCAGCGCCCCGGCCACGATAGGCCCCACGATGGCCGCCGACGCCGAGAAGAAGTAGTACAGCCCTGTGTACGACCCCAGGCGGCTCTGCGGCGCAATGTCCACCACCATCGGCAGCGAGTTGATGTTGATGAGCGCCCACGCGAACCCGGCCAGCACCAGCATCACCGTGATAAACGTTACGTTGGGAATCCAGTAGCCCAGGAACAGCAGCACGGCCAGCGACACGATGCCCGTCAGGATCGTCCGCTTGCGCCCGAACTTGGTGGCGATGAACCCGGCCGGGAGGGAGAAGATGATGAACGACACCGAGAAGAACCCCAGCAGGAGCGCCGCGCGGCTCTCGGAGATACCCAGGTAGAACACGCCGTAGGACGTGAAGAACGTCTCCAGCGCGTTGAACGCCAGGAACCAGAAGAAGATGGCCAGCAGGATGCGGATGGCGCTGCGGTCGGGGTCGGCCAGCACCTCCTTCAGGTTCGCGATGACGCCCAGTTGCTTCTCCTCCGGGTCGTCGGGGAAGTCCTTCGGCTCCTTGATGCGCCACACGACGATGAGGCACGCCCCCAGCATGACCACCGCGCCCACAACAAACGGCAGCGCCGGGTCAATCTTGTACAGCATGGAGCCCCCGAAGAACGCCAGCAGCGACCCCACGCCGCCCATCAGGTTGATGACGCCGTTGGCCTTGCTCCGCAGCGGCGATGGGGTGATGTCGGGCATCAGGGCGATGACCGGCGTGCGGAAGATGCTCATCGCCAGCAGCATCACGCCGATAGCGACGACGAACAACGCGAACAGGCCCTTCATTTCGCCCAACTGGCCGTTCAGCGACTGGGGAATCGCCTTGACCACGAACGGGATGACCGCAAACGCCACCGCCGCGATGGGCGCGCCCGCCAGGATGTACGGCATGCGGCGACCCCACCGCGTGCGCGTCTTGTCGCTGCGGACGCCGATCCACGGCTGGATGAACACCGCCGCGATGTTGTCCAGCGTCATGATGAACCCCGCGATCCCCGCGCTCAGGCCGAACCCTGCCACAGTGGGCAGTGCCTTGCCCGCCTCCAGCAACTGGCGGGTGAACTCCGGGTTGCCCGATTGCAGGAAGATGGGCACGAAGGAGTTGTACAGCGACCAGAGCAGGCTAATGCCCAGGAATCCGAAGCCCAGCGTGAACGTCTTCTTGTAGTCCAGTTTCACAATGCACCTCCACACAAGTTTATCCTTAACGCTATGCTTGAAGACCGACTCATCTCACCGCAGAGACGCAGAGGACGCAGAGAGAAACATACCGGTCGCCGCGGTGTTGCCGCACATAACAAACGAGCGCCACCCCGTCGGGAGTAGCGCTCGGTCAGTGAGCGACTCTAGAACCCCACCAGGGGGCGTATGGCCGCCTGGATGAATTCCAGCAGCGGCGTGGGGTACACGCCCAGGAAAACCGTCGCCAGGGCAGTGAGGGCCACCACGAAGCCCAGCGGTGCCGACACGTGCACGGGGGCCGCGTCCGCCCGCGCCTCGCCGAAGAACATCCGCGCCGCCACGCGCAGATAGTAGTACGCCGAGATGACCGCGTTGACAATCGCAACGGCGGCCAGCCAGGCGTACCCTTCCACCACCGCCGCGGAGAACACGTACAGTTTCGCGAGGAACCCCGCGGTCAGTGGGATGCCCGCCAGCGCCAGCATGAACAGCGCCATGGCCAGGGCCAGACCAGGCTTGCGGCGAATCAGGCCCGTGTAGTCGTCCAGGCCCTCGTTGGGCTCGCCCTTGCGCCCCATCGCCATGACCACCGCGAACGCGCCCACGTTCATCAGGGTGTAGCAGATGAGGTAGAACAGCACGCTGGCGTACCCCGTGCGGGCCGCCACTGCCACGCCGATGACGATGTACCCCGCGTGGGCGATGGACGAGTAGGCCAACATGCGCTTGACGCTCCGCTGGCCCAGTGCCGCCATGTTGCCCCACGACATGGTGAGCACGGCGATGACCGCCAGCGCCCAGCCCCACTCCGTCCGCCAGTAGGGGAAGGCGGTCTCCAGGATGCGGATGAGCGCGACGAACCCCGCCGCCTTCGCGCCCGCCGACATGAACGCCGTTACCAGCGACGGCGCGCCTTCGTACACGTCGGGCGTCCACATTTGGAACGGGACGAGGGCCACTTTGAACGCGAACCCGATGAGCAAGAAGACCAGGCCCGCGGCCAGCAGCGGAGCCTCCCGCAACGTGCTCAGCGACGCGCCCTGCGCCGCGACCCCGGCCAGCGAGAACGTCCCCGTGGCCCCGTAAATCATGGCGATGCCGAACAGGAGAAAGGCCGACGCGAACCCGCCCAGGATGAAGTACTTCATGCCCGCTTCCAGCGAGCGCCACTCATCCCGCTCCGACGCGGTGAGAACGTACAACGCGATGGACAGGATTTCCAGCGCCAGGAACACCGCCACCAGGTTGACCGCCGAGCCGAGGAGCATCATGCCGAGCGTGGCGATGAGAATGAGCACGAAGACCTCGGCGGGCAGGTCAAACCGCCGCACGGCTTCCAGCCCCATGAGGATGGCGAGGCCGGCCGCCAACAGGAACACCAAATTGGCGAAGAGGCCGTAGCCGTCCGCCGCGACCATGCCCTGGAAGGTGAGCGCTGTGTCTCCCCAGTAGTAAAGCGAGGCCGCGCCCGCAAGGACGACCCCCGCCAGCGCCAGCCAGCCCATCAGCGTTGTGCTCCGCTTGCTGCCCAAGGCGTAGATGAACAGGGTGATGAGCACGAACGCCAGGATGATCGCTTCCGGAGCGAGAACCTGAAGATCAATCGCCATGAACGTCTTCCTCCGCAATGAACATCGGAAGACCCCGGGAGCCTCGCCGACTCCCGAAGTCCGGACTAGTCCATCAACGCGCCGCTACGGCCTTGACCACCGCTTCCACCGCGGGCACGATGATGCTGTACAGCAGGTTGGGCTGGACGCCGAACACCAGCGCCAGCAACAGCAACGGCGCTACGGTAACCTTCTCCAGCCCCGTCAGGTCGGCCAGGGCTTCGGGCTTCGCCGCGCCCTGCATGACGCGCTGGAACAGCGTCAGCATGTACCACGCGCCGAAGATCATGCCCAGCGCGCCCAGGACGGCGAGGGCCTTCTGCGCCTTGAACACGCCCAGCAGGAGCACGAACTCGCCCGCGAAGGCGTTCAGCCCGGGCAGGCCCACCGACGCCAGCACCGCGATGAGCAGGAAGAACCCCATCACAGGCGCGGCCTTCCACACGCCGCCAAACGCCGCGATGTCGCGGGTTCCCTTGCGGGTCTCCAGCGCGCCCAGCAGCGCGAACAGCGCCGCGATGTAGATGCCGTGGCTCACCGACTGGAACACCGCGCCCGACATGGACTGGGCGTTCACCGCGAACAGGCCCAGCACGATGAGGGACACGTGCGCCAGACTGGAGTACGCCACCAGCCGCTTGAGGTCCGTCTGCACCAGCGCGATGAGCGAGCCGTACAGGACGCCGATCACCGCCAGAATCTGGATGGTGGGGCCGAAGTACACCGCCGCGTCGCGGAACAGCGGAATCGCAAATCGGATGAAGCCGTATACGCCCATCTTGCCCAGGATGCCCGCCAGGAGAATCGTTACAGGCGTGGGGGCTTCCACGTAGGCGTCGGGCAGCCAGGTGTGGAACGGCACGACCGGCGCTTTCACGGCGAAGGCCAGGGCGAAGGCTCCGAACAGCGCCAACTGGGTGTACCACGGGATGCGCAGTCCGGCCAAGTCCGCCACGTTGAACGTCCACGCGCCGGTGGCCGAATAGACCACGTACCCCAGCGCCAGGATGGCCACGAGCATCAGGGCCGAGCCCGCCATGGTGTAGATGAAGAACTTGGTGGCGGCCCGCACCCGCTTCGCGCCGCCCCACCGGCCGATGAGGAAGAAGGCCGGAACCAGCATCACTTCCCAGAAGACGTAGAACAGCACCAAGTCCAGCGCCGTGAACACGCCCAGCACGCCCGTCTCCATGAACAGCAGGAGCGCGAAGTAGCCGCGCATCCCCTCGGACCGGAGCAGCCGCCACGAGGTCAGCACCGCCACGACGAACAGCAGCGCGGCCAGAATCACCAGGAACAGGCTGATGCCGTCCACCCCCAGCGCGTACTCAACCCCGAACTGGGGAATCCACGCGGCCCTGTCCACGAACTGGTAGCCCGCCTCGCCAGAGCGGAAGAAGGCCCACAGGAGCAGCGTCCCGACGAAGGTCAACGCGGTGAAGCCCAGCGCCACAACCTTGACGGCCTTCACCTGCTCGCGGCGGAACGCATAGACCAGGATCGCGCCCAGCAGGGGCAGCCACACCACCAGCGTCAGAAGGGGAAAACCCATTTGATTCATCTTCGCTGAGTCTCCTTGGTAACTGTCTTTGCGAGCGTTCAGCCATCCGCCACTTCCGTGGCTGACCGCTGATTGCCGACCGCTTTATCTCACCAATGCGTACGCCAGCAGCAACACCGCGCCCACCAGAATGCCCAGGGCGTAGTTGCGGGCCAGGCCCGTCTGGAGCACCTGCAGCCCGCGCCCGATGAGCGCCACCAGCGCCGCGATGCCTTCCGCGATGCCGTCCACCACGGGGCCATCCACGCTCTCGGCGAAGAACTTCCCAACGGCGCGCAGCGGCTTGACGATGACCGCCATGTAGAACTCGTCCACCTTGTACTTGTTGTACACGAAGGTGTACAGCCCGCCCAGGCTCTTGGCGACGCGCGTGGGCAAGTCGGTGCGCCGCACGTAGACCACGTAGGCCAGGCCGATGCCCGCCAGCGCGACGATGACGGACAGGATGAGCAAGGCCCACTCGGTGCCCGCCGACGCATGGGCCGTCTCGGCGATGGCCGCTTCGGGCGTGTGCCAGCCCAGGCTCCCGTCCAGGTAGTGCTCAATCCAGTTGCCGCCGCCCAGAATCTTGGGCACGCCGATATAGCCTGCGATAACCGAGAAGAGCGCCAGGAACGCCATCGGCACCGTCATCACCTTGGGCGACTCGTGGACGTGCGCCGCGACCTTCTTGTCCACCCTGGACTCGCCGTAGAAGACGGTGAAGACCAGGCGGAAGATGTAGAAAGCGGTCAGGCCCGCCGTGAGCAGCGCCAACGCCCAGAGCAGGGTCTTGCCATTTGCGAAGGTCTGCCACAGGATTTCGTCCTTGCTGAAGAAGCCCGCCAGCCCAGGGAACCCCGCAATCGCCAGAGCCGCGATGAGGAACGTCCAGAACGTTACGGGAATCTTGTTCCGCAGGCCGCCCATCTTGCGGATGTCCAATTCGCCCGCCAGCGCGTGCATCACGCTCCCCGCGCCGAGGAACAACAGCGCCTTGAAGAAGGCGTGCGTCGTCAGGTGGAAGATGCCCGCCGCGTAGGCCCCCACGCCCACGCCCAGGAACATGTACCCCAACTGGCTGATGGTGGAGTAGGCCAGCACGCGCTTCAGGTCGTGCTGGGTCAGGGCGATGGTCGCGGCGAAGAAGGCGGTGATCCCGCCGATGGCCGCCACCCACGTGAGCGCCGTAGGCGACAGCGCGAACAGCGTGTGGGTACGGGCCACCATGTACACGCCCGCGGTAACCATGGTCGCCGCATGGATGAGGGCGCTCACGGGCGTTGGGCCTTCCATCGCGTCGGGCAACCAGACGTACAGCGGAATCTGCGCCGATTTGCCCACCGCGCCCACGAACAGGAGCAGCGCGATGGCCGTCGCCACGCCAGGCATGAGCCGCACCACCATGGCCTGCTCCAGCACCTGGCTCATGCTCAGCGAGCCGAAGGTAACGAACATGAGCATCAGGCCCAGGGCGAACCCCACATCGCCCACGCGGTTGACCAGAAACGCCTTCTTGCCCGCATCGGCCGCCGCCTTGCGCTCAAACCAGAACCCGATGAGCAGGTAGGAGCACAGGCCCACGCCTTCCCAGCCCACGTAGGTAACCAGCAGGTTCTCGGCCAGCACCAGCGTCAACATGGCGAAGACGAACAGATTGAGGTAGGCGAAGAAGCGGACGAACCGCTCGTCGTGCGCCATGTAGCCGATGGAGTAGATGTGGATGAGGAAGGAGACGCCGCTGACCACCACCGCCATGACCGACGACAGGGGGTCTATGAGCAGTTTGACCTGCACGTTGAAGTCGCCGACAGAAATCCAGTCAAACAGCGGGCGCGTAACCACGCGGTCTTCCAGCCCCAGGAGTTCGGCGAACATCCAGACCGCGCCGATGAAAGACAGGCCCACCATGGCCGAGGCCAGGATGCCCGCGCCCCGCTTGCCCAGGTAGCGGCCGAAGAATGCGTTGATGATGACCCCCACGAGGGGGAATATCAGCACCAGCCAGGCGTAATTCAGCATGCGTTCCTCCCGCTCCGATGTTCCCTCATGCCTGATGTCGCTTCTGTCGCCCTGATCGCGGCGAAGGGCCTCGCCCTCCGAGATTCTTCGCGGCCCAGGATGACAGGGTTGGTTCTACCCTCTCAACACGTTCATCTCGTCCGCGTCGGTGGTGGGGCGCTTGCGGTGCAGGGCGACCAGAATCGCCAGCCCGACCACCACCTCGGCGGCGGCAATCGCCATCACGAACAGCACCAGCAATTGCCCGTCGGCCTGGTTCAAGTACCGCGCAAAGGCGATGAGCGACAGGTTCACCGCGTTGAGCATCATCTCCACGCACATGAAGATGACGAAGACGTTGCGGCGCACCAGCACCCCGATGCCCCCGATGGCGAACAGAATCGCGCTCAGAATGAAATAGTGAAGCGAAGAAAGCGTCATCTCTTTCTCCTATCCGAAACCGAATCGCCCGCGACGGCGCGCGAGTTCGCTAAGCCTCCCGCTTGCGCTTCGCCAGCATGACGACGGCGATCATCCCGATCAGGAACAGCACGCCCGCCATCCACAGCGGCAGCAGGTACTCCGAGAACAGCGTCAGCCCCAGGACGCGGACGTTGTCCTGCGGCGTGGCGGGCAAGGCCCCGTGGGGCATGGCCGCGCCCACCGCGACGTACACCAGCCCCGCCGCCAGCAGCACCGCCAGCGCGATGCCCGCGTACCGCTGGACGGGCTTCTTGTCCTGGCCCTCGCCCCGCGCCACCATGAGGAGCATGATGACGAACAGGAACATGACCACGATGGCGCCCGCGTACACGATGAACTGAATCAGCCCGACGAACGGGGCGTTCAGCATGATGTACAGCGCGCCCAGGGAGCAGAAGTTGATGAGCAGCCCCAGGGCGCTCCATGTGGCGTTCTTGCCCAGTATCACCCAGATGGCTCCGACGATGGCCGCGAGTCCGAAGCACGCGAAAAGGATGATCTCCAGCATGCCCTTCAGTCCTCCAGTATGATCGCGTGGGGTGTCGCGGGCTGGAGCAGTGTCTCCTTGCCCATGACCAAATCGCCGCGCGACGCCCGCGCCAGCGCGAACTCGTGCCCCAGTTTCAGCGCGCCAGTGGGGCAGGCTTCCTCGCAGAACCCGCAGAAGATGCAGCGGGTGTAGTTGATCTCATACAGGCGCGCGTAGCGCTCGGTGGCCGAGAACCGCGTGTCGTCGGTGTTCTCCGCCGCCTCCACGTAGATGGCGCGGGCCGGGCAGATGGCCGCGCACAGGCCGCACCCCACGCACAACTCTAGCCCGTCGGGGCGGCGTTGCAGTTCATGCCGCCCGCGGAAGCGCGGGTACAGGCGAATTTTCTCCTTTGGGTACTGGACGGTCAGCGGCTTGGTGAAGAAGTACTTCAGCGTAACCGCCATCGCCTTCAGGATTTGGTAGAATCCCTTGACCACATTGCCTATGGACATGCCCCACCTCTGTCAACGTGAGACGCTTGCATCCCACCGATCTATCCGCGCAGGATGAGCACGACCGCCGCCGTAACCAGCAGGTTCACCACGGCCAGCGGCGTCAGGAACTTCCAGCAGAAGTGCATCAGTTTGTCGTAGCGGGCGCGGGGCAGGCTCGCGCGCACCCACACGAACACGAACAGCATGACAGCCGTCTTGATGAAGAACCACAGCCACCCGGGCAGGATCGGCCCCTGCCAGCCGCCCAGGAACAGCGTCGCGACGAGGGCGCTCACCACGATCATGTTGATGTACTCGGCCATGAAGAACAGGGCGAACTTGATGCCCCCGTACTCGGTGTTGTAGCCGGAGATGAGTTCGTTCTCGGTCTCCGGGAAGTCAAAGGGCGAGCGGTTCGTCTCAGCCAAGCCGCAGATGAAGTAGATGAGGAACCCGATGGGCTGGAGCACGATGAGGGGCAGCGCCGCCTGGTACTCCACGATGCCGCTCATCCGCAGCGTGCCCGTAACGATGACCAGCGAGACCAGCGACAGCGCCATCGGCAATTCGTAACTGATGATCTGCGCCGTGGTGCGCAGCGCCCCCAGCAGGGAATAGTTGTTGTTGGACGACCACCCGCCCAGGACGATGCCGTAGGCCCCCAGCCCCGCCACCGCCATGGGGTACAGCAGCCCCACGTTGATATCCGCCACCTGCAGCGTGATGGTGTGGCCTGCGATGACGATGGGGCGGCCGACGGGAATCACCGCGAAGGCCAGGATGGCGGGAACCATCGCCAGCACCGGGCACAGGACGTACAGCCACTTGTCCACGTGCTCCGGGATGACCTCCTCCTTGAAGATGGCCTTCAGCGCGTCGGCAATCGGCTGGAAGATGCCGAAAGGCCCTGCCTGATTGGGGCCGTAGCGGAGTTGGAACCGCGCGCAAATCTTCCGCTCGGCCAGCGTCATGTAGGCGAAGCCGACCAGCAACCCCAACGTTACCACGATGGCCTTGATAGCCGGGATGAGCAGCGTGTCTATCCAGTCCATGTGCACTCCCCGAGTTCTTGCGATTCTATGAACGAGTTATCTAGGAAGAGTCCCTTCCCACCGCGGAGACCACAGAGACCGCCGAGATTTCCCCCTCTCTGCGCCCTCTGCGCCTCTGCGGTGAGCCTTCTGCAAATCTCCCCCACCGCTCTCTGCGTTCTCCGAGTCTCTGCGGCGAACCCTATCACGCCCGCGACAGTTTCACATGCGTGGCCCTGTCGGGCGCTTCCAGCAGGGCCGCCACCGATTCTGTGCAAGCCCACACGCACCCGGGCGCCACCTCGTCCGTTACGCGGGCCTGGAGTTCCACAGCCCCCCGTGCCGACGCCACGCGCACCGCGTCTCCGGTCTTGATGCCGCGCCCTTCGGCGTCCTTCGGGTGAACCAGCAGCACATCGCCCCACAGGACCGGCGCGAGGGCAGGCGAGTAGCGCGCGGGGGTGGCGTTCGGGAACAGCGCCCGCCCCGCCGCCAGCGTCAGCGGGTAGCCTTCGGGCGCGACGGGATACTCCACGGCGAACGGCGCAGGCTTGACCTTCTCCACCGCCGATTCCGGCTGCCAGCCCGCCGTCCCGATGGTCTCATAGGTGCACTCGCGGCACACGGCGACGCCCCGCGTGATCTCGCGCCAGATTTCCGCCGCCGTCTCGTAGTCCCAGCGCGACTCGGCGCCGCGCTTCTTGTCCTTGCCCTGGGCCGCATCGGCCAAATCGGCGATGACCTTCCACGCGGGACGGACGCCCTTGGGCGGGCACGCAGCCTGAGCCGCTCGCTGGAGCCGCCTGGTCAGGTTCAGGAACGTGCCATCGGTCTCCGACGGCGCAGCGGACGGCAAGACCACATCCGCCAATTCTGCCGTGGCCGTGAGGAACTGATCCACGACGACCAGGAACCGCAGGGTTCGCAGCGCCTCGGCTGCGGCCGGGTGCTCGCGGACCAGGTCGCTTTCCACCACGAGCATGGCCTGGACGAGTCCCTCGCGGCAGCCGGCCAGCATCTGGTGCAGGGCCAGCCCCTTGCGCGGCGACAGTCTGGCATCCCACCGCTTGCCGAAACTGTCGCGGGCCTTGGCGTCTTCCACGGACACGCCGCCAGGGTAACGATCCGGCGCCACGCCCATCAATAGCGCACCCCAGGCGTTGGGCTGCGGCGCGAGATAGCCCGCCTCGCCGCCGAGCAGGGCCACGAGGTCGCGCACCGGCGACAAATCCGCGCCGCTGCCGTAGAGCACCAGAGGGCTGCCCTTGGCGGCGAGAAAGTCGGCGGCCTGCTTCAGGGCCTGGACGCTGACGCCGGTGGCTTCGGCCACACGGTCGGGCGCGTGGTCCTTCGTCCACGTGGCAAGGTCGGCCTTGGCAGGGGTCTGCACGCGCTCGTCGCGGGCCAGCAGGTGCAGGAGCGCCGCCAGCACCGCCGATTCGGTCCCCGGCCTGCACCCCAGCCACACGCCGTAGCGGCTCACGACGGGCCGCTTGGGGCCGATGGCGACGACGCGGGTCCCCTTGGTCAGCGCGGCGCGGCGAATCCACAGGTCCACCATCGGCGCGTCGCCCAGCGGGTCCACGCCGAGGAGCACCACGACGCCCGCGCGGAGCGGCGCGGTAACCGACGAGAGCGGCGCGAATCCATCGGCGGGCCGCCCTGCGAAATCCACGTTGTTGGTGCCCACGGCGGCGCGCGCCCACTTCTGGAGCAGGTAGTTGGCCTCGTTGCTGGCGCGGGCCGAGCCGACCGCCGCCACCACGTCCGGGTTGGCGGTCTGGGCAATGTCCTGGATGCGCCGCGCGGCAAAGGCCAGCGCCTCGTCCCACGTGGCGGGCTGGAGTTGGCCGTCCTTGCGGATCAGCGGCGTCTTCAGGCGCTGGTCGCTGCGGACGTAGTCCTGACCGAAGCGCCCGCGGTCGCAGAGCCACTCGTCGTTCACATCCGGGTGCTCGCGGCCCACGGCACGCAGCAGTCGGTTGGCCCTGGCGTCCAGCGTCAGGTTGCACCCGACGCCGCACAGCGTGCAGATGCTGGGCGTCCGCTTCAACTCCCAACTGCGCGCCTTGAACCGGAAGGGGATGCTGGTCAGCGCGCCCACCGGGCACAGGTCAATGACGTTGCCCGAAAACGGCGACGTGAGCGGGCGGCCGTAGAACGTGTCCACGACGGTGTTGCGCCCGCGCTCAAAGGCGTCCAGTTCGGGGTCGCCCGGCCACTCCTCCAGGAAGCGGATGCAGCGGCGGCACAGGACGCACCGCTCCTCGTCCTTCATCACGAACGGGCCGAGCGGCCTGGCCTTGGCCTTGTGGCGCTTCTCCTCCGCGAAGCGGCTGACCGTCCCGCCGAACTGGAAAACCTGATCCTGCAGGTCGCACTCGCCGCCCTTGTCGCAGATGGGGCAGTCCAGCGGGTGGTTGGTGAGGAGGAACTCCAGCATGCCCTGGCGCGTCTTGACGACCTCGGGCGTGTTGGTGTGGACGACCATGCCCTCCTGCACTTTGGTGGTGCAGGCCGTCTGGAGGCCGCGCATCTTCTCCACTTCCACCAGGCACATGCGGCACGCGCCGATGCCCACCAGTTTGGCGTAGTAGCAGAAGGTCGGGATGGGGATGCCCAGTTGCTTCGCCGCATCCAAGATGGTGGTGCCTGCCCGGACGCTAACCTGTTGACCGTCTATCGTTACATTCACCAGAACTTCCATGCAGCGCCTACCTCATTGGTGTAGAAACGCGGGTATGCTTGCTAATCCTGGAAAGGGCAGCGTTTCTCCCGAATGTGTTGCAGGTACTCGTCGCGGAAATGGGCGATGCTGGAACGCACCGGCCCCAGGGCGGCGTCGCCCAGCGGGCAGAAACTCTTGCCTCCGATGTTGTTGCAGATGTCCAGCAGGAGCGGCAAATCTTCCTCGCGGCCCGCGCCGTGCTCAATGCGGTGCAGGATTTTATACAGCCAGTCGGTCCCCTCGCGGCAGGGGATGCACTTGCCGCAGGATTCGTGGCGGTAGAACTCGGCCAGGCGCTCCACCGTCCGCACGATGCAGGTCCCCTCGCCGATGACGATGACCGCGCCCGATCCGAGCATGGTCCCGATGGCCGCCAGCGACTCGTAGTCCAGTGGCACGTCCAGGTGCTCGGGCGTGATCATCGGCGTGGACGACCCGCCGGGGATGATGGCCTTGATGGGCTTGCCCTCCAGCGGCCCGCCCGCGTAGTCGTAGATGAGCGTGCGCAGGGGCGTCGCCAGGGGCAGTTCGTACACGCCGGGCTTGTTCACATGCCCGCTGATGCAGAACAGTTTGATGCCCGGGCTCTTCTCGGTGCCCATGCTGGTGTACCATTCGGCCCCGCGCTCCACGATGAACGGCACGTTGAACAGGGTCTCCACGTTGTTGATGACGGTGGGCTTGCGGTAGAGGCCCTCGCTGGCGGGGAAGGGTGGCTTCAGTTTCGGGTGCCCGCGGTCGCCCTCCAGCGACGTGAGAAGGCCGGTCTCCTCGCCGCAGATGTAGGCCCCTGCGCCTCGGTGCACGATGAGGTCCAGGTTGAACCCGCTGCCCAGGATGTTCTTGCCGAGAAAGCCGTGCTCGTAGGCTTCCTGCACGGCCTGCTCCAGCCGCCGAGCGCCGAACTCGTACTCGCCGCGGATGTAGATGAAGGCGGTGTTGACTTCGCAGGCATAGCACGAGATGATGATGCCCTCAATCAGGCCATGCGGGTCGTGCTCAATCAGGACGCGGTCCTTGAACGTGCCGGGTTCGCCCTCGTCGGCGTTGCACACCAGATAGCGCGGGTACACGCCTTTGGGCAGAAAACTCCACTTGACGCCCGCGGGGAAGCCTGCGCCGCCCCGACCGCGCAACCCCGACCGCTTGACCAAATCCACCAGGCCGGCGGGCTGGAACTCCTTCAGGGCCTTGCGCAGGGCCTGGTATCCCCCGCGCTGCATGTACACCTCTATCTTGTGAGAGTCCGGCACTCCCACGTTGCGCAATAGGACTGGTTCTGCCATGTGCGTCTCCTGGCTCATGTGCGATTCGGGTACCACCTACCGCCTGCGCAGTTCCGCGAGAATCTGGTCTATCTTCTCCGCGGTCAGGTTCTCGTAGTACGTGTCGTTGACCTGCATCACTGGCGCGGTGCCGCACGACCCGAGGCATTCCACCTCCAGCAGCGTGAACAGGCCGTCGGGCGTGGTCTCGCCCACGTTGATGCCCAGTTGCCGCTTGAGGTGCTCCACGATGTGCTCGGCCCCCAGCAGCGAGCAGGCTACGTTGGTGCAGACCTGGACGAGGTACTTGCCCACAGGGCGGCGGTTGAACATGGTGTAGAAACTCGCCACAGACCCGACCTGCGCGGGCGAAAGGCCCATGACCTCGGCCACCTCTTCCAGCACCTCGGGGCTCAGCCAGCCGTGCTCCTTCTGCGCCAGCGCGAGCACGGGCAGCAGCGCCGAGTTGGGATGCGGGTAGCGCGCCTTCAGTTGTTGGATTTCCGACTTTGCCTTGTCCGACAGCACGTGAACCTCCCGCTAGCGATCCACCTCGCCCAGGGTGATGTCAATGGAGCCGATGATGGCCACCATGTCGGAGAACATGTGCCCCTTCGCCATCAGGCCGGCCGCCTGCAGGTTGGAGAACGACGGCCCGCGAATCTTCAGCCGATAGGGCTTCGGCCCGCCGTCCGAGACGATGTAGTAGCCGATCTCGCCCTTGGGGGCCTCCACGGCCGCGTACACCTCGCCCGCGGGCGGGTGGAATCCTTCGGTAACCAGTTTGAAGTGGTGGATGAGCGCCTCCATGCTGGAGTCCAGTTCCTCGCGCGGCGGGAAGACGATCTTGCGGTCGTCGCACTGGACGGGGCCTTCGGGCAACTTGGCGATGGCCTGCTGGATGATGCGCACGCTCTGGCGCATCTCCTCCATGCGCACCAGGTACCGGTCGTAGCAGTCGCCGTTGGTGCCGGTCGGGATGTCAAAGTCAAACAGGTCGTAGGAGGAATACGGCGCGTACTTGCGCACGTCGTAGGCCACGCCGGTGGAGCGGAGCACCGGCCCGGTAACGCCCAGGCCGATGGCCTGCTCGGCGGTGATGGCCCCGATGCCCTTGACGCGCGACAGCCAGATGGGGTTCTCGTCCAACATGCGCGCGATGTCGCGATGCCACCTGGGGAAGGTCTCCAGGAACCGCTTGACGGCGGGCACGAACCCGGGTGGCACGTCCCGCGCCACGCCGCCGATGCGGATGTAACTGGGCGTCAGGCGCGCGCCGGAGACCATCTCAAAGATGTTCATGATGTCCTCGCGGGTGGCGAAGGCGTACTGGAGCAGCGCGTGGATGGTGCCCGACAGGTCCAGGCAGTGGGTGCCCACCCAGACCAGATGCGCGGCCAGGCGCTGCAACTCGCACATGATGACCCGTAGGATTTGCGCGCGCGGCGGAATCTCCACGCCCAGCAGTTTCTCCACGGCCAGGACGTACCCCATGTTGTTCGTCATGGCCGCTACGTAGTCCATGCGGTCGGTGTAGGGGAGCACCTGGGCATAGGTCTTGTACTCGGCGGTCTTCTCAATCCCCGAATGGAGGTGGCCGATGTCGGGCCAGGCGTTGACAATCGTCTCGCCGTCCAGTTCCACCACCACGCGCAGGACGCCGTGGGTACTGGGGTGCTGGGGGCCCATGTTGATGACCAGGGTGTGCGGCTGGGCCTCGGGCGGGCGCACCGGCGGCACCGAGACCGGGTCCAGCACCTGGGTTCCCAGGCCTTCCAACGCCGGGTCGTCCATCGTGGGCGTGAAGGCCACCGGCTCGCCGCCCAGCGGGTAGTCCTTCCGCAGCGGGTGCCCCACCCACTCGTCGGGCAGCATGATGCGGCGCAGGTTGGGGTGGCCTTTGAAGCGGATGCCCATGAGGTCGTAGGCTTCGCGCTCGTGCCAGTTGGCGCCCGGCCAGATGTCCACCACGCTGGGGACCGTGGGGTTCTCGCCCGCCAGCGGGACCTTGAGCCGCAAGGCGCGCCGATAGGGCAGCGAGTACAATTGGTACACGGCGGCGAAGCGCGGCTCACGCCCCAGGGCCGAATAGTCAACCCCGGTAACGAACGCCAGGTGGTTGAACTGGGCGTCGGGGTCATCGCGCAGGAAGCGGCAGACGGGTACCAGGTGATCCGCGCCGACCGTGAGGGTCGTCTCGCCCCTGAACTCCGATTCTCCCTGGATCGCGCCGGGGAATTGCGCCTTGAGCCTCTCCAAGAGCATGTTGTAGTCGGTCATAGCCATGCCTACCATCCACGTTCAGGAAATGGGGCTACGCAAAGTCCTTGAACCTTTGGGTTGTGATCTTCTGCTGAAGTTGGGTCAGGGCGTAGAACAGGGCCTCGGGGCGCGGCGGGCACCCGGGAATGTACACGTCCACCGGGATGATCTTGTCCACGCCCTGGAGGATGGCGTAGTTGTGGAACATGCCGCCGGAGGAGGCGCAGGCCCCCATGGCGATGACCCACTTGGGCTCGGCCATCTGGTCGTAGAGGCGCTTGACCACCGGGGCCATCTTGTTGGACACGCGGCCGGCGACGATCATGAGGTCGGGCTGGCGCGGCGTAGCGCGGAAGACCTCGGCCCCGAATCGGGAGATGTCAAACCGCGACATGCCGGCGGTCATCATCTCAATGGCGCAGCACGCCAGGCCAAACAGCAGCGGCCACACCGAGTACTTGCGGCACCAGTTGACCGCGGACTCCAGCGTCGTGAGGACGACGCCATCAGGCAGTTTGGTCTCTAGTCCCATTCCAACGCTCCCTTCCGCCAGACGTAGATGTAGCCCACGAAGGCCATGAGGAGGAAAAGGAGAACCCCCAGAAAGCCCGGCCATCCCAGGTCCCGAACCCGCGCGGCCCACAGGTACAGAAACACGACCACCATGTCCAGCAATGCGAACAGCATGGCGAACAGGTAGTACTTCACCGAGAAGGGGCGTTCGCGCGGGCTCTGGAAGGGAATCTTGCCGGATTCATAGGGGAGGAGTTTGACGGGATTCTTGCGTTTGGGGCCTAGAACTGCAGGCACCACAAGGGCTAATACGGCGAGAATTCCTGCCACCGCAAGCAGGATCAGGATGGGGACGAAATCGTTTGGCATAACCTGAGGATTCCTCCATGCACAGAGTTTGGGATACCGCGCTGTATCGGGACTTCACAGTTCCCGCCAGATCCCCAGGAACGTTGCACATTCTATCACAAGCGCCCCGCGCTGTCAAACCGACGCGCACATTGGGTGCATTTCAATTTTGGGGCGCAATGACCGAACATCGTTAGGTTGCCGAGCGGAATCTACCTCACCTATCCTCTCCCCGGCCCTCCCCTTTCCTCTCCGCGGGCGGAGAGGAAAGGGGAGGGTGTGGGAGGGGTTAGGTGAGGTCAAGCAGACCCATCGCCCTACGTCAGGCGGCGGAAGAGGCGGCCCATTGCAGCAGCCTTGCCCCCAAACTGAAATGCACCCCGCACATTCGGCTCCGTCGCCTGTTGGTAGACTGTGCGCGCGATCCGGTTCCGCCCTTGCGACCGAAGCCATCCCCACGTGCGAAGCATCTCGTTGGCGAGATTCTTCGCCCTTCGCGCTCAGAATGACAGCCTGTCGGGATTGCTTCGGGCGCTGCGCGCCTGCGCAATGACAGGCGTTGACCAACTTCGGAGCCGACAGCGCATTCGGCCTGGCTTGCCGCACCACCGCGCAGAGAAGGGGTAACAGACAAGGAACGCCAGCAGCGTTCGTGTCCCACGGCGATTGTGCAATTTTTGACAATCTCCGGAATCGGGTGTATACTTGTGCCAAGTTGCACAATCACCGCTGTTGGCTACCCAGATGCTCAGCCAGGGCTTCTGGTTGCCTCCTTTGCTGATCCCCCTCTCGGTAGGTGCCACCGAGAGGGGGCCCCCTTTTCTGGAGCCTACGACTCTTCGGCGTCCACCACTTCGCCTTCCAGCGCAGGCGGCTCGGCCTTCGCTTCGGGCGCTTTGAGCAGCGGCGGCTCCTCCGCCCCGGCCATCAGGCTCTGGCCCCGGAAGAACCCGCCTTCTTCCACCAGAAACGACGCGACGGCAATATCGCCCCAGACCTTGCCGGTGGACAGGATTTCCAGGCGGCCCGACGCGATGATCTTGCCCTTCACCGCGCCCGAGACTGAAACGTTGCTGGCCTTGATGTCGGCGAGGACGCGCCCCTGCTCGCCCACGATCACGTTGCCCGCCGCCTGGATGGAGCCCTCGCAGAGGCCGTCAATGCGCAGCCCGCCGTCGGTCTCCAGTTTCCCAGAAAAGCGTGCATTGGGGCCGATGACCGTCTCTATGCGATCGGAGCCCCGTGGTTTGTCCTTTCCTAGAGCCAATGTCGCATCTCTCCTTGTCGTGCGTGTTGTTTTCGGGAACCTTCGGGGACGCTGCGCGTGCCGCTTGCAGCGCGTTGAGGGGGCACGGGCCGCCGCGACCCGAAGGGGTTAGTTGTGGGTATCCAGCCCGATGTACTTTGTCGGGTCCACCGGCTTGCCGTTGAGGCGGATTTCGTAGTGCACGTGCGGGCCTGTGCTGCGGCCTGTGGAGCCGGAACGGGCGATGACATCCCCGGCCTTGACCTCGGCGCCTTTCTTGACCAGCAGGCGGGAGTTGTGCCCGTAAACGGTTACAAATCCTTCCTCGTGCTTGACCTCCACCGTCCAGCCCAGCCCGCCCCGCCAGCCGGCGAAGGTTACGACCCCGTCCTTGGTCGCCTTGACGGGCGTGCCGTACCAGGCGTTCAGGTCAACGCCCTCGTGGAACTCGCGCACGCCTTCCAGGACGCGGTAGCCGAAGTCGGACGTGATCTGCACCTCGCCGTCCAGCGGCCAGCCATGAGGCGCTGCCGCCAGCAGGCGCAATTCGCGCTCCAACTGCTCCTTCGTCGTGCGCTTTTCGGGGTCAATGCGCTCCAGGCGCTTGTTGGCTTCGGCGATGAGGTCGTTGAGGTGGGTGATGCGCGGGGGCAGCGATGCCTCCAGCGCGGCAATCTGGGCGACATTGGCGTCCACAAGGCCCATGGCCGGGCGCGCGCCGCGGCTGCTCAGGGTGCGCACCGCAGGTGTAGGCGCGGGTGGTGCGGCAGCGGCTTGCCCGCCCACAGCGCCCTGGCTCTCCGTCGGCGCGGCGTCGGACGCGGGTTCGGGCGTGGGCGTCGGCGTGGGTGTGGCCAGCCCCATCATCTGCGCCACCTGCTCGGCCAGACGATCCACCTCACCCAGGCTCTCCTGAAACTCGGCGACCTGCGAGGCGAGGAGTTTGGCCTCCTCTTGCTGGGCCAGGATGGTGTCGCGCATCTCCCGCTGGCGGGAACTTTCCAGTTCCACCATGCGGCGATAGTGGGCCAGTTCGCGCTCCAGGTTCGCGCGGGAGTCCACGAAATAGCCCAGGGCCAGGAAGAACGCGAGGCCAAGGATGAGGAACAGGGGAAGCGTCCACCGCGGGAAGCGCAAACTAACCGGCGCGCGCTCCGGCTGCGGCGGGACGATGAGCAACGTGATCGGTTGTTTATCTCGCTTTCGCGCCAATTCTCTGGCCTCTCCCCACAAGGTCAAAGAAGCCCGCTGCGAGCGGGGTGGGACTAGCCTCTCAGACACAGGCGGAACCGCTTATATCATAGCACGACTCTCGCCCCGTGTCAACTGCTTTGCGGGCCAGTTTTGACGAATCCGCCGGTTCGGTATATAATACCCTTGCAACGTTGCGGGGTGGAGCAGTGGTAGCTCGTCGGGCTCATAACCCGAAGGTCGTTGGTTCAAGTCCAACCCCCGCTACCTGGCACGGCAGGTTGCTTGCGCACCTGCCGTGTGTTGTGGCGGCGTAGCTCAGCAGGTAGAGCAGGGGACTCATAAGCCCTGTGTCGGGGGTTCAAAGCCCTCCGCCGCCACCAACGCGAGCGCACTCCCGTCTTCGGGAGCGCGCTTTTTCGTTTCCCCGCACGCCCCGTCTCGCGCTTGACCGCAGATGTCATTGCGAGCGAAGCGAAGCAATCCCACGCTCCATTTGTCATGCTGAGCGAAGCGAAGCATCTCGGCTGGCGAGATTCTTCGCGGCTTCGCCGCTCAGAATGACAATGGCAAACTTGTAGCGGCGACTCGGCGAGTCGCCCCTACATCAAGCACCGCACGCCCTCGCATAACATGCCCCCAAGAATCCGCATTGCGCGACGCTAGAACAGCGGAATCTGCGCCTCTCCCTTCTCTATGATGGGGTCCAACCCCACCACCTGCTTCAGCGAATGGATATCCACGACGGACTGTTTGAGCAGCGCCTGCAGGTAAGGCCAGCGGACGATTGTCCAGCCGCCCTGCTGGAGAACGCGCCCATAGATGGGCGAATGCCCCAGTTTCAGCCGCAGGAGCGCGATGCGGGATTCGGGCAGCACCAAGTAGCGACTCGTGTCCTCGTCGGGCGGGCCGAGGGCCGTCAGCGTGTGGACGATGGCCGTCGGCGCGAACAGGAACGCGTGGAGCGCCCCATCGGCACGCCAAACGACGTGGTACGGCGGCTTGTCCACGGCCACCTGAAGTCCCATGCGCCGCCCCAGCGTCTCCAGGTCGGCGACGAACTCCGCGACGGCGAGCCGAACGCGCTCCGGCTGGTCCTCGTCGCGAAGCCGAACCCAGCCGGGAGATGTCTCCTGAGCGTAGGATTCCAGGCACGCCTGCACCAAATCCTGCTCAGGCGTCTGGAGACCTGGGAAGCGGCGGTACACGGCTTCCTCGCAGTCCTCACGGCGGAGCAGCAGCGTTCCCTGCAGAATCTCCAGGGCGGCGGCCTCCACGCGGTCGCCCAACGGCTCGGCGACGTCGGCGGGCTTCGGGAGCCAGAGCATGGGAATCGTGGCGTTGGGGGCGAAATGGGCTTCCCATTCCATGGGTACGAGGGGCTCGCGGGCATCCTTTCCCAGGGCCTCCTCCACCGCCTTGTGCACAATCTCATAGCCCGGTTGGCCCTCGTCCCGCGGCAACAGGGCGCGGTGGAGGAGTCCACGCTGGGCCAAGCGGGCGAAGGCCGCGTGTCGCAGCCAGCCCGCGGGCAACGGTTCGCCCCGCTGGGCCAGCGCCTCGCGTGCCCCGCGTTCGGCTTCGTCCTTGATTTCGCTGCGGAGGAACGCCAGGTCTGGCGGGCGAGTTACGCCCTCCAGGATTTCCGCGCCCTTGGCGAGGACGATTTGGTAGTCGCCCCCGCCCTGTGCGGCCTCCGCGACAGAACGGGGGCCGTACACGTGGGCCGCAGGGCGGAACCCCGCCAGTGCCCCGGCCATCAGTGCGGCCTCGGCCTGCGTGCTGCGGCGCGGCGACAGGAGCAGCACCAAGTGCCCATGCAGGTGCAGTTTGGGCCGCAGCGACTGGAACACCGCGCCGACCGTTCGGACGTACCATGCCCAGTCGGGGATCGGCTGGCGCAACAGGGGCTTCAGATGCGCTGCGCTCTCCTTGCCGAACAGCCAGCCTGCCCACAGGAAGCAGAGCCGCCAGTAACGCTGGCCGAGGTTGGACAGCCCGGTTACGAGGAGCCGCACGGTCTGGACAGGCAGGATACGGGCGAGGTCGCGGATGGAGCAGTGAATTGCAGCGGCGCGCGCCCCGCCGGCCAGCACCTCGGCCACAGCCTCCGCCCCGGGTGCGGCGCTCAAGCCCAGGACGGGTGCCGAAGCCAGGCTGTCGCGCCATTCGGCCCACGCCTCCTCAAAGGCCAGCCACACGTTGCGCTCCAGGCCCAGACCGCTCGCGCGCGCGACGGGCATGTCCTTGCCCGCGGGCGGGCGGTTGAACAGGCCGCACCGCACCATGCACGCCAGCAGCAGGTACTTGAGCGTCTTCTCATCCGGCGTGTTGGCGAATTCCGCCTCGGTCTTGATCACCATCTGAGTGAGCGCGTAGCGGGCGCGGGTGGTGTAGAACTTCAGGAGCACCTCGGCGTCCTGCCTCGCGGGGTCGCCCGCCGGAGACAGGCGGTCCAGGACGAAGAAATACGTAAGCCCCTTGCCCTCAATCTGCTCCAGGACGCTGAGGTCGTCTGCCTGAACAAGGGCAGAGCCCTGGAATCCGCACGCGGGACAGCGCACGTACTTCTCAATCGGCGCGTTGCGCTCCATGTCCCAGATGAAGTAGTCGGCGAAGGTCTGTCGGCGGCACGAAGGGCACGCGCACCGGTACAGGCGAAGGATGTGATCGCGGAGCAGGGCCGTGCCGCGCAGGGTCTGGCCAAGGGCCGTCGCCGCGGCGTTGAGTTCCCGTTCGGACGGCGGGGCCAGCGATTGCCGAACGGCGAAGGCGTCAATGGGGTTGGCGCTGCTGACGATGACCCGCCGGCCCAGGGCCGCAGCCGCACGAGCGACAGCCGGCGACTGGCAGAACGGATCCAGAACCAGGTCGCCCGTGGAGGTGAGCGCCTCTATGTAGGCAGCGACGACGTTCTCTGCCAGGGGCGGCAGAAAGGATTCCAAGAAACCCGCCGCCACGCGGGTTCGCGCAGGGATGAGGTGATCCACCCTTGCGGACATGCGGCCCCCTTCCACAACGGGAGGCGAAGGCGGCGCAACCGGCCATGCGCCTGTGTTCCTGCCCGCCCGTATTATAGCATGGGGCACCCATGCGCGGCAAGGGGATGGCGGAGGGTCGGTACGGGGGCTCTGTGCAGTCGGCTGGCGATAGCCGCCCTACGGTTCCTCTTCGGTGGGGAGCGGCGCTGCGCTTGCCATTTCGCCCGCCCGATGCTAGAATAAGCATACCAACGACCAAGACTGGAGAAGGGTATGCGCATTCGCCGTGCGGAACTCGTGGACCTGAACGCGTGCATGGACATGGACCGATCCTATTCCACCGACTACGTGTGGCAGGTGGAGGAGCGTTCCCGCGGCGGCGAAATCTCCGTTACGTTCCGGACGGTCCGCCTGCCGCGAACCGCGCAGATTCGGGTTCCCCGGCTGGAGACGGGCCTCCTGACCTGCTGGCAGCAGGATGAGTGCTTCGTCGTCGCCGAGAACGGCGGCCAGATTCTTGGCTTCCTGAACATGCCCGTGATTCCCTCGGAGCCAGTGGCACGCATCCGCCATCTGGTGGTGGACGCGCCGCACCGCCGCAAGGGCGTAGGGAGTGCCCTGATGACCTCTGTGGCCGCGTGGGCACGCGAGCAGGGGGTGAGCGGCATCCTGGCCGAGACCGAGACCAACAACCACCCCGCCATATCATTCCTTCAACGGCATGGGTTCGCCTTCTGCGGCTACAGCGACCAATTGGCGGTCAACCAGGGCATTCGGCTGTTCTTCATCCTGCCGCTGCGATAGACCCGGGAGGCAAAATCGGAGCGGACCCTGTGTCGCTTGACGTGCAGTTTGTACTGAGAGTGCTTTCGTCCATCAACCTGACCGTCGCCTCGGCCATCGTGCTGACGGCATTCTCCCTGGTGGCCTACATCCTGGGCCACAACTTCCGCAATGCCGTGGCGAGGGCGTTCTCGTTGCTGCTCCTGTTCGTCGCGGTGGTGTACTGCGGCGACGTGATGGTGGCGAATGCCGAAACGCTGCGCGCCATTGAGGGCTGGCTGCGGTTCCAGTGGCTGGGCATCGCCTTCGTCCCCGCGGCCTACCTGCACTTCTCCGACGCCCTGGCGCGCACGACGGGCATCGCCTCGCAGCCGCGGCGGACGCGGGTGCTCGTGGGCTACGCCCTGGGCGTGCTCACGCTGACGGCGGTGCTGTCCTCGGACCTCATCGTGCGGAGCCGCGGTGAGTACCCGACCCTCGCCTACCTGCAGGCTGGGCCGCTGTTCTGGGTATTCGCCCTCTACTTTGTCATCGCCACGCTCACGGGGGCGCGCAACATCCAGCAGGCGCGGCTTCGCGCCCTGACCCCCGCCACGCGGCGGCGCATGACCTACCTGGCCGTCGCGTTCGTGGCCCCGGCGCTGGGCGCGTTCCCCTACCTGCTGGTGGCCAGCCTGCCCCCCGACCCCAAGGTGCAGGTGGTGCTGGAGAGCCTGCTGTTCGTCGGAAACGTGGCCGTGTCGCTGATGATTGTGGTCATGGGCTACGCGGTGGCGTACTTCGGCGCGCTCACGCCCGACCGCGTCATCAAGCACAGCCTCATCCACTACCTACTGCGCGGGCCGTTCGTGGGCACCTGCGTCCTGGCCCTCATCCTGCTCACGCCCGACACGGAGCGCCTGCTGGGCCTGCCCCGCGAGACGTTCCTGGTCTTCTCGGTTACGGGCCTCATCGTCGTCCTGCAGGTGCTCATCAACGTGAGCAAGCCCTTCATTGACCGCCTCATCTACCGCCAGGACCGAGAGGAAATCCTCTGGCTCCAGGAGTTGGACAACCGCTTGCTGACCAGCAGCGACCTGGCGCAAGTCCTGGAAAACGTCCTCACGGCCATCTGCGAGCAGTTGCGGGTGGGCGGCGGGTTCGTGGCGCTCCTCAGCGGCGAGGGGCTGCGCCTGGAGGCGGTGTGCGGCTCGCCCGACAGGGCGCTCGCGTGCATGCGGAATCTCAAGCCCAACGGGTGGGCGCTGTCGTCGTCCGACGCCCCAGCCCAGAACGGCAGGCGGCTTTCCCTGCGCCGCGACAATTTCCGCACCGAGAACGGCTACTGGCTCATCCCCCTGCGCTCCAAGGACCGACAGACCGTCCTCGGCGTGCTGGGCATGGAGGCGCGCATCTACCCGCTGGCGGAGGAGGAGATCGCGTCGCTGGAGAAGATGGTCGGCCAGGCCGAGATCGCGCTGGAGGACCGCCTGCTCCAGCAGACGGTGTTCGCGGCGCTGAAGCAGATCGACCCCGAAATCCAGCAGATTCAGCAGTGGCGCACCGAGCCTCGGTACGCCACCGCGCCGCCGATTCCGTCGCTCCGCGTGGACGCCGAGGCGGCCGAGTTCCGCCAGGCGGTGAAGGACGCCCTGAGCCAACTGTGGGGCGGCCCCAAACTCACGCGCAACCCGCTGATCCAACTGCGCGCGGTGAATCAGGCCATGGGCGACTCGGAGGGCAACCCTGCGAAGGCGCTCCGCCAGACGCTCATCCAGGCGGTGGAGATGCTCCGTCCCGAAGGCGAGCGGTCGTTCACCGCGCCCGACTGGCTGCTGTACAACATCCTGGAGATGAAGTTCATCCAGCGCCAGAAGACCAGCGACATCGCCCGCAAACTGGCCATGAGCGAGTCGGACCTGTACCGCAAGCAGCGCGTGGCCATTGAAGAGGTGGCGAAGGTGCTGGTGGCGATGGAGAAAGAGGCCATCCGCCCGCGCCCCGCCCCGTGAACTGCGAGCGCGGCAAAGGGAACGGCATCGGAAGCGCCTGCGCATAGGGTGGCTCTCTATGGCCGCACCTTTATCACCGCAGAGAACGCAGAGGGCGCAGAGGATACTTTCCTTTTCTCTGCGTTCTCCGCGTTCTCTGCGGTGAAATCCGCACCGCAGAGACACAGAGGGCGCGGAGATCGGAGCACGAAGGGCACGAAAGGGGTTCGCGCCTTTTCGCGCCCTTTCGCGGCTTTCGTGTTCCAAACCCGCCGCGTGCTCCGCGGTGAAATCCGCACCGCAGAGACACAGAGGGCGCGGAGAATTCAAAACCAATCTCTGTGATCTCCGCGTCTCTGCGGTGAAATCCGCACCGCAGAGACGCAGAGGGCGCAGAGAATTCTATTGAATCTCTGCGGTCTCCGCGTGCTCGGCGGTGAATCCAACAGGGCGGCTTTCCATAGCCGCTGCAGCAGGGTTGATGAATGGTGAAGGTACATTTGGCGTCGCTTGGCTGCAAACTGAATCAGAGCGAGATGGAATCGCTGCAGGCGCAACTGGAAGCGGCGGGGTGGGAGTTGTCGCCCGCGCACGAGGCCGACGTGGTCGTGCTCAACACGTGCGCCGTTACCGCCGAGGCCGCCCGCAAGTCCCGTCAGGCCCTGCGCCGCCTCCGGGCCAACGCCCCCAGGGCGCACCTGGTGGCCACTGGCTGCTACGCCGAACTGTGGCCGCAGGAGGTGCAGGCCGCCGCGCGCCCCAACTCGGTCGTCGGCAACCGCGACAAGGCGCGCCTGGCCGACCTGCTGTTGGCGCGATTCCCGCCTGGGGCTGCACCTGTGCGGGAGGAACGCGCCGCGCCCGCCTGGCCTCGCACCCGCGCCTTCGTCAAGATACAGGACGGGTGCGACAACGCCTGCGCCTACTGCGTGGTGCACATCGCGCGAGGGCCATCGCAGTCGCTGCCTGCAGATGGTGTCGTCGCGCAGGTGCGGGAGGCTGCGCAGGCAGGTCGCAAGGAAGTGGTGCTGACGGGTGTGAACATCGGCGCATACGGCCTGGTCACGGGCGGGCCTGACCTGGGCGGTCTCATCGGGCGCATCCTGGCCGAGACGCCCGTGCCGCGCATCCGCCTGTCGTCAGTGGAGCCGTGGAGTTTCCGGGAGGAGTGGCTGGAACTCTGGGCCGACCCACGCCTGTGCCCGCACTTCCACCTGCCGCTCCAAAGCGGCGGCGACGCCGTACTCAGGCGCATGAATCGGCCGTACTCGGCGGGCGACTTCCTGCGCCTTGTGGAGACCATACGCCATTCGCTACCCGATGCCGCCATCACGACGGACATCATCGTGGGGTTTCCGGGCGAAACGGAGGCGGATCACCGGGCCACGCTGGCCCTGGCGGAACGGGCGGGGTTCGCGCGAATCCACGTGTTCCCGTTCTCGCCGCGCCCAGGGACGCCTGCCGCATCCATGCCCGACGCCGTGCCCCGCGACGAGGTGCTTCGGCGCAGCGCCGAACTGCGGGCGCTGGGGGCACGGCTCGCCGCGGCCTACGCGCAGCGGTTCGTGGGCCGCACGATGGACGTGCTGTGGGAGCAATCGCCGCGCGGGGGCCTCTGGACGGGCCTCACGCCGAACTATCTCCGCGTGCGCGCCCAGGGCGACGGCCTGGGCAACCGCATCCTGCCCGCGCGGCTGGTCGCCGTGGAACGCGGGGAGATTGTGGGGGTCATCGTGGCGGTTGACACGGGCGGCGAGCGAACGCTATAATTTGCTGGGGTTGGGTCGCACCGCATTGAAAGGGAGAAGAGCATGACACTGCAAGAGAGGATCATGAACGATATGAAAGAGGCGCTCCGTTCGGGGGACGAACTGCGGAAATCCACCCTGCGGATGCTGCGCTCGGCCATCGGATACAAGGAAGTGGAGGTGCAGCACCCCCTGTCGGACGATGAGGTGCTGGACGTGATCGCCAAGCAGGTGAAGCAGCGGCAGGACTCCATCGCCGAATACGCGAAGGGAGGCCGCCAGGACCTGGTGGACCAGGAGCGGGCCGAGATGGAGATTCTCATGTCCTACCTGCCGCAGCAACTCACCCGCGAGGAGATTGAGGTCCTGGCCCGCCAGGCCATCCAGAAGTTGGGCGTAACCGACCTCAAGCAGCAGGGCCTGGTGATGAAGGAACTGATGCCCCAGGTCAAGGGGCGCGCCGACGGCAAACTCGTCAACGAGGTCGTGCGCCAGTTGCTCGGCGGATGAGGGAGCCAGTTGACCCGCACATGACTACCCATGCGACACCCAGCGAAACCGCAAACGGTCGCTCGCATTCCCATCCTGGGACCCTTGTCCTTCGTGGCGTGGTCTGGGGGGTAGCCTTTGGCGTTCTGCTCAGCCTGCTCCTCATCTTTGAGTTGATTCCCGTCGGGCGAGTGGAGCTCCAGGTCGGGCAGGTTAGCCCTGTGGACATCCGCGCGCCCAGGCAGATCACCTTCGTGAGCCAGACGCTGACCGAGAAGGCGCGCAACCAGGCGGAGCAGGCCGTCCGCGACATCTACGACCCGCCAGACCCCAAGATTGGCCGCCAGCAGACCGTGCGCCTGCGCCAAATTCTGGACTTCATCGGGGCGGTGCGCGGCGACCCCCACTCTCCCGCCGCCGAGAAGGTCCGCGCGCTGCTCTCCATCACCGACCTGGCGCTCAGCGAGGATTTGGCGGCCCTCATCCTCTCGTTGTCCAACGCCGAATGGGAGGCCACGGAGGCCGAAGCCGAGCGGGTGCTGGATACGGTCATGCGCGAGGCCATCCGCCCGTCGGACGTCAACGACGTGAAGAATGGCGTTCCTGCTCTGGTGCGGCTCACGCTGTCGGAGACGCAGACCGAGATCGTCGCGGCCCTCGTGCAGAACCTCATCAGGGCGAATTCTTTCCTCAACACCAAGGAGACGCAGAACGCGCGACTGCAGGCCCGCGAGAACGTTGAGCCTGTCGCCATGACGGTGGAGCAAGGTCAGGCCATCGTTCGGGAAGGCGACATCGTGGAGCCGCTGGACATGGAAATCCTGGAGGCGCTGGGGCTGTTGCGCCCGCAGGTCAAATGGCAGGACGTGCTGGGCAATGCACTGCTGGCCGCGTTGACCACCGCCCTCATGGGCATCTACCTGTCGGCCCGCTCCCGCAGCCTCTGGAATGACGACCGTTTCCTTCTGGTTGTCTCGGGGCTGTTTCTCATCTTCGTGGCGGGGGCTCGTCTGATGGTGCCCGGACACACCGTGCTGCCCTATCTGCTGCCTGCCGCGGCGATGGGCCTCATCATCAGCACGCTGTTTGATATGCAAGCGGCCGTCTTCCTGTCGGTGCTCTTGAGCGTGCTCGTCGGAGCAATAGGCGGGGGGAATCTGGAACTCGCCGTGTACGTCTTCGCGGGGTCGGTCGCCGCCATCCTCGCCGTTCAGCGGGTGGAACGGCTGAGCGTGTTCGTCTTCGCAGGCATGCTGGCGGCCCTGGCCAACTGGCTGACGGTGCTGGCGTTTCGGCTCCCCGGCCAGCAGTATGACTGGATCGGGCTGGCGACGCTGTTCGGCGCGGCGCTTCTGAACGGCGGCCTCGCGTCCATGCTGGCGCTCCTGGGCTACTTCGCCCTCGGCAACATGCTGGACATCCCGACGACTTTGCGGTTGGTGGACCTGGCGCGGCCCACCCACCCCCTGATGCGCCAACTGCTGCTCAAAGCGCCGGGGACGTACCATCACAGCATCCTGGTGAGCAACCTGGCCGAGGAAGCCGCCGAGCGCGTGGGTGCAGACCCGCTGCTGGCGCGCGTGGGCGCGTTCTACCACGACATCGGCAAGACCCTGCGCCCCTACTTCTTCGTGGACAATCAGACCGATGGGCAGAACATCCACGACCGCCTGGACCCGGAGACCAGCGCCCACATCATCGTGAGCCATGTCAAGGACGGCATAGACCTGGCCAAGAAGTACAAGTTGCCGAAGCGCATTGTGGACTTCATTGCGGAACACCACGGCACGTCGCTGGCCACGTACTTCTACCAGCGCGCCCAGGAGTCGGCAGGAGACAGCAACCCCGGCCCCGACCCCGCGCGGTTCCAGTACCCAGGCCCGAAGCCGCGCAGCAAGGAGACGGCGATCCTCATGCTGGCCGACACCTGCGAGGCCGCCGTGCGCAGCATGCGCCCGTCCACCGCCGAGGAGATTGAAACCGTCGTCCGCCAACTCATCGCAGAACGGGTGGAGAACGGCCAACTGGACGACAGCAACCTGACCCTGCGCGACCTGGACGAGATACAGCGCGCATTTACGGCGATCTTGCAGGGCGTATTCCACCCTCGGGTACGGTACCCCGACCAGGAACAGAAAGGCAGGAACGGGAATGAGCGTTGACGTACAGATAGCGCCTGCGCTGCGCCGCAAGGTGCAAAAGACCGAGATTCGCAGATGGGCCGAGGCGGTCATGCGCGCCGAGGGGCTGACGGAATTGCCCGACATGGCCGTGGTCATCACCGACGATGAGACCATTCAGGCGCTGAACCGCGACTTCCGAGGGGTGGACGAGCCGACCGACGTGCTGGCCTTCGGCGAGGAGAAGCCGGGGCCCTTCGTCCTGGCGCCGGGCGAGCCGGCCTACCTGGGCGACATCGTGATTTCGCTGGAGCGGGCCGAGGCCCAGGCGCGGGAACGCGGAGCCTCGGCCAAGGCCGAACTCCAGTTGCTGCTGGTGCACGGCATCCTGCACCTGCTCGGGTACGACCATGACACCGACGAGGCGCAGCGCCACATGTGGGCGCGGCAGGACGCCATCCTGGAACTGCTGCAGGAATGACCGCCTCGGTTCCAAAGTTCGTGCTGTCATTGCGCGGGCGCGAAGCCTGTAGGGACAATTCATGAATTGTCCCTACTGAGGCGCGGAGCGCCGAAGAATCTCGCCAACCGCGAGATGCTTCGCTTCGCTCAGCATGACAGGGCCATACTGTCATTCTGAGCGGCGCAGCCGCGAAGAATTTCGTGAACCGAGATTGCTTCGCTTCGCTCGCAATGACAGTCAGTTGACAGGAGCGACGCATTGAAGAACCAAAACATGGCACGGAGTTTCGCCAACGCCTTCGCGGGCCTGTGGGCCGTCTGGCGCTCGCAGCGCAACGCCCGCATAGAGGTGGGCATTGCCCTGGCGGTTGTCGCCGCGGGCCTGGTCCTTCGCCTGCCCGCCAGGGATTGGGCCATTCTCGTCCTCACCATCGGGCTGGTGCTCGCCGCCGAGTGCTTCAACTCCGCCGTGGAGGCGCTGGTGGACCTGGCGCATCCCGGCTATCACGCGCTGGCCAAACTGGCCAAGGACACGTCGGCGGGGGCAGTTTTGCTGTTATGCATCATGTCGGTTATTATTGGCCTGCTGGTCCTTGGGCCGCCGCTGCTAGAGCGCCTCGTCCGCTAGGGCGTCCCGCCCGTTCCGCGAACGTCGCCGCCCGCGCGCCGCGCCCTGTGTCCAAATCCTGCCATCTTGCACAAGGAGGTCTCGCGTGAATATTGAGGTCAAGCGTGGAGCCATCCAAGAGGAAGAAACCGAACTTATCGTAGTGAATCTGTTTGAGGACGTGAGCGAACCCGGTGGGGCCACTGGCGCGGTGGACAAGGCGCTCGGTGGGCAAATCACCGAACTCATCGCGTCGGGCGACTTCAAGGGCAAGTTGAACGACACGGCCCTGCTGTACACGCGGGGCGCGATCCCCGCCAAGCGTGTCCTCATCGTCGGCCTTGGGAAGAAGGAGCAGTTTGACCTGGACAAGGTGCGCCAGGTATCGGCCACGGCGGCCCGAAAGGCGCATGCCCTGGGCCTCACCCAGTACGCGACCGTCCTGCACGGCGCGGGCGCGGCGGGCCTTGACGCGGCCCAGGCAGCGCAGGCGGTGGCCGAGGGCACCATCCTGTCCCAGTACCGCTTCACCCAGCACATGACCGAGAAGAAGAACGGCGAGGACGAGCGCGAACTGGACAAAGTCGCCATCGTCGTGATGGGCGAGGAGACCGCGCAGCAGGCGAAAGAGGGCGCGGCGGCCGGCGTCCAGATCGCCGAGGCCGTCAACTGGGCGCGGGATTTGGTCAACCAGCCCGCCAACTACGCCACGCCGTCCATCCTGGCCGACGAGGCCCGACGCATGGCCAAGACCTATGGCCTGAAGTTCCAGGCCCTTGGCCCCGCCGAGATGCGCACCCTGGGCATGGGGGCGTTGCTCGGCGTGGCGCAGGGCAGCGCCCAGGAGCCGCGCTTCATCATCCTGGAGCACAACGGGCGCAGCGATGACCCGTCGCCCATCGTGCTCATCGGCAAGGGGCTGACCTTTGACAGCGGCGGCATCTCCATCAAGCCCAGCGAAGGAATGGAGAAGATGAAGGGCGACATGGCCGGGGCAGCCGCCGTGTTCGGGGCCATGCGCGCCGCCGCCGCGCTGAAGATCCCGCGCCGCGTCATCGGCCTGGTGCCCGCCACCGAGAACCTGCCCAGCGGCACCGCCTACAAGCCCGGCGACGTGGTCAAAGCCATCACCGGCAAGACCATAGAGGTCATCAGCACCGATGCCGAAGGACGGCTCATCCTGGCCGACGCCCTGGGCTACGCGCAGCGGTACCAGCCCGTGGGCGTGGTGGATTTGGCCACGCTCACCGGCTCGTGCGTTGTGGCGCTGGGGACCTTCGTCGCCGGATTGTTCTCCAACAACGACGCCCTCGCGGCCCGCATTGAGGCGGCGTCCAAGGCCACCAACGAGAAGGTCTGGCGCATGCCCATGTGGGACGAGTACGCCGAGCAGATCAAGAGCGACGTGGCCGACGTCAAGAACACAGGCGGGCGGCCTGCTGGCTCCATCACCGCCGCCAAGTTCCTGGAGAAGTTCGCCGAGAACATGCCCTGGGCGCACCTGGACATCGCCGGTCCCGCTGCCGCCGAGAAGGACGCACCCTACCAGCCCAAGGGCGGCACGGGCTTCGGCGTGCGCCTGCTGGTGCAGATGCTGAGGGATTGGAAGTAGGGCGCGCAGAGCAGCCTCGCCACGCGCCGGTTGCAGCGCACAGAAGGAGCGGGACGGGACATCCGCCCCGCTCTTTGATTTTGCCGCGGAGTCTACTGCGAGCGGCGCAGTAGGCGCAGGAAATACTGCGCCAGGAACACGGCCAGCGCCACCCCCGACGCCGACAAGACCCAGATGCGCAGCCTGAGCCGGGGACGCAGCTCTACCTCACATACCCCTGTCCCGGCCGCGGCCACCAGCACCCGCCGCAGCCGCTCTCGGAATGCAGGGCCGGGTTGCACCGGGGTCAGAAGGCGCTGAACGTCTCTCTCCATATTGGCCAAGATTCCGCCGTTCTCCGTCTTTCCACTTACCGTCATAGACCTTCACGACCAGCGCAGGCCGACTCCTCGCCTACGCGCCATACGACACGATGCCCAACAGTCCGGGCCCGCCATGCACCGCCAACACGGTGGGAGCCTCCAGCAGGAAGGCCACCTTGTCGCCGATCAACTGCTCCAGGCGCTCCTTGACCTGCCGGGCCTCCTCCAGCGCGCCGGCGTGGATCACGGCGATCTGCCGCTCACGGGCGTTCTGCAGCGCCTCCAGCGTGGCCTGAATGAGCGCGTCCAGCGCGCGGGCACGCGTCCGCACCTTGCCCATAAGCCCCAGCGTGCCATCGCGCACCGCCATGATCGGTTTGACGTCCAGCACGGTGGCCAGCGTGCCCGAAAGCCAGCCCAGCCGCCCGCTCCTCTGGAGATACTTCACCGTGGACACGGTGCAGAAAGTGTGAATCCTCTCCTTCATCTCGTTGATGGCGGCGAGAATCTCCCCCTTGCTCATGCCCTGCTTTGCCATCTGGGCCGCGCGGATAACCAGATAGCCCGTGCCGATGGAGATGCCCCTGGAGTCCACGATTTCAATGTCCATGTCCGGGAACATGGATGCGGCCAGGGCTGCCGACTGGCACGTGCCGCTGTGCTGGCTGGTGATGTGGATGGAGATGATGGACGATGCGATTCCGCGCAGCCGCTCGTAAACCTCGGCGAAACGGCCGGGGGCAGGCTGCGACGTCCGCGCCACAACGCCCTGCTCCAGTTTCCGGTAGAGTTCGTCGGGCGGGATGTCGCCGTCGTCCATGGTCTGGTCGCCCACCGTCAGGCTGATGGGCACGATTTCAATGTCCAATTCCTCCGCCAACTCAGGCGGTATGGTGGATGCGCTATCCGTAACGATGCGAATTTCACTCTTGCTCATGCGCGAGGAGACCTCCTTCTTCCAGTTCTTCATACTGTTCTCGCAGTGAGAGAAGCGTCCGATGATACAAGGACTTGATGGCCCCCTCGCTGCGTCCCATAATCTTCCCGATTTCCGCGTTAGACAGATGCTCCACGAACTTGAGAATCAACAATTCCTGACGCTCCGGCGGCAGGTTGCGGATGACGCGCAGCAACGTCTCCGTGCGCTCACGCCGCTCCGCCGCGCGCTCCGGCCCCTCGCCCACGGTCAGCGAGTGCAATTCGTCCAGCGAGACCACCTGGCGCTTGCCGCGGTCGCGGTGCCAGTTGGCCACCAGGTTATGCGCGATGCGATACAGCCACGCGGAGAACGGCAGCCCCCGCTCCTGATAATGACGGATGTGCTGCATCGCGCGGTAGAACGTCTTGGCCGTCAGGTCTTCCGCGTCGGCATGATTCCCTGTTCGGTAGTAAACGTACGAGTAGATGCGATCTACATACCGTTCGTACAGAATCCCGAAGGCCTCCGGGTCGGTCTTCGCCCGCTCAATCAGGCAGGCATCGGAAACGGCCTCCGCCTGTTCGCCCTGATTCTCCGGCTGCCCGATTCTATTCATGAAAACACTCTCTCCGAACGTTGGTTGCGCGGGTGTGTGCGGGCGGAGTATAGCACCAGGCAAGCCGAAATGGCAAACAGAAAAGCCGCCTGGCGGCAGGCGGCTTTGGAATGGGCAAGTCCTTGCGAGGGCACGCAGCGCTCGTAGGGACAATTCATGAATTGTCCCCACTGAGGCGCGGAGCGCCGAAGAATCTCGCCCACCGAGATGCTTCCCTTCGCTCGCAAGGACGTGAGAAGGCACGTGCGACGCACCTCGGAGGTGCGTCGCACGTGGGGATGGCTTCCCTTCGCTCGCAAGGACGGATGGCTGCCATTGCGAGGGCGCTACGCGCCCGAAGTAGGGGCGACTCGGCGAGTCGCCCCTACACGTTTGCTATTGTCATTCTGAGCGGCGAAGCCACGAAGAATCTCGCCGACCGGACGGCTTCCCTTCGCCCGCAACGACGTGGCTAGGGCAGCGGGCACCCCGCGATGCCGACGACGCCCGGGCCGGTGTGCGTGCCGATGACCGGGCTCAGTTCGGCGATGAAGCAGTCCTTGCAGTTGAATCGCTCCAGCACGGCCTGTCGGACGCCCTCGGCCTCTTCCGCGGTTTCCAGTTGGGCGATGCCCGCCACCATGGGCCGCTCGGTGCCAATGGCTTCCTGGATGTAGGCCATGGTGCGCTCCAGACCCTTGCGCTTGGAGCGGGCCTTGTCCAGCGGCTCTATCACGCCGTGCGTCAGCGTGAGCACCGGCTTGACGTTGAGGAGCGTGCCCATGAGTGCGGCGGCCTTGCCGATGCGCCCGCCCTTGTGCAGGTATTCCAGCGTGTCCACCACAAACCCGATGGTCATGGCGTCGCGCATGACTTCCAGCACCTTGACCACCTCGGAGAGCGGCTCGCCGGCATCCAGCGCCTTCACGGCCTGCTGAACCAGGATGCCCAAGCCGATGGACGTGGACAGCGAGTCAAAAATCGTGATCGGCGCTTTGCCGCCCATCTCCTCAAGCGCCGCGTGGGCCGAACTGATGGTGCCGCTCAGCTTGCTGGAGATATGCATGGACAGGATCGCGTCTGCGCCGTCCTTGAGCATCTTCTCGTACTTGGTGCGGAACTCGCCCGCCGAGGGCTGCGAGGTGGTCGGCAGCGTGGGCGAGTTCTTCAGCAGGTTCAGAAACTGGGGGGTATCCAGGTCCACGCGATCCAGGTAGGTTCGCGCCGGCGTAACGACCTTGAGGGGGATGATCTCAATACGCGGATTGCCCTGGAGCGCCGGGGGCAGGTCTGCCGTGCTATCGGTCAGAATCCTGATCATGTCCGATACCTCCTCTGCACATCATGATTGCGTTCACAGTCTGATAACCCTGAATCTGTCCGGGAGTTGCGAGCGAGGCCCAGCACCCGCAAAGGTGCGACGCACTCCCGAAGGGCGTCTCACCTCGTGCCGGACTCCGCCACGTGTATTTCAATTTTGTGGCGGAATGACCGAGCATCGCTAGGTCGTCGGGCGGAATCTACTTCACCTATCCCCACCCCGGCCCTCCCCTTTTCCTCTCCGCGGGCGGAGAGGAAAGGGGAGGGTGCGGGAGGGGTTAGGTGAGGTCAAGCCGACCCATTCTGCCACACGCCTTGCACCAAACCCACTTCCATGCTATCCTTCACACATCGCATCGGTAGTGGCGGAGGGGCGTATGAAAGAGAAGATTCTGCGGCGGCTGCGCATCGCGGCCCGCTCTATCGTCATCGTGGTCTCTCTGGTCTGGCTCTGGTTCGGCATCACCGCGGCATGGGAAGAAGGCACGGCGCTTGGCTGGATTCTCCACATCCTGCTCCCCGGCGGCGTGCTGCTGGCTACCGTGGCCATCTCGGTCAAGTGGGAACGTGTCGGCGCGCTCCTGTTGGTTGCCGAGGGGGTCTTCTTCACCACCTGGGTCCTGTGGAGCGCCAGCATCAGCGAGGTAACAGCGTGGGGGTTGACTGTCCTGCTGGGCATCCTGGGCGTGCCGCTGTTGATTTCCGGCGCGCTGCTCCTGACGGCAGCCCGGTGGGAGGCCAGCCCAGACGAGGACCAAGCCCTAACGGAGGAGTAGGGATGCACGCCTTCTTGCGGGACATGCTCCAATGCCCCGTGTGCGCGGGGGAGTTGCGCTGGGACATCGCCGAGCGGGAGGATGACCGCATAGAACAGGCCGACATCCGGTGCGTCCGATGCGGCGCGTCCTACTTCGTCCGCGAGGGCATCGGCGTGTTCCTGCCGCCAGACTTGCCGCGCAACGACCTGTGGGAGCAGACGTCCACCGCCCTGGGTCGCTATCTCCACGAGCACCCCGACGTGGAGCAGCGCCTCATGGCCGCGCCGCCGGAAACCCTGTCGCCGGCCGACCGCTTCTACCGCGCGCTGGCGCTGGAGGAGCGCGGCGACTTCGCGCAGGCCAGGGCCGTCGCGGACTCGGCGCTGGCGCTCCTGTACACGCCCGAATACCGCGCCTGCCACGAGAGCCAGAAGCGATGGGTGATTGACCGCGTCAGGGACAGGCCCGGCCCCATCGTGGACTTGGCCTCGGGTCGCGGCGACTTGGTGGAGCGCATGGCGCGCGAGTTGCGCCGTCCGGTCGTCGCCACCGACTTCAGCCTGCGAATCCTGCGCCGCAACCGCCGCGCCCTGGAAGTCGCCGGCATTCCCGAGCACGTGAGCCTGCTGGCGTTGGACGCGCGCCGCACGCCGTTCAGGGACGGGGCTGTGTCCACGCTGACCACCAACCTCGGCCTGCCCAACATTGAGAAGCCCGGCGAATTGCTGGCCGAACTGCGGCGGGTGGTGTCGGGCGAATTCCTGGCCATCACCCACTTCTACCCCAGCGACGACGAGGCCAACCTCGGCGTACTCCGCGAGTTCGGCGTGGCCCCGCTTCTCGTCCGCGAGTCGCTGGTGGAGTTGCTGGCGCGGGCGGGCTGGCGTGTGGAAATCGCCAACGCGCAGACGGGCCGCGCGCTCCCAACGCCCGCGTCCGAACTGCTGGAGGGCGCGCGGATAGATGCACTGCCCGTCGCAGCGACCGTCCTGGAATGGTGCACCGTCCGTGCGTGGTGAGGGAGTCCGCGAGGCTCCTGCAGCACCGTGCATGGCATCGTCCAACCGCCGCGAGGGCCTGAGACACCCAGGCGCGTGAAAGTCGCGCCGCGGAGAAAAGAGATGTACAAGAAGCGAATCGTGATTCTGATGTGCGCCCTGGTCATTCTGGCGTTGCTCGCATCCTGCGGGGGCGGGAGCAAGAAACTGGATTTGCGGCTCCGCCTGGAAGCGGGCAAGTCCTACGGCGCGAAGATGATCGCCGACCAAATCCTCACCCAGACCCTGGCCGGGCAGACGCAGACCATGACGCAGACGGTAGGAATGGCCTACACCTACGACGTCCAGAGCGTGGAGCCCGACGGCACGATGCTGGTCAAGGCAACCTACGACTGGGTGCTGTACAAACAGGACGGGCCTTTGGGCAAGGTCTCCTACGACTCGGCCAACCCGCCCGCCTCGGTTCCCCAGGCCGCGCTGGGCTATGCGGCGCTGGTGGGGCAGGGGTTCACCATGCGGCTCAAACCAACCGGCGAGATCGTGGACGTCCAGGGTGTGGACGAAATGATCGCCCAGATGCTGGATGCCCTGGGCGTGCCTGCGGGGAGCGCACGCGATGAATTGGAGGCGAGCCTGCGGTCGCAGTTCGGCGGCGAGGCCCTGAAGGAAAGTTTTGAGAAGGCCGGGCTCTTCTACCCCGACAAGCCGGTAGCCGTCGGCGACTCGTGGAGCAAGCCGATTGCACTGGAATCGGGCGTGCCGATGGTCCTGGATACCACGTGGACCTTGAAGGCGCGCAAGAATGGCGTCGCCACGGTTGAGGCCCGCTCCAATGTCCAGCGCAACCCGGGCGCGAAGCCTCTGGAAATGGCGGGCATGACCATCTCCTACGAGATGTCGGGCGAGCAAACCGGCACGATGGAACTGGACGAGAAGACCGGCTGGCCGGTGAGCGCGACGATGAAACAGAACCTGACGGGGCAGATATCCGCCATGGGCATGACCTGGCCCATGACCATCGTAAGCGACATCCGCTTTGAGCCGTGGAAGAAGTAACCGTGATGGAAAGCGAAAACCCCCGCCACGTGGCGGGGGTTTTGCATGGCGCGCCTGGCGGGACTTGAACCCACAGCAGACGGTTTCGTAGACCGGCCCTCTATCCAATTGAGGTACAGGCGCGCGTGGTACCCCAGACAGGACTTGAACCTGTGGCCTCAGCGTCCGCAGCGCTGCGCTCTATCCCCTGAGCTACTGGGGCACAAGGCGGGGAGGCAGGGATTCGAACCCTGGGTACAGCTTTTAGGCCGTACAACCGCTTAGCAGGCGGCCCCGATCGTCCTCTCCGGCACCTCCCCGAGGGTGTATGCGATTCTCTGGCGGAGGGAGAGGGATTCGAACCCCCGGTGAGGTTGCCCCCACAACGGTTTTCAAGACCGCCGCAATCGTCCGCTCTGCCATCCCTCCAACGCGGATTCGGCGTGTGCCCTCCACCGCAACCACAGTATAGCGCAGTGGCCGACATGTGTCAAACGCGCCCCGCGCTGGTAGCCACGCCATCATCACTGAACGGCGAAGGGCGAAGAATCTCGCCAACCGAGATGCTTCGCTCGCGACGATGTGAGAAGGCACGTGCGACGCACCTCGGAGGTGCGTCGCACGTGGGGATGGCTCGCTCGCAATGACAACGGGCGATTCTCTCCGTGGTCAAGCCCTAGCCGCCGCTCGCCGTCCTTGCATGCAGCGAAACTTTGCATTCTTGCATATTCATGATATAATTATGCACGCACAACCCACCACCGCACCTTGACACTCGGGAGGAAGATCCTTGGGATACCGCATCGGGTTGGTTGTCCTAGGGTGCGCTGTGGTGCTTTGCGGATGTGCCAGCCCAACGCCGACGGCGTTGCCTTCACCGACGCCGACAGTAGCACCCCGGCCAACCGTGCTCGCGGACGTATTCGGGCCGTTCTTCAGTTCATCCGAGGCCCCCGATGAGACCTGTGCGCGACAAACCGAGTCCTGGAGCAACGACTCGGGCCGATGGGTTACCGGCCCCCGTTACTGCACCTATTGGCCGTCGGACACGCGAGAGCCGGAGGCATTCTCCCTCTGCGTCGGCGAGTGGGCCGACGTGATCGTGGAGGCCAATCTCCGCTATTACACGAGGCCGTCGCGCGTGGGCATTGTCGTGAGAGCGAGAAATCCCAACGACGCGTATGTCTTCGTGGTCTCGCAGACCGACGAGCAGCAGTGCTATTGGCAGATACGGAGCGGCGGGGAAGGTGCAGACACGCAAGCGCCCGAGCGTTGGAGCGCGCCGATTGACCCGCGCCCGCTGGCCCTGCCGCGCGGTGACGGGACACAGGTCATCGTGGCGCGGGTTCGGGTGGAGGCGGTGGGGTCGCGGCTGGTCGGCTATGTCAACGCCCTGGAAGCCAGCGTCCTGGACAACGCGCCTGTCCGGCCTGGGCGAATTGGCCTGTACATGCGGAGCGATGGCACCGAGCAGTCCTGGGCCGACGTGATCATCCGCACGCCGTAGTCGGGTCGCTTATCATGGGGGAGTTAGGGCAGGATGGATGTGCCCCCGGTACATGTGTTGCTGATAGACGATGACCCCGAGGACCGCAGCGCGTTTCTGGGCGAATTGGCGCGAGAATTTCCCGCCCTGCGGACCACCGAGGTCGGCGACGAGGCGGCGTTCCAGGCCGCGCTGCGTGGGGCGCGCGCCGACCTCGTCATCACCAAGGACCAAACGGCCTGGGCCACGGCCCCCGAGATTTTTCGCAAAGCCCGCGAGCAATGGCCCGAAGTTCCCATCATCCTCTTCACCGTTGAGGGAAAGGCGGCAGATAACCCGAGCGAACTTCGCAGACTTGCCGTTGCCGCCCGCACCGCTTTGGAAAGCAGTCGGGATCGGCAGCAAGCCCTTGCGCTAGAACGTCGCTACCGCCTGTTGGTGGACACGGTGCCCGCCGTCATCTACATCGCCGGCCCCGAACTGAGCCTGCGCTACGTTAGCCCGTATGCGCAGCAGATGCTTGGCTTCAACCCCGAAGAACTCCTGGGCAAGAACCCTTTTGACCTCGCCCCGCGCGAGGAAAGAGTCAACCTCGTTCGCAGGCTGCGCACCGCGCTGCGCACACGCGCGCCCTTCGTCCTGGAGCATCGGCTGATCGCAGCGGACGGTTCGGAGCGGTGGGTGCGCAACCTGGGCACCGTCCTGGAAAGCCCGGAGTTTCAGCAACCCGTGATTCAGGGCATGGTGCTGGACATTACGGATGCCGTCCTCGCGAACCGTCGGCAGATGGCCATCTCTGAGATCAGCCGGCGAATCGCCGAACTCCTGCCCGGTGAGCGCCTACAGGGTGCGTTGTCCACGCTGAAGCAGTACATCCCGTTCTCCACCGGCGTCCTGGGCGTGTGGCCGGTGGGCCACGTGGCGCACGCTCCCGAAGGGGACCCGGCAACGGCACGCCGCCTGGAGGCCGCCGCTGCTGTATACGGCCCGAAGATGGAACGCATCCCGCCGGACAGTGCGCTGGGCCTGGCCTTCTCGCTGCGGGCGCCGGTCGTGCAGAACGATACCCTCACCAATGCCTACGCCGAGGACGCGGTGATGGCCGAGCAGGGCGTCCGCAGCATCCTCGCCTACCCGCTCCTCTTGCGCGACGACTTGCGCGTAGCGTGGATCTTGCTGGCGGACAAGCCCAATGCCTTCCGCGACAGCCAACTGGACCTCCTGGACCAGGTCAGCCCTGTGTTCGCGGCGGGCGTGGAGTCATACCTCCACTGGCGCGCCCTACAAGAACTGAACGCCTCGCTGGAGACGCAGGTGCAGGAACGCACGGCAGAGATTCAGGCGCTTTACGAACTCTCCCAACGCCTAGGCTACAGCCTGCGGCCCGAGGACCTTTTCGCCACCATTGCCGAGTTCCTGTTGGCCATACGCGGCGTGGACGTGGCCGCGGTAGCCGCTCCGCAAATGCGCGAGGGGCTGCCCATCGTGGCGGTGCACACACGGCGCCCCCTCACCGACTCCCTGGCGCTGCCGTTGATGGAAGAGACGGGCCGCCAATTGGGTGGGCGGTTTGCCAACGGCGAGAAAGCCACCAACCTCCGACACCGCGTTTCCATGAGCGTAAAGGACCCCGATGCCCCGCCGCTGGAGCGGTTGGGGAGTATCCTCGTGGAACCGCTGGATGTGGCGGACGTGCGGCTCGGCGGCCTTGCCATCGCGTGCGAAGCCGAGAGCGCCCTGGGCGACGATCAGCGCCGACTGCTGCGGGCGACGGCGAGCCTGCTGGCCCATGCGTTGCAGCGAAGCCACGCCCTGGCCCAGGCCGAGCGCGCCCGCACGATGGAAGCCCTGGACGCCATGCAGGAGGGCGTCATCCTGCTGGACTCTCAAGATTGCCTGGTGGCGGCGAACCCGTCGGCGCGCAGACTCCTGCCGCTGCTGGGCATCTCGGATTTGCGAGAGGGGGACGCCCTGCGCGAACTGTGCGGCTTCACGCTGGACGACCTACGCGCCCGCACCCGCGAGGCCGGGCCATCCGAATGCACCATCGGCGAGGGGCAGCCCCGGTTGGTGGTGCAGATGTCCGCCGTGTCCTACACCACCCCGACAGGCGCCGCAGGTACGGTGCTAACCCTGCACGACATCACCGAGCAGAATCAGGCCCGCGTGCGGATGGAGCAACAGGCGCGGCTGGCGGCACTCGGGCAACTGGCCGGTGGCATCGCCCACGACTTCAATAACATCCTGACCACCCTCATCGGGCTGGCGCAACTCAACCTGGGCGCGCCCAACCTCTCGCCCGAACTCCGCGCCGACCTGGAGCAAATTGTGCAGCAAGGGCAGCGGGCGGCGCGTCTGGTGCAGCAGATTCTGGACTTCGGGCGGCGCTCCATGTCCCAGAAGGCCATGCTGCGGCTGGACACCTTCCTGCGCGACCTGATCCGGCTTCTGCGCCGCACCATCCCCGAGACCATCGCCATCCAGACGGACTTCCCGCCTGAGGACTTCACCATCTTTGCCGACAGCACCCAAATCCAGCAACTCGTCATGAACCTGGTCTCCAACTCGTGCGACGCGATGCCCGAAGGTGGCCTGTTGACCTTCAGCCTGCGACGCATCGCCACGGACGCGGCGCTGCTGGCCCGCTACCCGATGATGCGCCCCGGCCAGTACGTGCACCTGCGGGTGGACGACACCGGCCACGGGATGCCGGCCGATGTGCTGGCTCATGCCTTTGAGCCGTTCTTCACCACCAAAGGCGTGGGCAAGGGCACCGGCCTTGGGTTGGCCCAAGCCTACGGCATCGTCAAACAGCACGATGGGTACATCTTCCTGGAAAGCCAGGTGGGAGTGGGCACCCAAGCACACATCTATTTCCCCGCACAGCACGAGCAGACCGAGCGGCCCGCTATCGTGGCAGAGGTTGCCCGCCTCGGCGCGGGCCAGACCGTGCTGGTGGTGGAGGATGAGGAGATGGTGCGCGAACTGATGGAGCGCATGCTGGGGCGGCTGGGGTACCGCGCGATCCTCGCCCGCAATGGGGCCGAGGCGCTCCGCATCTACAAGGCCCATGCGGACGAAATCATCGCGGTCGTGGCCGATATGGTCATGCCGCGCATGGGCGGGCTGGAACTGTTTGAGCGGCTGCGCGAAATCACCCCTTCGCTGCCGGTGATTCTCACTACCGGCTATGCCGACAGCGACGACGTGGCCCGCCTGCGCAAGCAGGGGCTCTATGCCGTGCTGGAAAAACCCTTCCGCATGCAGGAACTGGCCGAACTTCTGAAGGGGATATGGGAAAAGCCGAATGACGCCCAGGCGCAGGCCCCGCGCCCCTAGTACTTGACCTCAGGAAAAAACTGCCCGTTGTCGTTGCGAGCGAAGCCATCCCCACGTGCGACGCACGTGCCTTCTCACGTCATTGCGAGCGAAGCGAAGCAATCTCACGCTCGGAGATTGCTTCGGGCTCTGCGCACCCTCGCAATGACAAACTATCAAGAATCCCTGTGGTCTAGACGTTGAACCGGATATTCAGGATGTCGCCATCCTGAACCACGTAATCGCGCCCCTGGAGCCGCACCAACCCACGCTGCTTGGCCTCGGCCAGGGAGCCGGCGGCGATGAGGTCGTCGTAGGCCACCACCTCCGCGCGGATGAAGCCGCGCGCCAGGTCCGTGTGGATGGCCGCCGCAGCCTGCACCGCTGTGTCGCCCTTGCGGATGGTCCAGGCCCGCACCTCGTCCTCGCCCACGGTGAAGAAGGACTGCAAGCCGAGCAGGTCGTAGGACAGGCGAATCATCCGGCGCAAACTCGGCTCGGAGATGCCGTATTCGGTCAGGAACAGTTCGGCGGCCTCGGGGTCCAACTGGGCAATTTCCTTTTCCAGCGCGCCGCGCAGGGCGATGACTGCCGAGCGACGATGCGGGTACGTGAGAATCGCCGAGGGGTCGGCCGGTCCGTCGTCGCCGACGTTCAGGACGACCAGCACCGGCTTCAGGGTCAGGAGCGCAAACCCACGCACCAGCCGCTCCTCCTCGGGCGTAAGGTCCAAATCCCGCAGGGGAATCTCGCTCTCCAGGGCGGCCTTGAACCGCTCCATGAGCGCCATTTCCGCGCGGGCAGCCTCGCCGACAGGGCCACTCCGCCGCGCGTCCTTCTCCAGGCGTTCCAGGCGGCGCTCCACGACGCCCAAATCGGACAGGATGAGTTCCACGTCCAGGTCGTGCAGGTCGCGGACGGGGTCCACCTTGCCCCGCGCATGGGGCACGGACTCGTCCTCAAAGGCGCGCACCACGTGGAGCAGCGCATCGTTGGCCGCGATGGCGTTGAGCAGGGGGCCGGAGAACCCGCCCGCCTTGCCCGCGCCGGGCACCAGCCCCGCGATGTCGTTGTACTGCACGCGGGCGCGCGTAACCTTGCGCGGGCGGAACATGGCCGCAAGGCGGTCCACGCGCGGGTCGGGCACTTCTACCACCGCCGAGTGAATCTCAAACTGCCCCGACGAGAACGGCGTGGTCTCCACGTCCTCGCGGGTGAGCGCGTCAAAGATGGTCGTCTTGGAACTGTTGGGCAGGCCGATGATGCCGATCTGCATAGAGCCGAACTCCTTGTTGGAAACCCGCACGTTGCGGGCAAGAGATAAGCGGCGCAAGCGCCGCCTGGCGTATTGTACCACGCCCGCGGCAGGATTCAAAAACCGGTAGTACTCTTCCACAGGGATGCTTGAAGGTGTGTCATTGCGAGCGAAGCGAAGCAATCGCACGCGCAGGGGATTGCTTCGGGGCTTCGCCCCTCGCAATGACAACTTCTGCCTGTCATTGCGAGCGAAGCGAAGCAATCGCACGCGCAGGGGATTGCTTCGGGGCTTCGCCCCTCGCAATGACAACGGACGATTTTCTCTGTGGTCCCGGTAGTAGTTGACTTTTTTGCTGACCTATGGTAATATACGGGCGCGGTTGGAAGGCTTTCGGGCCGGCCATGCGAACGCATCGGCCCACACAGGGGAGTGAGGAGGGCGTGAGGATGATCCTTGCGCCTTTTGTTTGCCGAGCCGGTAGGCAGCCGGCTCGTAGTTGGGAAACGACTTTCGCTGCAGAGGTGTAGATAGATGAATCGGACAACAGAACTGTTCTTCCCGCATCGGCTGGTGGGGCAGTTGCGCGACATTGCGGGGCCCCAGTGGCAGGCGCTGGTGGACCGCGTCGCGGCGCTCCCGCCCACGCACGAGGATAGCCTGGCGCTGACGCTGATGATCATCCGCGCGGCGGGCTGTGTCGGCTGCGAGGCGGGGAGTTACCGCGCGGGGCTGGGGTGCGTGGTCTGCGCCCAGCGCGCCATCCGGGCCATGAACGCGACCGACGCCGCCCTCGTCCGGCGGTTCAAGCGCGCCCAGGCCGAGGTGCACAAGTTCCTGGAAGAGACGCAACAGGCGCAGGCGAACGACAAAGCCGCCTAGCGCAACGAACACACCAGGGGAACAAGAGGGAAGCGGGATTCATGCCCCGCTTCCTTTTTGTTTACCGTGCGTCGGGCAGCGTGATTTCAATCTCCTCCAACCGCGCCCCCCGACGCCGCGTAACGCGCAGCCGTACCCCTTTCCACTCGTAGGTCTCCCCTTCCTCGGGGATCTTCTGCATCCGCGTCATCAGAAAGCCCGCCACGGTCTCGTACAGGTCGCTCTCGGGCAGCGACAGCCCCAGGATTTCGTTCACCTCGTCCACGCGCAGTTGGGCGTCCACCCGCACGGTGTGCGCGTCCACCCGCCGAATGGCCGGGCGCACCGTCGCCACCTCGTCGCTGAGTTGCCCCACGATTTCCTCCACCAGTTCCTCCAGGGTTACCAGCCCCGCCGTCCCGCCATACTCATCCAGGACAATGGCCATCTGTACCTGCTTGCTCCGCATCTCGGCGAACAGTTCGCTCACCAGTTTGGTCTCCGGCACCACCAGCGGCGGCGTGCGCATGATTTCCTTCACGGGCCTGTCCAGGACATCCGGCGAGCGCGCCATGGACAGGAGGACATCCTTCACCGAGAGAAAGCCCACGATGTTGTCCAGGTCGCCCTTGTACACGGGGAAGCGGGCATGCTTGGACTCGGCGAACTGATCCAGGAACTCGCGCATGGTCTGCTCCTGCTCCAGCGCCACGATCTGATTGCGGGGAATCATCACCTCGTGCACACGGCGGTCGCGCAGTTCAAACACGTTCTGCAACATGGCCCGCTCGGTCTCGCGGACGGCGCCCTCCTTGCCCCCGATGTCAATCAACATGCGCAACTCGTCGGTGGTAACGATGGGGGGCTGGTGGTCGCGCGGCCCGCTCAGCAGGCGCACCAGGGCATTGGTAACGCGGGTCAGGAGCCACACCGGCGCTGTCATGACCTTGATGGCGATCTCAATCAGGCGGCCCTCTATCAGCGCCATGCGCTCGGCGTTGGCGGCGGCGAAGGTCTTGGGGGTGATCTCGCCGAAGGTTACCAGGACGATGGTCATGATAATCGTAGCGACGTACTGGCCGCCCTCTCCGAACAGGCGCAGCGCCAGGGCCGTGCCCACCGACGATGCCAGGATGATGAAGGCGTTCTCGGTCAGCAGAATCGTGGCGAACAGCCGGTCGTGATTGGCCACGACTCGCAGCGCCGCCTGGGCCCCTCGGTTGCCCTTGTCGGCCAGGCTGCGCAGCCGAAGCTTGCTGACCGAGATCAGCGCCGCCTCGGAACTGGAGAAGAAGGCCACGCAGACCACGCTCACCAGCAGGATGGCGATCTGCAGCCCGATGTTGGAACCTCCCACAGGAACTGTTGCTTCCACTCTAACCCTACTCCGTTTCTCTCCAACTGCTGTCTCAATCATCCCAAGTATACAATGAAAGCGCCCGTGCCGCCATTCGCGTTCGTTCGCGCGGTGCATTTCCATTTTGGGGCGAAAACGACGAATGTCGTTAGGTTGTCGCGCAGAATCTGCCTCACCTATCCCCACCCCGGCCCTCCCCTTTCCTCTCCGCGGGCGGAGAGGAAAGGGGAGGGTGTGGGAGGGGTTAGGTGAGGTCAAGCAGCCCCTTCGCTGTACGTCGGGCGGCGAAAGTGGATTTCGTTGGTGGGGAGCGGCTCACGGCCTGCTCCGACGTGCCCATTGCTGCAGGCTTGCCCCAAACTGAAATGCACCCCATTCGCGCGGATTCACGGTGTCTCCCATTTGTCATGCTTCGCTTCGCTCGGCATCTCGGTTGGCGAGATTCTTCGCGGCTTCGCCGCTCAGAATGACGGTAAGGCGAAGCATCTCGGTCGCCGAGGTTCTGCGCGCCTGCGACGGGCAGGGCGTTTTCGCCAGCGGGGCCACATGTGGTAAAATCGCACGCGACGCCCCCGCGGGCGTGCCTGACACAACATCGCGGATTCGGAGCGAGGTGGCCCTATGAAAATCGCGATCATCGGCGGCGGACTTACCGGCATGAGCGCCGCGCATGTGCTGGCCAAGGCCGGCCATTCATGCACCCTGTACGAGCGCGACGATTCCCTGGGCGGACTGGCCGGGTCGTTCCGCGTCAACGGCGTGTACCTGGAGAAGTTCTACCATCACCTGTTCACCAGCGACCGGACGATGGTGCGGCTCATTGAGGATTTGGGCCTGGGCAGCGACCTGGTCTGGAACCCCACGGTTACCAGCACCTGGTACGTCAACCGCATCTTCCGCCTGGCCACGCCCCTGGACGTGATTCGGTTCAAGCCGCTGAGCCTGGTCAATCGGCTGCGGCTCGGCTCGCTGGCCATCATCCCGCGCTTCGTGCGGGACTGGCGGAAACTGGAGGAGATCACCGCCAAGGAGTGGCTCATCAAGTGGGGCGGGCGGCAGGTGTACGAGGTCGTCTGGTACCCGCTGCTGCGCAACAAGTTCGGGGCCTACGCCGACGAGGTGGCCGCCGTCTGGTTCTGGAACAAACTGAAACTGCGCGGCGGGTCGCGTGGCAAGGGCCAGGCCGAGCACCTGGGATATCTGGTGGGCGGGTTCGGGCGCGCCCTGGAAGCCTTTGAGGCGCGGCTGCGCGACCTGGGCGTGGACATCCGCCTGTCTTCGCCGGTGGAGCGCGTCGTCATTGAGAACGGCCGCGCCACGGGCGTGGTGTCCAACGGTCAGCGCGAGGACTTTGACCTGGCACTGGTTACCACCGCGCCCGAAATCCTGCTCCGCCTTGCGCCGGACCTGCCCCCCGACTACCGCGAGCGCCTGGGCCGCATCAAGTACCTGGCCAACGCCTGCCTCATCATGAAATTGAAGCGCAGCCTGTCCACCACCTACTGGCTCAACATCAACGACCCCAACATCCCCTTCGTCGCCGTGGTGGAGCACACCAACATGCAGCGCCCCGACGAGTACGGCGGGCATCACCTGGCCTACGTGTCGCGGTACATGGACCCGAACGACCCCTACTACGCCATGTCGGCCGAGGAGTTGTTCCAGGCGTACCTGCCGCACCTGCGCACCGTGTTCCCTGAATTCTCGCCCGACTGGGTGGAGACGCTGTACGCCTGGCGCGAGCGCTACACGCAGCCGGTGGTGGGCCTGCGCTACTCGCAGATACGCCCGCCGTTCCGCACGCCGGTGCAGGGCCTCTGGCTGTGCTGCATGGCGCAGATTTACCCGGAGGACCGCGGGATGAACTACGCGGTGGCCTACGGGGAGAAGGTCGCCGCCGAGATTCTGGAGTCGGGCGGGGCGTAGGCGAAGCGAACGGCCGCCTGCGGTGTTGTTCTCAACAGCGGGGGCTGTGGCCGCCGATGGATTTGCCGCGCGGGTGCGGAGTGCTACAATACACGCGGCGCTGTGCGGGCGCTGCGCCCCGGCACCGCCGCACCTGGGCCATCGGCGCGGGCGCGGCCTGCCCGCCGCTACAAGCACAAACTCGCCGTCAGGAGGCAACCGATGTCTAGCCGTGAACTGCATGTGGAGCCTGTCCGAACCCCCAAGCAACTCAAGCAATTTGTGGATTTTCCCTATCATCTGTACCGCAACAATCCGTACTGGGTACCGCCCTTGCGCATGGATCGCAAGGCCATGTTTGACCGCCAGAAGTTCCCCTTCTACGAGCACGCCGACGTGGAATTGTTCCTGGCGCTGCGCGGCGATGAACCCGTGGGCACCATCACGGCACACATCAACCACATCCACAACCAGTTCCACAACGAGAAGGCCGGCTTCTTCGGGTTCTTTGAGTGCGTGCAGGACTACCAGGTGGCCGAGGCGCTCCTGAACGCCGCCGCCGACTGGGTGCGGGAACGGGGCATGGACGTGTTGCGCGGCCCCATGAACTTCTCCACCAACGAGGAGTGCGGGCTTCTGGTGGACGGGTTTGATTCCAGCCCCGTCGTGATGATGACGTACAACCCGCCCTACTATGCCGAGTTCATTGAGCGGGCGGGGTTCACCAAGGCGCAGGACCTGTACGCCTACTGGCTGGACACCGATGAGGTGGTGAGCAAGGACGGCGTCGTGCGCAACGAGAAACTGGCGCGGGTGGTGGAGAAGGTGCGCGCGCGGTCGGGCATCGTCGTGCGCAAGATCAACATGAAGGACTTTGACAACGAGGTGGAGCGTGTCAAGAAGGTTTACAATTCGGCCTGGGAGAAGAACTGGGGCTTCGTCCCCATGACCGACTCCGAGTTTGACCACCTGGCCGAGAACCTGAAGATGGTGCTAGACCCCAACCTGGTGCTCCTCGCCGAGATAGACGGTGAACCGGTCGGCTTCTCCCTGACGCTGCCCGACATCAACCAGGCGCTGAAGGGCACGGACGGCAGGCTGATTCCGGCTCTCGTCCGCTTGTTGTGGTACAAGACGTTCAAGAAGTTCACCGTCTGCCGCGTGTTCGCCATGGGTGTGGTGGAACAGCACCGCATGAAGGGCATCTCGGCACTGTTCTACTACGACACGGCCATCAACGCCGCGCCGCGGGGCTACACCCATGCGGAGATGTCGTGGATTCTGGAGAGCAACCTGATGATGAACCGCGACATCCAATTCATGGGCGGCAAGATTTACAAGACCTACCGTGTCTACGACAAGCCGCTGCGATAGGGGATACCGACGCCCGGGAGGGGCATCGCATGAGTTCGGTGGCCTCGGACAAGATTCGCATCCTGCTGGCCGATGACCACACCGTGGTGCGCGAGAGCATGCGGGACATCCTGAACCTGCAGCCGGACATGGAGGTGGTGGGCGAGGCGCGCACGGGCGTGGAAGCGGTGCGCCTGGCCGTGCTCCTGCGCCCCGACGTCATCCTCATGGACCTGGAGATGCCGGAGATGGACGGGCTGGAGGCCACCCGCACCATCCTGGACCAGTGCCCGGAGGCGGGCATCCTGGCGCTGACGGCCCACGAGGACGAGAAGCACATCTTCGCGCTGCTGGAGGCGGGCGCGGAGGGGTACATCGTCAAGTCGGCGCGCCTGGCCGACGTCCTGGCCGCCATCCGCGCGGTGGCCCGTGGCGAACCGGCGCTGGACCCGCGGGCCATGCGTGCCATGATGCGCAAACTCGCCGACCGCGAGCGAACGGCCGCCGCACCGCACAATGCGTCGCTGCCCGAACCGCTCACCGACCGCGAGATGGAGGTCCTGCGCCTGGTGGCCACGGGCGCGAGCAACAAGGAAATTGCGCGGCGGCTGTGCATTTCGGTGCGGACGGTGCAGGTGCACCTGGGCAACATCTACGGCAAGTTGGGCGTGCGCTCGCGCACCGAGGCGGCATTGTACGCCATCCGCCGCGGCTGGGCCTCGGTGGAGCAGACGGGATAGCGTAAGGGACAAGAACAATGGCCGAGAGGAATGTGGATAAACTACCCCAAAACGTGCAGGCGCTGATCGGCGAAATCGGCGAGAAACAGGTCCTCTTGCGCTTGTTCCTGCTGGTTCAGGGCACGCCGTGGCAGGTATTCCACAACCTGGGTGAGGCAGGTTATGACTTGCTGCTACTGCATCCCGATACGGGCGAGCGCATCCGCATAGAGGTGAAGACCCGCCAGCAAATGTATACAACGTCTCGCCGTCGGGGTACAGTGCGGTATTTCCTCACCGATGGCGAGTACCGGGCCTGCGACTTCGTGGTGGCGTGCCTCCTAGATCACAACGGTTTCTACGTCGTGCCAAAGCGGGACCTGAAGGAGGCCCATTCGGGGCAACGCACGCTCTGGCGGTTCGTACTCATGATGAACAAGGACGGTAGGCCGCACCCGCGGTTTGAGAAGTACCGGGACGCCTGGCACACGCTGCACCCGGACTTCGCAGGCAGAAGGACTGCCGAACCGCTCCCGTGAACGCGCCGCTTCCTCACCGGAGGCGAGAGGACAGTTTGCGCCCCTGCCAAAGGCCAAAGGCTAATGGCCAAGGGCGTTCGCCGGGTTCGTACCGCCCCCGGATGCTGCCGTGCCGCGCGGCAACACGACCGTGAACGTGCTCCCCACCCCCACCTCGCTCTGCACCAGGATGCGCCCGCCGTGGTCCGCCACGATCTTGCTGGAAATGGCAAGCCCCAGGCCGGCCCCACGGTCGGCCTTGTAACTCACGAACGGCTCAAAGATGCGTTGGAGCCGCTCGGGCGGGATGCCCACGCCGGTGTCCGCGACCGTCAGAGACACCTCGCCGTCCGACGCGCGGGAACCGAGGGTCAGCACGCCGCCGTCGGGCATGGCATCCCGCGCATTGCTCACCAGGTTGTAGATGACCTGCGCCATGCGGGTAGGGTCCATGATGACGCCGCCCTCGTAGGCCAAATCCAGCCGCACCTCAATCCCGTGCTCCTGCACGTCCGCCTGGATGACGGGGAGCAGGCCGCGCACGAACTCGCCCAGCGGCACCTCTTTCATCTCCAGCGTCCAGCCGCCGCGCGAGTAGTCCAGAATCTGCTGCGCCATGTGGTACAGCCGCGTCATCATCTCCAGCGTGGACACGGCCAGGCGGTTGCGGGCGTCCGGCGGCAGTTCCTCCTGCCCCAGCGCCTCCACGCAGCGCATCATCCCGCCGATGGGCGTGCGCAGATCGTGGAGGATGGCGCTGGCCATGCGCCCCAGCGCCGCCAGCCGCTCGGCCTCGGACGCCCGGCGGTGCAGGCGTGCGTTCTCCAGCGCGATGGCCGCCTGGTTGCACACACCCTGCGCGAATCGGATGTCGCCTGCGCCGTAGGAGCCGCGTGTGCGTTTGCGCCCCACCAGCACCACCCCCACCATCGCGCCCTCGCTGTCCAAGAGCGGCACGCACAGCACTGCGTCCATGGCATCCAGCCTGGCCCAACTGCGCACATACGCCGCCCCGAAGCGGGGGTCCATGTGCATCTGGTCCACGGTAACCGCCTGCTGGTGCTGGGCGAGGCAACGGATGAGGTCGTCGCTGGCGGCGAAGCGCTGCTCCAGCGCGCGAGGCGGCACGCGGCCCGCATGGTGAACCGGCGCGAAGATGCCACCCTGCTCCACCAGGAGATAGGCCACGCCCGCGTTCAGGGTCTCAGTCAGGCAGTGCAGGGTGCGCGAGGCTACGCCCTCTTCGCTCAGTTCGGCGTGCAGGTCGCGGCTGAAGCGGTGGAGCAGGTCCTCCCGCCCTGCCTCGCCCGGGAAGAAGACCCGGTCCACGGCCGCCTGCAAGCGGTCCTTGGTGGGGGCCACCAGCATCGCGATGAGCACGATGAGCATCGCGTTCAGGACCCGCTCCAGCGCGTCGGGCAGGCCCGCCGTGAGGAGGCTCAGCGCCAGCGCCGCGCCCACGTAGCCTGCCATCACGAGCACGGTCAGCAGCGAATAGACCAGCGCCCGGCGGATGGCCACGCGGACGTCCAGCAACTGGTAGCGCGCGATGCCATAGGCCAGCAGCACCGCCGTGAACATCCAGGCCACATGGCTCCACCCCGACCGATCCCACGACGGCGACGCCCAGCCGAGCGGCAACGCCAGGAACGGCGCGCCTAGCCCTATCAGCACCAGCGCCAGTTGCTGCCGCTCAATTCGGCTGGACGCCCGCCGGTAACTGCGGAACAGAACCGCCAGCGACAGCCCGAAGTAGGCGATTACCCACAAGCGCCAGACGCCGTACCACAGCGCGGCAAATCCGTCGGGCGCGGCGGGGTACGATAGGAGTCCCCCGGCCACTCCCAGCAGAAGCAGGAGCAGCCCCGGAACGTAGAGGAGGTACACGCGCCCGCCCTGGGTGTAGAGGCGCGGCTGCGGGAACTCCAGCGCGAAGTGGAGGATAAGAGGCGGGAACACCGACGCGAACAGGACCGAGAGCGCATGAGCCGCCCGCGCCCAGGCGCTTGCGTCGCGCACTGCCAGGCCCGTAAACGGCCAGATGGCCGGGGCACTGGCAAGCCATCGGAAGGCCAGCGACGACACCAGGTATCCGGCCACCGTCAGGAGGAAGCCGCCCAGCAGGCGGTTCGCCCAGCGGCTGCGCTGCCGCTCCACCACGAGCACCCCAAGCCCTGCCAGCGCCCCGATGGCCACGACAGCACCCAGACTGTAGAAGAGAGACATCCCGTTCCCCCGGTTGTGAATCCGGACACTTGTGTCAGGATTATAGCACCTCCCGACCGGCTACGCCAAAATGCCTAGACCGCCTCTGCCGAAAGACGTACCGCCTACGCCGTATGGCTCACCGCAAATACAGCAGATTTGCGATGCCGCCCCATGTGGGTGCGCTATACTCTTGGGTGCAGACCGGCACGTACTCTGCCATAGGGATTCTTGATGGTGTGTCATCGCGAGGGCGTGCGGCGTCCGTAGGGACAATTCATGAATTGTCCCTACGGAGGCGCGAAGCGCCGAAGAATCGCGTCAACCGAGATGCTTCGCTCGCAATGACAGGCAGTGATGTCATTGCGAGGGCGCGGAGCGCCCGAAGCAATCTCCGGAGCGTGAGATTGCTTCGCTTCGCTCGCAATGACGGGACAGGGCACGTGCGACGCACTCCCGAGGTGCGTAGCACAGTACGAGGTGCGGTCTGCTGCAGGAGGGTGGACATGACGGAAGACAGCGTGCTGATCCTCAAGGCCCGGCAGGGCGACATCACCGCGTTTGAGGCCATCTACAACAAGTACAAGACCCAGGTTTACCGCACGGCGATGGGGCTGGTGCGCAATGCTGACGTCGCCGACGAAATCCTCCAAGATTGTTTCGTCCGCGTCCATGCCAATCTGGACAAGTTGGATGGCGAGCGCGGGCTGGCTCCGTGGCTGCATCGGGTTACCGTCAACCTGTGCTACACCTACCTGGCGCGGAACCGAACGAACGCGGAGTGCTTGGACGACCTGGCCGAGGCGCTGCCCTGCGGCCCGACATCCAGCCCCGAAGGTCTGACCCTCCGCGCGGAGTTGCAGGCGGCCATCCAGGAGGGGCTGGACCGCCTGGAGTTCGCGCACAAGACTGTGGTCGTCTTGTACTACCTCCAGGGGCTCACGGTGGAGGAGATCGCCTACACACTTCAGTGTCCGGTGGGGACGGTGAAGTCGCGGCTGTTCTACGCCCGCGAGGCGCTGCGGGCGCATCTCGCCCCGTACTATGCGGCCGAGCCGATGGGGACGCGCGCCGTCGCTGCGGCGTAGCGGCGACCGCAAGGCTGCGCCTGTGCAACCCCCAACAAACTCGGGGAGACGCCGGGGGCGCTTTCGGTTTGGGGGCAAGCCTGCGGCAATGGGCAGCCTCTTTCGCCGCCTGATGTACAGCGACGGGTCTGCTGACCTCACCTATCCCCACCCCGGCCCTCCCCTTTCCTCTCCGCAGGCGGAGAGGAAAGGGGAGGGTGCGGGAGGGGTTAGGTGAGGTAGATTCTGCTCGGCAGCCCCATGACATCTGCTCATTCTCGCCCCAGGATTGAAATGCACCCGGCCCTGGGCCAAATTTGCAAAAATCGGCATATCTGGCTATAGTATTGTGTTGGCAATCGCAATAGAAAGGCCGTACACGACTGCATAACAACGCAGGCGAAAGCGAGGTGATTCAGGTATGCCGATTTACGAATACGAGTGCGACGCTTGCGGCATCCGCTTTGAGCGCGTGCAGCGCATCACCGAAGATCCCTTGAAAACCTGTCCGGACTGCGGCGGGCACGTCCACCGCGTGCTCCAGCCGGTGGGCATCATCTTCAAGGGGTCGGGGTTCTACGTTACGGATCACCGGGCGACCTCACCCACCGCCGTGCCCGGGGAGTCCAAGAGCAACGGCAATGGCCGCAGCAAGAACGGGGAGAAGACCACCGAGTCGGCGAAGAGCGGAGAGACCAGCAAGGCGGACTGATGCCGTCTGCACCTCCACCTGCAGGCAAGGCCCCGTGAGAGCGGGGCCTTTTTCTTTGCCCGCGAGGCCCCGCCGCCTACAACTGGAAGCGGCTGGAATCGTGTACGAACTTCTCCTCGTAGTTCTCCACCAGGCGCAGGAGTTTTGCCTTCAGATTGCGCCACTCGTCGCTGTTCATCGCCTCGCGCATGGATTCTAGGTCCGGCGCTACGGCCCCCGTCAGGATTTGGGGACCGTCGCCGTAGGCGGTGTACCACGCCTCTGTGGGCTGCACGCCCAGGCGCATCAGCGTGGGCGCGAATTCCTTGGAGACGAACTCAAAGTACTCGGCTTCCTTATCCGGTCGGATGTCCCATGTCATCAGAATCTTGATCGCCATGATTCCCCCTACTCCAGGCGCGCCAGGAGTTCCTTCTTCACCGCCGGCCCAAACGGGCCGACGAGGGTTACGTTCATGCGGCCGGGCTGGAGCCACTGCCGTGCGAACCGCCGCACCTCTTCGGCCTCCACCCGATCTATCTCCTTCAGGACTTCGTCCACGGTCATCAGCGGCTCGTTCAGCGCCTCGGCGCGCCCCCACCACGACGCGATGGAGAAACTGTCCTCCAGGCCCAAGACCAGCCGCCCCTTGACCTGTTCCTTCGCCTTCTGCAACTCGTCTTCGGGCACGAGTTCCTCGCGGATGCGCGCGCACTCGCCGAGGATGGCATCGTAGGCTTCGGTGAGCCGTTTCGGATCCACCCCGGCGCTGACGCCCCAGATGCCCACGTCGCGGAAGAGGCCGAACCAGGAGTCCACGCTGTAGGCCAGACCGCGCTTCTCGCGCACCTCCTGAAACAGGCGCGAACTCATCCCCTCGCTCATGACCGCGTTCATCACCAGGAGGTTGAACCGGTCGGGGTGCACGCGCGGGATGGAGCGGACGGCGATGTTGAGGTAGGCCTGCTCGGTCTTGCGGCGGCCCACCTTCACGCGCGGTTTCTTCTGCGTCCCGCGCAGCGGCACGTAGGACGGCACCGGCTTCACGGGCCAGTCTTCCAGCGCGCGGACCAGCCAATCCAACACTTGCTGCCCGTTCAGGCGTCCGGCCACGCTCACCACCACGTTCGGCGCGCCGTAGTTCTGCTGGATATAGCCCAGCAGGTCGTCGCGGCTCACCGCCAGCACGCTCTCAATGCTCCCTGCGATGTCGCGCCCCAGCGGATGCTTCGGGAACACCTCCTGCGTCAGCAACAGGTGCGACCAACTCTGCGGGTCGTCAAACAGCATGCGGATTTCCTCCACGACGACCCGCTTTTCCTTTTCCAATTCCACCGGGTCAAAGATGGGATACCGAATCATGTCCTCCAGGACGTCCAGGGCCAGGTCGCCGTGTTCCCAGGGGACCTTGGCGTAGTACAGGGTCAGTTCCTTGCCGGTGGAGGCGTTCATCATCCCGCCGACCGATTCCAGCGCCAGAGATATGGCCCCGGCCGTCGGGCGCTTGCGGCTCCCCTTGAACATCATGTGCTCAATGAGGTGCGACGCCCCGGCAATCTCATCGCTCTCGTACCGTGCGCCAACCCCCACGAAGAACCCCACGGAGATGGCTCGCGTGTGGGGCACCTCGGTAACGAAAATGCGCAGGCCATTGTCCAGCGTTACCTTCTGCGTTGTTTCTGCGACGTTCTCTATCTTCATCCCCAATCTACCTCAACAGTTGAAGTTGTCGTTCGGCTTCGGCCCGCACGGCGGGGTCCTGGCTGAGTTCCAGCACCTTCTGGAATGCCTCGCGTGCCTCCTGTGCCCTGCCCTGGAGCGCATAGACGGACCCCATGCCCAGGTACGCCTCGGCCAGGTTCGGGTCAAACTGGCGGGCCGACAGAAACTCCGCCAGCGCCTCGTTCAGCAGGTTCTGCTGAGCGTATGCAGCGCCCAGATTGTAGTGAAACACGGCGTCCGTCGGCTCCAGCGTCAGCGCCTTGCGGAACTCCTGCTCGGCCTCGGCGAACCGCCCCTGCTGGTAGTACACGCCGCCCAGATTGGAATGGGCATCGGCGTTGTCAGGCTGCAAGCGGACGGCCTCGCGGAACTCTGCCGCCGCGTTGCCCCAGTCCGCCAGCGCCGCAAAGGCGCGGCCGCGTTGGAGATGCGCCTCGGCGTCGTCCGGTGCGACCGCGACCGCAGTGCCCAGCAGGCTTGCCGCGCGGGCGTAGTCGCCGGCGTTGTAGGCTTGCCGGGCCTGCTCTTTGACGGCGGGCAGGTCCACGCTCGGCGCGCCCCCGCCGCACCCCGCCAGAAGCACCACAAGACCCACCGCTATCGCCGCCAGCCGCGCTCGGTACATCAGTCTCCGTTCTCCAATTTGGGGCGAAGCAACACCACCTGGGTTTCCTCAGGCAGGCTGCTCGCCGAAACCTTCAGGGCGTCCTGCTCCTCGGTCTCGGCAACGCCCAACTCCTTCAGGAACTTGCTGACCGGGTCCAGTTTCATCGTCAGCCCGCTCAGCCGGTAGTGCATGGGGACCACGATGCTCGGCTCCAGCAGGCTCACCACCTCGGTGGCCTGCGACGCCTTCAACGAGGCCCCGCCGCCCACCGGCACCAGGAGCACGTTGATGTCGCCGATGGCCTCCACCTGGCTCTGGCTGGGGATATGCCCCAAATCCCCCAGGTGGCAGACCCGCAGCCCCTCCATCTCAAAGACGAAGATGGTGTTCTTGCCGTATTCGCGCCCGTTGCGCGTGTCGTGATACGAGGAGATGCCGGTGATGAAGACGCCGCTGACCTCGTACTCGCCCGGCCCGTCTATGACGAACGGGTTGCCTCTGACGGCCTTGGCGTTGGAATGCCCGGGATGCGGGTGGCTGATGGTAACGATGTCGCCCTTCAGCCCCACAGGCGACAGGCCGATGCTCTTGTCAAACGGGTCGGTGATGATGGTCGCCGTGCGATCCTTGATGCGGAAGCAGGCGTGTCCGTACCAGAGAATGTCCATGAAACAGTGCCTCCAGGTTTTGCGCTACCTGTGCATTATACTGTCAAGGCGGCGCGTTGACAATCGGCAAGAATCGGCACGAGGCAAGATGCGACGGACCGGGGGAGACGCGCCGCCTCGGGCCCACGACGCGGCCCGCGTTGACGCACGCCCGAAGCGCCGCGCCCGTGCGTCAGGAGGACTGCCCGGCGCGAAGACGGGCGATCTGCTCGCGCAGGCGGGGGATCGCGCGCAGGTCCTTCGCCGAGGCGCGCCCATTGCGATAGCGGTGCAGGCGGAAGGCCAGTTCGGCCAGCAGGCGGTAGAACCGCGCGGTGTTTCGGCCCCGGGCGAGACCCCCTGTGGTGGCCTTGCCCCGCGCCTTCAGACGCTTCCACGGCGACTGCGCGATGTGGTACTCGTCCACCGTCAGCAGGATGCCGATTTCAGGGCGGAGTTCCTCGGCGATCCAGCGGCGTTCCTGGCGCAAGGACAACACCAGGATGGCGATGATGATGAGCACACCGCCCGCATCCCCGATGAGGCTGATGCCGATGGCAGCCAGCGTCTCGCCCGACAGCGTCGCGCCCAGATTGTGCACCGCGTGGAACCCGATACCCGCCAGCAGGCCGAGCAGGGGCACGGTGGCCTTTGCCAGTGGGCTGCGGGCGTTGCGTGCGTAGCCAAACCCGGCCCCCGTGAAGGCGGTGTAGAAGGCGTGGTTCAGTCCGAAGACGATGGTTCGCATCACGGCTAGGAGGCCGAAACTCTCCCAGCCCTCCGAGGCGGCCTCGTTCACCAGGTAGAAGAAGTTCTCGGTCATGGCGAACCCGAAGCCGACCAGCGCGCCGTAGATGATGCCATCCAGCACGCCGTCAAATTCATCGCGGAACAGGCGGTAGATGAGGTACAGGGCGATGGCCTTGGCGATCTCCTCCACGATGGGCGCGACGATGGAAGCGGAGGCCAACTCGCGGCCCAGGTCGGAGTAGCCTGCCAGGGGCACGTCCAGCGCCACCTCGGCGCCGAGCGACAGCAGGATGGCCGGGGCCGCGCCCCAGACAAAGGCCGCGGCCAGGAGCAAAATCGGCTCCTTCTCGTATCGGTCGCACCACCAGATGATGAGGACGTACACGACGGTCGGGACGGCGGCGGCAAGGACACTCGCAGCGATTTCGGCCATCAGGGTTGCCTCCCATCACGCGGAACGGGACTAACGTGCGCTCCGCCTCCGCAGTTTGTTGACTGTGCTGATCAGGTGGACCAGCGGCGTGGACAGCCGCCCGACCGCCTGGCCCTGCTTCAGCGCCTCCAGGAACTGCGCGGGGCCGGCAAAGGGCGACACCTCCACGTAGGCCCTGCCCACCTCGTACACCGAGTGGGCGTCGCTGCCCGCCGTGCCCGGCAGGCCGTACTCGCGGGCGAAGGCCAGGGCGCGGGCATTGTCCGGCGGCCACACCACCCTGGCGTTGAAGACCTCCAGGCAATCCACCTGTCGCAGGATTCGGAGCAGCACATCGCGGCCCATCGCCTCGCGCCGCAGTTGGTCCAGCGGGTGCGACACGCCCACGACCCCGCCCTGTTCGCGGATGCGGCGAATGGTCTCTTCGGGCGAAAGTCCCGCCGGAATCTCCTCCCGAATGAAGTAGGCCAGCAGTTCGCCGCTGTCGGTCTTGATCTCCTCGCCAACGATGACGAAGTCGGGGGCGATGGCCTGAGCCTCCAACGCCCCCGCGATGCTGTTGTGGTCGGTGATGGCAATGCGCGACAGCCCCCGCTCGCGGGCCGCCTGGATGAGTCGCTGCGGACTCACCGCGCAATCCCGCGAGTAGTGCGTGTGCAGGTGCAGGTCTACGCGCCACACGTTACTTGCGGCCACGCTTCCTCCAGAAGGCCAAACCCGCCAGCACAGCCGCAATGCCCGCAAGCCCCAGACCCACCTTCTTGGGGTCGTAGAGCGGGGCCGTTACGGCGGGGATGTCGCCGTAGCGCTCAAACAGCCGCCCCCAGGGGGTCTTCAGCGCCTCCTGTACGCGCTTGTGGCCCACCAGCGGATACCACAGCCCGTCGTAGTAGGCGCGGGACGCGATGTAGGACCAGGGCACGATGGGGCTCCGCAGCAGCAGGTTCTCAAACGGCTTCAGCGGGCCGTGGTAAATCATCTTCTGGCCGCGGCTGGCGAAGGTCTCGCCGGTTACGAAGTGCCAGTTCTCGCCGGAGATGTCGTCGCCGACGATTTCAATCTCGCGCGGGTCGCCGACGCCCAGGCCGCGCTCGTGGGCCAGGCGGATGAACTTGAGCGACATGGGGTCAAACCCCTGCAACTTGGCCGAGATGGCGTCAATGGCCACCTGGTCCGCCGAGGCCAGGATGATGTTCTTCTCGTGCACGTTCATGGCGCGCGGGCCGGGACCATCGCCTGCGAACGTCCCGTCCATCACCGCGAAGATGCCCGTGTGGATTTCCTGCTGGATGGCGAGCAGGTCCACCACCGTCTCGTGAATCACGCTGTGGGTCCAGTGGCGGCGCTCCGACAGCAACCCGCCGAAGGCGTTCTTCATCGCGCCGGTGATGGTGGTGAAGACGTGGGTCTTCACCGTGGGCAGGTGGACGACGTTCTTGCCGATGAACATCTTGGGAATCTTGATGCCATCGGGGTACACCTTGTCCAGGACCAGCATGGGGGTCTTCGGCTCGTAGACAATCCACTCCACCTGCGGCTCGTACAGGTGCACGTTCTGAAGCCCGTAGCGGTCCACGACGAGTTTGTGCTTGTTGTTCCGCTCGCCCACGTAGGCATCCACCACGACGGTACGGTTGTGCGCGGCGATGAGGTTCTTGTACCCCGCGTCCAGCAGGGTACGGATGACGGCTTCCAGTTGCCACGGTGCGGTGGAACAGGCGGGGTACCACTGCTGCCACGAGATGTTGATCTTCAGCAGGGTGTCTTTGTCCTTGGGCAGTGCCTGCTCAAACCCCGCCAATTGCATCAGGCGGCGGTAGTCCTCCAGCACGGTCTCGGGTGTGGTGTGCAAGACGGCCACCTTGCCGCGGCCAGGAAATTGCGCGTTGCTCATGTTGTTGTCCTCCATGACACCAGGGTCTTGATGCTGCTCGCTAGTATACATTCAACGCCAGGCGTGGGCAAACGCCACGCGACGGGCGCACGCCTATGCAATTATACCTGCCCCAGGTGAAAATCCGATGACACGGGCGGCGTCTGCGGGTTACAGTTCGTTCATCTTCTGCAGCGACGCCCTGCAGCGGCGCTGGAGCACGCAGCCCACGAGGCGGTGCGAAGGACGCGCATTTTGACGCCGACTTGAGCAAATGGTAAGATAGACTGCGATAAGATTCTCCGGCCACCGGGCCGGTGCGAAAGGAAGACACTGTGAGCAAGCGACTTGCATGGATCGCCGTTGGCCTCCTGGTGGCGCTGCTGGCGGGATGCAGCGCCAAACCCACGCCGACACCTACCCCAACGCCCCAGCCCACCGCGACCACACCTGCCGTCGCGCCAGCCGAGCCGCCCGCACCCACCGAGGGGTGGACGGTCTACGAGGTTCCGGATGAGCGGTTCGCCATCGCCCTGCCGCCGACCTGGGGCAATGTGGACATGAACCCGGCGAACTTCCAGGCGAGCCTCAACGCCGTTCAGGAGAAGTATCCCGATGTGGCCGACCTGGTGCAGGGAGAGGCCGTTGCGCTCATCAACGCAGGCGTGGCGTTCTTCGGGTTTGACCCCACGTCCGAGGCCCTGAAGGCAGGCGGAGCCACCGACGCCAGCGTCCAGCGTCAGCGCATGGGCGCCGGCGCTACCCTGGACCAAATCCGCCAACTGGTGCAGGCCCAATTGGAGAATACCGAGAGCATCCAGAAGCCCATCAATATCCAGACGACAGACTTGGCCGCCGGAGGGCAGGCGCTGGAAGTCAGTTTCCGCGCCAACGTTACGGACAGAGACGGCAACCCACTGGAACTGCAGGTCTTCCAGTATCTGGCTTTGAACAGGGCCGACCTCTATGTCGTTACCATGTCGGCCAATGCGGACCTGGCCGGTCGGTATACGCCGGTGTTCCGCAGCATCGGCAGGAGCCTGGCCTTCATCCCGCCCCGCCGCTATGAAGTCAGCCTGGACGATGACCCCGTGAAAGGCTCGCCTGACGCGCCGGTAACCATCGTGGAGTTCAGCGAGTTCCAGTGCCCCTACTGCGGCTACTACTCCCGCGAGGTCTTCCCGAAGATTGACGAGACCTACATCAAGACGGGCAAGGTGAAGTACGTCTTCCGCGACTTCCCCTTGAGTTTTCACGCCAATGCACAGAAGGCTGCCGAGGCCGCCGGCTGCGCGGCCCAGCAGGGCAAGTTCTGGGAGTACCACGATGTGCTCTTCGCCCACCAGGACGCGCTGGAGGTCCCCTCGCTGAAGCAGTATGCGGCGGACTTGGGCCTGGACACGGCGCAGTTTGACGCCTGCCTGGACTCGGGCACGATGGCCGAGGAAGTGGCCGGGGATGTGGCGGACGGGCAGGCGTATGGCGTGAGCGGGACTCCTGCCTTCTTCGTCAACGGCATCCGGCTGACCGGCGCGCAGCCGTTTGAGGCATTCCAGGAACTCATAGAGGAAGAACTGGCGAAGAAGTAGTGCCTTACCACAGAGATTCTTGATGGCGTGCCATTGCGAGGACGCACAGCACCCGCAGGGACAATTCATGAATTGTCCCTACGGGGGCGCGCAGCCGCGAAGAATCTCGCTGACCGAGAGGCTTCGCTCGCCATGACGTGAGAATGCACGTGCGACGCACCTTGGAGGTGCGTCGCACGTGAAAACCCCGACCGCGAACGGGGCGGCGGAATCCGCGAATCACACGAATCTACGCGAATAGGCAAATGGTAGGGGCGACTCGCCGGATCGCCCCTGCAGGTTTGCAATTGTCATTTCTGAGGCCCGGAGCGCCGAAGAATCTTGCGGTGCGAGATTGCTTCGCTTCGCTCGCAATGACAACGGGAGGAGATGTCATTGCGAGGGGCGAAGCCCCGAAGCAATCCCGCTGAACTGTCATTCTGAGCGGCGAAGCCGCGAAGAATCTCACCGTCCGAGATGCTTCGCTTCGCGCAGCATGACAGATAACACTGTCATTCTGAGCGGCGAAGCCGCGAAGAATCTCGCTAACCGAGAGGCTTCGCTCGCAATGACAACAGAGAATCTTCTCTGTGGTCAAGTAGTAGGCCATCGGGAGTAGAGAGGTATGGCACCGACCGTGCCCGGCAAGCCGCGGTACACCGTGGAAGACACCTTTGCGGCGCTCCGAATCACCATTCCCGCGCCCCGCAACTGGCTCTTGATCCTGTTCCTCGGGTTCTGGCTCGGTGGCTGGGCGACGGGCGAAGTGGTCGTCGGGGCCCTGTTGCTGCGCGGCATCCTCGCCATGCTGAGCGGGCAAACGCCAGATACCGGCGAGGGCGCGGGCATGCTCTTCATGGCGTTCTGGCTCGCCTTCTGGACCCTGGGCGGCGGGTTCGCCCTGGTTACCTGGCTGTGGAACCTGGCGGGCAGGGAAATCGTAACCATTGACGGCGAGTCGCTCACCATCCGGAAGGCGGTGCTGGGCATCGGCCGCTCCAGGCGGTACGAGGCCGCCTATGTGGACCGGCTGCGCGTGTCCGAGGATTTCCGCGGGTCCCAGGGGCCGTGGGCTGGCGTGCTGGCCTTTGACTACGGCGGCGCTACGGTGCGGTTCGGCGCAGGCTTGACCCCCGGCGACGCCCGCGACGTGCTGGCCCTCATTGCCGACCGCTTCCCATCGCTCACGCGAGGGCTGGAGTGAGAACGCGGCTGGAGGAGCGCGCCCGCGCGTTGCGCACCGAAGCCTACGCGCTGTTCCTGGCGTACAAAGACCCCAGGGTTCCCTGGTACGCAAGGGCCTTCGCCATCTGCGTGGCTGCGTATGCGGTCAGCCCTGTGGACCTGGTGCCCGACTTCATCCCCGTGCTGGGCTACCTGGACGATGCGGTGCTCATCCCGCTGGGCGTGCACGTCGCGCTGAAGATGATCCCTGCCGATGTCATGGCCGAGTGCAGGGCCAGAGCGCGGGAGTCGCTGGAAGGCAGCCGCTCGGCAGGGCGGATTGCCGCGGCGATTGTCGTGCTCCTTTGGGTGCTGATAGTTGGTGCCGTCGTCGCGGCCACCGTGGGCAAGATGTAGTGCTTTGACCACAGAGAAGCGGCGTCGGGGTGGCACGCAGGGCCAAAGCGCCGCGCTGAACGAGCGAAGCCCCGCTGGGGCTGGGCAGGGCGTGCCATGCCTCTACGACCCATCCGCACGGCTTTGCCCATTCGGCCCGCGCGGGGCTGAACCCCCGCGCTGATTGAGCGAAGCCCCGTTGGGGCTGGGCAGGGCGTGCCATGCCCCTACGGGCAGCCCGCAGGGCTTCGCTCATGTAGCCCGATGGCTTCAGCCTCGGGCGACCGTCGGCCCGCGCGGGGCCAACCCCCGCGCTGAACGAGCGAAGCCCCGTTGGGGCTGGGCAGGGCGTGCCGTGCCCCTACGGGCAGCCCGCAGGGCTTCGCTCATGTAGCCCGATGGCTTCAGCCTCGGGCGACCGTCGGCCCGCGCGGGGCCAACCCCCGCGCTGAACGAGCGAAGCCCCGTTGGGGCTGGGCAGGGCGTGCCATGCCTCTACGACCCATCCGCACGGCTTTGCCCATTCGGCCCGCGCGGCTCTAGCCTCCGGGGGCCGCCATGCGCCCTAACTACGCCTTCTTGAGCGCGTCGGCGGCGGCCTTCAGTTCCGCGGCTTTACTCCGCGCCAGGTCCGCCAGGTTGTTGGCCGCGTCCTTGCCGCTCTGGATGATGCCGATGAGGGCGTGCATCGGCCCAGGGCCTGCGCCGATGACGAGGCCCGTAACGATCATGTCCAGCAGGCGAGGAGCCGGCGCGCCGATGATGTGCAGCATTCCCAGGTCGCCGAAGATGGCCACGCCCAGCCCCACGACGAGGCCGGCCCAGATGCACAGCGCCCGCTTCCACGCGATGTACTCCGGCGCCGAGGTCCAGGCGCGGACGCGGGCTTCGGCCTGGGCCAGGCGCGCCTCGGCAGCGGCCAGTTTCGCCAGCGCCTCATCGGACGCATCCTGCCCAACCGTGCTCGCCGCGGCGGCTGCGGCTTCGTAGGCAGCCTGGTACTCGCGCCCGATCCAGTCCAGCGCCTCCTTGGGCGTGGCGAGCACGTCGGCCACCGCGCGCGCCGACTGCTCAAAGGCGTCAAACGCCGTCTCCAGAAGCCGCTCCACGGCCACCGAGACGGCCAGCAGCGGCCCCAGCACGACGGCGATGTCCCCGGCCACGCCCGTCGCCGGCACCACGGCGAACAGCCACGCCAGGCCGTTGGGTTCCGCAGCCGCTCGCAGCGCCGCCATCGCCAGCGCGATGAGCAGCAGCGCCCCCAGGAGCACACGCATGTTCACGCGCCACTTCTTGCGGGCGGGTTGCTTCAGCAGGCGCTTTTTCTCCGCGGCGGCCTCGTCGGGCGTCTTCGCGCCTGACTCCACCAGGCGATCCAGCGTTTTCGCGGCCTCCAGTTTGGCTGCGACCTGCGCCGTCCGCTCCATGGACGAACTGGATATGACCATACTCCACCTCCTGCCACGTTACGGGTCTCATGAGACGAATCCAACAACAGGAGCCGAGCCGACAGGGCATCGGGTTCCCGCGCGCACGGTACGCACAACGGACGGCCCGCAGGGCCTCATCGCCTGCGAGAGGAGCGTCGGAGAAGGTTCTTGAGTTTCGTCAGCAGCCTGCGGGAATAGAGGCGGGCGAAATCGGTCGCCGCCTGCTCCATGGGAACCTCGCCGCCCGCCTCGCGTAGATACCAACTGTGCTCAATGATCCACAGGTAGAGGTCGGCCTCGGTGCGCCCCGGGAACTCGTTGAGAATCCCGTGCTCACGGATGATCTGCACCAGCGGCATGTACACGCGGTCGTACCAGGACGCCACGGCCTCCTCGTAAGGCACCTCGGCGCCGCGCTCCTGGCCCAGAAACCAGCGGTGCACCTGGATGTGCTCCGACAGTTTCCCGTACTGCCCCGGCAGGGTCAGCCGCACCTCCGCCTCCGGCCGAATCCGGTCCAGTCCCGTCTCCTGCAGGAATTGGAGCCTCTCCTGCTCCAGCACCAGTTCGTGCAGGTCGGTGTCGGGTGTCAGCGGCACGGGCGTCGTCAGTTCCGTTACGTATGCGTCCACAAACTCCTGGCCGCGCTCCCTGGCGACCGAGATGCGGTGATTGCCGTCGCGCACGAAGTAGATGTCGCCGATTTTGTACAAACTCACCGGCGGGAGTTCCACCTGGCGATAGTGCAAGCGGTCAATGGCCACCCAGCGGTCGCGCGTGTGCGTCTGGCGCGGCAGGAACGCGCGGTCAAAATCGCGGTAGCGGCTCTCGCTCCCCACAATCTGGCGGATGGGCACCGCTTGCAAGCCGAGGTCGTGCTGCCCCTGGAAGGGCAGGTGTGTTCTCACCACGTCCAGCGGGAGCAAATCCGTCTGCTCGCCCGTGAGCCAGCCGAGAATCCGGTTCCAGAAGGCTTTGCTTCGGGCGCGTTGGAAATCCTCTTCGGCCAGATGGTCAACCGTCATCGCATACTCCGTCCTTCGCGGCTGCCCGCGATCAGCCGCAGGGTGAATCGCGCTGTCGGAAGTTCCAGTTCGGTCTCCAAGTAGGGGTACGTGTTGACGACGCGCGTCGCGTGGAACAGGGTCTCCGTCGCCGTGTCCGGGCGGTACACGTGGCTGTGGCCGTGAAAGTGCACGGCCGGGCGGAAGGTCCTCACGAGCCACCGGAACGCCTTGATGCCGCGATGCGCGGGGTCTGGCTGATCATGAATACCCCACGGCGGGGCATGGGTTACGAAAACGTCCAGATAGCGCCCGTAGGAAAGGCGGTTGCGCAGAAGCGCCGGCACAAGGCGAATCACGTGGCCCCACATCTCCGCCTGGGTGTACTGGAACAACCCGCGGTTGTACCGAACGCTCCCCTCCACGCCGGCCATCAGCAGCCCGCGGTATCGGACCACCCGACGGTGCAGGTTCACGCCGCCATGCTCAACGGCGCGCTCGCCGGTCTCGGAATACTCGGTAACGCACGTGTGGTTGCCCCGCACGAAGAACAGGGGCCTGTTCAGCATGCTGACCACGTACTCCAGATACCAGTGCGGCAGGTCGCCGCAGCCGATGATGAGGTCCACGTCGGCAAAACGCTCGCGCACGGCCGGGCTGTAGATGAACTTGACCACCTCGTCGCTGAGGGTCAGGACTCGCAGGCTGCGGGCGCGCTCATCGGGGCACATCGCGCTCACCGCCACGTGTACACGACCTGGTCGCCGATGACCAGCCTCACCTCATCCACCCAGAGCCAGATGCGCTGCTCCTTGAGGAAGTCCGCGTCGGTCAGGCGGCCGTCCTCGTCCCAGTTGGACAGCAGGGGGCTTTCGGCCTCATGCAAGCGGAAGAACATCTCCAGTTTCCAGCCTTTCTCCTTGGCCCTGGCCGCCCACGACTGGGCGGTGGCGGGTTCTATGCGCGCCCACGCGGTCCAGTTCGTCGTGCGCAGGCATGGGTGCGGGAATGGCTTGGGTTTGACGATCGTTTCCCTCAATCGCTGCCGTATGTCCCCGCTGGGCTTCGCCTGGTCGCCCTGGTCGGGCCAGGGGCCTGTGGTGATGCCCGTGGGCATCTGCGCGATGACGCGGAACGGCAGGCACGTCTTCTCGTCGGCCCGCACCGCCCCTTCCAGCGCGAGGGTGAAAGTAATGACGCCGGTATCGCGGTTGTAGGCCGGAAAATCCTTGCCCTCACGCTTCCACGCCGCATACCGCTGTTCGGCCTGGATTCTGGCCACGTAGCCCGCGAAGTCGGCCTGCCACTTCCCCGCGCCGGCCGCAAGTTGTCGCCAGCAAATCTCCTGCGGCGTGTAGGGGGCGCACTTCGTGGACGGCAGCGCGGGCTGCTGCGCCCGCCACTCGTACAGCACGCCTGACAACTCGTGGGGCGGGGCTTCGGCCTGGATCCTGGCCACGTAGCCCGCGGCCACGCTCAGCAGGAAGGCCATCGCCAGCGAGAAGGCGATCACGGCCACCTGGACGCAGTCCTTCTGCTGCGCAAACCACCGAGAGAAGCCCTGCACCACGGGCCAGCGCAGGATTTCCTCCACGCTAGGGCGGTGGCTCCGCCACATCGCGCCAAGGCGCAGCCGCGCCCTTGCCCACGAGGCGGCCATCCTGCCCAGCCAGTCGCGGACGGCCGACAGGAAGGCTCCCGTAGAAACCATACCCCGAACTACCACGACGGCCGCCGTTTCAGCCAGCCATCGCCCCAGCCTTCGCCTCACGACGCACCCCCGCTCATATGCGCCCAAAACTGCGAGGGTATCGTAGCACAGCCGGGCGGCGTTTGTCAATGCGCTCGTGGCCGGGTTGGGTTCCATGCCTTGCGGACGGTTCCCATGCCGCCCGCGATGTGTCATTGCGGGCCGCCGCAAGTGGCGATGCCACGCCGGGATTGCTTCGGGGCTTCGCCCCTCGCAATGACATCACCGCCTGTCATTGCGAGCGGAGCGAAGCAATCTCGGCCCGCGAGATTCTTCGGCGCTGCGCGCCTCAGAATGACAATTACAAACCTGCAGGGGCGATCCGGCGAGTCGCCCCTACCATTTGCCTATTCGCGTAGATTCGTGTGATTCGCGGATTCCGCCGCCCCGTTCGCGGTCGGGGTTCTCACGTGCGGCGCACCTTGGAGGTGCGTCGCACGTGCATTCTCGCGTCATTGCGCGCGAAGCCTCTCGGTTAGCGAGATTCTTCGCGGCTTCGCCGCTCAGACTGACAGTTCTCTGGGGATTGCCTCGGCGCTGCGCGCCCTTGCATGACCGCCGCCAACTGAATCTGGCACGCGCACCATTTGTCGCAGCGCGCTGTGCTGTGGTACAATTCGGCACGTTCTGGAGGTACGGGCACGCATGTGGAACGTCATCGGGCACGAGTGGGCCGTCCGCCTCCTGTCCGCCAGCCTTGCGGACGGGCGGCTGTCCCATGCGTACCTGTTCACCGGGCCGCCCGGCGTAGGCAAGACGACCCTGGCGCTGAACTTCGCCCAGGCCATCGTGTGCGAGGGCAACCCGCCCCCGTGCCAGCAATGCGCCCCCTGCCGACAGGTGGCGCGGCTGACCCATCCGGACGTGCGCCTGGTGGAAGCCGACGGCGCGACGTTCAAGATCAACCAGGTGCGCGAACTGGAGCGGGAGGCGGCGCTCGCGCCCCACTCCGCGCGGCACCGCGTGTACATCCTGGCGGAGACCGAGCGCATGTCCAGGGAGGCGGCCAACGCGCTCCTGAAGACGCTGGAGGAGCCGCCAGAGCCGGTGGTGCTCATCCTGCTGGCCAGCGACGCCGCCCTGCTGCCCCCCACCATCGTGTCGCGCTGCCAGGGCCTGGACCTGCGGCCGGTGCCCCTGCGCGAACTGGCGCGGGCGCTGGTGGAGCGCGAAGGGGCCGAACCCGCCCAGGCCGAACTGCTGGCGCGGGTAAGCGGCGGCAGGCCCGGCTGGGCCATCACGGCACTCCGCGACCCGGCGGTCATGGAGGCACGCGGCAGGCATCTGGACGACCTCCAGCGTCTGCTGGCGAGCGACCTGGTGGAGCGGTGGGAATGGGCCGCGGGAGCGCCGACCGACCGCCGCGCCCTGCGCGAACTGCTGGACACCTGGGTGGCCTGGTGGCGCGACGTGTTGCTGATCGCCGCCGGACAGGGGGACAAGATCGCCAACCTGGACCGGCGCGAGGCGCTGGAGGCGGTGGCCGCGTGGTGCCCTGCCGTCGCCGCCCGCGCCTTCCTGACGCAGGCGCTGCGCACCGTGCAGGGCCTGGCGCAGAACGTCAACGCCCGCCTGGCGCTGGAGGTGCTGACCATGGACATGCCCACCGCGCCCGAAATCGTGAGAATCCACGGAGGGTGAACCGCGCGGTTCACTGATGGAGAATATGCCAAAAGTTGTAGGGATACGCTTCAAACCGGCGACGAAAATCTACTACTTTGACCCACAGGATCACGACCTCAAGGCGGGGGACTTCGTCATCGTGGAAACGACCCGCGGCAAGGAGATCGGCCGCGTCGTCATCCCGCCCACCGAAGTCCCCGAAAGCGAGGTGGTGGGCCAACTCAAGCCCATTGAGCGCGTGGCGACGGCCTGGGACACGATGCAGTTGCACCAGCGCCAAGCCGAGGAGCCGAAACTCCTCGCCCAGTGCCGCGCCAAGGTGGCCGAGTCCCGCCTGCCCATGAAGGTCATCCGCGCCGAGCAGAGTTTTGACGGCACGCGCATCACGTTCTACTTCACGGCCGAGCAGCGGGTGGACTTCCGCCAACTGGTCAAGGACCTGGCCAAGATGTTCAAGGCGCGGATTGAACTGCGCCAGGTGGGCGTGCGCGACGACGCGAAACTCCTGGGCGGCATCGGGATGTGCGGTCGGCCCCTGTGCTGTTCCACGTTCCTGGTGGAGTTCCACCAGGTCGCCATCAAGATGGCGAAGCAGCAGGACTTGCCCCTGAGCCCCAATGAGATTTCAGGCGTGTGCGGGCGGCTCCTGTGCTGCCTGGCCTACGAGTACGAAACCTACGTGGAACTGCGCAAGAACCTCCCCAAGAAGAACGAGATTGTGCAGACGCCCTATGGCCAGGGGAAGGTCATTGAGGTGCACCCGCTGCAGGAGCGGGTGGTCGTCCTGTTTGAGGATGGCGACACGAAGAGCATCAGCGCCGCGGAGTTGGGCCTGCGGCGCACAGGGGAGCCTTCGCCGGAGGACGAGGAGCCGGAAGAGGAACTGACGGACAACGGCGAGGACTGGTCGGCGGATTAGCCGCCTGCCCAAGCCTGCACCGCCCCTATGGCCCGACCCCGTGCAGGGCCTGACGCCGCTCGTCCAGGGCCTGCACGACCTCCTCGGGCACGTCCACGGAGCCGATGTCTATTCCCGGCGACACGCGCGGCCCGTGGAAGTCCGACCCGCCGGTAACGATGAGGCCGTGCCGTTGCGCGATGGCCGCAATCTGTGCCGACACGTCGGGCGTGTACAGCGAGTAGTACGCCTCCAGCCCGTCCAGCCCCTCGGCCGTGAGCCAGCCGACGGTGTCCAGGACGTCCAGCGGGTGCGCCAGGACGGCCACCCCGCCGGAGTCGTGAATCAGCGCGATGGCCTGTTCGGGGGCGAGTTTGAATCGGGGCACATAGGCCGGCCCATTGCGGGAAAGGTAGCGGTCAAACGCTTCGGCCACGCTCTGCACGTACCCGCGCGCGACCAGCGCCTGGGCCACGTGGGGCCGCCCCACGCTCTCCCCGCCCGCGAAAGCCGCCACCTCGTCCCAGGTCAGGGGCATGCCCAGCCGCGCGAGTTTGTCCAACATGGTGCGGGCGCGCTGGGTGCGCGAGGCGCGGAAACGCCCCAGCATCTGCGCAAGGGGGGAATCGTCGCTGCAGTCCACGAAATAGCCGAGGAGGTGGACTTCCCCCTCGGCCAACTCGCAGGATATCTCCACAGCCGGAATCACGCGCAGGGACACCATACGCGCGCTCTCCAGCGCCTGCGGGACCCCGGCCACCGTGTCGTGGTCGGCGATGGCAATGGTGCGCAGCCCTTTGCCCGCAGCCAAGCGGATAACCTCCTCCGGCGGGTACTCGCCGTCCGAGCACGAGGTGTGGAGGTGAAGGTCAACGACGGACGGCATGGCCCACCCGCTAGCGAGGCTCCACGACCATTTTCAGCGCTGTTCGCTCCTGTCCCTCAATGTCCACTTCGGTGAATGCCGGGATGCAGACGATGTCCATTCCCTCCAGCGCCAGGTATCCTCTGGCGATCGCCACCGCCTTGATGGCCTGGTTGACGGCGCCCGCGCCAATGGCCTGCACCTCCGCGCGGCCGACCTCCCGGATCACCCCCGCAATGGCTCCCGCTACCGCAGTGGATCTGGACTTGGCCGAGACCTTGATGACTTCCATGAGTGTCGCCTCCTTCGCTACATCCCCGATGCTGAAGTGCCGGGCACTTCATCGTGCGGAGCCACCTGTTGTGCGACCGAACAGCGAAATGTCCCAGCGCCAAGACGTTCCCTACACATATTGTACACGATAATTCGCACAAAATCAATAGGCACTTTCCATAAAATGGCAGGGTGGGCGGCGAGGTACACGTTGGAATTGCGCTGGCGGGCGCACGGGGCGCGCGAATGGGCGTTGACCGTGAGTGAAGTCATGGTATAATATGAGCGAGGCCGATTACGAGCTGACTTGTGTCGTAGCAGCCGGACAAGGGGCGTTCTGGGCCGCCGTACTTAGGTGGTCTAGTTGGGGCTTATCGTCAGAGTGCTGTCAGTCTTCAAGCACCCTAGAGGTCATTGGAAGAGTGGATGCAGAGAAGTTAAGGGAACTTGTGTTCAACAGGCTCAAAGAAGTCGGTCTTACGGCTACAGAGGAGGGGACACTCTGCCCTTCTCGTGTTGATAAGGAGAGTCTGCGACAGGTACATAGGCCGGCTGCTCAATTGGAAATTGCATCCCGGCAAAACTGGCTGCGGCGATGCCTTCCAGAGTATCTCCCTTTCTTCGCGGATGGCGACGAGGTCATACCCGAACGTGTTGAGCCCGCGCTGGTCGAAGTTACCACAGAACAACAGCATAACCTCTTCCGTGTAGCCCGACTGCTCTGGTCCATCCCGTTTTCCAAGGGCTACGGCCGCCGCTTGAGGTTTCTAATCGTGGACAAGGCCAACGGCAAACTGATGGGCCTGCTGGCGTTGCAGTCTCCGCCTCTCAGTTTTCCGGCGCGCGACCGCCTATTTCAGTACCCTCGTGGCAAGAAAACGGAACTAGTCAACCAGACGATGGACATTCAAACGTTGGGTGCTGTACCGCCGTACAGTCGTTTGTTGGGCGGGAAACTGGTAGCATTGGCGGCGGCGTCCAACGAGGTCCGTCGGGCTTATTGGCGCAAGTATTCCGGACGCGTGACCGAGATGGAACACCGCATCTTACCAGCCCATCTTGTCGCGCTTACGACCACAAGCGCTTTTGGACGTAGCAGCCTATACAACCGCCTGACTTATAATGGGACACTCATAGCAGAGTCCCTTGGCTATACCGAAGGCTACGGTACCTTCCATCTGATGGAACTTTATCCTCTGTTCCGGGAATTCCTGGAAAGCCAGGGGGTTTCAACGCGGGGTGGCTTCGGTACTGGCCCGCGCCGGAAATGGCAAACCATGGTGCGGGCACTGGACCGATTAGGCCTCTCGTCTGACTTGCTCCGTCACGGCGTGAAGCGGGAGGTGTTCCTGTTTCGTTTGGTAAACAATCTGGAAGCATACATGGAAGGCCATGATGTTGAGCCGATTTATCGTAACCTACCATTCTCGGATCTGAGCGCCTGGTGGCGAGAGCGCTGGTTGCTGTCACGAGCGGAGCGGGTGGATGGATGGCGAGATTGGCGCAAAGAGGAGATCAAGAGTCTACTGCTGCTCGAAAAGGAAAAGGCCGCAATATGATGGAATCTGTAGAACGCCCCTTTGGTGAACTGCCTGCTGCGTTAGTGGACGAGGTCCTCAAGCGCACAGAGGATCTTAGTCAGAAGTTGCTAGATGATTTTGAGCAAGTGCGCGCTCGTCGTCAGGAATGGCGGGGAGGCCTTGAACAGGCGGGTTTGCTTCACCGTGATGCTGAACTTCCATACATGCCTATTCCGACGACCTGCGGTATAGACGGTTCCTATGCCGTAGAGCGACTGTTGGCCAGCGACCTGGTCGCCGCGGCTGCCGTCGCCGTGGAAGGCCTGACGCCACCTTCGGAAACACGCCATTGGCCAGAACCCCGCCACCTCGTTTGGGTAGAGACTGAGTCTCATGAGGCCGAAAGCGGCACGGTTCTACGTGCAGTGATGATCGGCATGGAGTTGGAACTAGCCTCTCGAGCACCGCATGAGGTTGTCTTTCTAGATGGGTCTCTAACCACCCCTCTTATCTATTTCAACCAAGCATTGAACAAGAGCCGGGATACCACGCATCTACGCACTACAACTCATTTCCTTGATCGGATAGCCTCAGCCCTAGAGGCATACCTCATGATACTGACTTCAACTCGCAGCGACCGTTGTTGGCTGGCCATACCGAAGTACACAACAAGACGAGAAATTGGGCTGGAGATGGGGTGGCCTGATACGTATGATGACCGCGGCCTTTTGAGTTTTCTGCTGGAACCCGGCGAATACACAAGGCCGAGGTTACTGCAACAGCCACCCGAGCCTTGGCACTTGAATCTGGCCCCCCTTGAGCCTGGCAGCAGGGAAAGAGCCGAGCGCATGGCAGAGAAGATTGCCTCATCATTGAGCGAAATTCAAGTTCTCTACTACAGGCCGTATCTCTGGCTCCCAGCCCTGCGAGTAGAAATGAGCCGCGCGGTAGCCGAGAATCAGGCGCGCTTGGCCACAGCGCTCCACGGAATTCGCCATCAATGTGGTACACCTGCAGTGATGGAACCCTATCCTCTCTATATGGCGGACCGGATGGTAAAGCACTTGCCTAAGGCTATCCCTACATTTGTCAATTGCCGCCCGCATGTGTACCACCTATAGTCGGGTGATGTGTACCACCCATCGCCGCCTTGATGTGTACCACCCGGCGAGTGTGGCGGCCTGTTACGACGATT
>JADBJK010000051.1:0-4147 GCA_014874485.1 Chloroflexota bacterium
GACGCCGCCAAAGTAGGCGATGGAGAGCGCCAGGAGTTGCGTGAAGGTGATGGCAGAGGCGGACGCCGTTTTCCCCAAGCGGTAGGCGAGCATCGCCAGGGCCTCAAGGGCGGCCACGGCGAGAAGCAGAATGAGCACCAGCCCCAGGTCAAAGCCGGCCACGAACGCCCCCCAAAGCGACATGAATCGCATCGTTCGCCAGGACACAAGTATATGCAGAATCGCAAAAAACGGCAAGTGGGAGCGGCGGGCGCAACGGCTCCGCGTTGGTGCAATGGCACCCTTGCATTCGTGTAGATTCCTGCGATTCGTGGATGGAACATTCGTGCAGCCACGAAGAATCTCGTCAGCCGAGATGCTTCGCTGCGCTCAGCATGACAATATGGAGCGTGAGATTGCTTCGCTTCGCTCGCAATGACAGCCCCCGCCTTGTCATTCTGAGCGGCGAAGCCGCGAAGAATCCCGTCAGCCGAGATGCTTCGCTCCGCTCAGCATGACAGTGAAGGGAGCCTGTTACATTCGTGTAGATTCGCGCGATTCGTGGATTGAGCATTCTGCCGATTCGTGCGATTCGTGGGTGGCGCCATTCGCGCGAATTCGCCTCCGATCGCGGTCGCCATGGCCGCCGCGGCGTCGCACCGCCCAGCACCACCGCCTACCGCCCCGCCCACGAAGGAGCGAGCCGCAGATGCTCCTCGTGCATGCCGGACAAACACGTGCTCGGCGCAGGTGTCGCCCGCAATGAGAAAAACGTAGAAAATACGAGGAAACCTGCGTTCGTATCCGTCGTTGCGTGCTCTGCTTACCTAACTGCCGACTAGCCATCCTCATACCCTGTCAACGATGCTGCACATCCTTGCATTTTGACCGTGGTTTGTGTATACGCTAGGTAGGCTGACACGGGATTGACAACTTCGCGAGGAGATTTTTTATGATACAAGAATGGGAATGCATGGAATGCGGCTACATTGATGAAGGCCCCCGGCCCCCTGCCCGGTGTCCGGAATGCGGAGCGCCGCGCCACCGATTCCAGCGCCTGGACATCCTGGACGAGGAAGAGGAAGACGAAGCCCTTGACCTCCTGGACGACTACGACGACCTGGATGAGGAAGACGAGGACATCTGGGACGAGGAAGAGGAGGACGAGGACTTCTTTGACGACGAGGACGACGAGGACTTCTAGCCCCGTCTTGTCTGCGTTTCACGCCGCGCCTGACCTGCGTCGGGCGCGGTTTTGTGTTTTCGCCGCCCTCTATGCTATACTCCGGCCATGAACGAACCCGAAGTCATCCAGCAAATCCTGCAACAGGCCAAGACCATCGCCGTCGTGGGCCTCTCGGCCAACCCCGACAAGACCAGCCATCACGTGGCCGCCTTCCTCCAGTCCAAGGGGTACCGCATCATCCCGGTCAACCCCACCGTGGAAGGCCAGATTCTGGGCGAGAAGGTGTACCCCAGCCTGCAGGCCATCCCGGAGCCGTTTGACGTGGTGGATGTGTTCCGCCGGGCCGAGGACGTCCCCGCCGTCGTGGACGATGCCATCGCTGCTGGCGCGAAAGTCCTCTGGATTCAACTGGGCATCGTCAACGAGGAGGCCGCAGCCCGCGCCCAGGCCGCCGGCATGACGGTGGTCATGGACCGCTGCATGATGGCCGAATACAAGAAGCGCTGGGGTTCCTAACGGTGGAAAGGCCCGCGACATTCTTGCGTTTGCTTGTGCTGGCCTGCATCTTGCCGGTGGCGGTTGCGTTCTCGGCCGCCGCCCAGTTGCGGGCGGGGTCGGCGGGGACTTCGTTCCTGCCCACGCGCGTCATCCCCACGGCAACGCCTACCCCGACGCCGACCGCGACGCCCACGCGCACGCCGACCCCTACCCCATCGCCCACGTTCACGCCCACGGCCACGCCTACGCCCACCCCGACGCCGCGCCCGCCCACGCCCACCCCCATCGTGTACAAAGGCCCCGACGCGGCGGCGCTGGCCATCGTTACCAAGACGCAGGGCCTTCCGCCCGACTACGCGCCCACGGACCTCGTCTCGCTGAACGACCTGGGCATCCCAACGTACAACAACGACCCCGAGCAACTCCGCTTCCAGGCCGCCATGGACCTGGCCGAGATGTTCGCCGTGGCCCAGCGCGACGGCATTCACCTGCTCGTGCGCTCGGCCTACCGCTCCTATGCGGTGCAGGCCGCGACCTACGCCCAGTTCGTGGAGGAGGAGATGCGCGCCGCCGAGCAGGCCGGCCAGCCAATCACCCGCGAGGAGGCCGAGGCCCGCGCCAACCGGTACTCGGCCCGACCCGGCTACTCTCAGCACCAGTTGGGCACCACCGTGGACATCACCAGCGCCGACGCGACCGACCTGGTCCCGGACTTCGGCCGCACGCCCGCCGGCCGCTGGCTTCACGACAACGCCCACAAGTTCGGCTTCGTCTTCTCGTACCCCGAGGGCAAGGAGCGCCTCACGGGCTACATCTACGAGCCCTGGCACCTGCGATGGATCGGCCGGGGCCACGCCGAGATGCTCTACGCGCTGGATTACCTCAACCCCGAATCCCCCATGACGTTGGACGTGTACCTGCAGGGCCTGCAGTAGCGGAACCTTTCGCATGGCGGCTGCGTCTTGGACACAGGGGACACTTCCTGCCCCTAACCCAAGGATGTGCGCGAGGAGGAGAGGCTATGAGAACTCCGTGGTTGAATGTGCTCTTGGTCTGCATTCTGTTGAGCCTTGCCGCGTGCGGCCCTGGCAGGCCCGCGCAGGCCCAGGTCGCCCAGTCCGACAAGCCGCGCGTCCAGTCGCCCGCCGTACCCTCGTCGGACCTGGCGGAACTGGTCGCGGGCAATAGCGCCTTCGCCTTTGACCTGTACCAGGCCATCCGAGAGAAGCCGGGCAACCTATTCTACTCGCCCTACAGCATCTCCGTGGCGCTGGCCATGACCTACGCCGGCGCGCGCGGAACGACCGAGCGCCAGATGGCCGACGTGCTCCGGTTCACCCTGCCCCAGGACCGCCTGCATCCGGCCTTCAACCTGCTGGACCAGGCGCTGGCCAGCCGCGGCGCCGGGGCCAAGTCCAAGGACGGCAAGCCGTTCCGGCTCAGCGTCGTCAACTCCCTGTGGGGGCAGGCCGGGTACAAGTTCCTGCCCGCCTTCCTGGACACGCTGGCCGAGAACTACGGCGCGGGGCTGCGGCTCGTGGACTTCCACAGCGCGCCCGAAGCCGCTCGTAAGGCCATCAATGACTGGGTCAGCGACCAGACCGAGGGCAAGATCAAGGACTTGATTCCCCAGGGCGCGATTGACACGCTCACGCGCCTGGTGCTTGCCAACGCCATCTACTTTAACGCGGCGTGGATGTACCCCTTTGACAGGGACGCCACCCAGACCGGGCCGTTCTACCTGCTGGACGGGTCCCAGGTTACGGTGCCCATGATGCGCCAGGACAAGCACTTCCGCTACTTCGCCGGCGACGGGGTTCAGGCGGTGGAACTGCCCTACGACGGCGGCGAGGTCTCCATGGTGATCCTGGTTCCGGACATGGGCACGTTCCCCGCCTTTGAGCAGTCGCTGACCGCCGACACCGTGGCCAACATCCTGTCCAAGATGGAGATGACCAACCTCAGCCTGACCATGCCGAAGTTCAAGTATGACGCCACGTTGAGCCTGGCCGCCACGCTGAAGGCCATGGGCATGCCCGACGCTTTCAGCCCAGACGCCGACTTCTCCGGCATGGACGGAACCCGCAACCTGGCGATCACCGACGTGTTCCACAAGGCGTTCGTGGCTGTGGACGAGGCGGGGACAGAGGCGGCCGCGGCGACCGCCGTCGTCATCGGGCTGACGGCCATGCCCGTGAGCCCCGTGGAGTTGACCGTGGACCGCCCGTTCGTCTTCCTCATCCGGGACATCCAGACGGGGGTCATCCTGTTCGTGGGGCGCGTGCTCAACCCTGCGGCCTAGCCGTTGCGCACAGGGATTCTTGACCGTGTGTCATTGCGAGGGCGTGAAGGGCCCGTAGGGACAATTCATGAATTGTCCCTACTGAGGCGCTCCGCGCCGAAGAACCTCGCCGACAGAGATGCGTCGCTGGCAATGATGTGAGAATGCACGTGCGACGCACTTCGGAAGTGCGTCGCACGTGG
>JADBJK010000051.1:4271-13939 GCA_014874485.1 Chloroflexota bacterium
GACAGAGATGCTTCGCTTCGCTCAGCATGACACATGGCATTGTCATTCTGAGCGGCGAAGCCGCGAAGAATCTCGCCGACAGAGATGCGTCGCTGGCAATGATGTGAGAATGCACGTGCGACGCACTTCGGAAGTGCGTCGCACGTGGGCCGACCGGATTGTTTCGCCCCGCTCGCAATGACAACTGGGATGTCATTGCGAGGGCGCGCAGCGCCCGAAGCAATCCCCGGCGAATTGTCATTCTGAGTGGCGAAGCCGCGAAGAATCTCGCCGACAGAGATGCTTCGCTTCGCTCAGCATGACACATGGCATTGTCATTCTGAGCGGCGAAGCCGCGAAGAATCTCGCCACCGAGATTGCTTCGCCTCGCTCGCAATGGCGTGAGAAGGCACGTGCGACGCACTTCGGAAGTGCGTCGCACGTGGGCCAACCGGAATGCTTCGCCCCGCTCGCTTGGCCCATTCGCGCGGGGCCGCCGTTCCGCCCACATGCGCAGGCAAGCGCAGGCATCCGCTCGGGCCGCTGTCCTCGCTACAGGCTGATCACCTTGCCGGCGCGCAGCATGGTCTCGGCGATGGTGTACATGTTGGAGATTTCGCCGACGGCCACCTTGTCTTTCAGCCCGAAGTGGCCCAGGCAGGTTCCGCACGCCAGCACCTTCACCCCGCGCCCGCACAGTGCCTTCAGATCTTCCAAAACCGCCGAGCCTTCTACCACCAGTCTCACGCCGGCATTGAAGAAGATGAGGATATCCGGCAGCGGATCCACCTCGCCCAGCGTGTGGAAGAAGGCGCGGATCAGAATCTCGCCCAGTTGAGGGTCGTCGCCGCGCCCCATGTACTGGTCCGGGATAACCACCACCAGCGGGCCGGATGCCGGCGCTGGTGCGGCTGCGGGGACGGGATGGGCCTCGGCGTGCGACTGGGCGGCCTTGGCGATGTGCAGGTAGATGCCATCCTCGCGCGTTTCCACGCGGACGTCCGCGTTCATGCCCTGCGCCATCCGCTGCACGTTCTGCCGGGCGGTGTCGTTGTCCACGATGGTGGTAACGGACTCGGCTTCCTGGAGCGCGTTTCGGGTGAGGATCACGGGCTGGGGGCATGGAAGCCCGCGTGCGTCCACAATCTTGCTCATGGCTGCCTCCTGGGTACGAGGGTTTGGCCCTATGATACCCGGACGCGGCGGCTCTGGCAAGTGAGGTCAAGCGCGGGTGCGTTTCAATCCTGGAACGAGAATGCGCGGGCATCAGTAGGTTGGCGAGCAGAATCTACCTCACCGAACCCCTCCCGCACCCTCCCCTTTCCTCTCCGCGGGCGGAGAGGAAAGGGGAGGGCCTGGGTGGGGATAGGTAAGGTCAAGCAGGCTCGGTTCTACCTGCCGGGGATAGCCGTTCACCCCGCAGCCTCACGGGCACGCGCCGCCGGGCCATCGCAGCCCATCGGCCCCGATCACCCCGCACGCCACCCGCACCCCGTCCACGTACAACTCGCCGTACAGCGAGTCCAGCGGGCCAGAGGCGTACACGCGAATCTGGTTGAAATTCGCGGACAGGTAGTAATCCGCGTACTGCGTAACCGTGCCCAGGAATTGGGGAGCGCCGCCGTCCAACTCGTAGAAGATGCTGCGCATGACGTAGTACCCCGACACGTACCGCGCCGTGAACCGCACCGCATGGAGCGGCGGCACGGGTGCGGGCGTGCGCGTGGCGGTGGGCGTCCACGTGGCCGTGCGGGTGGCCGTCGGCGTGCGGGTCGGTGTGGGCGTCCACGTCGCTGTGGGCGTGCGCGTGGGCGTGGCGGTGCGGGTCGGCGTCGCCGTGGGCGGATCCGGCGCGTCGCATTGGCCGCCGGGCCAGATCATGCCCGTGCTGCCTGCGATGCCGCAGTCCACAGCAACGCCGTCCACGTACAATCGCTGCTCATACGTCGTGCCGGCGGGCACGCTGATGTACACCCGGATGGCGTTGAACGCGGCGGTGAATGTCCAGTCGCCTGCCGACGCCACCGGCCCCAGAAACTGCGTGGGCCCGCCATCCAGCGCGTAGTACACCGCGTAGGTCAGCGCGTACCCCGACACGTACCGCGCCGTGAACCGCACGGTGTGCTGGCCCGGAACCGGGGCCGGCGTGCCGGTCTGCGTAGCGGTCGGCGCCGGCGTGTGGGTTGCAGTTGGCGTCCGCGTGGCCGTGGGCGTGCGCGTGGCCGTCGGCGTCCAGGTGGGCGTCGGAGTCCGCGTCGGCGTGGCGGTGGGTGCAGGCGGCTGCTCGCACGAGCCGCCAGGCCAGACCAGCCCCTCGCTGCTCAACAGCCCACACGCCACGCGCTCCCCGTCCACGTACAGGTCCTGCGCGTAGAGCGTTCCCGCCGACGTGGTCATGAAGACCCAGATGGAGTTGAAGTTGGCGGCGAACTCCCACTCGCGGGCGAAACTGACCGTGCCCAAGAACCTGGGCAAACCACCGTCCAGCACGTAGTACACGCTGTAGGTCAGGTACTGGCCCGAAACGTACCGGGCCGAGAATCGGACGGTGTGTTGCGGCGGCAGGGGCGCAGGGGTCTGCGTGGCAGTAGGAGTAGCGCTGGGCGTGCGCGTCGCCGTGGGCGTGCGCGTTGGAGTCGGGGTGCGGGTCGGTGTAGGCGTCCACGTCGCCGTGGGCGTGCGCGTGGGGGTGGCCGTGGCGCTGGGGCCGGGCGTGAAGGTCGGCGTGGGCGTGGCCGTTGCAGTCGGGAGCACCACCGGCACGTAGGCGTAGTCATCTATCTCGCACTCACCGTAGGCGATGCGGAACCAGCCGCCCTCGCCCCAGTAGGTGCCCCAGGAGTTCTTGGCGATCCAGTAGCCGCCAGCGTCGTCGTACCCCACCAGCACCACCGCGTGCCCGCCCAGCAGGCTGCCCCACGTGTGGCGGTACACTCCGCCCACATAGGAGTAGAAGTCCTGGTACACGTTCATCGTGGCGATCACGGGGCCGCTGTCGGCCAGGATTTCCTTGATGTTCTCCGCGCCGCTCACGCCCGCCCACCCCGCGATGCGCGTAACCCGCGACGCCCAATCGGGGCACAGGTTGCAGGCCTGGTTGACCGGGCTGTAGGGCGAGCAGGTTTCGTCCACGATGCCCACGTCCCGCGCGAAGTTCAGCGCGGCGGCGGGCGACCACCCGATTTCGCAGCACGCCCCGCACCCACAGTAGAACAGTTGCCCCTCCGACAGATTCGGGTTCAGATTGGGGTTGCCTGCGGCCACTTCAAGGCGGCTCTCTATGGCCCCGACCACGCCAAAGGCCACGCACGACCCGCACGAACTCTGGTTGCGGATGGGCGTGGTGTAGTCCTGGCCGCCGTAGTTGCGCCAGTCCAGGCTGGACGGGTGGGTGTAGTCGGCGGGCTGCCGCCCCGCGTTGAGTCGGCTCAGGACACGCTCCTGCTCCATCACCTGGGCGGGAACGCCGAGGAGGGCCGCCTGCTCCTGTGGACTGAGGTCCGACACCGACGTTCGGCCTGCCTGCCACGTGAGGGGCTGGGGCGTGGCGAGCAGCGGGGCGACGGGCCCCTCGGCTCGCGCGGCAGTCGCGCTCAGGACGAGTGCCGCCAGCCCGAGCAGGGCGGCCACGGTCGCGATGCGCAGCAGGTGAAAGGACCGACGGGTACGCATAAGAATAACCCCGATAATTGCAAGATGGTATTTCCGCCATCATTTTAGAGCCAAAGGCCCGCAAGAAATGTGAACGGCGCATGAAAAACGGGTGAATATTGCGTAAGGGTCGGGGCAGACACGCTGGCCTACCCCCGTGCGGACGCGCGGGGGTTCGCTGCCAGCCGTGCGAGGAAATGGGGGTAGGGCGCGGGGGCTACTCCCACGGAATGTTCGCGCGGAGACTGCGGCGCCCACGATGAGGATTCCCAGCAGGACGCCCATTTCGGTCAGGTGCTGGCCCCACGGGCCGCCCGCCCACACCCCGCGCACCAGCGTTACCACATGGGTCAGCGGCAGGAAGCGGAGCCTACGGCGTGGGAGTGGGGGTCGGCGTGCGCGTGCCCGCAAGCCACACGAAACTGCGCGGGGCGCTTTCCGCGCCGGCAGCCGGCCACAGGTCGGCGTTGCCGGGAATCCCCTCACTGGCCCGCACCCGCACGCTCACGCTCCAGTACAGCCGTCCCGACGGTGGCCGCAGCAGCCACACGTAGGCGGGAACCTGCCACTGGGTCTCGCGCGTTACGCCCACCTCTTCGCCGCGCTCGTGCGGGATGCGCACCACGTACCACTCGTCGTCGGCCAGCGGCCCCACGTCCTCCCAGCGCAGGACGATGGTCTCCTGCGGCTCAAAGTGCATGCCATCAGGCGGCGACAGGAGCGCAGGAGCCGGGTGCGGGATGCGCGTCGGCGTTGGGGTATCCGTGGGCCGCACGGGCGTGCGCGTCGGCGCGGCGGTCGGCGTGAACGTCGGCGGGAGCGGCGTCGGGGTATCGGTGGGCGATTCCGCCGCCGCGGGCGTGGCAAGGGGGACAGGGGTCTCGGTGGGCGCGATGACCGTCGCGGCTGTGGCCGTCGGCGCGGGGTTCGGCGTCTGGGTGGGGCGCGGGGTCGGGGTGGGCGTGGCCGTCGTGGACGGCAATGCGGCCGGCCTGGGTCGCGTGAGCGCCCAGATGCCCCCGCCAAGGGTGCCCAGGATGACCACAAGCGCCAGAAGGGCCATCCCGTACCTGCGTTTCGCCGTCCTGCGCGGGCGCATCACAGGCGCGACGGCTTCCGCTGCCTCGCCGCCCAGGACGCGCGTCGCACGGCGCAACCACTGCCGCGCGTCGGCGTCTTTGGGGTTCAGGCGCAGGGCGTGCCCGGCCAGTTCGGCAACCCGCTCCCACTGGCCAAGCCGGGCCGCAGCCCGCGCCTGCTGGGCCAGCGCCTGCGCCCGGCGCTTCTGCTCCTGACGGCGCTTGCGGCGGCTCTCCCGCGGGGGCGGTCCCGCCGTCTGCGCCGCCTGCACGAAGGCATCGCTGAACTCCCGGAAATCGGCGAACGGCTTGCCCTCGTATCCCACCCCGCGCATCAGGATTTGCCACATCTCCGGCCCCAGGCGGTCCTCGGCCCGCCGCCAAGGGATGCCCGGGCGGCGCATGGTGGCGTCGGTGCGGGAGAACGGCGCGCCCACCACCATCTCATGGGCCAGGTTCGCCAGGTCCTGGGCGTCCTTCTCCGGCGTGTGGGTACCCAGGGCCATGCCGAAGTCCAGCAGCATGACCTGATCGTCGTCGCTGAGCCAGATGCTGCGATCCTGCAGGTTGCCGTGGGACAGCCACCGCTCGTTCAGGTACTGGAGCGCATCGGCAATCTGGCTGACGATGAACGCGGCGCGCAGGGGGAAGATGGGGCTTTCGGCGCGCAGGCGATCCGACAGGGTAACGCCCTCGGCGGGGCGGAACGAGAGGAACGGCAGCCCGTCCACCTCTCCCACCTCGTACACCAGCGGCAAGTTCGGGTGGCTCAGCGTGGAAGCGAGGCGGGCGGCGCGGCGAAACTGCTCGGCCGTCGCGGGATCCGATGCCAGGTCGCCGTCCAGCACGCGCACCCACACGTCGCGGTCGTAGTGGGTGTCGTGGGCGCGGTAGATGGTCCCGAACCCATCGCGCAGCACCACACCGTGCAGTTCGTACCGTCCGAATTGGCGCGGAAATGTCTCGGCCATGGCGCCCCCAACGCATTGCTGCAAGGCGACCGCATTCTAGCACAGAATGCGAAGGGCGCGCAAGCGTGCGCAGGTTGGCGCGGCTCTATCCCCTGTTGGCGAACCACGCCCACACGCTCCTGGCTTCCCCGGACTTGATAGCGCCACAGCGAGGCCCCCTGCCGACTCCGCATCCCGATCCCGCACGCCGTGGTTTTGACGGCTCCCCGCGCTCCCGCTAGAATTGCGCTATCACGCATCGTGCCAGGAGCGGCCATGTCCACACCCGTCCGACGACAGTATCTCGCCATCAAAAAGCGATTTCCAAACACCATTGTCTTCTTCCGCCTCGGCGACTTCTACGAGACCTTTGACGAGGATGCCAAGACCGTGGCGCAGGTCTGCGACATCGTCCTGACCTCGCGGCCGGTGGGCAAGGACCAGCGTGTGCCCCTGGCGGGCGTGCCCTACCACGCGGTGGACACCTACCTGGCGAAACTGATTGAGGCGGGGTACAAGGTCGCCATCGTGGAGCAGGTGAGCGACCCGAAGGAGAGCAAGGGCCTGGTGGCCCGCGAGGTGGTGCGGGTGGTAACGCCCGGCACGGTGGTGGAGCCGGCCCTGCTGGACGAGCGGCGCAACAACTTCCTGGCAGCGGTGGTGCTGGACGACCGCCGCGCGGGCCTGGCGTATGTGGACATCACGACGGGCGAGTTCGCCACCACCCAGTTCGCGGGCGACGACGCGGAACGAGAGGTCCTGCAGGAACTCTCACGCCTGCAACCGGCCGAGTGCCTCATCCCCGCCGGGGCCGACACGCCTGAGCGGGCGCTCGTCCGCAGCGCCGAGACGCACATCACCGAGTGGGACGCCTGGCGCTTTGACGCGGAGACGGCGCGAGAGGCCCTGCTCAGACACTTCGGCGTGGGCACGCTGGCCGGGTTCGGCTGCGAGGGCCTGCCCCAGGCCATCCGCGCGGCAGGGGCCATTGTCCAGTATCTGCAGGAGACGCAGAAGGCCGCGCTGGCCCACCTGGACTCGCTGACCACGTACAGCACCTCGCGGTTCATGACGCTGGACGCTTCCACGCGCCGCAACCTGGAACTGGTGGCGACCATCCGCACCGGCGCAGTGAAGGGGTCGCTCCTGGGCGTGCTGGACCTGACGCGCACGTCCATGGGCGGGCGGCTGCTGCGGCAGTACCTGCTCCAGCCCCTGCTGGAGAAGGCGGCCATTGAGCGGCGGCTGGACGCGGTAGAAGCCCTGTACAACGCCACGCCCCAGCGCATGAAAATCCGCGAGTTGCTGGGCGGCATCGGGGATTTGGAGCGGCTGACCAACCGCCTGGCGCAGGGCATCGCCACGCCGCGCGACCTGCTGGGGCTGGCGCGGGCGCTGCGGCGCGTGCCCGACATCGCGGCGGCGCTGGATGGCGTGCTGGCCCAACTGCCGCCTGGCCACCCGCTGGCCGACCTGCGCGCACGCCTGAACCCGTGCGACGCCGAGGCCAGCCTCATAGAGGCCGCCATCGCTGAGGACGCGCCGGCGACGCTGGCCAACGGCGGCGTAATCCGACCGGGCTACTCCGAGGAGTTGGACACCATCGCGCGGGCATCGGGCGACGCGAAGAAGTGGGTCGCGGGCCTGGAGCAGCGGGAACGCCAGCGCACCGGCATCAAGTCCCTCAAGGTCGGCTACAACAAGGTCTTCGGCTACTACATTGAGGTCAGCAAGGCCAACATGGACCGGGTCCCGCCCGACTACGTCCGCAAGCAGACCCTGGTCAACGGCGAGCGGTTCATCACGCCCGAACTGAAGGAGTACGAGTCGCTCATCCTCAACGCGCAGGAGCGGCGGCTGGAACTGGAGACGCGCCTGTACAGGGAACTGTGCGAGCGGCTGGCAGCGGCGCGCGGACGGATGCTGGACACCGGCCGGGCGCTGGCCGAGTTGGACGTGCTGGCGTCGCTGGCCGAGGTGGCCGTGCGCAACCGCTACACGCGCCCCGAAATCGCCGAGGACGGCATCATTGACATCCGCGAAGGGCGGCATCCGGTGGTGGAGTTGACCCAGAAGGACGAGCCTTTCGTGCCCAACGACGTGCGGCTGGTGCCGGGCGAGGGCGAGATTATCATCCTCACCGGCCCCAACATGGCGGGCAAGAGCACGTTCCTGCGCCAGGTGGCCCTCATCGTGCTGATGGCCCAGGTGGGGAGTTTCGTCCCCGCCGCGCAGGCGCACATCGGCATCGTGGACCGCATCTTCACGCGCATCGGCGCGCAGGACGAGATCGCGGCGGGCCAGTCCACGTTCATGGTGGAGATGGTGGAGGTGGCGAACATCCTGCACCACGCCACATCGGCCAGCCTGCTGATTCTGGACGAGGTGGGGCGCGGCACCAGCACCTACGACGGCATCTCCATCGCCTGGGCCGTGGTGGAGCACATCCACAACCACCCACGCCTGCGGGCCAAAACGCTGTTCGCCACCCACTACCACGAATTGACAGACCTGGCGGGGACGCTGCCGCGGGTGCGGAACTTCAGCATGGCGGTGGCCGAGGAGGGCGACAGGGTCATCTTCCTGCGCAAGGTGGTGCCGGGCGGCGCGGACCGCTCCTACGGCATCCACGTGGCGCAACTGGCGGGGCTGCCCAAGTCGGTGATCCACCGCGCCGAGGAGTTGCTGCGCGAACTGGAGTCGGGCCAGAGCGGGGCCGCCATCAAGCCCAGGGCCCCGCGCGCCAGGCAGTTGAGTTTCCTCACGGAGACCGATCCCATCCTGCAGGAGTTGCGGGAACTGGACATCAGTACCATGACGCCCCTGGAGGCCATCAACAAGTTGTACGAGTTCCAGCGCAGGGCGGGGAAGACGTAGCATTCTGCCGCAGGGATTCTTGATGGGGTGTCATTGCGAGGGCGCGGGGTGCCCGTAGGGACAATTCATGAATTGTCCCTACTGAGGCGCGCAGCGCCGAAGAATCTCGTCAACCGAGATGCTTCGCTTCGCTCATAATGCCGTGAGAAGGCACGTGCGACGCACCTCGGAGGTGCGTCGCACGTGGGGATTGCTTCGCTTCGCTCGCAATGACAGATGATCCTGTCATTCTGAGCGGCGGAGCCGCGAAGAATCTCGCGGAGCGAGATGCGTCGCGCGCAAGGACACCGGGCAGTTGTCTGTGTGATCAAGCAGTAGACACAGTTCTTGGCCTTGTCGAGAGGCAGATGTTGGCTCCGTTCAACCGACCCTTTTGATGAGGTGCAATATGGGGAAAACAGCGCAGTCGGAAACGCCCAAACTGGACACGCCGCTGTACAGGCGAATGGTTGAGGCACGAAAGTCCCCCGAAGGGCCGAAATGGAGGCGCCGGTTCGCCAGGGTTGCCGGCGCTGCCGCTCTGACTTTGTTCTTGGCGGTTTTGGCCGCCTGCGCCTCCACCACTCCTGAACCCACGCCAACTCCCACTCCAACACCAGAGACAACCCTTACTCTGACCCCGGCCAGCCTAACTCTTGAACAGGCTGCTCGCTTCCTGGCCGGTGGGGAGATGATGACCGAGGAAAATCTACAGGAGCAGTTTGCCGGTCGGGTGTTCAAGGATGAAAAAACCGGGGCAACGATTGTTTTATCCAAAGCAGCCAAAGACGCCCTTCTTTCCCAAATCCCAGCCGACAAACTGCCGGGGATGAGCGTGGAGGAAATTAACCAAGAATTAGCTAAGCTTATGGAAGGGAGTGAGTGGATGAAGGTTCTGGAACTCCTTCAGGATTACAACAATGTTAAAACAGGAAAAATTTCCTCAAGCGACTATCTAAAGATTAATCCTGAAAATCTCCTTCTGGTTGATGGTAGATATGTTTTTCTTTTCCCTCAACCTCTTTCTCCCCGTCAATGGCCAAAGCTCATTGATACTTCGGCCAAAAGAGTTATTTAACCAATGGTGCTACTTCACAAACTGAACTCGGCGATGGACAGCCTCACAAAGCCGTCCTTGTCTGGCTGGAGACCG
>JADBJK010000046.1 GCA_014874485.1 Chloroflexota bacterium
ACCGTATCCGTCTCGGCATAACTTCCTCCACACATTTTGGAGGGAATTATACCACAAATCTCTTGGCGAGAAAACCATTTAGCCCGATGCTTTAGCATCGGGCGGAAGCCGCCGCGCCCGTCCCCTCGCCCGCGTGCAGGAGAGGGGTCGGGGTGAGGGAGTGCTCGCGCCTGCGCAGGACGAATGCATCGGTTGGACAGCCCGCCGCCCCCTTGCTATAATCTCCCCATCCACCGCACGGAGGATCGGATGGACATCTTCCAGGCCACGACAAAGGCGCGGGTTCGGGAGTTCGCCCTGTTCCCCTACGTGCATTACCGCAGCGACCCCGCCTGGATTCCGCCGCTGCGCTCGGAGCAGGTGCGGCTGTTCGCGCCCGAGACCAACCCCCTGCTGCGCCACTGCGACTACGCGCTGTTCCTGCTGCGCGACGGCGGGCGCACGGTGGGGCGCGTGGCGGCGTTCGTGGACCGCCTGGCGGTGGACTACTGGCAGAAGCCCATCGGGTTCTTCGGCTCCTACGAGTGCGTGGACGATGCGGCCGCATCGCGCGTGCTGCTGGAGGCGGCGCGGGACTGGTTGCGTGCGCGGGGGATGGCCATCATGCGCGGCCCCATCAGTTTCTCATCGCAGGAATGGGGGTTTGTGGTGCACGGCTACGAGCACCCGCCCACCATCATGGCCCCACACAATCCACCCTACTACAACACCCAGGCCGAAGCCTACGGCCTGCGCAAGGCCAAAGACCTGCTGGTGTACGAGGCCGACGTGTCCAAGGGGTACGCGATCCCCGAACGGTACCTGCGGATGATGGACGCCATCGCCGAGCGGCACGGCGTCACCGTGCGTCCCGTCAACATGAAGCGGTACCGCGAGGACGCGCAGATCATCATGGACCTGTCCAACATCTCCATCGCGCACAACTGGGGATATTACCCCGTAACCGATGCCGAGGCCGAGCAGATGGCCCGCGACCTGAAGCAGATCATCCATCCCGAGGCGGTGCTCATCGCCGAGGCGGGCGGGCGGCCCATCGGGTTCACCATCACCCTGCCCGACATCAACGTGCTGCTGCGCGGGCTGAACGGGCGGCTGTTCCCCTTCGGGTTCGTGAGACTCCTACGGGGGATGCCGCGCCTGCGCCAGTATCGCTTCTTCGCGCTGGGCGTGCATCCCGACTACCACGGGCTGGGGATTGATTCGCTGCTGTACGCGCGGACGTGGCAGGCGCTGGCTCCCCGCAACCCGCGCGTGGAGATTGACTACGTGCTGGAAGACAACGTGCCCATGAACAACGCCCTGAAGCGCCTGGGCGTTACCCACATCAAGACGTATCGGGTGTATGAAATGGCCATTGGCCGATAGCCTTTAGCCGTTGGACGGCAGCAAGCCCTGTGGCTAGAGGCCATGGGCCAAAGGCCAAAGGCTTTTTGGAGAGGATATCATGACCAACATTCTCATCCGATCTGTGGACATCCTCACGCTGGACGACGCGGGGACGGTTCTCCGCGACGCCGACCTGGCCGTGAGCGACGGACGCATCGCGGCGGTGGGCCGCATCCCGCAGGACTTCCGCGCCAACGAGGTGGTGGACGGGCGGGGCAAGGTGGCCGCGCCTGGGTTCTTCAACGCCCACACCCACGCGCCCATGACGCTGGTGCGCGGCTGGGCCGAGGACTTGCCGCTGGACCGCTGGTTCAACGAGCGCATCTGGGTGGCCGAGTCGGCGTTGGAGGAGGAAGACGTGCGCTGGGGGGCCTACCTGGCCGCGGCGGAGATGATCCGCTCGGGCACGGTGGCCTTCGCCGACCACTACTTTTGGATGGATCACGTGGCCGAGGTGGTGCAGGAGAGCGGCCTGAAGGCAACCCTGGCCTGGTGCGTGTTCGGGCTGGGCGCCGAGCAGGAAATCGGCGGGACGACGCTGGCCCGCACCGTGGAGTTCGTGCGGCGGTGGCAGGGCGCGGCCAACGGTCGCATCCGCACCGTGTTGGGGCCGCACTCGCCCTACGTCTGCTCGCCCGAGTTCCTGGCGCAGGTCGCCCAGACGGCGGCGGACCTGGGCGTCGGCTGCCACATCCACGCCGCCGAGTCGCAGGCGCAGGTGGACGCATCGCTGGCCCGCCACGGCGCGACGCCTATCGGCCACCTGACGCGGCTGGGCATTCTGGATCGCCCCGCCATCGTGGCCCACGCCATCTACCTGGGGCCTGGCGATATGGAGACGCTGGCCGAGAAGCGCGCCACGGTGGTGCAGTGCCCCAACTGCCACATGAAACTGGGCATGGGCACGACGCGCGTCCCCGACCTGCTGGCGGCGAGGGTCAACGTGGCGCTGGGAACCGACGGCACCGCCAGCAACAACAACCTGGACATGCTGGAGGAGGCGCGGCTGGCGGCGCTGGCCCAGAAGCACGACCGCCGCGATCCAGAGGCCATGGCGGGGGATCTCCCCCTGCGACTGGCGACGCAGGCGGGAGCGCGGGCCATGGGCTTCGCCGAGAGCGGCGTCATCGCCCCAGGCCGCCCCGCCGACATCGTGCTGTGGGATTGCAATCGCCCCCACCTGCGGCCCAGGCACAACCTGGCCGCGAACCTGCTCCATGCGGCGCGGGCGGGCGATGTCGCCGACGTGATGGTGGACGGGCGCTGGCTTCTGCGCGGCGGCGAACTCCAGACGCTGGACGAGGAGCGCATCCTGTGGGAGGCCGAGCGCCGCGCCTTCCGCATGGTCGGCAGCGAACTCAAGCAGGTGAGGGCGTACAGGCTATAGCGGTCAGCAATCAGCAATCAGCAGTCAGGAGTCGGCCATTCATCGCAACCCGTCTGCTAACGCCCTTCACTGACCGCTGACGGCTGATCGCTGACCGCTGATCGCTGAACGCTGAACGCTGACTGCTGAGCGCTGACTGCTGACCGCTGAACGCTGACTGCTGAATGCTGACGGCTATTTCTTGAGGAGGCAACGCGATGACAGGGAAGGCTGGCTTGAAAGCAGGGCTTGTGGGTGGGGGCGTGGCGGCGATTCTGTCGTTCACCACGTTCATCCCGTGCTTGCAGTGCGTGTCGGTGCCGCTCATGTTCCTGGCCTACGCCATGGCGGGGGCGCTGGCGGCCTACTGGCTGCCCAAGCCCCGCACGGCGGGCGATGGCGCGGCGGCGGGCGCGGTGGCCGGAGCCCTCGCGGGCGCTCTGGGCGGCATCGTGTGGATGATCGTGTCGGCGGTGTCGTACTCGGTCATGGGCGGCGCCGACTACATCGTGCGCAACCTGCCGCCCGAGGTGCTGGACATGCTACGAGGGTACGGGCTGGACCCGCTGACCGTCTTCGCGCCGAGCGTGGTCAACGCGGTCAACGCGGGGTGCTGCGCGGTGATGTTCCTGGCCGCCGTCGGGCTGGGGGCCCTGACCGGTGCCATCTTCGGCCCGTCCAGGGGCGAGCCGACCCCACCAACGGGAGGTGAAGGGATAGATGCTTGAACTCATCAAATCGCGGCGGAGCATTCGCAAGTACACCGCAGAGCCGGTAACGGACGAGCAGGTGCAGGCGATGCTGGAGGCGGCCATGGCGGCGCCGTCGGCCAACAACGCCCAGCCGTGGGAGTTCGTCGTGGTGCGCGACGCGGGCCTGCGGCAACAACTGGCGGCGACGCACTCGTGGTCGTACATGGCGGCCGATGCGCCCGTGGTGTTCGTCGTGCTGGGCGACGCGCGGCGGTCAGACCACTGGGTGGAGGACACGTCGGCGGCCACCCAGAACCTGCTCCTGGCGGCGACGGCGCTGGGCCTGGGCGGGGTGTGGGTGGGCATCTACCCCCGCGCGGAGCGCGAGGCGCATGTCCGCAAGGCGCTGGGCATCCCCGAAGGCAAGCGCGTGCTATGCATCGTCCCCGTGGGGCATCCGGCGGAGCAGAAGCCCCCGCGCACGCAGTACGACCCCGCCAAGGTGCACCGCGACCGGTACGGGAACCGGTAGCCGCGGGTCGGGGTTCCACCGCCAAGCGGCGGGGTCTGGATCGCGAAACCCGCGAAGTGGTGCGGATCCCGCGATGGGGTTCTGCGATCCAGTCGTCCCTGCGTGTCGCCTACGGCTTGCCGACCGTGTACCAGAAGTTGGCCAGGAAGCCCCGAGCGTCTGCCTCAAAGACCTGCTTGACGATGGCGGGCTCGCCGTTGGTGCACCGCCACTCGTACACCGTGGCGCGGCCGGTTACCGCAGCCGGGATGACGTCCGCATTCGGGTTCTGCGCGCAGAAGTCCTTCATCTCCTGCGCGGGCGTGCGGCTGGTGTCAGCCTTCTCTTCGCAGGGCAGGTTCGCGCCCACGAAGCAGGCGTACACCTTGCCGTCCATGCAGCGCCAAAGCGAGCCATTCTGCAGCACCTCTAGCGGCGTGTCGGGCACGTTCATCACGATCTGCAGCCCCTTGGCGACCGATTCGGGAACCTTCGGCCCCGTGTAGCGCGCGTCGGGCCGGTCAATGGTGCCGACCGCGGCGCAGTAGGCAAAGGGGTCGGTAAAGTTCGCGGGGGTCGGCGTAGCGGCAGGCGCTCCGCAACCGACCAGGATCAGGGCTACGAGCGCAAGCGCAGCAACATACCAGAGTCTCATCGGATTACCTCCTGCAGGATACATGGAGGGTTGCGAACGGGGATGGGCCGTCGTAGCCCTTCAGTGTGGTTGGACTGACCACAATGCAAGTCTATGCCCAAAGGCGCGGATTGTCAAGAATGGGTGGCGCTGCCGTAGTAAGCGATGGCGCTGGCATTGGCGACCGCGGCGCTCCTCACCTTCTGCGCGGATTGCGCATTCGGGGCGTCGGTCAGGGGACGTTTGAAGTGCGATATACGCAAAAGGAGCCTGCGGGCGTGGGGCACTGTTCCCTCCCTGCCGGGACGGCTAGAGTCATGGAGCAAGGGGCGGCGCGGTGCCCCCATCGCCCCGATGCGCATGTTCGCAGCATGACGTGGCCTCTGCGGCAAGCGCCGCCGGTTGCGCAATGCGCCGATATGACACATCTGCGCCCCTGACGTATAATCCCCCACGGCATCGCAATCTGTACGGCGGGATCACGGATCACGTATGCGGAACTGGAGAGTAACCCTTGCCGCCGCGTGGGTGGCCCAATTCCTGTGCATCGTGGGCTTCAACGCGGTGGGGCCGTTCTACCCCTTCTACATCCGCGCGCTGGGGATTACCGACGTGCACCAGGTAACCCTGTGGGCAGGCATCCTCGCGTCCACGGGCGCGGTCTCCATGGCGCTCATGTCGCCCATCTGGGGCGTGCTGGCCGACCGCCACGGGCGCAAGATCATGGTGGTGCGCGCCACGTTCGGCGGGGCCCTGGTTCTGGGGGCGATGGCGCTCGTGCAGTCGGTGCAGCAACTGTTCGTCCTGCGCCTGCTGCAGGGGATGCTCACGGGCACGGTCAGCGCGTTCATGACGCTCATCGCAACCATTGCGCCGCCGGGCGAGGTGGGGTTCGCGCTCGGGATGATGCAGATGGCAGTATTCGGCGGGGCGTCGGTGGGGCCACTGGTGGGCGGGCTCGTGGCCGACAACCTCGGCTATCGCTGGGTCTTCGGCGTTACGGGCGTCCTGCTGTTCGCGGGGGGATTGCTGGCCGTGCTCCTCATCCACGAGCAGTTTGTGCCGCCTCAGGGCAAGCAGAACAACGGCCTGCGGGCCAGCGTGCACACCATCACGCACAGCATGCCCGTGCTGGGGGCCATCGTGGCCCTAGCCGGCATGTCCATGAGCAACGCCGTGCCAAGCCCGGTGCTGCCCCTGCTGGTGGAGTCGCTCCAGCGCGACCCATCGCTGGTGAACACGGCCACCGGCTCGGTCTACGGGGCGAATGCCGTCGGCGCGGCGCTGGCGGCGGTGCTCATCGGGCGGCTCGTGGACAGGCGAGGGGCAGGCGTTTTCATCCTCGCCTGCGGGGTTGGCGCCGTGTTGGGCAACCTGGCGCAGGCCCTCGCGCCTTCCTACAGCGTGATCGCTGTCGGCGCATTCGTGCTGGGGTTCTCGGTGGGCGGGCTGATGGTTTCGGCCAACGCCACCCTGGCCCGAAAGGCTCCCAAGGAGCAACAGGGGGCCATCTACGGGATGAGCAACTCCACGGGGAGCGCCGGCTCGGCCCTGGGGCCGATGCTGGGAGCCTCGGTCGCAACCGCGTGGGGGATGCGCGCGCCGTTCGCAACAGCCGCCGCACTGATGGCGCTGGTTACCGGATGGGTCGCGCTGACGTTGCAATCGCGCCCCACAGAAGCGGCCGGGGATGCAGCCGACCGGCGTTAGCCCCTGGCCGCCCGCAATCCCGCGAGTCGTCGCGGCTCCCTGCCCGCGCCCCTAGATCACAATCGTCGGGTACAGGCGCGCGCCGATGCCCACCAGCACCGCCAGCACCGCGAACATCACGAGAAAATCCACCCCCAGGCCAAAGCCGCTGACCCCACCCACCAGCATGAGCGTGCGCAGCGCATCCACCTGGTACGACAGCGGGTTTACCCGCGAGATGGCCTGGAGCCAGCCGGGCATGATGGCGATGGGGTAGATGGCGTTGCTGGCGAAGAACAGCGGCATGGTGAGCACCTGGCCGATGCCCATGAACCGCTCGCGGGTCTTCACCAGGCAGGCGATAATGAGCGAGAAGGTGGAAAAGATGGCCGCGCCCAGCAGGACGGTGAGCAACACGCCCCCCAGCGCCAGCGGATGCCAGTTGACCTTGACGCCGAGCAGGAGCGCCAGAAGGATGATGAACAGCCCCTGCACCAGGCCCCGCACGCCCGCCGATAGCGCCTTGCCCAGCACCAGCGCCGTGCGCGGCGTCGGGCTAACCAGGAACTTGTGCAGGATGCCCAGGTCCCGCTCCCAGATGACCGAGATGCCGTAGAAAATGGCGATGAACAGGACGCTCTGGGCCAGGATGCCGGGGGCCATAAAGTCCAGGTAGCGGATGTCGCCCGTGGGGATGGCGCGGACCCGCGTGAACACCTGGCCGAACACCAGCAGCCACAGCGTGGGCTGGACGGCGCGCATGAACAACTCCGTGGGGTCGTGGCGGAGTTTGCGGGCGTCCAGTTCGGCGATGATCAGGACCTTGTACACAAATCGGCCCAGGGCGGCCAACGGGTTGCCGCTCCAGGGGCGGCTAGCCAAGACGGCGGGCTGTGCGCCTTTCTCTGAGAGTCTCACGGTAGGTTCCTCCCGAATCCAGGGTGTTGCCTGTATAGTGGACAAACACGTCTTCCAGGGTCGCGCCGTTGCCGCCGATGGACGCCTTCAGTTCGGCGGGCGTGCCGATGGCGGCGATGCGCCCCAGGTGCATGATGGCGACGCGGTCGCACAGGCGGTCGGCCTCTTCCATCAGGTGCGTCGTAAGGAGAATCGTCGTGCCGAACTCGTGCCGCAGTTGCTCCAGATGTCCCCAGATGGCGCGGCGAGCATTGGGGTCCAGGCCGATGGTCGGCTCGTCCAGGAACAGCATCTGGGGATGGTGGATGAGCGACTGGGCGATTTCCAGGCGGCGGATCATGCCGCCCGAATAGGCGCGCACGAGTTTGTCGGCGCTGTCGGCGAGGCCCACGAAGTCCAACGCGGCGCGCACGCGCTTCTCCTGCTCCGCACGCGGAACGTCGTACAACTTGGCGATGATGAGCAGGTTCTCGTAGCCGGTCAGGGTGCCGTCGGCCGAGATCATCTGCGGGACGTAGCCGATGACGCGGCGGACGGCGGCAGGCTGGCGGATGATGTCGTACCCGGCGACGCTCGCCCCGCCCGAAGTGGGCGGCAGCAGCGTGGTCAGCATCTTGATGGTCGTCGTCTTGCCCGCGCCGTTGGGCCCCAGGAGTCCGAACATCTCGCCGGGCTCAATGCTCAGGTTCAGCGCGTCCACGGCGGTGAGCGTGCCGAAGCGGCGGGTTAGCGAGTGAGTTTCCAGAATGGACATGGCTTCCTCCGAGATCAGCGGGCAGCAGCGCCAAAGAGGGTGCGCAGGGCCTGCATCCCCTCCAGAACGGCGGCGCGGCCGTCATCGTCCAGTTGCGCCAGCGACCGGGCGAGGTGATTCTGCGTGGCCTGCGCCGCCGACTCCAGGATGGCAGCGCCCGGCGGCGTTACGACGAGCATGACGCGGCGGCGGTCCGTGGGGCTAACCTGGCGCGCCACCAGCCCCCGCGCCACCAGGCCGTCCACCAATTTGGACGCAGAGGGTGGGGTCAGGCCCAAGTGGTCGGACACGGCCGACAGGGACGCACCCGGGTTGCGCTTGAGGAACAGAAGCGCGCGGAACTGCGGCACCGACAGGTCAGGCGTGCGGTGGCTGCGCATCTCGGCGCGGATGGCGCGCATCACCAGCGGGACGACGTCCAGCACCTCGCGGGCGCACTCTTCAGGCGACGGTCGCATATTCGTTAGCCTTTCTCATTGTTAGATAATCTAATTATATGCGCGGCGAGCCCGGGTGTCAAATGGCGCGCGCCGCGATTCGCGTTGGGGGATCAGGTAGGGGCAATTCACGAATTGCCCCGCTTTGCGCAATTCACGAATCGCCCCGCCCCCCGGCGTTTGGGGACAATGGGCCTGAAGGTGCGACGCGCTTCGGAAAGTGCATCGCACCCGAACCCCCGCTCGCCCTTATCAACGGCCCACGGCGTGCGTATGCTCCGCAAAACGCATTCGGAGGTGCACGATGGACGCGCTTCTGACCCCGGAGGGATTTCTGGATCCGAGGGCGGCGGGGCTGGCCGCCATCTTCCTGACCCAGTGGCTCAAAATCTACCTGCCCGACAAGCACTGGGCGCAGTTGCTGGTGCTGGGCATCACGGCGGTGCTGGAAGTCATCGCCGCGACGATCACGGGCGCCGGCTACTGGGGCGCGCTGGCCGCGGCCTTCTGGGGCGCCACGCTGGCGACGTTCGGCTACGAGGCGGTGAAGAACGCCGCCGAACTGCTGGGGCTGAAGGAGAGCCGTTAGCCATCAGCCGTTGGCCGTCATCGGTCGGCAGGCGGTGGTGCCACGAACCGATGCTGGCCGACGGCTTGCAGGAGGGATGCCATGCCACGCCATGCGGAAAAGCGGCCCTGCGCCGTGGAAGGCTGTCGCGCGTGGGCCATGCGGGGCGAGGCCGTTTGCGCGGCACACCGGCGGGCAGCGCGTGCGCGGCCGTCGGCCCCGGATAGCGCCGTCGCTCAGGCCCCGCCGCTCACCGCCGACTACACGCTGGACGACCTGGCCGCCCATGCGGCGCTGGCGCTAAACCGCCTGGAGGCCTGGTACGGCACCCACGCCGCCGACGGGGACCCGCGATGGGTGCTCGCCTACGTGCGGCAGTTGTACGGATGCTTGGCGCGCCTGGCCGAACTGTGGAAGCAGCGGGCATCGCTGGGCGAGGGGGAACTGGAGGCGGCGCTCAACGGCGCGCTGGCCGAGTTGCGCAACGAATGTGCGCCGGACGGGCCGGGCGCGGGTGGCGGGTGAGCGGCTGCCCCGCCCCGCCCGAGGCTGAAGCCATCGGGCTAAATGGGCCAAGCCCTGCGGGCTGCCCGTAGGAGCCCAGGTGATGCGCCCAGCCCCAGCGGGGCTTCGCCCGTTCAGCGCGGGGGTTTAGCCCCGCGCGGCACGCCCTCACCCTAGCCCTCTCCCAGCGGGAGAGGGGACGCGCCGCCCCGCCCGACCTTTCGCGGGTTTCGCGATCCAAACGTTCACCCACGCCCGGGGCTGAAGCCGTCGGGCTAAATGGGCCAAGCCCTGCGGGCTGGTTGTAGGCGCACAGCACGCCCCGCCCAGCCCCAGCGGGGCTTCGCCCGTTCAGCGCGGGGGTTTAGCCCCGCGCGGCACGCCCTCACCCTAGCCCTCTCCCAGCGGGAGATGGAACGCGCGGCCCCGCCCCCTTCGCGCCCTTTCGCGGGTTTCGCGATCCAAACGCCCACCCCGCTTGGTGCTAAGTTGCACCCGCGACGCACCTGCGAGATACGTGCTTGTAGGGGCAATTCATGAATTGCCCCTACAAGCTATCCTCACCCATGGGCTTCCTTAGCGGCTGGTTGCGCTCCCCATCTTTTGCGGACCGCCATGATGCCCAGGGTGCGCAGGTTGGGAAGAACCGTCGGGGGATTGTAGGGGCGATTCATGAATTTCCCTACAAAATGCCCTCACCCGTTCATGAATTGTCCCTGCAACGCGCCCCCACCCATTCACGAATCGCCCTTCAGCAGGCCCAGAACGCGGGCCAGCGCGCGGTGGAGGTCCGTGGACTGCACGGGCTTGGTGAGGATGTCGTCCACATCTTCGGGCGCGCCGAGTTCGTACCCCATCTTGCCGCCCCAGCCGGTGAGCAGAATCACGGGCGTCTGTGGCGAGTGGGCCTTGGACGCACGGGCGACCTCGCGCCCCGTAACCTGGGGCATGCCCAGGTCGGTGATGACCACGTCTATCTCCCCGGGCTTGCGCTTCTGTATCTCGGCGATGGCTTCGGAACCCCCGCCCGCCGTGATGACCTTGTGGCCCGCGCGGGTCAGCATTCTTCCGACAACCGCCCGCACCGATTCCTCGTCGTCCACCAGGAGGATGGTGAGCGGTGGCAGCGCGGGCAGCGTCTCATCGCCACCGATGGGGAGCGTGTCGGCGCTGATGGGCAGGTGGACGAACACGGTCGTGCCCTTGCCGCGCTCGCTCTGCAGGTCAATGGTGCCGCCGTGGCGCTGGACAATGCCGTAGCAGATGGACAGGCCCAGCCCCGTGCCCTGGCTCCCCTTGGTGCTGAAGAACGGCTCAAAGGCGCGGCGGCGGACCTCTTCGGTCATGCCCATGCCGGTGTCGGACACCGACAGCAAGACGCTGCCGCCATCGGTCTGGGTGCGGATGGTGATGGTGCCGCCATCGGGCATGGCGTCCACGGCGTTGGCGATGAGATTGGTGAGCAGGTCGCGCAGGGCGGCGGGGTCGCCCTGGACGCGCGGCGACGGCCCCAGTTCCAGGCGCATATCAATGACAACGCCCTGCTCTTGCGGGATGTCGCGCCAGCGGGGGCGGGTCAGGTCCACCGCCTCGCCGATGACACGGTTGAGGTCCACAGGGACGAACGGCTCGGCGGCGTCGCGGGGGCGGTAGAACTCGCGCAGGCGGGCCACGATGCTACTGGCGGCCAGCGCGCCCCTTCGCGCCCGTTCCACGTCCGAGCGGGCCTCGTCGGGCATGTCGGGGTGCTCCAGCGCCAGTTCCAGGTAGCCCAGCACGGGCGTGAGGACGTTGTTGAAGTCGTGGGCGATGCCCGACGCCATCTGGCCCAGGGCGCGGAGCCGCTCGGCGCGCATGGCTTCGTCCTGGCTCAACTTGAGTTGCTCGTAGGCGCGCTGCAGGTCTTCGTACAGGCGCGCGTTCTGGATGGCGACGGCCAACTGCGCCGCGACCGTCTCCAGCAGGCGCTGGTCCGACTCCGAGTAGGCCCCAAGTCGGACGGATTCCACATTGATGACGCCCAGGACGCGGTCGCCCACCTTCATGGGGACGCAGAGTTCGGACATCATCTCTTCGCGCACGCCGATGTAGCGCGGGTCCTGGCGCACGTCGTCCACGCGCAGGGACTCGCCGTGCTCGGCCACCCAGCCGGTGATGCCGCGGCCCAGGCGGATGTCAAAGGCACGCACGCGCTCCATCTCGGCGGCGAGGCTTGGGGCGTCCATGCCCTTCTCTATCAGCGCCACGGTTTCCAGAGTCCCGGTCTGCTCGTCCAGGAGCATGACGCCGCCGTGCTCGTAGCCGATGACATCCGAGAGGGCGCTGATAGCTTCCTGTGCCAGGACGACGGGCGGCTGCAATTGCTGGAGCCGCTGCCCCGTCTGGTAGATGGCGGTGAGTTCCCGCAGTCGGCGCTGGGCCTGTTCGTACAGGCGCGCGTTGCGCAGGGCGCCGGCCGCCTGGCGCGCGAAGGCGTCCAGCACATCGGCGTGGTGCGGGCCGTATTTCCCCGGCTCGGTGCCGTCCAGGTTGATGAACCCCACGACCTCGTCCTCTACGAGGATGGGCGCGGCGGCCCATGAGCGAATCCACTCCAGGCCGGGGGCCTTGATCCACTGCGGGTCGCTCCACGTGTCGGGAATCACGTGGGGCCTGCGAGTCTCCATCATCGCGCGAATGTTCGGCACGTCATGCACATTGAAGAAGGCTTCGCGGGCGGCCTGTTCGGCATCGGGACCGATCCGCTCGTAGCCTCGCAGCCGCGCAAGCACGACGCGGCCATCCTGGGTGGTCTGGATGTTGGCGGCGTCGTAGGGGATGACGCGCTCCAGAAGCACCAGAATCTGGTCCAGAATCTCCTCGGCGTTGAGGCTGCTGCTCAGGGCCAAGGCCGCCTGGCGCAGCGCCTCGGCGATAGCGCGCTGCTCGTGGGCTTCGGCGTAGAGCCGGGCGTTCTGCATGGCGACGCCGGCCTGGGCTGCGAACAGCGCCAGCGTTTCGGCGTCGCGCTCCGAGTAGGCGTTGGGCTCAATGCTGTCGGCGTTGATGAACCCGATGACCTCGCCGCGCACGACGATGGGCGCGCCCATCCACGAGCGGCAGAACGGCGGGCGGCCCCGCCAGGCTTCGGGCGCGAACCAGCGGGGCTCCGTGAGCACGTCGCACACGATAACCGGCCGTCGGGTTTCTGTCATCTGTTGGAGCAGGCGGGCCTGTGCCAGCGGGAGCGTCAACCCTTCCATGTCAGCGGCGATGCCGAACTGCTCGTAGCCCCGTCCGCGGATGATACGCGCTGCGCCGCACTGGATGAGTTGGATGTTGGCCGCATCGCACTGCACCACTTGTGTCAGGCCGTCTAGGATGCGGTCCAGAATCTCGTCGTAGTCCAGGGTGCTGCCGAGGGCGAGGCCGACCTCACGGAGCGTCTCGGCGAGACGCTGGCGTTGCACCGTTTCGGCGTAGAGGTTGGCAGTTTCCAGGGCCAGCGCGCCGTAGTGGGCAATGGAGGCCAGGAGGTCCATCTCGGCGGTGCTGAGGGCCTGGCGGCCCGTGCCATCCAGCGCCAGCAGGCCGTAAACCCGCCCGTGGGCTTCCATCGGGGCCAGGATGAGGGTTTCCATCCCGGCGCGGCGCGTCCACTCGCGCATGGCCGCAAACCGGTCGTCATCCTGCACGTTGGGGAAGACCATGGGCCTGCGGTCCCATCCCAGGTCGCGGAGGCTGGGGAATTGCGCCGCAAGGAAGCGCACGCCCAGGATGTCCCCCGATTCGGGGCGAGGCCGCCCGGCAGCGGGCGCCAAGATCCCGCGTTCTGCGTCATGTTCCAGGGCCACGCCCTGGTGCACGCCCAGCGCGGCAATGGCTTCGTCGGCGAGGACTTGCAGAATCTCGCGG
>JADBJK010000052.1 GCA_014874485.1 Chloroflexota bacterium
TCCCCTTTCCTCTCCGCGGGCGGAGAGGAAAGGGGAGGGTGTGGGAGGGGTTAGGTGAGGTCAAACAGCCCCTTCGCAGTGCGGTGGGCGGCGAAAGTGGATTTCGTTGATGGGGAGCGGCTCACGGCCCTGCTCCGACGTGCCCATTGCAGCAGGCTTGCCCCCAAACTGAAATGCACCCCTCGCGCCGTGTGGTTCGCTGTGTCATTCTGAGCGGCGAAGCCGCGAAGAATCTCGTGGACCGAGATGCTTGAGACCAGCATGACACGGTCGCGCCGTGATTCCCCGCCCGCCCGCTGTCCGCTGCCCGCTGACTGCTGACCGCTGATCGCCGACCGCTGCCCGCTGATCGCTTCAGTCCCCACGCCGCCGAATTGCCAATTCCGCCCCGCACGGGTATAATGCCCTCGCTCGTGCGCGGAGAGGTGCGAGAGTGGACGAATCGGCGCGATTGGAAATCGCGTGAGGAGCAATCCTCCGTGGGTTCGAATCCCACCCTCTCCGCCTTTTCATTTGACATTCGGGCCACCATCGGATAACATCCGTTTGGGTCGTGCTGAACGGGGAGCTAGCGGTGCCCTGTACCCGCAATCCGCTATAGCGGGGTTGAATGCCCTTTTGCGGCCTGTGATTTCTTGGGACTGCTTCGGTCAAGCGGCGTTGAAGGCTGGGTCCTGCGCGGCAGAAACCTCCGAACCCCGCCAGGTCCGGGAGGAAGCAACGGTAAGGAGTGCTTTCTGGGCGACGCAGGGTCGCCTGGCTGGAGCTGGCTGATCGGGCAAGCCGAGGGATGCAGGTCAAGGAAGGGTGCACGACCCTTTGTCTTTGCCGTCGGCGAGACAAAGCGACACCATTCAAGGAAGGGCGATGTACAATCTGTCCTGCGATGAGGTCATTCGGCAGGATGCCATAGAATCGGCGCGTGGGCTTGGCCGCGCAGCACGGGCAGTGGTGCTCGCTGTGCTCGTCGTCGCGTTGGGGGCGCTGGGCTGGCGCGCCTACGCCCAGACGGCCGTGCCCGTAGCCCTCTGGGTGGACGGGCAACCCCGTTTCGTTACCACGCACGCGGCCACCGTCGGCGCGCTCCTGGAGCAACAAGGCCTGCGGCTTTCGCCCGCCGACGCGGTCTGGCCCGCGCCCGAAACGCCCCTGACGACGGAGATGACGATTACCGTGGAGCGGGCGCGCACGGTTACTATCCGCGCCGACGGCCAAACCCTGACCATCCAGACGCGCGCCGTTACCCCGTCGCAGATTCTCACGGAGGCCGGAATCCACGTCGGCGAGGCGGACGTGGTTCTGGCAGATGGGCAGCCCGTCGCGCCGTCGGCCGCGAACCCCTCGTCCAATCCGCGCGCGGTATCCAGCCGCGGGGCCAGGCAAGACATCGGGCGCAGGGACGCGCTGACGCTGGAGGTCCGCCGCGCCGTCCCGCTGACCGTGAGCGATGGCGGCGTGGCGGCGCGATTCCTGACGACTGCGGCCACCGTCGGCGAGGCGCTGGCGGCCTGTGGGGTCAATCTCCTGGACGGCGACTCGGCATTCCCCGATGCCGACGCGCCGGTTGTGCCCGGCATGACCGTCTCCATTCGCCGCGCCACGCCCGTGGAGATAGAAGTGGACTCCCGACTGGTATCGGCGCGCGTCCAGGGGGCGACCGTCGCCGACGCACTGGCCGAGGCGGGCATCGTCCTGGTGGGCCTGGATTACACCGATCCGCCCGCCGATACACCGCTGCAATCCGGGATGCGAATCCAGGTCATCCGGCTGCGCCAGGCGTTCACCATTGAGCAGGAGCCGATTGCCTATTCGGTCATCTGGCAGCCCGACCCTTCCCTGGAGATTGACCAGCGGCGGCTGATCCGCCCAGGCGAGGAGGGCCTGCGCAAGCGCCGCATCCGCACCGTCATCCGCGACGGCGCGGAGGTGCAGCGCGACGTGATGGACGAGTGGGTGGCAATGGAGCCGAAGGATCAGGTCTTCGCCTACGGGACGAAGATCGTCATCCGCGAATTGGAGACCCCCTACGGCACGATCCAGTACTGGCGCAAACTGCGCGTGCTGGCCACGTCGTACACGGCGGCCACGTCGGGCAAGACGCGCGACCATCCGGAATACGGCATCACGCGCGTCGGCTGGCGCGCCCGCAAGGGCATCATCGCCGTGGACCCGACCGTGGTGAACCTCAAGACCAAGATGTACGTGCCCGGCTACGGCATCGGCGATGTGGGCGACACCGGCGGCGCGATCAAGGGCCTGCGCATTGACCTGTGCTACGACGAGGACAACCTGGTGCTGTGGAAGAAGTGGGTGGACGTGTACCTGCTGGCCCCGCCGCCCCCGCCCGACCAGATTCGGTACGTCCTGCCGGACTGGCCGGTGGAGTCCAGGTAGGCACGCCGTGTCCCGCTTGCAGGGCATCCTGGACGAAGGCCCTGTGCGGCCCAAGAAGAGCCTGGGGCAGAACTTCCTCGCCGACCCGGTTTATCTCCGCAAGATTGTGGATGCGGCGGACCTGTCCCCGCGCGACGTGGTGCTGGAAATCGGCCCCGGCACGGGCAACCTGACCGAGCACCTGCTGGCCCGCGCGGGCCACGTCGTCGCCGTGGAACTGGACCCCCGCATGGTGCGCCTGCTGGAAGAGCGGTTTGCAGGGAATCCCCGCCTGACCCTGGTGCACGCCGACATCCTGGCAACCGACATCGGCCAACTTCTCCGCCCGCACCTGGCACGCGCCCTTGTGTACAAGGTCGTCGCCAACCTGCCCTACTACGTAACGTCGGCCGTGCTGCGCCTTCTGCTGGAAGCCGAGGTGCGCCCCGTGCTCGCCGTCCTGACCGTGCAGTGGGAAGTGGCGCAGCGAATTTGCGCGCGGCCGGGCGCCATGAGCCTGCTCGCCGTGGCGGTGCAGTGGTACGCCGTGCCCCGCATCGTAACGCGCGTCCCCGCGGGCGCGTTCACCCCCGCGCCGAAGGTAGACTCCGCCGTCCTGCGGCTGGAGACACGGGCAGCCCCGCCGGTACCCGTGGCCGACGAGGCGCTGCTGTTCCGCGTTGCCAGGGCCGGGTTCTCGCAGCGGCGCAAGCAGTTGCGCAACGCCGTGAGCGCGGGGTTGGGCATTCCGCCAGAGCAGGCCGAAGCGATGCTCCGGGCAGCGGGTGTGGACCCGAAGCGGCGCGCCGAGACGCTGAGCCTGGGGGAATGGGCCGCGTTGGCGAACGTCCTCGCTGCGGGCGGCGCGCCAAAGCCGTGAGGCCACGCTTGCCCGCCATGACAGGATCAAGTTGTCATGCGAGGGCGTGCAGCGCCCGAAGCAATCCCATCAGACTGTCATTCTGAGCGGCGAAGCCGCGAAGAATCTCGTCAACCCAGATGCTTCGCTCGCGATGACAGATGGGGTGTCATTGCGAGGGGCGGAGACCCGAAGCAATCTCCAGGGTGCGGGATTGCTTCGCTTCGCTCGCAATGACAGCCCTCGCCCTGTCATTCTGAGCGGCGAAGCCGCGAAGAATCTCGTCAACCCAGATGCTTCGCTCGCGATGACGTGAGAAGCACGTGCGACGCACCGCCTGAAACAACCTCACCCGCGGCGCACGGCTACTGGGCGTCGGCGGGCGGGGGCACGGGCCGCGCGATAACCACCACGCGGTGCGTGTTGCTCGTGTACGGCCAGCAGGTTACCAGCGTCAGCCGCTCGTCGGGGAAGTAGCCGATGAGTTCCGCGTTCTTGCGCTGCTGCTCGTCCGAGGCGTACTTTTCCGGCAGAATCTGCTTGCTCTCCACCCGGTAGTAGTAGGCCCGGCCGTCCGCGTACAGGATGACGAGGTCGCCCGGGTTCACGTTCACCAGATACCGGAACACCTTGCCCCGGATGTTGTGGTGCCCCGATAGGACCGTGTTCCCCACGTTGCCCGGGTAGGCCGAGCCGATGTGGAATCCCGCCGCGTAGTCGGCCACCTCCCACTCGGTTGTCGTCTGCCCGTCGCGCTCCACGACGCGCCAGCCCACTTCCACCACGGGCGCGTCCAGGTTGATGGCGGGGATGACGATGCGCGTCGGGGGCGAAGTGGCCGGGACAGGCGTCGCAGGCGCGGGTGCAGGCGGTATCGTCGGCAGCACGACCGTGGCGGGCGCGCCTCCGAGCGGCGTTGCCGTCGGCGGGGGTGTGGGGGTAGCCGTGGGCGCAGGCGCAGTGGGGAACGGCGTCGGCTGCACGGCGGCGGGCACGCCGTCGTTCTCCTGGCCTTGCCGCGCCCACAGGACCGCGAACGCGAGGATGAGAACCACGCCCAGCACCATCAGCGCCTCGGGGATGCGAAAGCGGCGCAACACGCCCGCCTTGCGCGCAGGGCTTTCCCCGCGCTCCGCGCCCGCCGAGACTTGATGGGTTTCCGAGACCTCTGGCCCTACCACGACGACATTCCTCTGGCAAATGGTAACGGGTTTATGCACATGACTCCGACGGCATTCGCAGCACGAAACCCGCGAGTTGCCTTTCGCGTTCTCCGTGAGGTTTCGCGCCTTTTGCGATCCGAACGTGATCTCGCAACGCTCATTCGCCCAGCCTTTCCCCCTGCACCTGCACGCGGCAGCGGTCAATGGGGCCACCCAGCGGCGTCAGGGCAACGCTGTACGTCCCCCGCTCGCCTGGGCCGAGGATCGGCGGGTCGGCGGGTACTTCCCGAACTGCGACGAGCCGCCCCTGCGCGTCGTAGCACGTAACCGCGACAAAGGGCTGTGCGATGGCGTCGCCCTGGTTGACAACCTCGCCCACCACCTCGGCGGCCCCGTTGCGCGCCTCCCGAACCTCGTGGGACAGGACGCGGAAGTCCAGGTACAGGTGGCCCAGGTGCTGGAGCACGTCCGCGCTAGCCACGGCGACGCGGTAGTTGGCGAACGGCGGCGCGTCGGGGAACATCACGGCGAAGGCCGCCGACTCGCCCGCGGGGATGACCTCCAGCGGCGTGGCCGCTTGATCCTGGGCAATCACCCCCTCGTTGGCGTCCAGCAGGACCACCTCCACCGCCACGCGCTCCACTGCGTCGGGCAGCGGATTCACGACCTCGCCCAGCACGCAGAATCCCCCTGTGGGCAGCGCGTACACGCTCACGTTCTCCACGCGCACCGCCACGGGCGTGGGTGTGGGCAGCACATGCCGCGAGCCTTCGTCCTGCGGCGGGATGAGCAACTCCTGCCCGATTTGCAGCCGCCGCGGGTCCACGATGCCGTTGGCCGTCTGCAGCAGCGTGGCAGAGATGCCAAACTGCTTGGCAATGCCGATGAGGGTATCCCCCTTTTGCACGACGTAGATAATGGGCGTCGGCGTGGGCGCAGGCGTCCGCGTCGGGAGCCAGACGGGCTGGAGCGCGGTGGCGGTGCGGGTGGGCGTGGGCACCGTCGGCGACGGCAGGGCCGCGGACGGCAGAGGCGTCGGCGTGTCCGTGGGGAGCGTCCACACGTGGCCGCACGCCGCCAGCGCCACCACCGCCAGCGCCAGGGCCACACCGCCCAGGCGTCGGCAGGGGTTCGGTTTCGTTCCAGGTGTGTTGGGCGTTCCCGCGTGCGCTTCCATCAGGGCCGATTATATATCGGGGACGCCAAAATCGGAATTTGCGTATTGCCAAATAGCCCATTGTGGGGTATAATGAGGGTGCAAACGTAACCCGTCTTATCCGTTCGCCACCAAGGACAGGCGGTGGATATGGGCGCTTCGGGGGAATGGGCGAGGCCGACCTCCATGGGCAGATGCCGCAGGTCGGCTTTTGTCATGTATCGTTGGGCATAATCCGAGTTTCTCGGCACGACATCCTAACGTAAGGAGAGGGACATGCAACTGATCATCACGGGCAAGAATGTGGAGGTTACGGACTGGCTGCGGTCCTACGTGGAAAAGAAGATCGGCAAACTGGATCGGTATCTTCCCACCATTGACGAGGCGCGGGTGGAACTGGCCGTGGAGAAGACGAAGAGCGCCCAGGACCGCCAGGTTGTGCAGGTAACGGTGCGCAGCAGCGGCACCATCCTCCGCGTGGAGGAGAAGTCGGCCGACATGTTCGCCTCCATTGACGCCGCCGTGGACAAGATGCACCGCCAGATCGCACGGTACAAAGGCAAGCAGCGCCGTCGCGGCCGCCCAAGCCCAGGCGAGATGCCTCCGGTCCCCGTGAGCGAGGTGGAGCAGGAAGAGCCGCGCATCGTGCGCACCAAGCGGTTCCGCGTGGACCGCATGGAGGAGACCGAGGCCATTGAGCAGATGGAACTCCTGGGCCATGACTTCTTCATCTTCCTGAACGTGAACACCGACCGCCTCAGCATCGTGTACCGCCGCCACGACGGCGACTACGGGCTGCTGGAGCCGGAGATCGCGTAGAGTTCGCCGTTCGCCCAGAAGCAGAAATCGGAACGCGGAACGGGGCTAGGGCAGATGCTCTAGCCCCGCCGAATTTGGAGGGGCCAATGCCGCGGCGCTTGGAACTCGTCCTCATGACGGGCGGAGACGAGACGTCCCCCGAAGAAACGATGATGACCGAAGCCTGGCGCGCCGCCACGCTGGATTGGCTGGACCGCGCCGCCCGCGTGGACGCCGTCGGACGGATGGTGGTAGCGACCAACTCGGAGCCGTTCGCCGAGCGGATTCGCGCCGCGCACCCCGACGCCGAGATTGCCCTGGACCGCGGCGCGTTCCACTTCGGGCAGCGGCTCCGCGACCTGGTAACCGAACACGGCCTGGCTGCGCCCTTCTACGCCGGCGGTGGCAGCGGCGTGTTCCTCGCCGACGATGACCTGCGCTGGATCGCCGAGACCGTCGCCGATGGCGAGAACCTCCTGGTTGCCAACAACTTCTACTCCTCGGACCTGGTCGCCTTTACGCCGGGGGACGCCATCCGTCGCATTGAGCCGCCCGACACGGACAACGACCTGGCCTGGCGGCTGGCGCGGCAGGCCGGCCTGGAGGCGCTGGCCCTGCCCCCCAGCGCCGTGAGCCTGTTTGACCTGGACACGCCCATGGACTTGATGATCGCCATGGCCCACCCCGCGTGCCCGCCTCGCCTACGCGCGTACCTGCACAGCCTGGGCCTGGACCCGGCGCCGGTCATGCGCGCGCTGGAGGTCCTCCGCAAGCCGGGGGCGCGCGTGCTGCTGGCCGGGAGGGTCGGATCTGCGGCGCGGGCCTACGTGGAGGAGCACACCCCCTGCACGGCGCTCGCCCTGGCCGAGGAGCGGGGGATGCGGGCCAGCGGCCGCATGGAGCGGGGCGAGGTGCGCACCGTCCTCGGCTTCTTCATGCGCGAGCGCGGCCCCAGGGAATTGTTCCAGGCTCTGGCGGGTGTGGCCGACCTGGTCCTGCTGGATAGCCGAGTCCTCCTGTCCCACCTGGGGCGGTGGCCGACGAACACCGACCGCTACCGCTCCGACCTGCTCCGTCCGGCGGGCATCGCCGACCCCGCGCTGAAGGCGCTGACCGAGGCCGCCGCCGACGCGCCGATACCCGTGCTCCTGGGCGGGCACTCGCTGGTCTCCGGCGGGCTGTACGCCCTGGTGGACATGGCGCAGGGCATGGCAGTCTCCAACGCGGAACCGTAAACTACCCGCCTGTCGCGGCGGGTAGCACTTGACCACAGAGAAAACTACCCATTGTCATGCGAAGCAATCCCCACGTGCGACGCACCTCGGAGGTGCGTCGCACGTGCCTTCTCACGCATTGCGAGCGAAGCGAAGCAATTTCGGTCGGCGAGATTCTTCGGCGCTGCGCGCCTCAGTAGGGACAATTCATGAATTGTCCCTACGGGCGCTCTGCGCCCTCGCAATGACAACCTTTACCTGTCATGCTGAGCGGAGCGAAGCATCTCGGTCGGCGGGATTCTTCGCGGCTTCGCCGCCCAGAATGACAGCCCATCTGTCATTGCGAGCGAAGCGAAGCAATCTCACGATTGGAGATTGCTTCGGGCGCTGCGCGCCCTCGCAATGACAACCTTTACCTGTCATGCTGAGCGGAGCGAAGCATCTCGGTCGGCGGGATTCTTCGGCGCTGCGCGCCTCAGTAGGGACAATTCATGAATTGTCCCTACGGGCGCTGTGCGCCCTCGCAATGACAACGCCCCTGTGGAGGGGTAGTGGGAATGCTTCGCGGAGCGCCCTCGGCGGCTCACCAGCCCTCAATGAACTTGCGCCACTCCTTGTATTCGTCCAGATAGTGGCGGAACAGGTACAGGCTGTTGGCGCGGGGCTCAAACGCCGGCCGCAGCAGGCGCATCTGGGCTTCCTGCGGCGTCCGCCCGCCCTTGCGCCGGTTGCACGCGGGGCACGCCGACACCAGGTTGTCCCACGTGGGCGTGCCGCCGCGGTGGCGCGGAATCACGTGGTCCACCGTGAGGTGCTTGGACGGCTGGCCGCAGTACTGGCACGTGTAGTTGTCGCGGCGGAAGATTTCCTTCTTGCTGAGCCGGACGCGCGGATAGGGCCGCATGACGGTGCGGTGGAGGCGAATCACCGACGGGCGCGGCAGCAGGGCCGAGGGCGTGCGGACGTACCCACGGCCGTTCTCCACGACCTCGGCCTTGCCCAGGTACAGCAGCGTCATGGCCCGACGGGTACTGCAAACGTGCAGCGGCTGGAAGTTGTGATTGAGCACCAAGACGGGGGTATGCACCTTTCTCCTCCCCCAGCGGAACAACCGTTTGGCCCACTGTTGCCGCGTATTCTAGCACGGTTTTCGGCGGGCACAAAATGGGCTGGGCGGCGGAATAGCGCCGAGTTTGTTGTGTCTGTCATTGCGAGGGCGCGCAGCGTCGGAAGCAATCTCCGGCGAACTGTCATTCTGAGGCGCGGAGCGCCGAAGAATCTCGCCGACCGAAATTGCTCCGCTTCGCTGGCAAGGACGTGAGAAGGCACGTGCGACGCACCTCGGAGGTGCGTCGCACGTGGGGATTGCTTCCTTCGCTCGCAATGACAGATAGGATGTCATTGCGAGGGCGCGCAGCGCCCGAAGCAATCTCCGAGCGTGGGATTGCTTCGCTTCGCTCGCAATGACAGCGTTGATCTGTCATTCTGAGGCGCGCAGCGCCCGAAGCAATCTCCGAGCGTGGGATTGCTCCGCTTCGCTCGCAATGACAGCATTGATCTGTCATTCTGAGGCGCGGAGCGCCGAAGAATCTCGCCGACCGAGATGCTCCGCTTCGCTGGCAAGGACGTGAGAAGGCACGTGCGACGCACCTCGGAGGTGCGCCGCACGTGGGGATTGCTTCCTTCGCTCGCAAGGACAGATGGGCGTGCCTTTGGGGGACACCGAGCGCGCGGCACAATGCCCGCGATGGCCACTCCCAGCATTCGCGTTCATTCGCGCGATGCGTGGATTCCGCCCTCGCGATTCCGACACCTCACGGGGAAGGCGGCTGCTCCGGGCAACTGAACACGTAGCCGATGCCGCGCACGGTGCGGATGTATTCGGGGTGGCACGGGTCCGCTTCCAACTTCTTGCGGAGCCAGCGGACGTGCACGTAGATGGTGCGGATATAGCCCATGTAGGTCGTGTCCCAGACCGCTTCCAGAATCTGCTTCTTGGACAGGACCTCCCGAGGACGGGTCATAAAGAACTCCAGAAGGCGGAACTCCTTGGGGGTCAGCGGGTGCTTTTCCTCCCCCTTCCACACGCACTGGTTTTCGTAGTCCAGCATCAGGTTGCCCATTTGGATGGGGCCGGGTTTCTGTGCGGACAGAAGGCGACGCACATGGTAGAGGATGCGGCGGGTGGTGGCCGGACGCTCCAGCACGCGCTGGTTCTCCGCCTCGGGCACGTGAACGCCGACGGGCGGCACGAACACCAGCGGCGTGAACCCGATGGCCCGGCGCAGGGAGTTGCCGAAAGTCTGGGGCGAAGCCGAGTGGCCGTTCAGGCTGAGCACGACCAGGGCGTACCCCTGGCCCTGCGCCATCCGCAGAGTCTTGCGGCTCGGAGGGGCCATCTGCACCTGGAATCCGGCGCGCTGCAAAGAAGCCTGAATCTTCTCCGCTTCCAGGAGGTCATCATCTATCAGCAGAATCTTGGTCTCCATAGGCGATGTCCGACAACCGTCTCACCGCAGCGTGTCTATTGTCCCGTCGCAGGGACAGAAACGCCCCTGGGCGAGCCGCTGCTCCACAGATTCTGGTGGCAATGGAGGTGGAAATCCCTGGCTTTGCGAGTTCCCCCGTCCGCGCAACTATTATAACGCATCTGCGGCCGCTTGGCAACAGCGGAAACGGCTTTCAGACAGAATTCACGCACATGTCAGACAAACGCCGTTTGACCCGCCTTGCCGAATGGGCTATAATCGCACCACCACCCTATGCCAAGAAGGGACGCTTGATGACGGACGAAAACCGTTTGACCATGGTGGTTATCCCAACCTACAACGAGGCCGAGAATCTGCCCACCATCGTGGCAGAACTGTTCGCCCAGCCGGTGGAGAACTTGGAGATCCTGGTGGTGGACGATGCTTCGCCGGACGGGACCGGCGAGGTGGCCGAGGCGCTGGCCGCCCGCTACCCAGGCCGCCTGCACGTCATCCACCGCCCGGGCAAGTTGGGCCTGGGCACCGCCTACGTTACGGGCTTTCGGTACGCCATGGCCCGCGGCGCCGATTACATCATCCAGATGGACGCCGACTTCTCCCACTCGCCGAACTACATTCCGGCCTTCCTGGAGAAGATACGGGACTACGACGTCGTGGTCGGCTCGCGCTACGTAGAGGGCGGGCGGCTGGACGAGCAGTGGGGGGTGGGCCGCTATCTCCTGAGTTGGTTCGCCAACAGCGTGTACACGCGGCTGATTCTCGGCATCCGCACGCGCGACGCCACCGCCGGCTTCAAGTGCTGGCGGCGCCAGGCGCTGGAGCGCATTGACCTGGACCGCGTGCACTCTGGCGGGTACATCTTCCAGGTGGAGATGGCCTACCTGAGCGAGAAGTTAGGGCTGCGAATTCTGGAGATTCCCATCTTCTTTGAGGACAGGCGCATCGGCAAGTCCAAAATGACGATACCCGTGAAGTTTGAGGCCGCGTGGCGCGTGTTTGAAATCCGTTGGCGGTATCGGCGGCTCCGAGGGGGCGGGTGAGCAGCATCAAGGCTCGTATCGGCGCAGCATATGGCTTCTGGCAATCCTCGCGCGGGCGCAGGCTGCTCCCTGTTCTAGGGTTTGTCCTGCTCCCGCTGGTGTTCTTCTGGCCGGTGCTGGTCGGCGGCAAGACCCTGCTGCCCGCCGACAACCTGTTCGCCTTTGAGCCGTGGCGCACCTTCGCCGCCTCGCTGGGCGTCCAGGTTCCCCACAACGAACTGCTGAGCGACCTCATCTTGGAGAACTACGTCTGGAAGCAGTTTATCCTGCAGTCTCTGCACCAGCGGCAGATTCCCCTGTGGAACCCCTACCTGTTCGCGGGGGTTCCGTTCCTGGCGGCGGGACAGCACTCGGCGATGTACCCGCTGAGCGTCGTGTACTACGTCCTGCCGCTGCCGCTCGCCTACGGCGTGTTCACGTACATCCACTTCGTCCTGGCGGGCCTGTTCACGTACCTGTTCGTGCGGTCGCTGGGGGCGAGCCGCGCCGGGGCGTTCGTCGCGGGGGTGGCGTTCACCTTCAGCGCCTTCATGGTGGTGAGCGTGGACTTCCCCATGATCGTCGCGGCGGTTACGTGGCTCCCGTTCCTGCTGTGGGTGGCGGAGAAACTGCTGCGGCTGGCCGAGGATGGCGCAAGCCTCTGGAAGGCCGTGCCCTGGGTGCTCATCGGGGCCGCCGGCCTGGGGATGCAGATTCTGGCCGGGCACGTGGAGATCATGGTGTACGTGGCCATCATCCTGGCCTACTACGCGGCGGGGCGGATCGTAGCCCTGTGGGTGCGGCATCGGCGAGCCTTCTGGCCGATGGCGGGGCGGGCAATCGCCTCCCTCGCGGCGCTGGCCGTGCTGGGCATCGGCCTGGGCGCGGTGCAGTGGATTCCCTTGTACGAACTGGTGCGCCAGAACTTCCGCCAGGGGGCCGCGAGTTACCAGCAGGTCGTGGGTTGGGCCTATCCCTGGCGGCAGATCATCACGTTCTTCGTGCCGGACTTCTTCGGCAACCCCAGCCACCACCAGTACTTTGACCTGTTCCGCTGGCAGGTGGTGCCCGTTACCACCAACGCCCTCGGCGAACCCATCACCGAAATCGCGTGGACGAAGGGGCTGCCCACGTGGAAGAACTACGTGGAGGCGGGGAGTTACGTGGGCATCCTGCCGCTCCTGCTGGCCGTCATCGCGGTCATCCGCAAGCGCGGCGCGGCGGTCTGGATTTTCGCGTCGCTCGCCGTCGTGTCCGTGCTCATGGCGTTCGGCACGCCGCTGTACGCGCTGTTCTTCTACGGGGTCCCTGGGGCCAATCAACTGCATTCGCCGTTCCGCTGGGTCTTCGCCTACACGTTCAGCATCGCCGCGCTGGCGGGGCTCGGCGTTACGGCCCTAACCGAACGGGCGGGCGCGTCCGAGCGCGGGCTTCGGGCCGTGCGGCGGCTGGCGGCGCTCGCGGCAGGAGCCGGGGCGCTGGGCCTGGCGGCGCTCCTGCTGTCGCGTGCGCTGGGCGGGGTCTCGCTGCGCCTGGCCGACCGCTTCGTGCAGACGCAGGGGCTGGCCCAGCGGGCCTTCGCCGATGGCGCCATGCTCTACTCGTACCAGTTCCGCAACTTCTTCCTGTTCGGCCTGTTCCTGCTCCTGTCGGGCCTGGTCGTCTGGTGGGCGCTGCGGGCGCGGGGGGTCGCATGGAAGGTCTGGGCTGCGGCCGTCGTCGTCCTGGACCTGTTCGTCGTGGGCATCGGCTTCAACCCCCGAACCGACCCGTCGCTGCTCCAGTTCAAGCCGCCGGTGGTGGAGTTTCTCCAGCGGGACCAAAGCCTGTGGCGGTTCACGACGTTCATCGCGCCCGGCGAGAAGCCGTTCAACGCCAATTCGGGCATGATCTTCGGGTTCCAGGACATCCGGGGCTACGACTCCATCATCCCCAGGCAGTACGTGGAGTACATGGGATGGATTGAGCCGCAGGACGAACTGCTGTACAACCGCATCGCGCCGCTGTCGGAGCCGAACTCGCTGGACTCGCCGCTGCTGCACCTGCTGAACGTGAAGTACGTCATCACGACGCAGGAGATTGACCGCCCGGGCTACAAACTGGTTTACGGCGGCGAGGTGCGGGTGTACGAGAACGAGAACGCCATGCCCCGCGCGTTTGCGCTGCCCGCTGCCTCTGCGGTAGTCGTGCCGCGCGACAAGGTCGGCGACGCGCTGAAGCGGTACGACCCGCGCGAGCACGTGGTGCTGGAAGAGGAGCAGGGGTTTGCCGCGCGGGGGCCTGCCCGACCAGCCCGCTACGCGCCCGTGGCCGTGGAAGGCTACTCGGGCAACGAGGTGTTCCTGAAGGCGAGCCTGGCCGAGCCGAGCCTGGTGGTGCTGGCCGACAGTTACTTCCCCGGCTGGAAAGCCTACAGCCGAGCCGAGGGCGACGCCGACGAGCGCGAGTTGACCATCTACCGCGCCGACGGCAACTTCCGCGCCGTGTACCTGGAGCCAGGGACGTACACGATTCGCTTCAAGTACTCGCCCATGTCGTTCAAACTGGGGCTGTACACCTCGTTCCTGGCCGCCATGTCCATGCTGCTGCTGGCGGTGTTCGCCGTGTGGCGGCGATTCTACCGCGCCGACGCGGGCGACTCGGCGGTGAAGCGCGTGGCCAAGAACAGCCTGGTGCTGATGGGCATGTCGCTGCTCAACCGCTTCATAGACCTGGTCTTCGCCATGCTCATGCTGCGCATCCTTGCCCCCGTGGGCGCGGGGCGCTACCAGACGGCCGTCAACCTCATCGGCTACTTTGAGATTCTCGTCCTGTTCGGCCTGGGGACGCTCCTCACCCGCGAGGCGTCCAAGAAGCCCGAAGAGCAGCGGCGCTACCTGGGCAACACGCTGGTGCTGCGACTGCTCCTGTGGGCCGTGTCCCTGCCCGTCCTGGCGGGAATCCTGGTGCTTTCGGCGCGGGTCGGCAACATGGCCATGGAGACGGTCTGGGCGGTGCTGCTGTTCAGCCTGGGCCTCATCTTCAGCAGTTTCGCCGAGGCCATCTCGTCGGTGTTCTACGCCCACGAGCAGATGGAGTACCCCGCCGCCATCTCGTCGGTTACCACTATCCTGCGGGTGATGCTGGGGGCGTTGGTGCTGCTCGTGGGGTGGGGCGTCATCGGGCTGGCCGCCGTGTCGGTGGTGGTCAACGTCGTTACGCTGCTCATCCTGGGCGTCCTGGCGGCGCGGTTCTACTTCCGCCCGCGCCTGGAATTTGAGCCAACCTTCGGCCGCCGCCTCCTGTCCGACTCGTACCCGCTGATGATCAACCACCTGCTGGCGACCATCTTCTTCCGCATTGACATTCAGTTCCTCCAGCAGTACCGAGGCGACGCGGAGGTGGGCTACTACTCGGCGGCGCACCGCTGGATTGACGCGCTGCAAATCGTGCCGTCCTACTTCACGCTGGCCATCTTCCCGCTCATGTCGCGCTACGCCGAGTCGGCGCGGGAGTCGCTGGTGCGCGCCTACATCCTGTCGCTGCGGCTGCTGCTGATGTTCATCCTGCCAGTTACCGTCATCACGCTGTTCATCTCGCGCGAACTGATCGCGCTGCTGGGCGGGAGCCAGTACCTGCCCCAGTCCATGATCGCGCTGCAATTGCTGATCCTGTCGCGGCCCTTCGGGTTCATCAACGCCGTTACCCAGTACGTGCTCATCGCCATTGACCAGCAACGGTTCCTGACCAAGGCGTTCCTCATCGGCATGACGTTCAACGTGGTGATGAACTTCCTGTTCGTTCCGAAGTACGGATATCAGGCGGCGGCTGCGATTCTCATCTTCTCGGAAATCGCGCTCCTGCTGCCGTTCTACTACGCCGTGCGCAAGCACCTGACGCGCGTGCCGTGGCTGGGGATTGCCTGGCAGCCACTGGTGGCGTCGCTGGCGTGCGCGGGCGTCCTGTGGGCGGTGCGGCCCATCAGCCTGCTGCTGGGGCTGCTGCTGGCGGTGGTGGCGTACCCTGTAGTCCTGTGGCTCGTGGGTGGGTTCCGCGCCCAGGATCTGAGCGTGGTGTGGGATGCCATCCCAGCGGGGCGGTTGCGGCGACTGCTGCGCGGGCGCGTTTTCACCGCAGAGGAAAAGAGTACCCTCTGATTCTCTCCGCGCCCTCTGCGTCTCCGCGGTGAAGTCAGGCGAAGTCAGGCGATTGAGAGCGATGCCATGAAGCCACTGCGAGGCACCGAACTGAAGCGGTTCCACCGCGAGGTGCGGCGGGAGTTCCCCCTCGCCCATCGCATCGTCGCCATCCTCCAGAGCGTGGAGTATCCCGTCAACGTCGGCTCCATCTTCCGCATCGCCGACGCCGCCGCGCTGGATGAACTCATCCTGTGCGGCATCACGCCCACGCCCGAGAACCCGACCGTGGCGAAGGTGGGCCGGGGCAAGCACGCCCGCGTCCCCTGGCGCTACGTGGCCGACACCGCCGACGCCATCCGCGAGGTCAAGGCCGAGGGCTACCGCGTGTACGCGCTGGAACTCACCGCCGACGCCGTCCCGTACCACGCGGTGGACTGGCCCGAGAAGGTGTGCCTGGTGGTGGGCCACGAGGACCACGGCGTTACCAAGGCCACGCTGGCCCTGTGCGACGAGGCCGTGTTCATCCCCATGTGGGGCAAGGGCGCATCGCTGAACGTCCACGTGGCGCTGGGGGTCGTGGTGTACCACATCCGGACGCAGGGGCTGGGCCAGTAGCGCCGTGTGTCGGCAGCGGCTATTGGACAAGAGAGCCGAGTTTTCCCCGGCCATTGACGGCTGGCCGTTCAGGGTCTATAATTGATTACGGTCGGGGGCGCGTGGGGCGATCATCCCAAGGAGCGCCCGGTCCCATCTTCTGTTGGTAAGTTGTCTGCGCAATCGGGTTCTGTCGTTGCGAGCGAAGCGGAGCATCTCAGTTGACGAGATTCTTCGGCGCTGCGCGCCTCAGAATAACAGGTTACCTGGATTGCTTCGGGCGGTGCGCGCCCTCGCATGATGGTTGCCGACAGACTTTGGAACAGAGACCAAGGATGCACAGATGAAAGTGCGACGCATCAGCAAGGTGTACACGAAAGTTCCCGTGGCCGAGCAGCGAAACGATTTCGCCTATTGGCAGACCCAATCCTACCAGGCGAGACTCGCCGCGCTGGAAGAAATCCGCCGCGAATACCATAGGTGGAAGCACGGTGCTGAACCAAGACTTCAAAGAGTTTATCATGTCGTTAAACGACAACCTCGTTAGGTACTTGGTCATCGGCGGGTATGCGGTTGCCCTTCACGGCTATCCCCGGTACACCAAGGACATAGACATCTGGATAGAGCCGACGCCCGAAAATGCAGCCAACATGGTGAAGGCTCTGGAACAGTTCGGCTTCGGCTCCCTGGGTCTCAAGGCCGAGGATTTCCTCGTCCCGGATCAGGTCATACAGCTTGGATACCCGCCCAATCGGATAGACTTGCTGACAACGGCATCCGGTGTAGATTTTGAGACCTGTTACGCCTCGCGGGTGGAGGTTGAAGTAGATGGGGTTACCGTAAACTTCATAGACCTGCCCAACCTGAAGAAGAACAAGAAAGCAGTAGGGCGGCTGCAGGATTTGGCAGACCTGGAAAACCTACAGTGAACCCGTGGGTACTCCTGGACTGCATGCCGTAAACTCGCATGAACCGCAGTTGGCTTTGCACTTTGGGATGAGAGTAGTGCTTGACCACGGATAAGATCGCCCGGTCTTATTGCGAGCAGAACGAAGCATCTCGGTTGACGAGGTTCCTCGGGGCTCCTCGGCTCATATAGGACAGTTTGCCGGGATTGCTTTGTCGCTGCGAACCTCGCAGTGACATGCGGCCAAGGATCAATGTGGTGAAGCAGTAGGCACAATCGGCGAGGATTGTCCACACAACTTCAAGGAGGAAGGAGATGAAAAGCAAACGGGATGCGGTCATTGTCAGCGCGGTGCGAACCCCCATCGGCAAGTTCATGGGAACCCTGTCCACAACCCCTGCCCCGCGGCTTGGGGCCGTCGTTGTCAAGGAGGCGGTGAAGCGCGCGGGCCTTCCAGACCCGGCGGCCATTGACGAGGTCCTCATGGGCTGCGTGGTGCCGGCGGGGCTGGGCCAGGCCCCGGCCCGTCAGGCGGCCATCTTCGCCGGCCTGCCGCCCACCGTCGGCGCGACGACCGTCAACAAGGTGTGCGGCTCGGGCCTCAAGACCGTCATGCTGGCGGCCCAGGCCATCAAAGCGGGCGATGGCGACATCTTCGTGGCGGGCGGCATGGAGAACATGAGCATGACCCCCTACCTCTTGCCCCAGGCGCGCGCCGGCTATCGCCTTGGCGACGGCAAGGTAGTGGACGCGGTCGTCAACGACGGCCTGTGGTGCGTCTTCGCCAACCACCACATGGGCAACTCCGCCGAGTTCATCGCCGAGCAGTACCACCTGACCCGCGAGGAGTTGGACCAGTTCGCCTACGAAAGCCACATGAAGGCCGTCGCCGCCATCAAGGACGGCAAGTTCAAGGCCGAGATCGTGCCCGTGGAAGTGCCCCAGCGCAAAGGCCCACCGCTGGTCTTTGACACCGACGAGTGCCCGCGGGCCGACACGACCCTGGAGGCGCTGGCCAAACTGCAGCCCGCGTTCAAGAAGGATGGCATCGTTACCGCGGGCAACTCCCCCGGCATCACCGACGGCGCGGCTGCCCTCGTCGTCATGAGCCGCGAGAAGGCCGACCAACTGGGCATCCAGCCCATTGCCACCATCACCGGCTACGCCCAGGCCGCCGTGGAACCGCTGTGGCTGTTCATCGCGCCCGTGCACGCCGTGAAGCGGCTGATGGACCAGACGGGCAAGACCATCCACGACTACGACCTGATTGAGGCGAACGAAGCGTTCGCGGCCCAGGCCCTGGCCGACGGCAAGGCGCTGGGCTGGGACTGGTCGCGGGTGAACGTGAACGGCGGGGCCATCGCCCTGGGCCACCCCATCGGATGCAGCGGCGCGCGTGTGCTGGTAACGCTGCTGCACGCGCTGAAGGACCGCGGCCTCAAGACTGGCCTGGCGACGCTGTGCCTGGGCGGCGGCGAGGCCGTTGCGCTGAGTGTGGAGATGGAAGTGTAGGCGCGCGGCCGCTACGCCACGCAGTTGTGCGAAGACCTCCGAGGGTTGGAAATCCTCGGAGGTCTTTTCGCGTGGGCATAACAGGCGCTGGCCCAACCCTCCCATTGGGTTCTATCCACGAATCTCCGCCTGTCATGCTGAGCGAAGCGAAGCATCTCGGTTGACGAGATTCTTCGGCGCTTCGCGCCTCAGAATGACAGTCTGCTGGGATTGCTTCGGGCACTCCGTGCCCTCGCAATGACAAACTATCAAGAATCCCTGTGGTAAAGTACTACAGGTCGCTCACCCCCGCCCCTTCCGCCGCGTCGCAGACGTAGACGTCGGGGGCCAGCCCCGTCGCGGCGTGGTATGCTTCGCGCAGGGCGGGGACGAACGCATCCACCGCGTCGGCCCGCACCAGGTTGACCGTGCACCCGCCGAATCCTGCGCCGGTCATCCGCGCGCCCAGGCATCCTGGCAATCGGCGGGCGATGGCCACCAGCGTATCCAGTTCGCGGCAGGACACCTCGTAATCATCGCGCAGACTGGCGTGCGAGGCGTCCATCAGCGCGCCAAGCGTCCCCGCGTCGCCGCGCCGCATGGCGTCCACCGCTTGTAGCACGCGCCCGTTCTCGGCCACGACGTGCCGCGCCCGTCGGTACACCCCTTCGGACATGCGCGCCTTCGCCGATTCCAACGCCGCTTCGTCCGCATCCCGCAGGGCGCGAAGGCCCATCGCCCGCGCTGCCTCCTCGCATTGGGCGCGGCGCTCATTGTACGCCGAATCCACCAGCGCGCGCCGCACCATGGAGTTGGCAACGACGATGCGGTACCCCGCGGGCAGCGGCACGTGCTCGTGGTGCAGCGTGCGGCAGTCCAGGAACAGCGCATGCCCCCTCCGCCCCAGCGCCGACACGAACTGATCCATGATGCCACAGCGGTTGCCCACGAACTCGTTTTCCGCCCGCTGACAGGCAAGCGCCAACTCGGTCGGCGAGATGAACTGTCCCGCCGCGGTCAGCAGCGCCAGACCCGCCGCCACCTCCAGCGCCGCCGACGAGGACAGCCCCGCGCCGATGGGCACCTCGCCCTGGATGACCGCGTCCAGCCCGCGCAGCACGATGCCTCGCTCGGCCAGCGCCCACGCCACGCCGCGGACGTAATCGCTCCACGGCGCCGACGGGTCGCGGGCGATGGCCTCCACCGCGAACGCGGACGTCTGACCGAAGTCCGCCGACCACAGGCGCACCTGGCGGTCGTTCCTGGGCGCGAACACAATCCAGATGTCGCGGTCTATGGCCATGGGGAGCACGAACCCGTCGTTGTAGTCCGTGTGCTCGCCGATGAGGTTCACCCGACCAGGGGCGCGGGCACAATGGGTAGGGCTTCTGCTCCACCGACGGCGAAAAGCCTCGCGCAGGCGCTCCAAACGATCAGCATCCAGGCTCATCTACGTGCACCTCAACGGCCCGAAGCCGCGCCGCCGTCTCTTCGGGCAGCGTGTCGTTGATGAACGTCCCCGCGCCCGACTCGCAACTGGCGCGGTACTTCAGTTTGTCGGCGGCGCGGTGCGGCGGGTAGAACTCCACGTGAAAATGGAACTCGGGGTGCTCCTGCCCGTCCGTCGGCCTCTGGTGCATGAGCATCATGTAAGGCAGCGAGAAGCCGAACAGGCCGTCGTATTTCATCAAGACGGCCTTGAGGATGCGGGCGAACTGGGCGCATTCCGCCGCGGTGAATTCGGGCATGGCGCCCAGGTGCCGCCGCGCCACGATGTGCACCTCGTAGGGCCAGCGGGCGGAGAAGGGGACGAACGCCACGAACCCCTCGTTCTCGGCCACGATGCGCCGTCCGTCGGCCTGTTCCTCGGCGAGGATGTCGCAGAACAGGCAGCGGCCCGTCTGCACCATGTGCGCCGTCGCCTGCTGAATCTCCCGCTCCAGGACGGGCGGGATGAACGGGAACGCGTAGATTTGCCCGTGGGGGTGGTGAAGCGTAACGCCAATCTCCTCGCCCTTGTTCTCAAAGATGAGCACATACTGCACAAACGGCAGACTACCCAAGTCAACGTAGCGATCCGTCCACACCTGCACCAGTTTCTCGTACTGGCCCAGGGGGAGTTGCGCCAGCGTCGTGTGGTGCTTGGGGGTGTAGAGGACAACCTCGCACACGCCCTGGGAGGGCTGCACGGGGTACAGCGATGTCCCCGCGACGGATGGGGGCGGCGGCGACGGGAAGAACGTCGGGAAGCGATTCTCAAACACGGCCACGTCGTAGTCGGGGAACGGGACCTCGCTCTCAAACCCGCCAGGGGCCGTCGGGCACAGGGGGCAATACTCGGGCGGCGGCAAGAATGTCCGTTCCTGGCGATGGGTTGCCGTAACCACCCATTCACCCAACATCGGGTTCCATCTCATTTCAGACATGAAGCATCTCCTCACAGCACGCATGTGGTGGGCGTGGACAGCATCGCAGAATCACATCAGTTCTCATTACGTTTGTTCTTTATAGCCGCTGTAGTCGTAGGTCTGTGGAAATGTGCATAACCCGAACAGGGCGTTTGTCTCGTGGCGCGGGGCAGTCTTGCCCACTAGCCGTAGTGCCCCCGACGACGCGGCTGCGGGGGATAACTTGTGGGCATCGCGGCAACCGTCCGCGCGCCGTCGGCCTGCTCATGGTCTGAATGGCTGCGTTGTGGACTGCTGTGGACAGTCCGCGCGAGTTGTCCACAGGGATATCCCCACCGCACGGGCGCAGTGCCCTGCCCGCTCCCCGAAAGTCGCTGTCTGGTACTTTGCCACAGACGGCGCGTCATTGCGAGGGCGGGCGGCGCCCGTAGGGACAATTCATGAATTGTCCCTACTGAGGCGCGGAGCGCCGAAGAATCTCGTCAACCGAGATGCTTCGCTTCGCTCGCAATGACAACTTCTCCGTGGCCAAGCGTTAGCGCACAGGTCTTTCGGTCGGGCTGCTCACCTCCACCAGTTTGTAGCCGACGCCCCACACGGTTTCAATGGCCACGCCGCTGGAGCGGATTTTGTCGCGGACGTGGGCCACGTGGACATCCACGGTGCGGGTTTCGCCGTAGAAGTCATAGCCCCACGCCTGGCTCAGGAGTTGCTCGCGAGTAACCACCAGGCCCTTGTGCTGGGCGAGGACGAGGAGAACGTCAAACTCCTTGGTGCGCATTTCCACGCGCTCGCCTCGGATGGTAACCTCACGGCTGCGGGGATCCATCACGAGGTCGCCGATGCGGATGGGTTCGTCCGAATCGGCGGGCCGCTGGACGCGCCGCAAGACGGCCCTGACGCGGGCGACCAATTCGTGGGGGTTGAACGGCTTGGTCAGGTAGTCATCGGCCCCCAGTTCCAGCCCGACGATCTTGTCCACGTCGTCGCTGCGGGCTGTCAGCATGATGATGGGAACTTGCGACTTCGCGCGGACGCGGCGGCACACCTCCCAGCCGTCCACCTTCGGCAGCATGAGGTCCAGAACGATGAGCGCGGGCTTGAGGGCGTTGGCCTTCTGAAGGGCTTCCTCGCCGTCGCACGCCGACTCTACGGCGAACCCGTCTCTCTCCAGGTACGCGCGGGCGAGTTGGACGATGCCGCCTTCGTCATCCACAACCAGGATGAGATCCCCTGCCATGCCGACCTCCTCGCGACGCCCATTTTACGGCAGTCCGCGCGAATAATCAAGATGCGGCGAGGCGCGGGTTTGATTTTTCGGCCCGTGTGGGATAAGATGAGCGCATGGACATTCTGATTACAGGCGGAGCAGGCTACATCGGATCCCACCTGGCCGACCGCCTTCTGGCCGACGGGCACTCGGTCGTGGTGCTGGACGACCTGAGCACGGGCCGCTTTGAGAACATCGCCCACCACCAGGGCAACCCGCGTTTCGCCTGGGTGCAGGGCGACGTGCGCGACGCGCCGCTGGTGGCCCGCCTGGTGGAGCGGTGCGATGTGGTGTTTCACCTGGCCGCGGTGGTGGGGGTGGGCCACGTCGTGCGCGACCCGCTGCGCTGCGTCCAGGTCAACGTCGGCGGCACCGAGGCGGTGCTCGCGGCGGCCTTCGCGCATCGCCGCCGTGTCCTGTTCGCCTCTTCGTCGGAGGTCTACGGCAAGAGCGACCGCGTCCCCTTCCGCGAGGAGGACGACCGAATCCTGGGCGCGACGCGGATTCCCCGCTGGGCCTATGCCGTGTCCAAGGCGCTGGACGAGCACCTGTGCTTCGCCTACGCGGACCGCGGGCTGGAGGTTTCCGTCGTCCGCTACTTCAACTCCTACGGCCCGCGCATGGACGGCAGGGGCTACGGGAGCGTGGTGGCCCGCTTCATCTCCCAGGCGCTGAAGGGCGAGCCGCTCACCGTGTACGGCGACGGCCAGCAGACCCGCTGCTTCACTTACGTGTCCGACACGGTGGAGGGGACCGTGCGGGCCGCGACCCGCACCGAAGCGCTCGGCCAGGCGTTCAACATCGGGAGCGACCGCGAGGTAGCGGTGCGGGACCTGGCGGAGATGATTCGCACCCTCACGGGGAGTTCGTCGCCCATCGTCCAGGTGCCCTACGAAGAGGTCTTTGGAAGGCAGTTTGAGGAAGCGGTCCGCCGCCGCCCATCCATTGACAAGGCGCGGCGGCTGCTGGGGTTTGAGCCTGCGGTACCCCTGGAGGAGGGGCTGAAGCACACCATCCGATGGTTTGAGAGAAACCTCACTGCAGAGACGCAGAGGGCGCAAAAGGGATAAGGAAATGGCATTTGTCTGCGTACTCCGCGGTGAGCGAGTTCAAGGAGAGCACAGCATTGACCGAGACGAAACTGAGCCGATACTGCGACAAAGTCATTGAGGCGGGCTGGCTGGCCGCGCTGATCGCCGTGCCGCTGTTCTTCAACATCTACTCCAGCCGCGTGTTTGAACCCGACAAACTCACCCTGCTGCGGTCCATCGTCGTCGTGATGATCGCCGCGTGGATTGTGAGCAAGGTGGAGGCGTGGCGCGGGGGCGGCGAGGGGCGGGAGCAAGCAGAGGCGCGGCCGTCCCTGTGGGCGCGCGTCCGTTCCACGCCGCTGGTCCTGCCGACGCTGCTCATGGTGGCGGCTTACCTCATCTCGCTGGCCTTCTCGCTGACGCCCGCCATCAGTTGGAAGGGTTCCTACGTGCGGTTGCAGGGAATCTCCTCGGCCTTTTCCTACATCGTTATCTTCTTCCTGATGCTGGAGCGGATGCGGACCCGCGACCAACTGGAGCGCGTCGTGCAGTCCATCATCCTGACGAGCGTGCCTGCCAGTCTGTACGGGATTCTGCAGCACTACCGGCTGGACCCGTTGCCCTGGGCGGGTGAGACGGCAGAGCGCGTGGCGTCCAGCATGGGGAACGCCATCTTCATCGCCGCGTGGCTGCTCATGGCCTTCTTCGTTACGCTCTACAGGGCGCTGCCCATCTTCGGGCGCATGGCGACGTCCAAGGAGCAGAGTCCCATCCGCGACGCGGTGCTGGGCGGCGTGTACCTGTTCATCCTGGCGATTCAACTCATCGCCATCTTCTTCACCCAGAGCCGTGGCCCCTGGCTGGGACTTCTGGGCGGGCTGTACGCCTTCGTCATCATCCTGCTGGTGTCGCTGCGCCAGCGGTCGGGGGGCGAGCGCCGCATGGCTGGGGGCGATGTGGCGCGCGGCGTCGGCGTGGGCGTGAGTGCCGTGGTGTTGGGCGGCATCCTCGCGTGGGTGTGCATCGCGCGGCTCAACTCGCCGCTGCTGGGCGTGGCGCTGCTGGCGGCCGTCGTCATCCTGCCGTACCTGGTGCTCATCGTGTCGCGCAAGGGGTGGCGCTACCTGTGGATTTCGTGGATCGTGCAGACGGTGTTGGTCGCCGCCTTCCTGGTCGTGTTCAACCTGCCGCACACGCCGCTGGAATCGCTGCGCGAGACGCCGTACATCGGCCGCCTGGGCCAGGTATTTGAGACCGAGGGCGGCACGGGCAAGGTGCGCGTGCTCATCTGGGAGGGCGCGGTGAAGATGATCGCGGCCAGCCCGCTCCGCGCCCTGGTCGGCTACGGGCCCGAATCCATGTACGTGGCCTACGAGCCGTACTACCCACCCGACCTGGCCCACTACGAGGCCCGCAACCGCACGCCCGACCGCTCGCACAACCAGACCTTTGACGCCCTCGTCTCCACGGGGGTCTTGGGTTTCCTGGCGTACATGTTCCTGTTCTCCAGCGTGTTCTACTACGGGCTGCGGTGGCTGGGGTTGCTTCGCTCACGGCGGGAGCGCAACCTATTCGTGGCGCTCATCGTGGGCGGCGCGGTGCTGGGTGCGGTGCTGGCGCGCGTCCTGACGGGCGGGTATGCCTTCGTCGGCGTCAGTTTGCCGGCGGGGTTCATCCTCGGCCTGGTGGTGTACCTCATCGTGGCGGCGGTGAGCCCGACCGACGCCGAAGCCGATGCGCTGCCCACCGAGAGGCGGGTTCTCATCGCGGCGCTCATGGCCGCCATCCTGGGCCACTTCGTGGAGATTCATTTCGGCTTCATCATCGCGGCCACGGGCACGTACTTCTGGGCGCTGGCGGCACTGTTCGTCCTGGCGGGTTCGGGCCGCATCCGCGAGGCCGCGCCTGCGGTGCTCTCCCGCGCCGCCGCTCCTGTCCACGCCGTCGGGTCGCGCAGGCAGAAGCACAAGAAGCGGGCGCAGCCCGTGGCCCGCACGGCCCCGCAGCGGGCGGAGGGCAGACGATGGCGCGAGTTCCTGGCCTATACGCTCATCGTTGCGATGGTCGTGTCCATCGTGGCCTTTGACTTCACGTCCAACCAGGCGCGGGCCATTTCCATTCCCACCATCATCGCGAACTCGTTTGCCAAGATCGGCCTGTTGACGGCGGAGCCGCGCGGGTCCTGGGGGATGGCGATGCTCCTGGCGCTGACCGTCCTGGCTGGGGCCGCCGTAACATTCCACCGAGCGCGTGAGGCCGAGGACACGCCGCCCGACTCGGGTTGGGTGCTTCAGGCCGCCCTGGTCTTCGTGGCCGCGGTCGTGCTCATCCCGCTGGCCGTCGCCTGGGCCAAGGCCGATTTGCTGCGCATCGGCAAGGACGTGAGCGGAATCGTCGCGCGGTGGTACATCCTCTTCTTCGCCCTGGTGTTCGCGCTGGGGGCGGCGCTGTTCCGTCCTGGGCCGTCGCCGCAGCGCTGGGCGTGGGCGGAAGTCTCCTGGGCCTATGCGATTCTGGCTGTTGTCGCGGGCCTCGTCATCTGGAACGCCAACGGGGTGCTCGTCAAGGCCGACATCTGGTACCAGCAGGGCTACCTGCTGGAGCAGGACTACATGAAGAACGCAGGCTCGCTGAACACCGAGCAGCGGCTACAGGTGCTGGATCGGGTGCTGGGGATGTACAAGAACGCCATCAAGTACGCGCCGTCGGAGGACTTCTACTACCTGGCCGAGGCGCGGGTGTACCAGCAGATGGTGCCGCTGGCGCAGACCCCGCAGAAGAAGCAGGTCCTGCTCAACGACGGCATCGCCACGGTGGAGAAGGCGCGCTCCCTGTACCCGCTCAACGTGGACCACACGGCCAACATGGGCCGCTTCTACCGCACCTGGGCGCAGGAGGTTTCGGACCCCGCCGAGCGGCAGGAGAAACTCCAACTGGCGTCGGACTACTACGCCCAGGCCGTCCAACTCAGCCCCAACAAGGCGCACCTGTACAACGAGTGGGCGCTGACGTACTACCTCATGGGCGACTACGACAAGGCCCGCGAGAAGTTGGAGAAATCCCTGTCGCTGGACGCCCTGTACGACCAGACCTATCTGCTCCTCGGCCAGTTGTACACGCAACAGGGCGATTGGGCTAGGGCCGAGGAGATGTACCGCAAGGCGGTGGACCTGAACCCGACGGCGGTGGAATCCATCAGCATGTTGGGGTACGTGCTGGATCAGCAGGGGAAGATCACCGAGGCCATCACCCAGAACCTGCGCGTGCTGGAACTGGCCCCGCAGGATTACATTACCATCCGCAACCTGTCGGTGTTGTACAACAAGTTGGGCGACTACAAGCAGGCCCTGGCGTATGCGCAACTGGCGCTCGGCCTGGCCCCCGACAGCGACAAGGCCAGCCTGCAGCAGTTCGTGGAGCAGTTGCAGGCGCTGGTCGGGGGGCAGTAGGGCGGGCGGCCCGTTGGCTCCGCGCGGGCGCGAATCAGGAGCAGGCGCGATGCTGGTGTACATGCTCATCTTCCTGTCGGCGCTGCTGCTGGCGGTGGGGGCGACGCCGCTGGCGAAGCGGCTGGCCGTGCGCGTGGGGGCGGTGGATCAGCCCAGCCCGCGCAAGGTGCACAAGGTTCCCATGCCCCGCATGGGCGGCGTGGCCATCTACCTGGCCTTCATGGCGGCGCTGGTCATCTTCGGTGAGTGGTTCCCCATCGCGCAGGTGGTGAGCATCTTCATCGGGGCCACGCTGGTGTCGTTCCTGGGGCTGTGGGACGACCGCTGGGGCGTGGGCCCGCTGTGGAAACTCCTGGGGCAAATCGGCGCTGCGCTGATACTGGCGTTTTCGGGCGTGCGCATCGGCCTGTTCCCCTACGTCTGGCTCAACGTGGCCGTTACGGTCTTCTGGGTGGTGTACATCACCAACGCTATGAACCTGCTGGACAACATGGACGGGTTGAGCGGGGGCGTGGCGGCGGTGGCGTCGGCGTACTTTCTGCTGCTGGCGGCGATGAGCGGGCAGTACCTGGTGGGGGCGCTGGCTGCAGCGCTCCTGGGCGCGAGCCTGGGGTTTCTCGTGTACAACTACAACCCCGCCAGCATCTTCATGGGCGACAGTGGGGCGCTGTTCATCGGGTTTCTGCTGGCGGCGCTGGGCATCAAACTGCGCTTCCCGCAGAACTACGTCATCGTAACGTGGATGGTGCCAGTGCTGGTGCTGGGACTGCCCATCTTTGACACGGCGCTGGTGGTGGTGTCGCGGCTTCGGCGGGGCGTGAACCCGCTGACCACGCCTGGGAAGGACCACATCTCGCACCGACTGGTGGAGCGGGGCCTGACGCCGCGCGAGGCGGTGCTGACGCTGTACCTGGTGGGGTGCGGGCTGGGGATGCTGGCGGTGTTCGTAACGCAGGCCAGCATCGCCGAGGGGTACGGCGTGGGCGGCGCTGCCCTGCTCGCGGGGCTGTACGCGCTGTGGAAGTATGAGTTCAAGGGGCGGCGCGGGGCTGAACCCCCGCGCTGAAGGCGCGAAGCCCCTTCGGGGCTGGATGCAGCGTGTGGTGCGCCTAGAATCGGCCCGACGGCTTGGGCCTCGGGCGGCGCGGGGCTGAACCCCCGCGCTGAAGGCGCGAAGCCCCTTCGGGGCTGGATGCAGCGTGTGGTGCGCCTAGAATCGGCCCGACGGCTTGGGCCTCGGGCGGCCCTTCGCCACCCGCCGCCCGCTGATCGCTGAGTGCTGAACGCTGAACGCTGATCGCTGACCGCTGAATGCTGATCGCTGACGGCTGATCGCTGATCGCTGAATGCTGATCGCTGACCGCTACACCCTACAGGGGGCGAACCGGTGGACAACTCTCTGGAACGCAAAATCGCGAGCCGCGAGGCGCGGGTCTGCGTCATCGGCCTGGGGTACGTGGGCCTGCCGCTGGCGGTGGAACTGGCCCGCGTCGGGTACGCCGTAACGGGGCTGGACACCAATCCCGCCCGCGTGGACGCCCTGTCGCGCGGCGAGAGTTACATCGCCGACGTGGCCGAGGAGGACCTGCGCGCCGTGGTGCAGAGCGGGCACCTGCGCGCCACCACCGACTACGCCGCGCTGGATGATGCCGACGCCGTGTTCATCTGCGTGCCCACGCCGTTCACGGCCACGCGCTCGCCCGACCTGTCGTTCGTGCTGGACGCGGCGCGGGGCATCGCAGCCCACCTGCGCCCCGGGCGGCTCATCGTCCTGCAGAGCACCACCTACCCGGGCACGACCGAGGACGAGGTGCTGCCCATCCTGGAGTCGTCGGGACTGAAGGCGGGCGTGGACTTCCACCTGGCGTTCTCGCCCGAACGCATCAACCCAGGCGACCGCCAGCACACCGTGCGCAACACGCCCAAGGTCGTGGGCGGGCTGACGCGGCGCTGCGCGGAGTTGGCGGCGCTCCTGCTGGGCCAACTGCACCCGTCGGTGCACATCGTGTCGTCGCCCCGCGCGGCCGAGATGACCAAACTCCTGGAGAACATCTTCCGCAGCGTCAACATCGCCCTGGTGAACGAGATGGCCCTGCTGTGCGAGCGGATGGGGATTGACGTGTGGGAGGTGATAGAGGCGGCGTCCACCAAGCCCTTCGGGTTCATGCCGTTCTACCCTGGGCCTGGCGTGGGCGGGCACTGCATCCCCGTGGATCCCTACTACCTGCTGTGGAAGGCGCGGGAGTACGACTTCCACACCAAGTTCATTGAACTGGCCGCCGAGGTCAACCAGGAGATGCCGTACCACGTGGTGGAGCGCATCGGCGAGGCGCTCAATGCCCACGGCAAGACGATGCGCGGCGCGCGGATTCTCCTGCTGGGCGTGGCGTTCAAGAAGGACGTGGACGATGCTCGCAACTCCCCCGCCGAGCGCATCGCCGAACTCCTCTTGGCGAAGGGGGCCGAGTTGCGGTACAATGATCCACACATCCCGCGTTTCTCTGTGGGCGGGGACGTGTTCTATCCGACGAGGGTCATCATGGAGTCCACGCCGCTGACGCGGGAGACGCTCCGGGAGACCGATTGCATCGTCATCCTGGCCGCGCACAGCGCCTACGATTTCGCGTGGATTGTGGCGGAGGCTCCCCTCATCGTGGACGCCGTCAACGCGACGCGGGGGATTGGGGGGAGCGCGCATAAGGTCTGGCGCATCGGAACCCCGCCTGGCGGGAGGGAGCATGGCTAAGAAGGCGAGCAAGAAGCGCGGGAGCAAGCCCAAGCGGCCGTCCAGCCGCCGCGCTGCACCCAAGCCATCGTTCTGGACACGCGTGGGCCACTGGGCCCGCAAGAATCGCGCGATTGTCGGCGGGCTGGGCATCCTGCTGGCCGTCGTGCTCGTCGCCGTAACCTGGGCGGCGATGGAAAGGACGAAAACAGACATGAGCAAACCGAAGCAGTGGAGTTCACCGCCCCCCATGGTCATTGACCCCGCCAAGCAGTACTTCGCCGTCCTCAAGACCGAGAAGGGCGACATCCGCATCCAGTTGTTTGCCGACAAGGCCCCGAAGACGGTGAACAACTTCGTGTTCCTGGCGCGGCAGGGGTTCTACGACAACACCACGTTCCACCGCGTCATCCCCGGCTTCATGGCGCAGGGCGGCGACCCGACGGGCACCGGCGCGGGCGGCCCAGGCTACCGCTTCGCCGACGAGTTCCACCCCGACCTGAAGCACGACTCCGAGGGCATCCTGTCCATGGCCAACGCCGGGCCCAACACCAACGGCAGCCAGTTCTTCATCACCTACGCGCCCCAGCCCCACCTGGACGGGCATCATGCCGTGTTCGGCAAGCTAGTGTCGGGCATGGACGTGCTCCGGGCACTGACCCCTCGCGATCCGAGCACCAACCCGACGTTCAGCGGAGACCGACTCCTGACGGTGGTCGTAGAGGAGCAGTAGATGGCAGAGGTGCAGGCCGAAGCCCGGGCGCAGGAACGCGCCCAGCGCGCCCGCATGACGGTGCTGCGCATCTTCGTGTTGCTCATCGTCCTGGCGGTTACCGGCCTCATCGTGTACTTCCGTGACCGCCTGCAGCAGTTCGCCGCCTACGGGTATCCGGGCGTGTTCCTGGTGAGCCTGGTGGGGAACGCAACGGTCGTCCTGCCCGCGCCGAGCCTGGCGGTGGTGTTCGCCATGGGCGCGGTGCTGAAGCCGGTGCTGGTGGGGCTGGTGGCCGGCGTCGGTGAGGCGCTGGGCGAGTTGACCGGCTACCTGGCCGGGTTCAGCGGGCGCGCCCTGATTGAAAACCGCGCCCGCTACGAGCAGATCACCGCATGGATGCGGCGCAACGGCGCGTTGACCGTCCTTGTGCTCTCCTTCATCCCCAACCCCTTCTTTGACCTGGCCGGCATGGCTGCCGGGGCCCTCAAGTACCCGGTCTGGAGGTTTCTCCTGTTCTGCTGGGCGGGCAAGACGATGAAGACCACGCTGATCGCGCTGGCAGGCGCACAATCGGTTACGTTCATAGAGCGGTTCTTGCACTAGAGGGACGGCACCCCCTCTTGAAAAATCTATCGGCAAGGAGGCGACCTATGAAGGAACTGACCATCAGTGTCATCAAGGCGGACATCGGCGGGTACGTGGGACATTCCGCCAGCCACCCTGCGCTCATCCAGCGGGCGCAGGAAGCCCTGCAGGGGGCCAAGGACAGAGGCACGCTCGTGGACTTTCACGTGTCCTACTGCGGGGACGACCTGAACCTCATCATGACCCATCGGCTCGGCACGGACAACGCCGAAATCCATCAGTTGGCATGGGACACGTTTGAGGCGTGCACCGAGGTGGCGCGCTCGCTGCACCTGTACGGCGCGGGCCAGGACCTGCTGTCGGACGCCTTCTCGGGCAACGTGCGCGGGATGGGGCCCGGCGTGGCCGAGATGACCTTCGTGGAGCGGCCCTCGGAGCCGGTGGTGATCTTCATGGCCGACAAGACCGCTGCCGGCGCCTGGAACATGCCGCTGTACCGGATGTTCGTGGACCCGTTCAACACGGCGGGGCTGGTGATTTCGCCCTCGCTGCACGATGGGTTCAACATAGAAGTGTACGACGTGAAGAGCGCCAAGGCCATTGTGTTCAACTGCCCCGCGGAGGTCTACGACCTGCTCGCCCTCATCGGCGCGACGGCGCGGTACGTCGTCAAGGCGGTGTACACCAAGAAGGGCGAGATCGCGGCCGTGTCGTCCACCGAGCGGTTGAGCCTCATCGCGGGCAAGTACGTGGGCAAGGATGACCCCGTGTGCATCGTGCGGAGTCAGAACCAGTTCCCGGCCATCGGCGAGATTCTGGAGCCGTTCACCATGCCGCACGTGGTGGAAGGGTGCATGCGCGGGAGTTTCTTCGCGCCGCTGATGCCGGTGCCGCTGCGCTTCGCCCAGACGAGCCGGTTTGACGGGCCGCCGCGCGTGGTGGCCCTGGGGTTCCAGATTGCGGACGGCCACCTGGTAGGCCCACGCGACCTGTTTGACGACCCGGGCTTTGACCAGGCGCGGCAGCAGTGCAACGCGCTGATGGACCACCTGCGCCGGCATGGCCCCTTTGAGCCGCACCGCCTGCCGATGGACGAGATGGAGTACACGACCCTGCCCCAGGTGCTGGAGAAACTCCAGGGCCGGTGGGTGGACATGAAGTAGGGGGACGCTCAGGGGCGACTCGCCGTGTGGGGTTCGCCATGTAGGGGTTCGTCATGCAGGGGCGACTCGCCGAGTCGCCCCTACTTACTTACAGCACCATCAGTTCGCGCGGGAACGTTGTCAGCGACTCCGCGCCCTCGGCGGTGATGACCACGTCGTCCTCAATCCGCACGCCGCCGCGCCCCGGCAGGTAGATGCCCGGCTCCACCGTGAACGTCATCCCCGGCTCCAGGACGAGGGCGTTGCCCTCCATCATGTACGGCGGCTCGTGCAGCTCCAGCCCGATCCCGTGGCCGGTGCGGTGGGTGAAGAAATCGCCGTAGCCCGCGTCCCGAATGACATGGCGCGCGGCCCTGTCCACCTCCTCGGCGGCGACGCCGGGCCTGCACGCCGCTTTGCCGGCGCGGTTGGCCGCCAGGACCGCCTCGTACACGCGGCGGAGTTCGGCGTCGGCGTGGCCCACCGCGAACGTGCGGGTGATGTCCGAGACATAGCCATTGCGGAACATGCCGCAGTCTATGACGACCAGGTCGCCCTTCTGGATGGGGCGGTCGGACGGCGTGCCGTGGGGCAGCGCCGCGTTCGGCCCGGCGACCAGGATGGGCGAGAAGGGCAGGCCCTCGCCGCTGGCCTCCAGAAGCATCGCCTGGAGCCGCGAGGCCAGTTCCCGCTCGGTGCGGCCGGGCTGTATCTGCGGCAGGAAATCACGGAGCACCTGCTCGGTGCGGGCGATGGCGTCCCGCATGGCGGCGAGTTCTGCGGCGTCCTTGCGCAAGCGCGCGCCCGTGAAGATGTCGTCGGCGGCCACCACGTCCACCCCTGCCTCGCGCAGGCGCAGGTACTCCATCAGCCGCATGTGCAGCGACTCGGCTCCCGCTTTCTGCCCCGCCAGGTCCAGATGTTGGCAAGCCTGGGCCAGCGCGCCGCTTGGGCCTTCCTCGTCGGTGTAGGGGAACACGTCGGTGGACGTGCCTGCCCCTAGCCGGATGCGCTCGGCCTCAAACGAGGGCACGACGAACGCGGGCGGCCGGCCCGGCGCGAGGAGCGCCAGCATGAGCCGCTCGCTGGCGTGCAGCGCGAGGCCCATCAGATAGCGCAGATTGGGGCCGGGGACCAGGGCCAGCGCCGCCAGACCACGGGCCTGGGCTTCGCGCGTCGCGCGGTGGATTCGTTCGGCAAAAGGGGTGTCAAAGAAGGTGTCATTGTTCTGCACGGGTGCGCCTCCAAAAGGTCTCGGAAAAGAACGTGCGGTTCAGCAGTTTATGCATGTTCGGGTCGGCCACGTTCAGGTCGCGCGGGCGGGTAATGTACAGCGCCAGCGACTGGGCGAAGTAGTCCGCCGGGCTTCGCTGGCAGAGGGGGTCGGGGTTGTGCCCCAGGGCGAACAGCCGCCCGACCTGCGCGCCGACCTCCGTCCACGCGGGCGTGATGCCCACACCGTCGGACAGGCGCGGCCCGTCCGTAGCCCCCAGGCTGCCCAGCAGGTGGTCGTACAGGCGGGCGATGGCCCTCAACACGTCGGCCTCGTCGTCCAGCAGCGCCCGCGCCGACACGAACACGCCGTTCGCCCCCTTGATCTTGCCCACGGCGACCGGCCCGGGCACGTATCCCGTCTCGGCCGGGCTGATGACGAAGAGGCCGGTGGGGCTATCCAGCAGGAACCAGAGCGCCCCCACCGGCATCTCCTGCAGCAGGCGGGCCAGGCGGTCCACCGGCTCCCACTGGCTGGAGAACCGCGCCAGCAGGTCGGCGGGTAGGAGGGACCAAAGGCGCGGGTACACGTGCACCTTGCGCACCTTCAGGTCCTTGATCAGGCGCGTTTTGTCCGACTCGCGGCGCATCTGCGGCCTCCTTGCCAACAGCCCAGGCTTATGGTAGCATAAGGCCAACCATTGTGGCAAACGGGAGGTGCGCATGAGGCGAGCGATTCTGTTTCTGGGTGGCGTGATTTGCGGCGCGCTGGTGGGCGCGGCGGCAGGGGTGCTCCTGGCTCCGCAGCCCGGCGCCGAAACGCAGGAGTACCTGCGCAAGCGGCTTGAGGAGATCAAGGCCGAGGCGATGGAAGCCTACGAGGCCCGCCGCAAGGAACTGATGGAGGAGTTTGAGCGGGCCAAGAAGGGCATCCGGCCCGCCGCAGAGTAGCCGCACCGCGGAAGGCGCGAAACACGAGGTGGGGCCTGCGAGCCGCGCGACTCGTGCTCTGCCCGCACCGAGCCGAGGGTGGAGAATCGCGGCTTCGGGTGGAATATGCGCCCTGCCGGCCGGGGTCATGGCCAGGCATACGAGCGTTGCAAAGCGGCACAGATGCGACGCACTTCCGAAGCGCGTCGCATCTGTTCTTGGTTGTGAGGTGGATGCGCGGGTACAGACGGCCCGCAGGTCGCCCGCATCGCAATGCCAGGCTAGTTGTCCGGCATGAAGTGCTTGTCGTACTCGTCCTGGAGCATGGTCCAGTGCTTCTTCTCTTCGCCGGCCAGGTAGGTGAACAGGCTCTTCAGCGCCGGATCATCCACCACTTCCAGCGCCTGCGTGTAGAAGTCAAACGCGGCCTTCTCGCGGCGGATGGCCATCTGCCACGCATCGGTCAATTTGGTGTCGCGCGTGATTCTCGGCATGCGAGCCTCCTACTTCTCCATCATCTTCTCTAGTTTACGGTACTGATCCGCCAGGAAGTCGGCGTGGACCTCCTCCTCGTCGCGGAGTTTCAGCAGCAGGGCCTTCAGTTCCGGGTCCTCGGCGAGGCTGGCGGCCAGGTTGTACTTCTCCCAAGCGGCTTTCTCGTCCATTTCCATGACCTTGAGGAATTGGAGCCAGTTCATCTGTTCGTCTCCTTTCTGTGATGTGATGATGTGGAACTGCCATCCGATATTTTGATGCCGAGCAGGCGCGCGGCGTTTCGGTACAGAATCTTCTCCTTGGCCTCGTCAGAAAGCGGAAGGGCGCGGATGTCCTCTATGTTCTTCTTCAGGCTGGGCAGGCCCGGCCAGTCCGAGCCGAACAGCACCTTGTCGGCCAGGCGCTCCAGTTCGGGGAAGTAGGTCAGCAGTTTCTGCGGCGGCAGGCCCGCCAGTTCCATGTACATGTTGGGGTGCAGCCGCGCCAGGAACGCCGCCTGGTCGTACCAGAACCCGCGCCCGCTGTGGACGAGGATGATGGTGAGGTTCGGGAAGTCCACGGCCACCTCGTCCAAGAGCACAGGCTCGCCGAACTTGATCTTGGCCCCCTTGAACACCGACGAGCCGGTGTGGAACATGACGGGAATCCGCCGCTCCTCGGCCAGGGCGTACAGTGGGTACAGCGACGGGTCGTTGGGGTAGAAGTGGGCATACGTGGGGGCCATCTTCAGCCCGCGCATCCCCAGGTCGTCCAGGCAGCGGCGCAGCTCCTCGCGGGGGCTGGGCACCAGGTGCGGGTTCACGCTGGCGAAGGGGATGAGCCGCTCGTGGCCGCGGCAGAAGTCGGCGACGAACTCGTTGGTAACCACGCCAACTGTCTTGGGGTGCATGTCGGGGAGGATCACGGCGTGGGAGATGCCGCAGTCGTCCATGAGCGCCAGCAGCGCGTCCGGCCGCATCAGGTTTCGGAACTCTTCCAGGGACGCGCCCTTGACGAGCGACTGCATCCATTCCACAACCCACGGGTGATAGTTCTCGGGTTGGGCCACATGAACGTGGAAGTCTATGACCGGCGTCGTCGCCATCCCCTGCCCCCTTGTGCGAAGCGTGTGGCCATCGGTGGGCCCAAGTATAGCATGGTTTGGCGGATTGGACAATCTCGCGGCGGGAGGTACGCGAATCGGTGGTTTCATTCGTGCCCGTTCGCGCAGGTTCGCGGCTTGCTCTCTGTCATGGAGAGCGAAGCGAAGCATCTGGGTTGGCGAGATTCTTCGCGGCTTCACCGCTTAGAATGACAGGGCGGGGGAGGGCGGCTGGGGATAGCCGCTCTACCCGCATTCGTGCAGATTCGCGGCTCTTCCATTTCTGCGCTCCCCCGCGAGTTGTGTTATAATGCACGCTGAAAGGAGAAGGGTCAAGCATGCTGGATTTGCGCGAGTTCTTGCTGATTCTCATCGGCGTCGTTCTGGCGATAGACGTGCACGAGTGCGCCCACGCGTGGAGCGCCGACAAACTGGGCGACCCCACGGCGCGCTTCCTGGGGCGCGTTACGCTGAACCCCATCAAGCACCTGGACCCCCTGGGCACGGTCATGATCGTCATGAGTTCGCTGTCGGGCTTTGGCATCGGGTGGGGCAAGCCCACGCCGGTGAACCCATACCGGCTGAAGTACGGGGCGCGGACGGGCATGGCGCTGGTGTCGCTGGCGGGGCCGTTGTCCAACCTGCTGACCGCCTTCATCCTGATGCTGCCGTATCGGATTCTCGGCACCACCATACCGCCCGCGCTGCTGACGATATTGGCGACGTGGGCTTTCGTGAACGTGATTCTGACCGTGTTCAATCTCATCCCGCTGCCGCCGCTGGACGGGTTCAGCGTGCTCATGGGGATTTTGAGCAGTATCCGGTCGCCCTTCATGCGGAAAGTAACCCAGGACCTGTCGCAGGTGGAAGCCTACGGGCCGATGGTGTTGCTGGCGGTGCTGGCGGTGGGCTGGGTAACCGGCCGCAGCATCCTGGGCGCGGTCATGGACGGGCCGATTTCGCTCCTCTGGAAGTTGGTTGCGGGATGGTAGCCGTGCGGCCTGTGTACCGTGCCAAGCAGTTCTTCCGGGCGTTCCGTCGGCGCGACGTACATGCGTTTGTCGCCGTGGCGCAGGCGTATCTCTCGCCAAGCCAGTTGGCGCTGTTCAAGCAGATGTCGCCATACGATCAGGAGCATGCCGTGGACGTGCTGACCCGCCTGCGCCGCCAGGGCTGGCGGGACGCGGAACTCATGCAGGCGGCGCTGCTGCACGACGTGGGCAAGGCGTTCGTCCGGTCTAGCCTGTGGCGGCGGGTGGCGCATGTGCTGCTGTGGGCCGCCGGGGACACCCGCGTGCGCGATGGCTACGCCCGCCACGCCGACGTGGGCGCAGAGGCCGCCGAACGCGCGGGGAGTCCGCCGCAGGTCGTGGCGCTCATCCGCAGGCACCACGCGCCGCTGCCCCTGCCGCCGCGCGACCGATTGGACGATTGGCTCATCGCGCTCCACATTGTGGACGAGATGGCTTGACGGGTTGAGTGTTTGTTGGAGGTGGATGGATGACAAAGCCGAAGATTGCGATTATCGGACTGGGAGTGGTGGGGACTTCGCTGGGCCTGGCGCTGCGCAAGGCCAACGCGGACTACGAACTCATCGGCCACGACCGGGACCCGGGCATCTCGCGCGGGGCGGGCAAGGCGGGGGCCGTTCACAAGACCGAATGGAACCTCATCGCCGCCATTGAGGACGCCGACGCCATCATCCTGGCGCTGCCTCTGCAGGCCATCCGCGACACGCTCCAGCCCATCGCGCCGTACCTGAAGACCGGCGTGGTCATCACCGATACGGCCAATGTCAAGGTGCCGGTGATGGCCTGGGCCAAGGAACTGCTGCCGGAGCACGTCAACTTCGTGGGCGGCAACCCCATCCTGCCCATGGGCAAGACCGGCCTGGAGCCGGATGCCGACCTGTTCAACGGCGGCGTGTACTGCCTCACGCCGTCGCCCACCGCCGCGCCCATCGCGCTGGACTTCATGACCGACCTGGTGCGGCTCATCGGAGCGCAGCCCTTCTTCCTGGACGCGGCGGAGCACGATGGGCTCATTGCGGGCGGCGAGCACCTGCCGATGGTCATCGCGGCGGCGCTCCTGCGCGCCACCCAGGGCGCGGTCAGTTGGCGCGAGATGCGCAAGGTGGCGGGCGCGGCCTACGAATCCGGGGCCTACCTGGGGCCGGGCGACTCCGCCGCCTATCGCTACGCCTGCCAGGCCAATTCGGCCAACATCGTGCGCTGGATTGACGAGTTCATGCGGGTGCTGGCCGAACTCCGCCGCCAGATTGAGGAAGGCGACGCGGACAGCCTGGACGAGTCCTTCCGCCAGGCGCTGGAGATGCGCCGCTCCTGGATGCAGGAGCGCGCCGCAAAGGAATGGGACCGGGCCGAGCAGCGCCTGGCGGAGCCGCCGCGCACCAGTTTCCTGCGCCAGGCGATCCTGGGCGGTGGCCTGCCGCCATCCCGGAAGGATGAGGGCAAGAAAGGCCCCACGACGCGCTGACATGGCTTTCGTGTACATGGTGGAGTGCGCCGACGGCACGTATTACACCGGCTGGACGGTGGACCTGGCCGCGCGGGTGGCCGCCCACAACGCGGGAACCGGCGCGCGGTACACCCGTAGCCGCCGTCCTGTGCGGCTGGTCTATTGGGAGCGTGCTGCGGATATGTCGTCCGCGCTCAGGCGCGAGGCGGCGCTGCGGCGCATGTCCCACGCGGACAAACGGCGACTTGCGGCAACCCATGCCGCGAACTCGGAGGAGGGACAACCGTGATCAGCATCTCGGCGGCGATGCCGGCCTACAACGAAGAGGAAAACGTCGGCCCCATGGTGGAGGCGTTGGATCCCGTCCTGGCGTCCATCACCGACGACTACGAGATCATCATCGTGGACGACGGCAGCAAGGACAGGACGGCCGAGCGGGTCATGGAACTGCAAGCGCGGTATCCGAAGGTGCGTCTGGTGCGGCATCCGGTCAACCAGGGGTTCGGCGCGGCGGTGCACACCGGCTTCACCAGCGCCACCAAGGAGTGGGTCTTCTACACCGACGCCGACCGCCAGTTCAAGGTGGAGGAGATTCACAAACTCCTGCCGCTGACCGACAAGGCCGACATCATCGCGGGCTACCGCGCGCCGCGGGCCGACCCGTTCCTGCGCAAGGTGTTCGCGTTCGGGTGGTTCTCTCTGTGCACCGTCCTGTTCGGCTACACGGCCCGCGACATTGACTGCGCCTTCAAGTTGTTCCGCCGCGAAATCCTGGATCACATCCGCGTGGACTCGCGCGGCGCCACGTTTAGCATAGAGTTTCTCGTGCGGGCCAAGCGGGCGGGCTACCGCATCGCCGAAGTCCCTGTGAGCCATCTCCCCCGCCTGGCCGGGAACCCGACGGGCGCGAAACTCAGCGTCATCGCCCGCGCCTTCCGCGAACTGTTCCGATTCCGCTTGCGGCTGTGGAAGGAAGGTAGTGGAAAACAGGGGCGCGCCTGAGTGGAGTCGGCGTCAACTCCGGCTGCAACAGCACAACACCGGCAGGGCGTTGCGCTGTGGTAGAAGGTAGCGGGATATGGTAGGCGATTCGCGTCCCCTGCGCATCCTGGCAATAGCCCCGACATCCTTCTTCGCCGATTATGGCTGCCACGTGCGCATCCTGCAGCAGATCACGGCCCTGCAGGGGCGCGGGCACGGAATCCGCCTGCTGACGTATCCGACCGGGCGAGACGTGCCCGGCATCGCCACGTCCCGTGCAGGGGGCTGGCCCGGCGTCAGGGGGCTGCAAATCGGCCCGCACCCGGCCAAGCCCCTGCTGGACGCCTCGCTGCTGGCGCACGCCCTGGCGACGGCGCGGCGCTGGCAGGCCGACGTGGTCATCGGCTACCTGCACGAGGGCGCGATCATCGGCCACTTCGTGGCGAAGCGCCTGCGCGTCCCGCTGGCCTTTGACTACCAGGGGAGCCTCGCGGGCGAACTGGCAGGGCACGGCTGGCTGAAGCCTGGCAGGCTGGCCTACCGTCTGGTGCGCGGCCTGGAACGGCGGATTCACCGCCGCGCCGACCTCATCCTGTGCAGTTCCCAGCACGCTGTGTCGGCGCTCCGCCAGGATGGGGACTGCGCGCGGGTTCTGGCGTTCCCCGACCGCGTGGACACCGCGTTCTTTGACCCCGACCGCTTCCCCGATTCCACGCGCCGCGAACTGAGGGCCACGCTGGGCGTCCCCACCGACCGCAAGGTCATCGTGTACCTTGGCCTGTTGGGCAAGCATCAGGGCATCGCGCATCTCCTGGAGGCGGCAGCCGCATGGCCTTCGTCGGCCCCACCCGCGCATTTCGTCATCATGGGGTATCCCGACGCCGACATGTACCGTCGCCTGGCCGACGAGATGGGCCTGGCAGGCCGCGTTACGTTCACGGGCAAGGTCGCCTACGACGACGCTCCCCGCTACCTTTCCATCGGCGACGTGGCCGTGGCGCCGAAGGTCTCGGACACCGAGGGGCACGGCAAACTGCTGAACTACATGGCGATGCGCCTGCCGACGGTGGCGTTTGACTCGCCCGTGAGCCGCGAGTACCTGGCCGACCTGGGCCGCTATGCACCCGTCGGCGACTCGCAAACGCTGGCGGCGCTGCTGGCCGAACTCGCCGCTTCGGACGACACGCAGGCCCTGGGGCAAGCCCTGCGGCAGCGGGCGCAGGCCGAGTTCTCCGCCGACGCCCTTGGCCTCGCACTGGAGCGCGCCCTGCAGTCCATTGCAGGCGCTCACACTGCGGCGTCGGGAGGGTAATCGGCCATGATGCGGGCGCTGGGGCGAGTCGTGGCGCTTCTGGCGATTCTCGCGGCGCTGACCCCTGCCCTGCGCGACCCGTTCGCAGGCGTGGCCGCGCAGGTGGCCGACGGCGACGCGCACGCGCGGGCGGGCGAATGGACCCTGGCGCGTGCCGCCTACGAGGAGGCGCTGGCCGCGTTGCCGGGGCGCGCGGCGCTTCTACTGCGGCTTGGGGCAGCGCAGTCGGCTCTGCACCTGCGGGACGACGCAAGGCAATCCCTGGCGGAGGCAGCGGCTGCACCCTGGACGCGGGCGCGGGCGCTGGCCGGGTTGGCCGAGGCCGAGGAGGACACCTACCGCGCCGCGCGCCTCTGGGCCGAGGCGGTGCGCGCAGGCCGGAACGATGCCCCCGTGCTGGGCCGCTACGCGGAGTACCTCTGGCAGCGCGGGGATTTGGAGCAGGCCCGCCCCATCGTTGACCGCTGGCTGCGCCTCGCGCCCGAAGACGAGAACGCCCGCCTGCGCGCGGGCATCCTGCGACTGCTGGACGGCGACCCCGACGGAGCGGCGACGCTCCTGCGCGGTGTCGGCGCTGCAAGCCCACTCTTGGCGGCGCTGAGCGTGGGCGACGCGCCCGCTTCGCCCGACTTCTCCCTTCGCGTCGGCGTGGCGTTGCTGTCCATGGGCGAGCACCAGGCCGCGCGGGTGCTGTTCGCGCGGGCGCGGGATTTGGCCCCCGACTCGCCCGTGGCGCAGTCGTACTACGCCTACTGCCTGCACCTGGCGGGCGATGACGCGGCTGCGCTGGGGCTGCTGCGGGATGCCGCCGCCCGCTGGCCCGCCTATCCGCTGGCCTGGTACTTCCTGGGCGAGGTGGAGCGGGACGCGGGCCGCTTTGCCACCGCGCGGGGATACTACGCCCGGCTCCTGGCCCTGGACCCAGAGAACGCCGCCGCGTGCGTGGCGCTGGCCGACGCCTACGCCGCCGACAACCTCTTCGCCGACGCCGAGGCGTGGTACGTGCGGGCGACGGAACTCTCGCCGCAGGATGGGCGCTTCTGGCTGGCGCTGGCGCAGTTCTACGTGGAGCACCTGGCCGGCGTGGCGGGCAAAGGCGTGGCCGCCGCACGAAAGGCCGTCTCGCTCCTGCCCGACGACCCAGCGGCCCACGACGCGCTCGGCTGGGCGCTGTTCCTGTCCGGCGACATGGCCGCCGCGCAGGACTCGCTGGAAACCGCCCTGCGACTGGACGGCGACAGCCCGTCGGCGCAATACCACGCGGGGAGCCTCTACTACGCGCTGGGCGACCGCGCCCGTGCCGTGTACCACCTGACGCGCGTGCTGGACGTGCAGCCCGACGGCCGTTATGCGGCGCTGGCCCGCGACCTGCTGCGCGTGCTGAAGTAGGGCGATCGCCGAGATATTCGGATTTCCAATGCCCAGGATATGGGGCGAAAAACCTTATCACACTCTTTCGTGCGATTCGTACCCCAACCGTTCCCCTCCGGCGCTCGCAGGCAAGTGCTCTACTCGCGAGGGCTCGCCCTCGTTTGGAGTTCCCCGCCGGAAAAATAAGCCAATTGTACTATTGAAATTAGTAGAATCTTCTTGACAAGTCGCCCGTCTTGTGCTATAATTGTACTAGTTAGAATCATACAATTTCGGAGGCGCGTGTGAACATCCGAATCAACGCCGAGAGCGGCGTGCCCATCTACATGCAGATCGTGGATCGCATTCGGCACCTTGTCGCCACCGGCGCGCTAAGGCCCGGCCAACAGTTGCCCACCATACGCCAGTTGGCCGTGGATCTGCGGGTGGACCCGAACACCGTGGCCCGCGCCTACGCGATCCTGGATAGCCAGGGCGTCATCTCCACGCAACAGGGGCGTGGCACGTACATCGCGGAGCATCCGGATGAGGCGCGGCTGGCCGCATTTCGGGCGGAGCAACTGCGGCAGATGATGGACCATGCCATCCTGGACGCCCTGAGCCTGGGATACCGAGCCGCGGAGGTGCGCGCTGCCTTTCTGGAGCAGTTGGCCCGTTGGGAGGAGCACGCGCAGGACAAGAAGCAAGGCGAGAACATCGGGGGAAATTCGCCCGATTCCCAATAGCAGACGAGGAGGACAAGAATGGTAACCCGATCTACAAGGAAAACAACGCTGACACCCGAGCAGGCCGCGCTGGCGGCGAGGATGGTCAATGGCGTGTCGTTGACCGCCTTTTTCATCACGCTGATCATCACATCGGTGCTGGCCATCGTGCTGGACACCCAGACCGCCGCGCCAGACTGGGTGATCGCGCTAGTGAGCATCGCAGGGCTTCTGGTCGGCTTCTACCTGTTGTTCGCCATCAAGATCGCCGACCAATGGGAGAAGGCCGTCGTCCTGCGCTTCGGTCGGTTCCGTGGGCTGAAGGGGCCGGGCCTATTTTGGATTATCCCCATTGTGGATTCGGTCCGCAAGTGGATTGACCACCGGGTGATGGTAACGCCATTCAACGCCGAGAAGACCCTGACCAAAGACACCGTCCCCGTGGACGTGGACGCGGTCCTGTTCTGGATGGTCTGGGACGCGGAGAAGGCGGCGCTGGAGGTGGAGGACTACAAGGCGGCCATCGCGTGGGCAGCGCAAACGGCCCTGCGCGAAGTCATCGGCCAGATGGACCTCGCCGACATCCTGGTGGGCCGCGCCAAGATGGACGATGACCTCCAGCGGATCATTGACGCCCGAACCAATCCCTGGGGCATCACGGTGCAGTCGGTGGAAATCCGTGACGTCGTGATCCCCGAAGCGCTGGAAGATGCCATGTCCCGCCAGGCCCAGGCCGAGCGTGAGCGCCAGGCCCGCGTCATCCTGGGCGAGTCCGAAAAGCAGATTGCGGAGAGTTTCCGCGAGGCGTCGCTGGCCTACCAGGAGAACCCGACGGCATTGCACCTGCGCGCCATGAATATGCTGTTTGAGGGGTTGAAGGAGAAGGGCGCGCTGGTGATCGTGCCGTCCAGCGCCGTGGACACGATGAACCTCGGCGGGTTGTTGGCGACGACCGCGCTGGCGCAGAACACCCCCAAAGAATAGCGGCGCAATCCTGGGTGTGAGCGGAGGGCCTTGCCCACGCTGGGCTCTTCGCTCCACCCAGCACTGCGGGAGAGGAATGTCCATGACCAAATGGGAATATCGGGTTCTTGTGATCAAGAGCGGATGGGGCGCGCAATTGAAAGAGCAGCACGAAGAGACGCTCAACGCGCTTGGACAGGAGGGCTGGGAACTGACGGGCATGGCGGCGGAGGGCACGGCTATGAGCCTCGTGTTCAAGCGGCCCATCGGCGAGGAAAGGCCGTGGCAGCACAAAGACCGAGGCTGGCCTTCCTGGCAGCGATAAGCCGCCGCGCGTTTCGCGCTCCAGCCGTTCCCCGTCGCTCGCGGTTCCCGTCCGTGGAGCGCGCGGTTGGAGAAAGAGGCCGATTCTCATATAATCCCCGTGAGGAGGGATTTCATGGCAGATCACATCCATCGGCCTCTTATCCTGGTTACCAACGATGACGGCATCGGCTCGCCCGGGCTGCGGGCGGCGGTGCGCGCGGCCATGCGCCTGGGCGAGGTCCTGGTGGCCGCGCCGTCGGGCCAGCAGACGGGCGCGGGCCGCAGCACTCCCGGCAACGGGCCCTTGTTGCTGGAGCGGGTTTCGCTCGTCGTGGATGGCGAACCCGTGAGGGCCTACGCCATCCCGGGCACACCCGCCCAGACGGTCATGTACGGCGTGCTGGTGCTGGCCGAGCGGCCCGTGGACCTGGTCATCTCCGGCATCAACTACGGCGAGAACCTGGGCGTGGAGATCACGTCGTCGGGCACCGTTGGCGCGGCGCTGGAAGCGGCGGCCATGGGCATCCCGGCCCTTGCCATCTCACGCGAGACGCACAAGCGATTTCATTTCAACCCGGAGGAGGGGATGGACTTCTTGGCCGCGCAGCACTTCGCCGAAGTCCTCGGGCGGCTGCTGCTGGAGCGCAAGATGCCGCCCGACGTGGACGCGCTGAAGGTGGATGTGCCCGAGGGCGCGAGCGCGGAGACCCCCTGGCGCGTTACCCGCGTATCCCGCCAGCGCTACTACTATCCCGTGCCGCCCGCGAACCCCGACCTGTCCAAGCCGGTGTACGTGGACTACGGAGTTCGCTTGGACATGGACACACTAGAGCGCGATTCGGACATCTGGGCGCTGGCGGTGGACCGGGTGGTGTCCGTCGCGCCGATTTCGCTGGATTTGACATCGCGCGTGGCGCTGGACGAGGTGGACCGGGCGCTGCGCGGATAGGCTCATCGGACTCACGCGAAGGAGACAGACGATGATGATTGAGACGCATGAACTGACACGTAGATTCAACGGCAACCTGGCAGTGGATCGGCTGACGGTAGACGTCCGCGAGGGCGAGGTCTTCGGGTTCCTCGGCCCCAACGGCGCGGGCAAGACGACCACCGTCCGCATGCTGGCCTGCCTGATTCGCCCCACGTCGGGCACGGCGCGCATCAACGGCTACGAACTGGGGCGCGACAATCAGCAGATTCGCCGCATCTGCGGCATCCTGACCGAGACGCCGGGCCTTTACGAGAAACTGAGCGCCCAGGCGAACCTGCTGTACTTCGCGCAACTGTACGACGTGGAGAACCCGGAGGCCCAGGTGCGCAAGTACCTGCAAATGCTGGGCCTGTGGGACAAGCGCGACGAACCCGTGGGCACGTTCTCCAAGGGCATGCGGCAGAAGGTGGCCATCGCCCGCGCCCTGATTCACGAGCCGCGCTTGCTGTTCCTGGACGAGCCGACGGCGGCGCTGGACCCGGAGTCGGCCAAGACCGTGCGCGACTTCATTGAGGAACTCAAGGGCGAAAAGCGCACCATTTTCCTGTGCACCCACAACCTGGACGAGGCCGAGCGCCTGTGCGACCGCATCGGCGTCATCCGCCAGCGTCTCATCGCCGTGGACACGCCCGACGGCCTGCGCCGCAGCCTGTTCGGCCGCCAGACGGAGGTGCAACTGGCCGAGGTTACGCCCGCCATCGTGGACGCCGTGAGCGGGTTGGAGTTCGTGGCTCACGTCAAACAGGATGGCAATCGGCTGCGCATCTCGCTCGCGGACCCCGACGCGCAGAACCCGGTTCTCGTGGAACAACTCGTGCGCGCGGGCGCGAAGGTGCAGTACGTGAGCGAGGTCAAGCATTCGCTGGAGGACGTGTACCTGACCCTGGTACGGGAGGAGGCGCGATGAAAAAGGCGCTCATCGTATTCCGCAAAGAATGGCGCGAGATACTCCAGAACAAACTCATCCTCTACACGATTCTGGTTCCGCCCATCCTGCTCGCCATCATCCCGCTGGTGATGATGTACTTCATACGCAACGAGCCGGTGGACCCCGAGGATTTGGCGATGTACTCGCAGTTCGTGGCAGCGCTGCCCTGGCTTTCGCCCGAGGAAGTCGTGATGTACGTGCTCCTCAACCAGTTCGTGCTGATGTTCCTGATGATGCCGGTGGTCATTCCGGTTACCATCGCCTCGTTCAGCATCATCGGCGAGAAGGAGCAGCGCAGCCTGGAGCCGCTGCTGGCGACGCCCATCCGCGTAACCGAACTCCTGGCGGGCAAGACGCTGGCGGCGGTGGTGCCGGCGCTGCTGACTACGTGGGCGGCGTTCGGCATCTTCCTCGCGGGCGCGCGTTTCCTGGCGACGCCGGCGCTGTTGCGCGCGCTCCTGTCGCCCATGTGGTGGTTGGCGTTCTTCGTCATGGCGCCGCTGTTCTGCATCCTGTCCGTGGCCATCGGGGTCGTCATCTCGTCCAGGGTGAACGACACCCGCGTGGCCCAGCAGATTGGCGGCCTCATCGTCCTGCCGGTGTTGGCCCTCGCCATGCTCCAGACCTTTGGCAAGGTGCTGTACACCACGCAGACCTTCGCCCTGGCCTGCGTGGTACTGGCGGCGATAGATGTGCTCGTCATCCGCGTAGGGAGCAGCCTCTTCCAGCGCGAGACGATTCTCACGCGGTGGAAATAACCGTCATTGCGAGGGCGAGGAGCGCCCGTAGCAATCTCTACGGCGAGGGATTGCTTCGCTTCGCTCGCAATGACAACGTGGAGAAACCGCCAATCCGCGCAAATGAACACGAGTGGCACCTTCCGTAATGACAGGTGTGGATGGCAATGCCCTGCGCGTAAGGGCGAACCTTGTGTTCGCCCACGTGTCTGCCCAACAAGGGTCAGGGGTGATGGGTTTCGCACGGTCGCGGTGAACCGCAAGCGGCGCGGACGGGTAGTCTCATGGTAGGAGGGCGTGCGCAATGGACAATCTGCTTCTCGTGTTGGCCCCTTTGGTCGTGCTGCAGGTGGGGCTGATGGTGCTGGGGTACGTGGACCTGGCGCGGCGCGAGCGCGTGCGCGGCGGCAAGAAATGGATATGGGCGCTGGTCATGCTCCTCAGTTTCGTCGGCCCGGTCCTGTACTTCGTGCTGGGCCGAGAGGAATAGCCATGTCGGATGTCGCCATTCGCTGCGAGGGCCTCACGCGCCGATTCGGCAAGGTCGTCGCCGTGGACGACCTCAGCCTGGAGGTCAGGAGCGGTTCCGTGTTCGGCTTCCTGGGCCCCAACGGCGCGGGCAAGACGACGACCATCAAACTCTTGACCGGGCTCCTGCGTCCAACGAGCGGACGTGCCTTCATCGCCGGTGAGGAGATTCAGGTGGAGCGCGTGCGGGCGCGGGGGTTGTTCGGCTACCTGCCCGAAGACCCGGTGTTCTACGGCTGGATGACGGCGCGCGAACTGCTCGCCTACGCCGGACACCTGTTCGGCATCCCTGACCGCGTCCTCAAGCCGCGCGTGGAGGAACTGCTGGACCTGGCGGGGTTGAAGCCCGTCGCCAATCGCAAGGTGGGCGGGTTCTCGCGCGGGATGCGCCAGCGGCTGGGGCTGGCCCAGGCGCTGGTCAACAACCCGCCGGTGCTCATCCTGGACGAACCGGCGTCGGCGCTGGATCCGGTGGGTCGCCACGAGGTGCTGGCCCTCATCCAGCGGCTGCGGGCGCGCGACGGCATCACCATTTTCATGTCTACCCACATCCTGGCCGACGTGGAGCGGACCTGCGACACTGTGGCCATCATAGACCACGGGCGGCTGCTCACCGTTGCCGACCAGGAGGAACTGCGCCGCCGCTACGCCGTGCCGGTGTTCACGGCGGTGGTGGCCGGCGAGGAGGCCGACATCCGCGTGCTCCACGCTCGGCTTCAGTCCATGCCCTGGGCCGACCATGTGGAGCGCTCCAACGACACGCTGCGCGTGTTCGCCGTCAACGAGGAGGCCGCGCGCCGGGAACTGCCCGCCGTCATCACGGCCAGCCCGGTCATCCTGCTGCGGTACGAGGTCGGCATGTCCAGCCTGGAAGACGCCTTCTTGCGGGTGGTGGGCCGGGAACCCGCCAAGCGCAGCGCGTCGGGAGGTGTGTGAACATGCGGCTCGGAACGTTGCTGAAGAAGGAACTCCTGGAGTCCTGGCGTACCTACCGCGCCGTGGTTCTCGGCGTGGTGTTCGTGGTCTTCGGCATCCTGTCGCCGGCAGCGGCCCGCTACATGCCCGACATCTTCGCGGCGATGGACATGCAGCAGGGCGTGGTCATCCAACTGCCGCCGCCCACGGTGGCCGACGCCAACGTCCAGTTCGTCAAGAACATGTCGCAAATCGGCGCCATCGTGGTGATTCTCATCGCCATGGGCGTGGTCTCCCGTGAGCGGGACAAGGGCACGGTGGCCTTCACCCTGAGCAAGCCCGTGCCGCGGGGGGCGTTCCTGCTCGCCAAGGCGCTGGCGCTGGTCGTCGTAACCTGGGCCTCGCTGGCCTTGGCGGCGCTTGCCCACTGGTACTACACGCAACTGCTGCTCGGCCCGCTGCCCCTGGGCGACTGCGCAGCGATGGCGGCGCTGACCGGCGTGTACCTCACGGCGCTGCTGGGGATCACGTTCCTGGGCAGCACGCTCACCAAGAGCCTGGCCGTGTCGGCGGCGGTGGGGTTCGGCGGCTACCTGCTCATCAGCCTGCTGGGCTCAATCCCACGGCTGGCCCCGTACCTTCCCGGCGACCTGCTGGGGCGGGCGCTGGCGGCAGGCAACGGCGCGCTCCAGATGGCGTGGGGCGGGCTGGTCAGCGCGGTCGTCATCGCCGTCGGGTGCTGGGCGCTGGCGTGGGCGGTGTTCCGGCGGGTGGAACTGTGAGCGCGGGAATCCCCATGCCGCAGCCGCCCGCGACCTCGCAGGTGGGAAGGGCAACGTAGTGGAGACCCAATCGCGTCCGTACTACCGCTCTTTCCCCGCCCAGTTGTGGGTGCTGGTGGTGGGCGGCTTCATCAACTCGCTGGGGGGCGCGCTGGTTTTCCCGTTCCTCACGCTGTACCTGCGGCAGCGGCTGGGCATCTCGTTGCTGCAGGTGGGGCTTGTCTTCACCGTGAACGCCGCGGTCAGCCTGTTCGCCGGAATGCTCGGCGGGTTCATCGCCGACCGGTTTGGGCGGCGCAGGGTGATGCTCGTGAGCCTGCTGGCCTCTAGCGTCGTGCTGTTGCTGATGGGGCTGGCGTCCACCTACGCGCAGATGGTCGCGCTGGCCGCTGCCATCGGCTTGGCGGGCCCCGTCTCCCAGCCCGCGCGGGACGCCATGATCGCGGATTTGACCCAGCCGGCCCAGCGTCCCGAAGCCTACAGCGTGCTGCGCGTCGCCACCAACCTGGGCTACGCCATCGGCCCGGCCATCGGCGGGTTCCTGGCTAGCGTGTCGTACCTGCTGTCCTTCGGCCTGGCCGCAGCAGCATCGCTGGTCGTCTTCGTGCTGACCTGGTTCCTGGTGCGCGAGACGCTGACCGAAGCCGCCAGAGCGCACGCGAGCAACAACCCATCGCGGGGGTTCGGCCCGGTCTTCCGCGACACGCCGTTCATGCTCTTCTGCGTGCTGGGGCTCTTGACCGCGGTGGCCTACGCCCAGGTAACGACGAACCTGCCGGTGCACATGAAGGAATCGCTGGGGCTGGGCGAACGCTATTTCGGCTGGGTCATGACGACGAATGCGGCAATGGTGGTAACGCTCCAGATGGCCATCACCCGCGCCATCGCACGCTGGCCGCGGCTTCCTACCCTGGCACTTGGCGCGGCGCTGTACGGCGTGGGCTTGGGGGCCATCGGCCTGGTGTCGGCGTTCCCTGGGTTCATCGCCTGCTCGGTGATCTACACAATGGGCGAGATGGTGATCTCCCCCACGGCCAACGCATTCACCGCCGACCTGTCGCCGGCCGACATGCGGGGGCGCTACATGGGGCTGCTGGCGCTCACGTGGGGCGTGGCCTACGGCATCGGCCCCGCGCTGGGCGGCGCGATGTACGATGCGGGGCTCAAAACCGCCCTGTGGTTCGCGGCGGGCGGCCTTGCTCTGGGCACGGCGCTGGGCTACCTCGCGCTCCAGCGGTACGTCCGCGCGCGGGCCTCGCACCAGTAGGGCGGCTTCCCAGAGATGACGCACTAGCGCGGGCCGCGGAACACCGAGGGCAGGAAGACCCGCCGCGTGGCCGTCCTTGTGGGCGTCGCGGTGGGCGTCGGCGTGCGGGTCGGGGTGGCCGTTGCTGCTGGGGTCGCGGTCGCTGTGGGTGTCCGCGTGGCCGTCCTTGTGGGCGTCGCGGTGGGCGTCGGCGTGCGGGTCGGGGTGGCCGTTGCTGCTGGGGTCGCGGTCGCTGTGGGTGTCCGCGTGGCCGTCCTTGTGGGCGTCGCGGTGGGCGTCGGCGTGTCGGCGGCCCGCCATGCGTACATCACCCGGACAAGGCCATCTCCGCCCAGTTCGGCCCAGGCGAGATGAACCACGCCGCTCGGCGACACACCCATTGCTACGTCCAGCACCCTCCCGGACACGGGTAGGGTCTCCGTCGCGCCCCAGTTGCCCGCCACCCAGCGGCGATAGGCCACTGCGCTCGTCTGCGCCCAGGCGACGTGCAGGCTGCCGTCGGCCCCAGGCACCAGGTCCGGCCGGAAGGCGTCGGTCGCGTCGGAGATGGGCATGGCGGTCCCCCACCCGGCCGACGACCCCGCCGCATAGTAGATTTGGTACCCCGTCGCCGTCTCCTGCTGCCAGACGGCGTGGGCGCTCCCCGCCGAACATGCCAGCCGCCCCGCCGAAGCGTTGAACGCGGGCGCATTGGACACCGACACCGGAAGCGACCAGTCCACGCCCACTCGGGCCGTGTACCACAGTTGCGTCTTCCGTGTCAGCAAGTACACCTGCTGAAAGAGGACGTGAACCCCCTGGGCGTTCAGGCAGACGTCGGCTGCGCTACCCGAAACGCCGGGCACGGCCCCGCCCGTCCACGGCTCCGCGCCGTTCCGCGTGGCAAGGAACACCTCGTCGTACGCGGTGCCGCGCTCGGTCCAGACCACCGCCAGCAGGGTGCCGAGTCGGTCGGCGGCGGGCGTGAGAGAACCCTCTACGGTGGACAGCAGGCTCACGGGCAGCGACCACGCGCTCCCGTCCCAGTCGGCTTCGTAGACGTCCGCCTGGCCCCCGAATTCGGCGGCAAACGCCAGGTGCGCGGCGCTCCCCTGCCCGCCCACCAGCGCAGGGCTTTCGCCCTCTGCCACCTCGCCGGCGGCAGGGTTCACCGTTGGCGAACCGTGGGCGTGGAACAGGCGGCGGCCGTCTTCCCAAACCACATGCACCTCGCCCGACTCGGAGACCGACAGGGCCACGTCGATGATGCCCCCGGACGCCGAACCGAGCACAATCGGCGCTACCCAACCGGTCGCAGATGCGGGCGCAGGCGCACCCACCTGAGCACGGGCAGCGGCGGTAACCAGAAGACACAGGATGCACACGGCAACGATACTGCGACGCATGGCTCCTCTCCAACAAAATGCCGGGTGCGGAGCAGGCCGCACCCGGCCAAGACAACCCATCCCCCTCGCCTACTCTGCGGTGTTGCGGATGGCCTGAATCTTCAACGCCACCATGTGCCCGCTGACGGAACGGAGCGCGATGACGTGCACATGGGAACCCACCTGCACCGGGCCGACGATAACCGTCCACGGCGTAACCCAGACATCGTAGATGACGGGCAGCATGCCGTCGGGCGCGATCTTCCAGATGCCTGGAATCGGCGACGTCTGCACGACCCGCCCGTTGAACTCTATGACGTCGGGCACGGCTTCCCTGACGGTGATGTGCGACGCTTCCACCACGCGGTCGGTGCGCAGGGTCCCCGTAACGACGGCCATCAGCCCCACGGCCGGGGTCAGCCCGTCTATCACCGTGTCGGGCTTGATGAGCACGCGGATGCCGCGCACGATCCAGTAGTCGTCGTGAATCTCGTCAATGCGGCCTGCGAAAGTGATTTCCTGGTTCAACGGGGGGCGCAGGACTTTGATGCGCTGGGCCACGAGGACCGCGTTGGCGTCCGCGGCTGTGCTCAGGCTAATGGGCACGGCGACCACGTGCACCAGCGCGCCCACGTCCGCAGGCCCCTTGGTCTCGTCAATGGTCGTGCTAATGGTAACCGTTACGCTGATGACGCTGGGGAGCACATCGGTGCTCGTGAGCGGCCGAATGCCCCAGACCGCCGGCAGTTCCTCGCCCGACTTGCTGACGATGATGCCCTGGAAACTGACCGGTTCGGCCTGCGGCTCGCGGACGCGGATGCGGGTCGCCACCACGGAGCGGTCGGCCTGCAGGAAGCCCTTGACCTCGGCGATGAGGCCCACCTGCGGCGTGCCGATGATTTCGGTCGTCGCGGTGATGATGACCTTGACATTGCGCACCGTCCATTCGGTGTCGCCGATGCTCTGAATAGGGCCGGTGAACTCTACCTCCACCTGGCTGGGCTTGCGGATGACGATGAGGCGCGCGTCCACCTTGCCGTCATTGGTGCGGAAGCCCGTTACGCTGGCGATGTCGCCGACGGCGGGGACGACGCCCTCCGGCAGGAGTTTCGTCTTATCGGACACGACAACGGTCTCCTGGCCCACCGTCCACTCGCCCAGGAGGCCACCCGCCGGCAGCGCCACGATGGGCGCGGTGAACTGCACTGGGCGCAGTTGGACAGGCGGCCGGAGCACCTTGATCATCCGCGCCAGCACGGAGCGGTCCTGCTGGCGGACGCCCACCACCTGGACGGTGGCGCCCACATCGGCGGGGCCGGCCTGCTCGTTGACCACCGTCTGCTCGTTGAGCCGCACCGTTACGCCCGACACGACCCATTCGGTGGCGCTGTGCTTCGCCTGAATGACGCCGGTGAAATTCACCGTGGGGTTCCCTGGGGGTTCCGGCGCGGGGCCTTCGGCAAACGCCGCGGGCACCAGCAGGGCCATCACGGCCATGACCACCGCGACCGCCGAGAGAAGCCGAATCACCCTTCGTTCCATCGTTGTCCTCCTCTGCTTGGGGTAGCGTGCGGGGTCTCCCAGGATTGGTTGGGCGGAGGGAGGCCGCCTGCCGCCCGAATGCTTGGGGGGCATTCGTGGACAGAGGTTGGGCCAATCCCGGGAGACACCCCGCCGCTTGTTTCCGCTGATTCAAACGCACGGCATCGGCTGCGGATACGGCCGCGCGTTCTCGTGGTTGGTCATAGGCACGGCTGGGCAAAAAGAAAGCCAGCCATCCCGACGGCTGACTTCAGACAGATGCTGCGCAGTTTCGCCGCGCCATTACAGGCGGGACTCCCTGCCGTTATATCTGCGGCGGTCGTAGGTGCGCCGTGCTCCCTGCCGTGTGGCAGGGCGTCCGCCTACTTCTTGTAGCGGTACACGATGCGCCCGCGGGTCAAGTCGTAAGGCGAAAGTTCCACCAGAACCCGGTCGCCCAGCAAGATGCGGATGTAGTACATGCGAATCTTGCCGGAGATGTGCGCGAGCACCTCGTGGCCGGAGTCCAGTTGAACGCGGAACTGGGCGTTGGGCAGCGTCTCCACCACGGTGCCCTGCGCCTCAATGACTTCTCGCTTCTTTGCCGGTCGTGCGTCTTGCTTCGCCATGCAACCTCCTGCATCCAAACTTGCGTGCGCCTACGCGCGCGTCTCGGGGCTCCCGCCAATTGGGGAGCCGCCGGCATCCAGTGTCCCGTTGTCCGAGAACTCGTCAAAATCGTCCAGCAGCACTTCCCTGGGCTTGCCGCCGACCTCTGGCGGGCCGATGATGCCGCGTTGCTCCATGAGGTCAATCAGCCGTGCGGCGCGCGGGTAGCCGATGCGCATCCGCCGCTGCAACAGCGACGCCGATGCGGTGCCGGTCTGCCGCACCAGCGCAATCGCCTGGTCCAGCAGGTCGTCCTCCTCTTCCGCGTCTTCCAGCGACGCCCAGGGGGCTGGGGTCGGCGGGCCTTCGGCGGGCAGCGCCTCCATCCAGAACTTCACCAGGTTCTCCACCTCGCGGTCCGAGACGAAACACCCCTGAAGCCGCTGCAGGTGGCTGGAATCCGGCGCCATGAACAGCATATCGCCGCGCCCCAGCAGTTTCTCGGCCCCGGCCGTATCCAGGATGACCCGTGAGTCCACCTGCGACGTTACCGCGAACGAGATGCGGGCCGGGAAGTTGGCCTTGATGAGGCCCGTTACCACGTCCACCGACGGCCGCTGCGTGGCGATGACCAGATGAATGCCCGTGGCCCGCGCCATCTGGGCGATGCGGCAGATGGACCGCTCCACCTCCTCCGGGGCCATCATCATCAGGTCGGCCAGTTCGTCAATCACCACCACGATGCGCGGGAGCGGGTCCTGGCCCTGCGCCGTCATCTTGCGGTTGTAGTCCTCCAGGTGGCGTGCCTTCTCCGCCGAGAACTTGCGGTAGCGCTCGTCCATCTGGAAGGTAACCCACCGCAGCGCCGCCACGGCCGACTCCAATTCCACGACCACCGGCGCGATGAGATGGGGAAGCCCGTTGTACCGGGTCAGTTCCACCATCTTCGGATCTATCATCACCAGGCGGACGGCATCAGGTCCGTTGTTGAAGATCAGCGACGACACGATGGCGTTGATGCACACCGACTTGCCCGAACCGGTTGCGCCGGCGATGAGCAGGTGTGGCATCTCGGCCAGGTCCGCGAAGACCGGCTTGCCCGACACGTTGTGCCCCAGGGCGATCTTCAGCCGCCCCTTGCTCTTGCGGAAGGCGTCGGACTCCAGCACCGACCGCAGCGATACCAGGCTCACATCGGCGTTCGGGACCTCAATGCCGACGAGCGACTTGCCTGGCACGGGCGCTTCAATGCGAATCGGCGCTGCGGCCAAGGCGAGCGCCAGGTCGTTGGCCAGGCCGTAGATTTTGCTGACCCGCACCTTGCGCTGATGCACATGGCCGTTGGAGCCGGGCGCTTGGATGTAGCCGGGTTCCACGCCGAACTGGGTTACCACCGGCCCGACGTTGATCTCTACGACCTTGGCGGGCACGCCAAAGGAGGCCAGCGTCTCCTCTATGACGGCGGCCCGCATCCGCGCGTCGGTCTCGCTGAACTTCTGCGGCGACCCCGGGTCCAGCAGGTCAATCGGCGGGAGGTTCTTGGCCCGCCTGACCCGCGGCTGGGGCGCAGGCTCGGGTTCAGCGGCGGGTTTGGCCTCCGCCTTGACCTTCGGCAGGGAAGGCCGCTTTCGGGCTGCGGGCTGCGGCGGCAGGTTCACCACCGGCTCCTGGGCCTCGCCGCGGCGGAGTCGCCCCCGCACTGCGTCGGCCAGCCCCGCCACCGCCTGGCGTGCCGCTGCAAGGTGCTGCGGGCTCAGGCTCAAGCCCAGCACCGCGCCGCCCACCAGGATCAGGGCCAGGATAAGCCAGGCCCCGAACGTCCCAACGGAAGCCGTGAGCAGGCGGGAGATGGCCCAGCCCACATAGCCGCCGCCCTTGCCCGCGTCGGCGGCCGCCAGCGGATCGGGCCCGCCGCCGATTAGGTGAAACACTCCCAGCAGGCCCAGGAGCAGCAGTTCCAAACCCACAACGGTATCCCATTGCTGGGATACCCGTTCCCACAGACGTGGCTTCAACAGGGAGACGCCGGTGGCCACAAAGCCCACGGCCACCAGAAACGCCCCCCACCCGAAGACGCGACGGAGTCCTTGAGCCCACCAATTGATCCACGCGCCTCGGGTGATGGAAAGGAGGCTGAGCAAGGTAACCAACCCCAGGGCAACCAGAAGGACGGCGACGATTTCCCGTCGGTAACGGGCTGCATTGAGCCCGGGGACTTCAGTTGCTGGGTTTGATTTTTGGCGTGTCATACAGGCGCACTGAGCAGGCCGCTGGTCGGCGGTGCTGCCTTCGTGCTCGCACCCCTCGCTCTTTCCGCAAGGCCGATGCCCGTGCTACTCCAGGCGGCGGGCCATGCGTCGCTGCTGTTGACGCATCTTGCGCAGGCCGCGCCGTTTGGCCTTGCGCTTCAGTTCGCTCTTGGAGACATACCAGCGCTTCTGGCGGTACACGCTGAGGATTTTGTCCTCAGTTACCTGCTTGCGGAACCGCCGAAGCAAGTCCTCGTATGACTCTCCAGACCGCAGTGTAACGGTAGCCAACTGTGTTTCACCTCGCTTCCCTATAGGCCGGAGCAGAGCGCCTATGCCGTGGGCAGCAGATGCGCGCTGACGGCCGGTATTCCGTTCGGATGCGGGGCCTCGCACCGGGCATAGAAAACGGCCCCGCTGTGGTCAGCAAGGGCCGCTCATGGTCTGTCGCTCGCGCTCTGCTACACTCTGCGTGCACTCAACCCTTCTCGCTCCGCAAGACCCTTGATAGCGAACGTAGCCGCATCCCCGGAACAGCCCACGCTGACGTTACGAGAATCGGCGGCCTCTTGGAGACGAAGCCTCTCAAAGCGGCCCTCCTGACCTCGCAATGCACCCGTCCTCAATCCTGCGGACGGGCTTACACTGCCATTATACGGAATGAACAAAAAGATGTCAAACATCCGCGGCGCGGACACGCCGTTTCTGTTATTGCGGGCGAAGCGCAGCAATCCCACGTGCGACGCACCTCGGAGGTGCGTCGCACGTGCCTTCTCACGTCATTGCGGGCGGCAATTGAGAATTCTTCGCGGCTTCGCCACTCAGAATGGCAGGGCGGGGGCTGTCATTGCGAGCGAAGCGAAGCAATCTCGCACCCCGGGGATTGGTTCGGGGCTTCGCCCCTCGCAATGACATCCCATCTGTCATTGCGAGCGAAGCGAAGCAATCCTGCGCTCCATTTGTTATGCTGAACGAAGCGGAGCATCTCGGTTGGCGAGATTCTTCGCGGCTTCGCCGCTCAGAATGACAGTTTAGGGGGATTGCTTCGGGGCTTCGCCCCTCGCAATGACATCCCATCTGTCATTGCGGGCGAAGCGCAGCAATCCCACGTGCGACGCACCTCCGAGGTGCGTCGCACGTGCCTTCTCACGTCATTGCGGGCGGCAATTGAGAATTCTTCGCGGCTTCGCCACTCAGAATGGCAGGGCGGGGGCTGTCATTGCGAGCGAAGCGAAGCAATCTCGCACCCCGGGGATTGGTTCGGGGCTTCGCCCCTCGCAATGACATCCCATCTGTCATTGCGAGCGAAGCGAAGCAATCTCGTACTCCAGGGACTGCTTCGGACGCGCCCTCGCAATGACATCCGCTGCCTGTCAGCGAAGCATGCGGGCCACCATCCGCCGCAACTCGTCGGCACCGAAGGGCTTGACCAGGCGCGGCTGGCCGGTCTCCTCCAGGAAGCCAACCGTCCGCTGGTCGGCCACGTCGCCGGTTACGAACAGCACCCGCGGGACCAGGTCGGGGTAGAGCACCTGCAACTCCATGAAGAACTGATCGCCCCGCATGGACGGCATCTTGATGTCCGAGATGATGAGGTCGGGCCGCTCGTCGGCCAGCATGGACAGCGCCTCTTGCCCGTTCGTGGCGCACCACACCGTGTGCCCGGCCCGCTGGAGCGCCTTCGCGATGAAGTCGGCCACGGCCGGCTCGTCCTCCACCACCAGGATGCGGGCAGGAGCCACGGGCGGGAGTTCGCCCTCCTCCTCCACTTCGGGCAGCGCCTCGGCCGCCACAGCCACCGGCAAGTCCACGAAGAACCGGCACCCCTGGCCCTGCTGGCTCTCAAACGAGATGGAGCCGCCGTGCTGGCGCACAATCCCCTCGGCGATGGACAGGCCCAGGCCCGTGCCGTCGCGCTTGGTGGTGAAGAACGGCTCAAAGATGCGGTGTTGCAGCCCAGGGGGGATGCCAGGGCCGTCGTCCGCGATCTCCACGCGGACCGTGCGGTCGGCCAGCAGGCATGTCCGAACGGTCAAGGTGCCCCGTCCGTGCGCGCGGGTCATGGCCTGGTGCGCGTTGTTCACCAGGTTCAGGAAGACCTGATGCAACTGATGGGCATCGGCCAAAATCTTGGGCAGGTTGGGGTCCAGTTCCGTCTCCACGGCAATGTTGTCCATGTGCAATTGGTACGCCTTGAGTTGCAGCACCTCCTGCACGGGGCGGTTGACGTCCACCCACTCGCGGCGCGGCTCGTGCTTGCGCACCACCGACAGCAGCCCCTGGACGATGGTGCGGGCACGCAGGGCGGCCTCGGTGATCTGGCGCAGGTCCTCTTTCATCTGCGGAGCCTGGGCTTCCTCCTCCAGCATCTGCGCATACCCGAGGACGGTCGTCAGCGGGTTGTTGAGTTCGTGCGCCACGCCCGAGACCAATTCGCCGATGAGCGACAGTTTCTCGTTCTGGGCCAGGAGTTCCCGCGCCGCCTGCAACTGGTTGAGTTGCTCGGTAACCTTGTTGTACAGTTGCGCGTTCTGGATGGCAGCCGCCGCCTGGCCCGAAAGCGCCGTGAGGAACGTGTGGAGCGCGCGGTCAAACCCTCGCCCCGTGCGGGCGAACACCGACAGCACGCCGATGACCTGATTGCCCGCGATGAGCGGGAAGCCCCAGTAGGTCTGGATGCCGGCCTCGGCCACCGTCCGGAGCGCCGGGATGTCGCGGCGCGCGCCCAGCCCCGACAGCGAGACCGCGCTCTGGGCCTGCAGCACCTGCTCGCCCAGGTAGTCCAGCGCGGCCCACCCCCCGGCGTTCTCCAGGAGCGCGTCCAGGCCCGACTGCTCGGCCAGCGTCTGGAGGCGCGTGCTGCTGTCCACCAGCGTAACCGCCGCGCCTACGATGCCCTCCAGTCGGCGGATGTGCTCCAAGAGGATACGCAGTGTGGGGCGCAGTTCCAGCGTCGTGGAGACGGCCATGTCCACGTCGCGGAGCGCGGTGAGGCGCATCAGGTTCTGCTCCGACTCCTCGGCGAGGCGCGCGCGGGCGATGCCCAGGGCCACCAGCCTGCCCACGCTGGCGAGCACGTCCAGCCGCGACGGAGGAATGGGCCGGTCTTTGGGCAACGCGATGCACATGGTGCCCAGTTGTTGCCCCTGGTGGATCAGCGGGATGGAGATGGTGGCAGCGATGCCCTTCTGCCTGAGGCCCGGCGGAGCCGACGGCCCGATGCGCACGACCTGGATGGCCTCGCCGGCGCACATTGGCTCGGCCTTGCCCAGCAGGCGCAGCAGTTCCTCGGCCTCGTCCACGGGCATCTGGTGGGCCACTGCCACGTGGCTGCCATCGTTGTGCCGGATGCACATGGCCCCGGCCTGCGCCCTGAGCGCGGCCACGGTGCGCTCCAGCACCTCGGCGAGCATGGGCCTCAGTTCGCGGGCGTCGCCGACAACTTGCGCCACCTCGGCCAGCAGTGCCCGCTCCTCCTCACGCCGCCGCAGGCGTGCGCGAAGCCCCACCGCAACGACCGCCATCCCCACGAGCGCCGCCGAACCCGCGACAGCCGCCCACGGGGGCACTGTGCCGACATCTTGCGCTTGCAAGGCCGCCCTCGGCACGAAGGCAGGCGAAAACAGGGCAAGGGCAAACGTCCCCCGTGCCCAAGACCGTTTTGGCCACATGGGTAAGCGAAACGGCATCCTCACGTTGTCCCGCCACCTGATTCCGGGGCGCATGTCCCAACCCAGCGCCCCGCGATTTCTGGCGCACTTACATCATACTATAGCGCCACTCACTTGGCACTCACATAGAGGGCGATTTTGGCCGTGTACGTTAAGATTTGCACACGTTGACAAGGGCTTTCACCGGTGGTAGCATGGGGCCGGAGGCGCACATGTCGGATTCCGGCGAGAAGTACGTCGTTCCCCTGGAGGAACTCGCGTTCCGGTTCTCGCGCAGCAGCGGCCCGGGCGGCCAGCACGTGAATCGCTCGGCCACGCAGGTGGAACTGCTGTTTGACGTGGCCCACTCGCCCAGCCTGACCGACGAGCAGCGGGCGCTGGTCATGCAACGCCTGCGCGGCTACATTGACGGCGACGGCGTGCTACACCTGGTGTCCAGCGGCACGCGGAGCCAACTGCGCAACCGCGAGGAAGTGGTGCGCCGCTTCGCCCAGATGATGGAGCGGGCGCTGCGCGTGCCCAAGCCGCGACGCGCAACCCGCCCATCGGCTGCGGCGCGGGAACGGCGGCTGGCCGAAAAGCGCCGCCGCGCCGAGGTCAAGCGCCTTCGCAGCAGGGCCAATGACGAGTAGCCCATACCATAGACACAAGACACAGACAGGCCGCACGGGGTTCAATGTGAGAAAGAACGGTTGTGCGTTCGCGGTGCTCTCGGGCATGGCCATTGCCGCGCTGGTGGTGGCCTATGCCCTCGCGGAGCCGTACTGGCTGCGTGTGCGCCATCTGCGGGTCGCGGATGCCGACGTCCCGCCCGCGTTCCACGGGACGCGCATCGCCTTCCTGTCCGACATCCACCACGGCCCGTTCTTCTCCGTAGAGCGCGTCAGGCGGGTGGTGGGCATCGTCAACGGCCTGCAGCCCGACATCATCCTGCTGGGCGGCGACTATGTGCACCGCGACGCCCGGTACATCGCGCCCGTGTTTGCCGAACTGGCCCGGCTCCGCGCGCCGCTGGGCGTGTTCGCCGTGGCAGGCAATCACGATCACTGGGAGGGGATTGACGAGACGCGGGCGGCGATGGCGCGGGCGGGCATCATGAACCTGGACAACCGCGCCGTATGGGTTACAATAGGCGACGACCGTATCAGGATTGGCGGCGTGGGCGACCTGTGGGAGGATGCCCACGACATCGCCCCCACCCTGGACGGCGTGCGGGAATCCGACTTCGTGATTCTCCTGTCGCACAACCCGGATTTCGCCGAGCAGATCCAGACCGACTGGATAGACATGGTCTTGAGCGGCCACACCCACGGCGGGCAGGTTACGCTGTTTGGGCTGTGGGCCGCCGCCGTGCCTTCGGCCTACGGGCAGAAGTACCGCAGCGGGTTCGTCCGCACCGAGCAGACGCTGGTGTACGTTACCACGGGCGTGGGGACCGTTACGCCGCCCGTGCGGTTCTGCGCCAGGCCGGAGGTCGTTCTCATCACATTGGAGCGCCGATGAAGGCACAACCGCTCCGCGTCGTTCGCAGGTAGATACTCGGTCCTGAAATCATCCACCGGGAGGTAGGACCTTGACTTCAATCCAAGGGACCACAAGCCGAAGACTGCCGTCCGCGGCCACGCGCATCAGCCAGATTCTCATCGGGCTGGCGCTGCCCATCGCGCTCATCCTGAGCAACGTGTTCCTCTTGGCGACCGACGCCTTCATCCGCCACGAGTATGACAAGCCCTCGTTCCCCGCCGACGAGTACCCCCCGCCAGGCGGCTATCCTCTGCCCCGTGCCGAGCGCGAGGCGTTGGCGAAACTGGGCCTGGCCTCGGTGTTGCGGGCCGACGGCATCCGCCTGTTGGAGGAGGCGCGGTTTGAGCGCACAGGCGAACCCGCCTTCAACCAGCGCGAAATCCGCCACATGCGCGACGTGAATGTGCTGATTCAGAAGGTACGATGGGTGTGGTGGATCGCGTGGGCGGTGCTGGTGGGCGAGGCGGTGCTGTTGCTGGTCGCGGGCGAGCGCCGCGCGCTGTTCCGCGCCCTGTGGGGGAGCAGCGTGGCGAGCCTCATCGCCTTCGCGGCGCTGGGGCTGTTTATTGGCTTGGGGTTCAACGTCTTCTTCACGGCGTTTCATCGGGTGTTCTTTGAGGGCGACACCTGGCTGTTCCTATACTCCGACACGCTGATTCGCATCTACCCGACCCAGTTCTGGTTTGACGTGTCGGTGTACCTGGCGGGGATGACGCTGGCGGAATTGGGGCTCATCGCGGCGGGGAGCCGAGCCGCGCTGCGGCGGGCAGGGTAAACGCCGCCCGCGAAGGCGACTCGGTCTGCGTGGGATGGCATGAGCACGACGGTGGAGAGAGGCTTGGCCTGGGGCGAGCGGGACGCGACCCGCATCCTGCTCGTCCTGTCCCTGCTCGCCCTCGCGGCGTTCTTGGCCACGATCCCGCTGCCCCATGCCGACGGGATGCTCATCGGCTCCGACGGCATCGGGTACTACATGTACGTCCGCTCCATCGCGCTGGACGGCGACATTGACTTCGCCAACGAGGCAGAAGCCCTGAACGCCGCCAGGTACATAGACATCTATCGCACTCCCACGGGGCGCATCTCCAACCAGTACGCCCTCGGCGCGCCGCTCCTGTGGCTGCCGTTCTTCCTGGCAGCGCACCTGCTGTCGCTGGCATTGCGCGCCGTGGGGTTGTCCGTGCTTGCCGACGGGTACGGCTACATCTACCAGGCGGCGGTGTGCGTCGGCAGCATCGTGTACGGCGCGTGCGCCATGCTCCTGATGCACCGGACGGCCCGGCGGCTGTTCCCAGGCACGGCGCTGGCAGCGTGCGTCGCGCTCTTCCTGGCGACCAACTTCGCCTACTATCTCATCGCCGAGCCGTCCATGGCGCACATGTGCTCGGTGTTTGCCGCGTCGCTCCTGGTGTACCTGTGGGTCTCCCTGCGCCCGCTCACGACGCCCGCGCGGTGTCTGACCATCGGCCTGGCCGGGGGGCTGGTGGGCCTGGTGCGACAGCCGGACGCCGTCCTGCTGCTCATGCCCGCGCTGGACGCCCTGCTCGCGCGCGGAACGGTGCAGGGAAAGGGCAAGCGCCTGGCCGCGATGGCCGCGGGATTCTTCGCCATCTTCTGGATGCAGATGCTGGTGTGGTACATCCTGAACGGAGACCCGTTCCTGAGCGGCTATCTGCTGAAAGGCGACCAGGGCTTCGTGTGGGGAGCGCCGCGCCTGCTGGACGTGCTGTGTTCCACGCGGCACGGCCTGTTCCTGTGGCATCCCGTGCTGCTACTGGGCCTGGCGGGGCTGGCGCTGCTTGCGCGTCAGAATCGGGCCATGGGCGGCTTGCTCCTGGCGGGGTTCGCAACCCAGACCTATGTCATCGCGGCGTGGTCGGCCTGGTGGCAGGGCGACGCCTTCGGCGGGCGGATGTTCATGGCGACGCTGCCCATCTTCGCCATCGGCCTGGCGGCGTTCCTGCAGCGCGTGCGTTCCCGGCCCGGCCTGGCCACCGCGTCGCTCGCGGCGATTGCCATCCTCGTCGTGTGGAATGCGCTGTTCATGGCCCAGTACCGCCTGGGCTACATCTCCCGCGGCGGGCCTTACACCCTGCGCGAACTCACGTGGGGGAAAGCGGAGATGCTGGCGGAGATGGTCAAGCGCCTGGCGCGATGACCCGCGGCCCGCTGGCCTTTCCGCAAGGCGGGGGACAACCGTGGGATTGGGGAGGGGTGTTTCTCCATTGTCATTGTGAGCGAAGCAATCTCCACTTGCGACGCACCTCCGAGGTGCGTCGCAAGTGCCTTCTCCATGCAGTGAGGCCGTGGGTCATCGCGGGGGCGCAGGGCGCGCGGTGAGCGGCCGGAGATTTGGAGCGCGAAGGGCGCGAAACCCCGCGAAAGGCGCGAAATGGGTTCGCGTCTTTCGCGTTCTTTCGCGGCTTTCGTGTTCCAACCCCTCTGCCTGTCATTGCGAGCGAAGCGAAGCAATCTCGCACTCCGGGGATTGCTTCGGGGCTGCGCCCCTCGCAATGACAACTTGGGCCTGTCATTGCGAGCGAAGCGAAGCCTCTCGGTTGGCGAGATTCTTCGCGGCTCCGCCCCCTCGCAATGACACTCCATCTGTCATTGCGAGCGGAGCGAAGCACTCTCACACCCCGGGGATTGCTTCGGGGCTGCGCCCCTCGCAATGACAACCTGTACCTGTCATTGCGCGCGACGCATCTCGGTTGGCGAGATTCTTCGCGGCTCCGCCGCTCAGAATGACAATGGCAAACTTGTAGGGGCAACTCGCCGAGTCGCCCCTACTTTGGGCGCTGCGCGCCCTCGCAATGACAATGGGCAATCTGCCCTGAGTCCGCTGCTAGAATACCCCCAGCAGGCGCACCGACTGATTCGCAAACTCAATGAACGGCTGCGGATACAGCCCGATGAGCAGCGTGGCGAACGTCGCGACGCCCAGCGCCACCGCCAGCGCCGGTGCGATGGCGATGTGGGACTCCTCCTGGGACGGGACGAAGAACATGTACCGCGCCACGTTCAGGTAGTAGAACGCCGCGATGGCCGCGTTCACAATGCCGACCAGCGCCAGGACGTAGAACTGCACGTTGATGGCGGCCGCGAACACGAAGAACTTGCCCAAGAACCCGGCTGTCGCGGGGATGCCCGTCAGCGACAACAGGAGCACGAACAGCGTCCCCGCCAGCCACGGCGACCGCTTGATGAGGCCCGCGTAGTCCGGAATCTGGTTGGAGCCGGTGGCGTTCTCAAAGGCGATGACGGCGACGAAGACGCCCACGTTGCTGAACAGGTAGCCCAGCAGGTACAGCAGCACGCCGTTGACGCCGTTGAACAGGCTCGGCGAGTCCAGCGCGACCGACGCGAACCCGATGAGGATGTATCCCGCGTGGGCGATGCTGGAATAGGCCAGCATGCGCTTGATGTTGGTCTGCTTCAGGGCCACGACGTTGCCCAGCGTCATGGTGATCATGGAGATGGCAGCCAGGACGGCAGCCCAGTCCAACTGGAAGGCGGGGAACGCGGCCAGGAACACGCGCATCAGGATGGCGAACCCCGCCGCCTTCGGCCCGACCGACAGGAAGGCGGTTACCGGCGTCGGCGCGCCCTCGTAGGCATCCGGCGACCACTGGTGGAAGGGCACCAGGGCGATCTTGAACCCGAACCCTGCCAGGAGCATGATCAGCGCGGGCAGCATGAGCCACAACATGTCGTCCGTGAGTTTGCCCGCCGCGAAGACCTGGGCGATCTGCGCCAGGTTGGTCGTGCCGGTTACGCCGTACACCAGCGACATGCCGTAGAGCATGATCCCCGAAGCCACCGCGCCGTACAGGAAGTACTTGATCGCGCCCTCATTAGACTTGGGATCCTCGCGCAGGTAGCCCACCAGGATGTACGAGCCGATGCTCAGGAACTCCATGGACAGGTACACCATGATGAGGTCGGTGGACGCGGCGGCGAGGGTGATGGCCAGGGCCGCGAGCACCAGCAGGCCGTAGAACTCGCCCTCATAGGGCGTCTTGCCCTGGAAGTAGTCCCACGACGCCAGGATGACGAGGAGCGTGGACAACCCCGCCACCACCTTGAAGAACAGGGCGAAACTGTCCACCGCCATCATGTCGCTGAGCAGGGACGTGTGCGTGCCCCACAGGAAGGACGCCGCGATCAGGAACACGATGAGGCCCGCGATGGCCACGAACGGCAGCCACTCGCGTCGTCCCTCCTTGCCGTGGAAGGCCATGTCCAGGATGAGTACCAGCAGGCCGGTGGCCAGCAGGATCAACTCCGGCGAAAGAAGACCTATCAGGTTCAATGCACACCCTCCACAAACGATGGTGCGTGTCTGTATCCTGTCATTCCGAGCCGCATGACGGTAGGGGCAATTCATGAATTGCCCCTGGGCAACTCGTGAATTGCCCCATGAATTGCCCTACAGGCCCGACAGCAATCGCGTCATCGCCGCGTTGATCGTGTCCACAATCAGCGGCGGATACAACCCGAACAGCACCATGAAGATCACCAGCGGCCACAGCGTGATCTTCTCGTAGGTTTCCATGTCGGTCAGATTCGCCCACTTCTCGTTGAAGGGGCCCAAGAACACGTGCTGGATGACCTTCCACAGGATGTACGCCGCGGTGAACACGATGCCGATGGCACCCACGGCCGCATAGACCGGCGCGATGGCAAACGTCCCGCGGAAGACGAAGAACTCGCCCCAGAACCCCGCCAGGCCGGGCAGCCCCAGCGACGCCAGGCCCGCCACCAGCATGATGCCGTAGTAGTAGGGCACCTTGCTCGCCAGGCCGCCGAAGGCCGTCAGGTCGCGGGTGTGGGCGCGCTCGTAGATGACGCCGACGAGGAAGAACAACGCGCCCGTGATGATCCCGTGGTTGAACATCTGGAACACTGCGCCGTTCATGGCGATGGCCTGGCTCGTCAGCATGTCCTTGGAGCCGATGGCGAAGGCTGCCGCCGCCAGGCCCAGCATCACGTACCCCATGTGGCTCACCGAGGAGTAGGCGATGAGTTTCTTCAAGTCCCACTGCGCCATGGACACCATCGCGCCGTACACGATGCTGATGACGGCCAGCACCGCGATGATCGGCGCGAAGCGGTGGAATTGCTCCGGGAACATGGGCAGCAGGATGCGGAAGAAGCCGTAGCAGCCCAGTTTCAGCAGGATGCCCGCAAGGATGACGCTGCCCGCCGTCGGCGCTTCCACGTGCGCATCCGGGAGCCAGGTGTGGAACGGGAACATGGGCACCTTGATGGCGAAGGCCAGGAAGATGGCCCAGAACGCCAGCGCCCCCAGCGTGAAGTTCTCCACGAACGGGCGCATGGCCGCCGCCTGGATGATGTCAAACGTGCCCGTGTTCAGGTAGATGCCGATGATGGCCAGCAGCATCGCCACGCTGCCCACCAAGGTGTAGATAAAGAACTTGATGGCGGCGTATTCCCTGCGCGGCCCGCCCCACACGCCGATGAGGAAGTACATCGGAACCAGGCCGATTTCCCAGAACACGTAGAACAGCACGAAGTCCAGCGACACGAACACGCCGAACATGCCCATTTCCAGCAACAGGAACAGGAAGAAGAACTCCTTGACCCTGTTCTTGATGGTGAACGACGAGTAGAACAGGGACAGGGTGGTGAGCAGCGCCGTCAAGAAGATGAGCGGCACGCTCAACCCATCGGCCCCCACGTGGTAGTTCACGTGGATGGCGGGAATCCACGCCACCAGCTCCTCAAACTGGATGCCCCCGCCCTTCTCCAGGTTGACCCACAGCAGGATGGACAGGATGAGCGGGATGAAGGAGACGGCGATGGAGAACTGCTTGATGAGCCGCTCCTTCTCCTTGGGCATGCACAGGACGATGAGGCTGCCCAGCAGCGGTACGAACGTGATCAGGGTCAGTATGGGAAAATCCATCTATGCTTCCTCCTCGGTTCCCCACAAGTTCTCGGCGTAGAATGTGCGTTTCACGAGTCTTTCCCTACATGGGCAGGTACAGGTACAGTCCCAGCAGGAGCAGAACGGTCAGGATGGCGACCAGCAGGTAGTTCTGCGCCTTGCCGGTCTGGGTCAGGCGCAGGATTTTGCCGAACCACGCGGTTACGGCCGCCACGCCGTTCACGATGCCGTCTATGATGTTCAGGTCAAAGATGCGGCCCAGGTCCGACAGCCACGCGCCGACCTTGCCCACCAGGTTGACGAAGGGGTCAATCACCCACGAGTTGTCAAACCGGAACAGCAGGGTGGCGAGGGCGACCGCCGGCCGCACGATGAACTTGCTGTAGAACTCGTCAATGTAGTACTTGTTGCGCAGCAGCGTGTAGACCGGCCCCAGTTTGGTCATGGGGTCGGGCTGGCCCTCCTTGAGCGGGTTGCGGCCGTACACCAGCCAGCCCAGGAACAGGCCGGTCAGGGCGAGCAGCACCGACAGGCCCATCACCCCCCAGTTCAGCGGCGTGGCCGGGTACCCGTGGCCCACGATGTGGTGGAACAGGTTATGCCCGAACAGCGGCCCAAGCACCGGGAACTCCTCGGGCACGCCGACGAAGCCCAGGAACACGGCGAAGACGGCCAGGGCAATGAGCGGGTAGGTCATCACCTTGGGGCTTTCGTGGGCGTGCACGTGATGCGAGCGGGTCTCGCCGTAGAAGGTCAGGAAGACCTGCCGCGCCATGTAGAACGCCGTCAGGAGCGCGCCCAGCGACAGCACCAGCCACACGAAGAAGGGCCACGACACCACGCCCTTGTGCATGAACTCCTCAAAGGCGTGCGCCAGGATTTCGTCCTTGCTCCAGAAGCCCGCGAAGGGCGGGACGCCAGCCAGCGCCAACATGCCCGCGGCGAACGTCCAGAACGTGATGGGCATCTTCTTGCGCAGGCCGCCCATCTCCATCATGTCCTGCGTCCCCGCGCCGTGAATCACGGAGCCGGAGCCGAGGAACAGCAGCGCCTTGAAGAAGGCGTGGGTGATGAGGTGGAACGTGGCCGCCACGTAGGCCCCCACGCCCAGCGCCGCGATCATGTAGCCCAACTGGCTGATGGTGGAGTAGGCCAGCACGCGCTTGATGTCGTCCTGGGCCAGGGCGATGGTCGCCGCGAACAACGCCGTGAACCCGCCGATGAATGCGACGACCGACATGGACGCCGTCTCGGGCAGCAGGGCGAAGATGGGGAACATCCGCGCCACCAGGTACACGCCCGCCGACACCATCGTGGCCGCATGGATCAGCGCGGAGACGGGCGTGGGGCCTTCCATGGCGTCGGGGAGCCAGACGTGCAGCGGGAACTGGGCCGACTTGCCCACCGCCCCGCCGAACAGCAGCACCGCGATCACGGGCGCCACCGACACCGTGCCCACCAGCGGCAGCCAGACGGTGGTCTCCTTCAGGAAGTGCAGCGTCTCCTCGGAGAAAATCTCGTGAAAACTCAGCGTGCCCGTCGTGGAGTAGAGCAGCAACATGCCCAGGAACATGATCACGTCGCCGATGCGCGTCGTGATGAACGCCTTCAAGCCCGCCTTCATGGCCGACGGCTTCTCGTACCAGAAGCCGATGAGCAGGTACGAGCACAGCCCCATGACTTCCCAGAAGATGTACAGCAGGAGCAGGTTGTCGGACACGATGAGGCCGAGCATCCCCGTGGCGAACAGCGAGATGTATGCGAAGAAGCGCGAGTAGCGCGGGTCGCCGTGCATGTACCCCTTGGAGTAGATGAAAATCATCAGGCAGACAAAGGGCACCATGAACAGCATGGCAGTGGTCAGGGCATCCACCTGGAAGCCGAGTTGCAGAAGCCCGCGCCCCGTCGGGATGGAGAAGATGGGGGCGCGGAATCCCTCTTCCAGGACGTGCGCGTCGCCGATGGCCCGAAACACAATCGTCCAGCCCAGCAGCCACGACAGGCCGATGCCTACCCACGCCAGATACGTGCTCAGTTTCTGGTTGCGCTGGGTGAACAGCAGGATGATCGCAAAGGCCAGAAACGGAAAGAGCGGTATCAGTCGTACCCAGTCATACAGTTCTGTCATCGGTGAGTTCACTCCCGCTTGGATGTTCACCTTGTGAGCGTTCAGCCTTCAGCCATCAGCCCTTTGCCCATCGCTGCACTTGCGGGCTGATGGCTGAACGCTGACCGCTGACGGCTCCTGCTACATCTTCAGCAAGTCCACGTCTTCCACGATTACCGTGTTGCGGGTGCGGTAGATGGCGATGATGAGCGCCAGGCCAACCGCCGCTTCCGCTGCCGCGATGGCCATCACGAACACCGCGAAGACCAGCCCCGTCAGTTGGTCGGGCGTGCGATACCGCCAGAAGGCGATGAGGTTGATGTTCACCGCGTTCAGGATGAGTTCCACGCCCATCAGGATGCCGATGGCATTCCGACGGGACAGGACTCCGTACACGCCGATGCAAAACAGCGCCGCCCCCAAAATCAGAAACCAGGACAGAGGAACCATATTCGCTACTCCCGCTATCGCTCGCGCGCGATGATGATGGCGCCGACCAGGGCCACCAGCAAGACGACCGACACCACCTCAAACGGCAGGGCGTAGGTGCCCACGAACGCCTCGCCCAGGCCGCCGATGGCATCCACGCCCAGCGCCTGCTTGGCGGCGGGCCACGCTGCCTGGAGCGTCAGGTAGGCCAGCACGCCGAACAGGAGGACGGCCACGATGAGCGACAGAAGCCACTGGCTGTTGCGCTGCACCAGGTGGGGCGCGGCCACCTTGCGGCTCAACATGATGGCGAAGATGATGAGCACCGAGATGGCGCCGATGTACACCAGCACCTGCGCCGCCGCCAGGTAGGGCGTGTCCAGCAGCACGTAGAGCACGGCCACGCCGAAGAACGTCAGCGCCAGCAGGAACGCGCTGTGGAGCACGTTGCGGCTGGTTACCACGGCCACCGCCGCCCCCAGCGTGATGACCCCGACAACGAGAAACAGAATCTGCGGCAGGCTCATTCCGTTACCCCCCACGCCTCACCGGTCTTGTGAATGCCGTACTTGTCGCCGATCTTCAGCAGGTCGTCCAGTTCCAGGATGAAGTCCTTCTTGTAGCGCGAGAGTTCGTACTCGCGGCTCAACTCAATGGCGTTGAAGTTGCAGGACTCCACGCACAGGCGGCAGAAGATGCAGCGGCCCAGGTCGTACCGGTAGGCGGTAACTTTGCGGTCTTTCCCCTTGCCCTCGCCTTCCAGGCTGATGACGCCGTGGGGGCAGGCGCGCTCGCATGCGCCGCACGCCGTGCAATTCGGCTCGCCCGTCTCCGGGTTCCGCAGGTGCATCAGCGCCCCGCGGAAGCGCGGGAACATCTCGTAGCGCTCCTCCGGATACTGCAGGGTGAACAGGCCGTACAGGTCATAGTCGGTGCGCTTGGCGATGCCGCCCGGGGCGTAGCGCCGAGGGAACTTCTTGATGTCTTTGGCGTAGGTTCCCCAGATGTGTTTCAGGGTAACCCAGAGGCCCTTTGCGATGCCCTTCCCGTACATATTCACCTCAACGAACCTCGCTGCCGTAGTAACGCTTGATGGCGGCCTCACCCGCGGCCCGCGCCCGCTCTTCCCGCTTGCGGGCCACCTGCGCCATGATGGCGATGGCGCCGGCTAGAAGCGCCAGGTTGCTCACGAACAGCACGCCCGTGCGCGCCCACCCGGGCTCCAGCACCTTGGCCACCAGCGCCACCAGGAACAGGTTGACCAGCGAAACGGGCACCAGCGCCTTCCACGCGAACCCCAGCATCTGGTCAATGCGGAAGCGCGGGAAGGTGGCCCGAATCCACATCATCAGGAAGATGACGACCACGACCTTGATGAGGAACCACAGCCACGATGGCAGGATGGGCCACTGCCAGCCGGCGAGGAACAGCGTGGTGATCATGCCCGCCACCATGAACAGGTTGATGTACTCGGCCAGGAAGAACATGGCGAACTTCATGCCGCTGTACTCAATGAAGTACCCCGCCACGATTTCCGAGTCGGCTTCCAGCAGGTCAAACGGCGTGCGGTTCAATTCGGCCAGGCCCGCCAGCATGTACACCACGAACGCCACGGGGGTTACCAGGGCGAACGGGAACGAGGCCTGGGCTTCCACGATGCCGACGGTGGACATGGTGCCGGCCAGCAGCACGACGGTGAGCAGCGCCACCACCATCGGCACCTCGTAACTGATGAGTTGCGCGACGGTGCGGAACGCGCCCAGTAGGGCGTACTTGTTGTTGGACGCCCACCCCGCCATCAGCATGGTCAGGATGGGGATGCCGCCCATCGCCACCACGAACACGACGGCGATGTTGAGGTCAACGCCCACCATGCCCCGCCCGAAGGGGAGCACCGCGTACAGCAGCACCGCCGGGATGATGACGACGATGGGCGCAGCCAGGAACAACCACCGGTCGGCGTTGGTCGGCGTAACGTCCTCTTTGGTCAGCATCTTGATGGCGTCGGCGATGGCCTGGAAGATGCCGAACGGGCCGGCGCGGTTGGGGCCGATGCGGTCTCCCACGCGGGCGATGACCTTGCGCTCCATGTACGTGAAGGCCAGCACGACGACGATGCCCAGCACGATGAGCAGCAGGATGCCCAGCACGTCCATGGTCAATTGGACGGCCCAGGGCGGCAGGAAGGACTCCAACAGGCCGCGGAACCACACCGCAATTCGTATCCAGAGGTCGTCTAAGACTTGCATAGTCCCCCCATCAGCGGTCTACGTCAGCAAGGGTGATGTCAATGCTTCCCAGGATGGTAACCACGTCGGCCACCTTGTGCCCGAGGCACATTTCGCGCAGCGCCGACAGGTTGATGAGCGACGGCGGGCGGTTGCGCCAGCGGTACGGGTTGGGTGAGCCATCGCTGACCAGGTAGAAGCCCAGTTCGCCTTTGGGCGCTTCAATGCGGGCGTAGGCTTCGCCCTTGGGCGGGCGCAGGCGCGACGGGACTTTGGTGGCGTACTCTCCGTCGGGGATGCGCTCCACCGCCTGCCGCAGGATCTTCAGGCTCTCGTCCATCTCGTCCAGGCGCTGGAGATAGCGCGCATAGACATCGCCCGCCACCTGCGTCGGCACGTCAAACTCAAACTGGTCGTAGATGGAGTACGGCTCGGCCTTGCGCACGTCGTACTTGACGCCCGACGCCCGCAGCACCGGCCCGGTGATGCTGTAGGCCACCGCCATGTCCGCCGGCAGGAACCCCACGCCCACGGCCCTGGCCTTGAAAATCTCGTTATCCGACAGGTAGAACCGAATCTCGCGCACGAAGTTCTCCAGGTGGGGGATCATCTTGCGCAACTGGGGAAGGAACTCCGCGGGCAGGTCCGCCGCGACGCCCCCCGGCCGGATGTAGTTGCACATCATGCGCGACCCGCTCGCCATCTCAAACAGGTCCAGGATGCGCTCGCGCTCGCGGAACGCATAGACCACGGGTGTGTACCAGGCTCCCAGGTCGTTGAACAGGAAGCCGACGGCCAGCATGTGGTTCACCAAACGGGTGAGTTCGGCCATGATGACGCGGATGTACTCGGCCCGCAGGGGGACCTCAATCCCCGCCAGTTTCTCCACCGCCACCGCGTAGGCGAAGTTGTTGCTCATGGAGCAGATGTAGTCCAGGCGGTCGGTGAAGGGCACGGCCTGGAGATACGTTCGGCTTTCGCTGGTCTTCTCCAGCCCGCGGTGCAGGTAGCCGAACATGGGCTTGAGGTCCACGATGGTCTCGCCGTTCAGGGTCAACACCATGCGGAAGACGCCGTGGGTGCTGGGGTGCTGAGGCCCCATGTTGATGGTGATCGTCTCGGTCTTTAGCATTGTTCCCCCGCTGCTCCTCGGAATCAGGCGCTGTGAGCCGTGCCCGGCCTACCAGTTGGGCGGCTTGGGGCGGGTCGGCTCCAGTTCCTTGTACGTGTACAGTCGGTTCTCAAAGTCCTTGCGCAGAGGGTGTCCAGGGAAGCCATCCCACAGCATGATGCGGCGCAGGTCCGGGTGGTTGCGGAACGAGATGCCCATGAGGTCATAGACCTCGCGCTCCTGGTAGTTGGCCCCGGGCCAGATGGGCGTTACGGAATCCACCTCCGGGTGCTCCTTGTCGGGAAGGTGCACCTTGAGCGTGAGGACGCCGCCACCGCGCTTCATGCTGAACAGATGATAGACAACCTCAAAGCGGTCGGGGTAATCCACGCTGGTAACGTCGGACAGATAGTCAAACCCCAGATGGTCGCGCAGGTGGGTGGCCACCTCCACCAGCCGCTCGGCGGGGACGATGAGGGTGAAGTCCTTCGTCTCCTCGGTCTGGACCTGGATCGCGACATCTGGGAATGCCTCTTTCAACTTGGACAGGATTTCTTCGTTGGTCACTGCTCTCCCTCTCCGAACAGGCGTCAGCGAGAACACATGCGCCGACCCGTGCAGCGCACGTATCGGCGCTAGGCTTCCTTCTTCTCCTTGCCGTACCAGCGGACGGTCTTGATGGACTGGGCGCGCACCATCCGGTGAATCTTGCGGATGCCGTCAAACAGGGCTTCGGGGCGCGGCGGGCACCCGGGCACGTACACGTCCACCGGTATGATCTCGTCCACGCCCTGGAGCACCGCATACGACTTGAAGATGCCGCCGCTGATGGCGCAGGAGCCCATGGCCAGGCAGTACTTGGGTTCGGGCATCTGGTCCCAGATGCGCTTGACCTGGGGTGCCATCTTGTGGGTAACGGTGCCGGCCACGATCATCAGGTCGGCGTGGCGGGGGGACGCGCGGTAGAACTCCATGCCGAAGCGGGCGATGTCGTAGCGGGCCGTGGACGCGCCGATCATCTCAATGGCGCAGCACGCCAGGCCGAACATGGCCGGCCACATGGAGTATTGCCGCCCCCAGTTGTAAATCCAGTCCACGGTGGTCAGGAATATGTTGCGGTCAATCTTCTCAACAGGAATGGCGTCATCTTCAAACATACGATCTCCCAACGCGAACAGATGCGACGACATCGGGCGCTACATCCAACGGAGCGCGCCCTTGCGCCAAGCGTAGGCCAGGCCCGCGACCAGGATGCCCACGAAGATCAGCGCCTCCACCAGGGCGAACAGGCCCAACCGATTGTAGGCCACCGCCCACGGGTACAGGAACACCGTCTCCACGTCAAAGACGACGAAGACGAGCGCGTAGAGGTAATACTGCGCCTTGAACTGCACCCACGTCTCGCCGACGGTTTCAAGGCCGCACTCATAGGTGGATGACTTGACGGGGTCTGGCCGCTTGGGCCGAAGGAGGTATGCCACGCCCAATGCCACGAAGGGGAAGGCAATGGCGATCAGCAGGTACAAGCCGAGGAAGCCGTAATTGTCTTGCACGCCAACCTCCGTCGTTGGTGTCGGAGTTCACAAACCCTGGCGCGATTATAGCACGGATTCGCCCAAATGCGAAAACGCGCGCTTGCGCAAAAGAATAGCACGAGGGATAGGCACGGGCACTGGCACGCCCATCTCTCGCGCTATCAGATCCTTGCCGACGCTCGCATGCGTTCTCTCGCGTTTTCTCTCGCGCGGGTGGCCGGTGGCCTACGCCGCAGGAGCCGCAGGCCGTGGCAGGTACGGCTCCGCCCCCAGGCGCGATAGAATCGCCGCGCCGACGGCCAGCGAGGCAATCGCCAGGTAAATCAGCGCGCCGATGCAGCACGGCAGGTAGGTGAGCATCAGCAGCACGAACGCGCCCATCAGCACCGCTACCGCGGGCGTAAACGCCTGCGCGCCAAAGCCCCTGAGAATGCGCTCGCCGACCTCCATCCCCAGCGCCGCAAGCCCCAGCATCCCCAGCGCCCACACCGCCACCCACACCAGCGCGCCGAGGATGGCCAAGCAGATGGTGATGAGCAGCACCAGGCCGATGACTCCCGCCGCTACCAGGGCCAGGATGCCCACGCCTAGCGACGCCCACGGCGCGGCAAGCACCGTCTGCCGCACCTTGCGCACGCGGTCGGGGAACAGGACGACGGCCAGCACCGCCACGAGAACGCTCAACAACTTGCCGAAAAACCCGCCGAGCGTGTCCCATGCCCCCCCGCGCTGCCACTGCCACTCCCATGGGCGGCCCACCGACGGCAGCGCGGGCAGGTCAAACCCGCCGAATGCGTGCCAGCCCGACCGCACTTGCCCCCGCACCGTGGCGAGCGCCTCGCTGGTTACCGTGCCCCCAGGCGCTGCAACGTCGCCCTCCACAAGGGCACCCGTCTTGAGGGTTACATCGCCGCCGAATGCCACGATATTGCCCCGCACGGTCCCCGCGCAGGTAACGTTTCCCCCGAACACGGTCAGGTTCCCCCCAACGACGCCGCCGAAGAGGATGTCCACGTTGCCGCCCAGCACCACCAGGTCCGAGGTAACGGGTGCCGCGGCGGTGATGGTTACGTTGCGCCCCACGACGATCTGCGCCCCTCCCTGGGCGAAGACGGGCAGCCCAGCCACCATCACCAGGGCCAGGGCGAGGATGCATACAACCGTCAGGCGTTTCATGTGCTTCCTCCCTCAAATCAGACTTGGAATCCCGTCCCTATCCTTAAATCTGGCCGATACCAGACATTTAAAGTGGTACCTTCTTGACTTTAGGCACCGAAAGGACTATCCTACAGATGATGCCAATCCCGCCTAGAGAGGCTTCTCATGAATCGTCATCCCTACGTCGCCATTGAAGGGCCTATCGGCGTGGGCAAGACCACGCTCGCCCGACTCCTGCAACCCGAACTGGGCGCGTCGCTCCTGCTGGAGGTCTTTGAGGAGAATCCTTTCCTCAAGGACTTCTACCGCGACCGAGAGCGCTACGCCTTCCAGACGCAAATCTTCTTCCTGCTGAGCCGCTACCACCAGCAGCACAAAGCCGTGCCCAAGGCGCTGGAAAAGGGGCCGCTCATCAGCGACTACACCTTCGCCAAAGACCGCATCTTCGCACACCTGAACCTGCGCAACGAGGAACTGGCGCTGTACGAGCAACTCCACGCTGCGATGGCCGAGAAAATCCCCGTGCCGACGCTGGTCATCTACCTGCGCGCGTCTCTGGATGTGCTCATGGAGCGCATCGCCCTGCGCGACCGCCCCTACGAGCGCAACATGGACCGCGACTACATCCGCGAACTCAGCGAAGCCTACGAGCGGTTCTTTGAGCATTATACCCAAAGTCCCGTACTCACGCTAGACACGGATCACCTGAACTACGTCCGCAACTCCGACGACTTCAACCTGGTCCTGGAGCGGGTCCGAAGCGCCCTGCGCCAAGCGCCGTACCAGCAGCCGCTCATTGACCTCTAGCAGGGATACGCACGTTGGGCGGAACAGGTTCACTTACTCTCCTCATGTGAGGCGAAACGACATGGGCAAGTTTATCGCAGTGGCGGGAAACGTGGGGGTGGGCAAGTCCACCCTCACCCATCTGCTGAGCGAGCGGCTGGGCTGGGAGCCATTCTATGAGGCCGTGGACGACAACCCCTACCTCGCCGACTTCTACAGCGACATGACGCGGTGGAGTTTTCACTCGCAGATTTTCTTCCTGTCGCGCAGGCTGCGCCACCATCGGGAAATCCTCAGCCACCCCAACACGGTGATTCAGGACCGCAGCGTGTACGAGGACGCCGAAATCTTCGCCCGCAACCTGTACCTCCAGGGGCACATGCAGCCGCGCGACTACCGATGCTATCGGGAACTGTACGAGGTGCTGACGCAGTTTCTGCCGCCGCCGGACCTGGTGGTGTACCTGCGGGCATCGGTGCCCACGCTCCAACACCGCATCGCGCTGCGCGGGCGCGATTTTGAGCGCCGCATCCCCGACGAATACCTGGCGCAGTTGAACACCCTGTACGAGGAATGGATTGAGGGGTTCACCCTGTGCCCCGTCCTGACCGTGCCTGCAGATCGTCTGGATTTCGTCAAGCACAACTCGCACCTGGAGTTGATCTGCGAGAAAATCCTTGACAAACTCCAGGGTAAGGAAGTCGTAGTCTTTGACTAGCGCTTTACCGCAGGGATTCTGGGGAGCGTGTCATTGCGAGGGCGCGGAGCGCCCGTAGGGACAATTCATGAATTGTCCCTACCGAGGCGCGAAGCACCGAAGAATCTCGTCAACCGAGATGCTTCGCTTGCAATGACGTGAGAAGACACTTGCGACACACCTCCGAGGTGCGTCGCAAGTGGAGATTGCTTCGTTTCGCTCGCAACGACGGGCCTAGGTTGTCATTGCGAGGGCGCGGAGCGCCCGAAGCAATCCCCGGGGGTGCGAGATTGCTTCGCTCCGCTCGCAATGACAATCTTCTCTGTGGTCAAGCGACAACGTACTTCCTGCCGTGGCCGCTGGAGCCCCGCTTCTTGACAGCGGGGCTCCCTAAATGGTACAATATGTCAGACATCTGACAAACCTGCCGACGGCGCACCCACGCGCCCCGCGCAGGAACATGCACGGGAGGCTAGGCATGATTGACCTGACCATTCACTCTGAATCCCTGAAACGCTCGGTGCAGCGGGCCCGCGAGCGCAACATCATCATCCCCACCTTCGCCCAGATGAAAGACCCCTCCCTGATTCCGGACTCCATCAAGGCGCGCCTGAAGAACGTCGGCCTGTGGGACGTGAACTCGCTCAACCTGTTCCGCATCACGTGGAAGAACGAGCCGGTGCCCTTCGGCGGCGGGTTCGGCGGGGTCAACTACGTGGAACTGCCGCCGTCGCTGACAGGCGTGCCCGCCCGCATCATCGCGCTGGTGGGCAAATGGTTCCCCACCGGCGCGCACAAGGTCGGCGCCACCTTCGGCTGCCTGGTCCCGCGCCTGGTTACGGGCCAGTTTGACCCCACGTACCACAAGGCGGTGTGGCCGTCCACCGGCAACTTCTGCCGGGGCGGGTCCTACAACGCCGCGCTGCTGGGCTGCGAGTCCATCGCCATCCTGCCCGAAGGGATGAGCCGCGAGCGGTTTGAGTGGCTGTCCAAACTGGCCGGCGAGGTCATCGCCACACCCGGCTGCGAGAGCAACGTCAAGGAAATCTTTGACAAGTGCTGGGAACTGCGGAAGACGCGCGGCGACAAGGTCTTCATCTTCAATCAGTTTGAGGAGTTCGGGAACTACCTCTGGCACTACGAGGTAACGGGCCACGCGATGGAGGAGGTGCTGCGCGAGGTCATGGGGCCGCGCGACGAGTACCGAGGCGTGGTGCTCACCACCGGCTCGGCGGGCACCATCGGCTGCGGCGACTACATGAAGCAGGTCTTCCCCACCAGCAAGGTCGCCGCCAGCGAGGCGCTCCAGTGCCCGACCCTGCTCCTCAACGGCTTCGGCGGCCACCGCATTGAGGGCATCGGCGACAAGCACGTGCCCTGGGTGCACAACATCAAGAACACCGACATGGTGATGGCGATTGACGACGAGGCCTGCATCAGCCTGGTGCGCCTGTTCAACGAGCCGGCGGGCCGGGCCTACCTGGTCAAGCGCGGCGTGCCCGAATCCCTCGTTGCACGGCTGGACCTGCTGGGCATCTCCAGCATCGCCAACGTCCTGTCGGCCATCAAGTTCGCCAAGTGGTACGAACTGGGCGAGCACGACATCGTCCTGACCGTCTGGACCGACTCCATGGAACTGTACCAGAGCCGCGTGCAGGAACTGCGGGAAGAGCGCGGCGAATATACCGAGAAAGATGCTGCCGCCGATTACAGCCGCTATCTGCTGGGCTGCACCGTGGACTACGTGGAGGAACTGGGCTACTGGGACCGCAAGCGGGTGCACAACCTGAAGTACTACACCTGGGTAGAGCAGCAAGGGAAGACCTACGAAGAGATTCAGGCCCAGTGGTACGACCCCGACTACTGGACCGGGTTCCAGCGGCAGATTCCGGAGATAGACGCGCTCATCCAGCAGTTCAACGAGATGACCGGCCTGCTGAGGCAGTAGCGCGGCGTCGCTCACCGTCCGCTGTCATTGTGAGGAGGGGGCGGCATTTGCATCGCGAAGAGCGCCCCCTTTCGTGCCTTTCGCGGGCTTCCGCGCTCTTCGTGTTCCAATCGCCCGTAGTTTGAACGCGGCGCGGGCTTCGCGCAAGTGGTGGGCCATGGCCTACTCGCCGCCTGCGCCCTCGCCGAAGGCCCAGCAATCCCACGAAACCGTCTCCGCAAACGGCTTGCGCGTGCGCGGTCGCTCGTCCTTGGCGCGGGTCTCCTCGTCCAGCAGGTCAATGGGGCCTTCGTAGCCCAGCGCGATGACGACCACCACGCTGTACGCCTCGGGGATGCCCAGCGCCTCCTTGACCTTGGGGGCGCTGTAGCCGGCCATGGGGTGCCCCATCAGCCCCTCCTCCACAGCCGCCAGCAGCAGGTTCTCCACGGCCAGCCCGCAGGCGAACAGATGATACGTAACCGGGTCATCCTTGCGCACGAAGTCATCCTCGGCCCGTGCACAGACCGCGATGAGCACCGGAGCCTTCCACGCCCAGCGGTTGCCGCGGTTCAGCGCCTCCCGAAACGCTTGCAGGCGCTGGGGTTCGCGCACGACGATGAACCGCCATGGCTGGTTGTTGTTGGCCGAGGGCGCCCAGCGCGCCGCCTCCAGGATGCGCAGCAGGGCGTCTTCGGGAACGGGCTTGTCCAGGAATGACCGCTTGCTGTGTCGGCGGAAGAAGATGGGGTCCTCCATGCCACCCTCCGCAGTGGGTATGTTGGGGAGAATATACGGCAGGCAGGTGAGGGACGTCAAGCCACCGGGGTGCGGCGTCTCCTACCGCGGCAGGCCGCACACGTACAGCGCGTCCCCCGCGGTGAAGTACAGCCGCGCGTTCGCCTCGTCCGCCCGCAGGTCGGTGATGCGGGCGAAGAAATCCCCCTCGCGGAACCGGAACTGCCGCACGAATTTGCCGTTCTTGGCGAATTGCACCACGCGCTGCGCGCCTGGGTCGGCCACATACACGTGCTTGGCTTCCTCGTCCACGTCGGCGTAGATGGCGACGGGCTGCTGGAGCGGCTGGGCGAGGCCCTCCAGCGAGAACGGCTGCTTCTCGCCCCGCATGAACTTCTCCAGGCGGCCGGTTCCGTACAGCACATAAATGGCCCCGTCAATGGCGATGTCCACCGCGCCGCGCAGGTCGCGGGTCTGCGCCAGGGCGAACCACTCGTCGGGCGGGCTTTCGTACCCGTTGGCGGTCGCCGAGTAGCGGAATATCTGGTTGCCGCCCGCGTCCAGCACGTAGAGGTTGCCGCGGTATGATGCCATGGCCGCGGGCTGCTGCCACTTGTCGGTGCTGGCGAGCGCGAGCAGGCTCAACCCCCGCCGCGGGCTGTATTCCAGCAGTCGGCGGTCGCCCGTAGCCACGAGCAAGCCGCTGGACGCGCGGTTGTCCACGGCCGCCGCCCAGGTCATCTTCCACAGGTTGCCAACGGTGTATCCCCCGACGGTGGCCCCTCGTGTTACGATTGCGGGCGCGCTCTGGTCTGGCTGGAGCCCCACGCCCGTCTCGTCCAGCGTCTTGCGCACCACGCGGCCGCTTCTGCTGTCCAGGAGATACACGTCCGACCCCGCGATGACAAGCCCATCCCACGTGGCCTGTTCGGCGGCGGAAGCCTGATACAAGACGAGCGGCGCGTCCAGGCGGACAGTGCCCTCCACCTGATCCAGCGTGGCCTGCACCTGGGCGGCCAGTTGCGCCGTGCGCGGATCCTGCGCGCGTATCTGGCGGGCCTGTTCCACCAGCGCCAGCGCCTCGGTCAGGAGCACCTGCTTCTCCTGGGCGGTCGGGGCGCTCTGGGCGAGGCCCACCTTGTTCTCCGCCAGGCGCAGCAGGTCATTGTACTGTTGCAGCCGCTGCTTGGACTGGATGAGTTGCGTTACCAGGATGAGGAGGACCACCAGCGGGATGGCGACGGCCAGCAGCAGCCACAGCCGCCGCACCGAGGGCCTGGCCGGTCGGGCGGCGGGCGCAGGACGTGGGCGGGCGACGACGGGGCGCGGCCGAGGACGGAACAGCGCGGCCAGCCAGCCGACGAGTACGGCAAACCCCAGCGCCACGTCGGAGAAGAACGTCGCCAGGCCCCTGCGCAGGGCGCGGCCCGCCCCCAGCAAGGAGAAGCCGCCCCTTGCCGCCCGCGCCGGCACTCTCGCGGGCATGGGAGGCAAGGCCGACCCCTCTAGGCGGGGTACGGCTACGGGAGGCGGCATGGGAACCAGCGTCTCGGCGGCCGTCTCCCAGTCGGCGGCGAAGAGGCTCTCTTCCACCAATTCCTCGGCCTCCGCCAGTTCTTCGGGCGTGGCGGTCGGCTCCGTCTCCGGGGGCGCTTCGGGTTCAGCGGGGGCCTCGGCCGGGGCGCTTGGCGCGGGCGCAGCGGCCACAGGCGGCTCGCCCTTGGCGTGGATGAGGATCACCATGCAGGCCACCTCGGCGTCGCCACACAGACGCGCCAGGTTGTACAGCGCCTCGTCAATGGGCTGGAACAGCACGGCCTCTCCCACGTCCTTCGTCGCCACGGTGTGGGCCAACGAGGTCGTGCCTAGGACAACGGCATCGCCGGGCTGCACCGATGCGTGGAACAGGTTCGCGTGTACCGTCGCGTGGACGCCGAGGGGCGCGGGGTACACCCGCTCGGGGGCGCTGGGCAGCGGCCTCTGCAACCAGGGCGAGGATTCCGGGAATCGGCGCAGGCTGCCTTTCTGCCCCAGGTACACGACTGCCGGGCCTGCCTGGCCGATGTACACGTCCTGCCCCATGTGGAAGACGCAGGTAACGCCACCCAGAAGGCGCTCCTCGGGCAGGAGCCCCACGTTGGCGTGGACGAGGAGCGCGTTGGCCTCCTGGATGGCCTCCTGCAGGCGCGCGGTGATGCTGCCCGCGTGGCGGAAGTAGGCGTCGCTGATGGCCTGGAGGAGTTCCTCGTACATCTCCTCCTCGCCCAGGGAGCGGCCCACCAGTTCCACGGCGATGGCCAACTGGCCCGCCTCGCGGCTCTGGGGGTCCAGCGGCCCCCGCGTTACCAGCAGGTTAGGGGCCTCGTCCTGGACGGTGCCGTCCACGATGCTGAACAGGCCCACTGTTGAGGTGAGATCCACAGCCATACTTCTCCCTCCTCCGCCCCGCGGAAAGAACGGGTTGCCGCTTCGCTCTACGGCCGTCGGTGCAATCCCCGTGCCCTGTTCGGATGCCAGGCTGGCACTTTGCCACGGTGATCCTTGATGGCGTCCCATTGCGAGGAGCGCAGGGACGAAGCCAGTCCGGCGAACTGTCATTCTGAGGCGCGGAGCGCCGAAGAATCTCGTCAACGAGATGCTTCGCTTCGCTGATGCTTCGCTTCGCTCAGCATGATAGATCGGGCCTGGGATTGCTTCGGGCACTCCGTGCCCTCGCAATGACAACCGACGATCTCTCTGTGGTCAAGTAGTGCTAATCTTGCCCTGCGGCCGCTTTCCTCAGAATCTCGCTCCCTTTTTCCAATAGCAATTCAAAACGTTCCTTGGGCTCGCCTTTCTGCTCCAGATAGCGGGCAAGGATTTGCTCCGGCGTCAGTTGCTCCAGCGCCCCGACACCCAGGCGCGTGCGGGTCTGCCGATCCACGTCAATGCTCACGCTGGCCACAAAGAAGGCGTCGGCCAGGGCATCGCGCAGGGCCTTCTGGTCAATGCGCAGGGCCTGGTCCTCGGTGGCGCGGACGGACACGCGGATGATGGCGTCCTTGGGCTTGGCGCGGGCGATGGCCTTCAACGCCTCCTGGGTGGGGTCATCGCTCTTGACGTCCACGCGCACGGTTACCATGCGGCGCGCGGGGACGGGATGGAACTCAAAGCGGGCGCGGCCCTTCTCCACCTCGGCCACGACGAACCCTTTTTCTTCCTTCTCCTCGCCGAAGTCCACGCGCTCCATGCTCCCCGCGTACACCACCGGCGGGGTCTCGCGCAGCACCTGGTGTTTGTGGATGTGGCCCAGCGCCACGTAGTCAAAGACGGGGTCGGCGATGTCGCCCGCAGGCAGGAGCAGGTCATGGCCCAGCATGATGTTGCGCTCCGATCCGAACGTCGCGCCCTGGATGCTGGCGTGGGCAGCCAGGATGGCGGGCGCGTCGGGGGAGAGACCCTGCTTCTCCTTGTTCAGCAGCCTGAGGATGGCCTCTATGAGCATCTCGTCCACTTCTTTGACCGACTTGCCGCGCGTGACCTCTTTGGTCAGGAAGCGGCTGCGGAGCACCCAGGGCAGGGTTACCACCTGCACCGGCCCTGCTTTCGTGTCTATGCGGAGCGTCTCAATGGTGCGGCCCACGTACACGTTGTCGGCGCTGAATGTGGTGAAGACGTCCAGGGTGCTGGCGCGGCCCTCGGCCGGGGCCAGGTCGTGGTTGCCCACCACCAAGACCACCGGAATGCCCGCCCGCGCCAGTTTCAGGATGCGGGTGTTGAACTCGCGCTGGTACGTGGGGTTGGGGTCGCGGGTCTTGTAGGCATCGCCTGTGAAGATGACGAGGTGGACGTCGTTGCCAAGCGCGTACTCCACCATCGTGTCCAGCGCCGCCAGGAAGTCCACGACGCGGCTGGGCAGGCCGGTTTCGGGGTCCATGCGCCCGTAGGCTTCGGTCCCCAGGTGAAAATCGGCGAAGTGTACAATGCGGATCATCTCACTCCTTGCTGGTGTCGTTTCCTCGCAGGTCAGGGGCGACCTACTTCCGAAGCGCCTCGCCCCTGACGCCTCGCTCACTCCCACTCTATGGTTGCCGGCGGCTTGCTGGAGATGTCGTACACCACGCGGTTCACGCCGGGCACCTCGTTGACGATGCGGTTGGAGATGCGGGCCAGGACCGCGTAGGGCAGGCGCGCCCAGTCGGCCGTCATCCCGTCCAGGCTGGTAACCGCGCGCACCGCCACGGTGTTGAGGTACGTCCGCCCGTCGCCCATGACGCCCACGGACCGCACCGGCGTCAGCACGGCGAAGTACTGCCACACCTCGCGGCCCAGCCCGGCCGCCTCAATCTCCTCGCGCACGATGGCGTCGGCCCTGCGCAGGGTCGCCAGCCGCTCGGCCGTTACCTCGCCGATGATGCGCACGGCCAGCCCCGGCCCGGGGAACGGCTGCTTGTGCACGATGTCGGGCGGCAGCCCCAGCGCCAGCCCCACCTCGCGCACCTCGTCCTTGAACAGGTACTTCAGCGGCTCTACCAGTTCAAACCGCAAATCGGAAGGCAGCCCGCCCACGTTGTGATGCGTCTTGATGCGGGCGGCGGCCTTGGTCTCCCGCGTGGTGCTCTCAATCACGTCGGGGTACAGCGTGCCCTGGAGCAGGAACCGCGCCTGCCCGAGTTTGGCGGCCTCGCCCTCAAACACGCGGATGAACGTCTCGCCGATGATGCGGCGCTTGGCCTCGGGGTCCGATACGCCCGCCAGCGCGGCCAGGAAGCGCGCCGAAGCGTCCACGGCAATGACGTTCAGCCCCGCCCGCTCGCGCAAGAGTCGCAGCGTGGCCTCGGCCTCGCCCTCGCGCAGCAGGCCGTGATCCACGAAGACGCACGTCAGGCGGTCGCCGATGGCCCGCTGGACGAGCGTGGCGGCCACCGTGGAGTCCACGCCGCCCGACAGCGCCCCGATGACGCGCTCGTCCCCCACCTGCTGGCGGATGGACGCAATGGTGGACGCGATGAACGATTCGGGCGTCCACGTGCCCAGGCACCCGCACACGCCGTACAGGAAGTTGCGGATGATGTCCTTGCCCAGCGGCGTGTGGGCGACTTCTGGGTGGAACTGGACGCCGTAGATGCGGCGCTCCGCCTGGCCCATGGCCGCGATGGGCGAGTTGTCGGTGGACGCCAGGGTCTGGAACCCAGGCGGCAGTTCGGCGATGGCGTCGCCGTGGCTCATCCAGACCGGGAACGAGAACGGCAGCCCTTCCCACAGGGGCGACTCCAGGTCGTTGACGTACAGTTCGGCGGGGCCGTACTCGCGGCGGGCCGACGGGGCCACCTTGCCGCCCAGGGCGTGGGCCAGCAGTTGCATCCCGTAGCAGATGCCCAGCACCGGCAGGCCGCTGCGCAGGACATAGGGCGGCAGTTGCGGCGCGCCCTCGTCGTACACGCTGGCCGGTCCGCCCGACAGGATGAACCCCACCGGCGACAGCGCCATGACCTGGTCCTCGGGCGCGTCGTGGGGCATGAGGACCGAGTACACGTGCTGCTCGCGCACGCGCCGCACGATGAGTTGCGCGTACTGCGACCCGAAGTCCAGCACGACGATGGTTTCGGGCAAGCCCGTGCTCACTGTCCAACTCCGTTGGCGAAGGTGATTTTGCCGTCTTCCATGCTGGTGATAGTAACGAGGGCGTAGATGGGCACGCCGTAGTGTTCCAACACAGCGCGCCCGCCCTCAAAGGTCTTCTCAATCACGGCGCCGATGCCCACCAGTTCGGCGCCCGCGTCGCGCACGATTTGCACCAGGGCGTCAATGGTCTTGCCGGTGGCGAGGAAGTCGTCCACGATAAGGACGCGGTCACCCGGCCCCAGGAATTCGGGCGAGACCATCAGGGCCACCTCGTGCCCCTTGGTGTGCGAGGGCGCGGTGCGGGTGTAGATGCGTTCGGGCATGGTGATGGGTTTGGTCTTGCGGGCGTACACGATGGGCACGCCGAGGGCCAGTGCGGTCATCAGGGCGGGGGCGATGCCCGAAATCTCGGCGGTGAGGACTTTGGTAACGCCGAGGTTGGCGAAGCGGCGGGCCAGTTCCTGCCCGGCCTCGTACATGAGGGCTGCGTCCACCTGATGGTTGACGAAACTGTCCACTTTGAGGATGCCGCGGCCCATGTTGCGGCCTTCCGCAAGGATGCGGGCTTTGAGGGATTCCATACCGAGCACCTCCCTGGGGGTTTAGCCCATTGTAGCAGAATCGGGCGTTGGGCGCAAGGGATGTGGGCGCGGCGGATTTTAAAGATTCACCGCGGAGATCGGACCACGAAGGGCGCGAAAGGGTTGCGGCTTCACGTGCGACGCACCTCGGAGGTGCGTCGCACGTGTCCTGCACTCTCCTTGCCTGTCCTTGCCAGCGAAGCGGAGCATCTCGGTCGGCGAGATTCTTCGGCGCTGCGCGCCTCAGAATGACAGCCTACCGGGACTGCTTCGGGCACTCGGTGCCGTCGCAATAACATGCTATCCTTCTTCCCCTCTGCGTTCTCTGCGTTCTCCGCGGTGAAATTCGTATTGCACCGCAGAGAACACAGAGAGCGCGGAGAATTTTGAGGTAAATCTCTGTGATCTCTGCGTCTCTGTGGTGAATCCAGTTCACCGCAGAGGCGCAGAGGGCGCGGAGATCGGACCACGAAGGGCGCGAAACCCAGCGAAAGGGGGTTGCGGCTTCACGTGCGACGCACCTCCGAGGTGCGTCGCACGTTTATATCTATGCGGTGATTGACGTGAGGAGTAAACCGTGATAGGATGATTTAAGAGTGCCCCTCATATTACCCGCATGTTGTGCCTGCCTTCGCAATGAGCGGCGTCCTTCCCCCAATGGCAGGATGAAAGGAGGACGGCGAGATGAAAACTGGGTTCCTCACCACGGTTACCTTGATCCTCGGTCTGGCTTTGGTTTCGGCGCTCATGCCTGCAGCCGCGCAGTGGGGTCCGCGAGGTACAGTTCCAAATTCCCTGCAGGGCCTCGGAGAGCATGACATCGTGCAGGTGCAGGATGCCTGGAACATGGAACTGGTGGGCCAGATCGGCGGCGCCACGTATGCGGTAGTCGTGGTGGGGAGTTACGCCTACATCGGCGTAGGGCAACGGCTTGTGATTCTGGACGTCTCCACCCCGAGCAACCCCGTCGTGGTGGGGAAGACGGGAGTCTTCCCTGGCTTTGTGCAGAGTGTGGCGGTTTCTGGGTCGTACGCCTACGTGGCGGCTGGGTGGGGTGGGCTGCGTGTGGTGAACGTGGCGAACCCAGCGGCGCCCGTGGGGGTGGGGTCCTACGACACACCGGGGTATGCGTTGGGTGTGGCAGTTTCGGGGTCGTACGCCTACGTGGCGGACGATTCCCGAGGGCTGCGCGTGGTGAACGTGGCGAACCCAGCGGCGCCCGTGGGGGTGGGGTCCTACGACACACCGGGGTATGCGTTGGGTGTGGCAGTTTCGGGGTCGTACGCCTACGTGGCGGACGATTCCCGAGGGCTGCGCGTGGTGAACGTGGCGAACCCAGCGGCGCCCGTGGGGGTGGGGTCCTACGACACGCCGGGGTCTGCGAGAGGTGTGGCGGTTTCTGGGTCGTACGCCTACGTGGCGGATGGGGGGAGTGGGCTGCGCGTGGTGAACGTGGCGAACCCTGTGGCGCCCGTGGGGGTGGGGTACTGCAACACGCCGGGGTATGCGGCGGGTGTGGCGGTTTCGGGGTCATACGCCTACGTGGCGAGTGAGGATGCTGGGCTGCGCGTGGTGAACGTGGCGAACCCAGCGGCGCCGGTGGAGGTGGGGTCCTACGACACGCCAGGGTATGCGTTGGGAGTGGCGGTTTCGGGGTCATACGCCTACGTGGCGGATAGGGGTAGTGGGTTGCGGGTATTGAACGTGGTGAACCCAGCGGCGCCGGTGGAGGTGGGGTCCTACGACACGCCGGGGAGGGCGGTTGGTGTGGCGGTTTCGGGGTCGTACGCCTACGTGGCGGATGAGGATGCTGGGCTGCGGGTGGTGGACGTGGCGAACCCAGCGGCGCCGGTGGAGGTGGGGTATTACGACACGCCTGGGCATGCGTTGGGTGTGGCGGTTTCGGGGTCTTACGCCTACGTGGCGGATGAGGATGCTGGGCTGCGGGTGGTGGACGTGGCGAACCCTGCGGCGCCGGTGGAGGTGGGGTCCTACGACACGCCGGGGGATGCGTTGGGTGTGGCGGTTTCGGGGTCTTGCGCCTACGTGGCTGATGGGGGTGCTGGGCTGCGGGTGGTGGACGTGGCGAACCCTGCGGCGCCTGCGGGGGTGGGGCCCTACGATACGCCGGGGTGGGCGTGGGGTGTGGCGGTTTCGGGGTCGTACGCCTACGTGGCGGATTGGGATGCTGGGCTGCGGGTGGTGGACGTGGCGAACCCAGCGGCGCCGGTGGGGGTGGGGTACTACGATACGCCGGGGTATGCGAGAGGCGTGGCGGTTTCGGGGGCTTACGCCTACGTGGCAGATGGGTATGCTGGGCTGCGGGTGGTGGACGTGGCGAACCCAGCGGTGCCGGTGGAAGTGGGGTACTACGACACACCGGGGTATGCGAATGGTGTGGCGGTTTCTGGGTCGTACGCCTACGTGGCGGATTACATGAGTGGGCTGCGCGTGGTGAACGTGGCGAACCCTGCGGCGCCGGTGGAGGTGGGGTACTACGACACGCCGGGGTATGCGTATGGTGTGGCGGTTTCGGGGTCTTGCGCCTACGTGGCGGACCAGTGGGGTGGGCTGGTGATCCTGCGGTTCCTGGGCGAGCCAACGCCGACGCCTACACCGTCGCCGACGCCGACTCCTACTCCTACGCCAACGTCTACACCGACTCCTACACTGACACCCACGCCGACGCCCACGCCTACGCCGTCGCCGACGTCCACGCCTACACCGTCGCCGACACTGACTCCTACTCCTACGCCAACGTCTACACCGACGCCGACGTGGGTGCCAGGGGCTGCGCCGCGGGTGCACCTGCCGGTTGTGTTGTTGAACTGAGCCTGCCCCTGTGCCGGAGCAGGCGACGGGGGCCCCGGCGCTGGCAGGACCTGGACCACGAAAGGCGCGAAAGGGGGTTGCGGCTTCACGTGCGACGCACCTCCGAGGTGCGTCGCACGTGTCCTGCGCTCTCCTTGCCTGTCCTTGCCAGCGAAGCGAAGCATCTCGGTCGGCGAGATTCTTCGGCGCTCCGCGCCTCAGAATGACATCCTACCGGGACTGCTTCGGGTACTCGGTGCCGTCGCAATAACATGCTATCCTTCTTCCCCTCTGCGTTCTCTGCGTTCTCCGCGGTGAAATTCGTATTGCACCGCAGAGAACACAGAGAGCGCGGAGAATTTTGAGGTAAATCTCTGTGATCTCTGCGTCTCTGTGGTGAATCCAGTTCACCGCAGAGGCGCAGAGGGCGTGGAGACCATCAGGATACCTTCTTCCCCTCTGCGATCTCCGTGGTCTCTGCGGTGAAAGCCCTCTCGCACCGCAGAGGCGCAGAGGTCGCGGAGATCGGACCAGGAAGGGCGCGAAAGGTTTTCGCGTCTTTCGTGTCCTTTCGTGTCTTTCGCGTTCCAAACCCGCCGCGGTCTCTGCGGTGAAATTCGTATTGCACCGCAGAGAACACAGAGAGCGCGGAGAATTTTGAGGTAAATCTCTGTGATCTCTGCGTCTCTGTGGTGAATCCAGTTCACCGCAGAGGCGCAGAGGGCGTGGAGACCATCAGGATACCTTCTTCCCCTCTGCGATCTCCGTGGTCTCTGCGGTGAAAGCCCTCTCGCACCGCAGAGGCGCAGAGGGCGCGGAGACCGGACCACGAAGGGCGCGAAAGGTTTTCGCGTCTTTCGTGTCCTTTCGCGGCTTTCGCGTTCCAAACCCGCCGCGTTCTCTGCGGTGAAATTCATATTGCACCGCAGAGAACACAGAGGGCGCGGAGACCATCAGGATACCTTCTTCCCCTCTGCGTTCTCCGCGTTCTCCGCGGTGAATCCCCGCGGTGAACCACCTTGCGCAAATCCCGCAGAAATGCTACACTACGCGCGGGAGGAAGACCGTGGCGCAAGCATTGTACCGCAAGTGGCGATCCCAGACCTTTGACGAAGTGGTGGGCCAGGAGCACGTCGTGCGCACGTTGACCAGCGCCCTGGCCCAGGGGCGCATCGCCCACGCCTACCTGTTCGCCGGCCCCCGCGGCACGGGCAAGACCACCATGGCCCGCCTGCTCGCCAAGGCCGTGAACTGCCTCGCCGAGGACGGCCCCAAGCCCTGCAACCAGTGCGCCGTCTGCCAGGCGCTGAACGAAGGGCGGCTGCTGGACCTCATTGAGATTGACGGCGCGTCCAACCGTGGCATTGACGAGGTGCGCACCCTGCGTGAGCAGGTGAACTTCTCGCCCAACGTGGCCCGCTACAAGGTGTACATCATTGACGAAGTGCACATGCTCACGCCCGAGGCGTTCAACGCGCTGCTGAAGACGCTGGAGGAGCCGCCCGCCCACGTCATCTTCGTCCTGGCGACCACCGAGGTGCACAAGTTGCCGCCCACCATCATCTCCCGCTGCCAGCGATTTGACTTCCGCCGCATCCCGCTGGACCTGATTGTCGGGCGGCTGCGGTTCATCGCCGACGCCGAGGGCATCCAGGCGGACCAGGACGCGCTGGAACTCATCGCGCGGAGCGCCACGGGCAGCATGCGCGACGCCATCTCACTGCTGGACCAACTGTCGTCCTACGGGAGCGATTCCATCACCCGCGAACTGGTGCAGGCGATGCTCGGCGCGGTGTCCGTGGAGCCTCTGTCCGCCCTGCTGGACGATGTGGTGCAGGGCGACCTGAAGGGGGCGCTGGGGCTTGTGGCCCAGTTGGTGGACCAGGGGCTGGACCCGCGCCAGTTGACCGCCGAACTGCTGGACTACGTGCGCGACCTGCTCCAGGTGAAGGCGGGCAATCCCCCGTCGCTCACGGCGGCGGGTGTCCAGACCGAGGCCCGCATGCGCGCCCAGGCCGAGGCGCTGGAGGTGGAGGATCTGCTCCGCCTGTCGCGCTTGCTCACCCAGGCCAGTTTGGAGATCAAAGGCAACATCCTGCCGCAACTGCCGCTGGAACTGGCGTTGACCGAGGCGATTGTCAAGCCCGAGGCCGCGCCCGCGCAGGCGTCGCAACCCGCAGCGCAGCCGAAGCCGGCGGCCCGCCCCGCGCCAGCACCGGCAACCACTCCCAGACAGGAGCCGAGGCCGCAGCCTGCGCTCCAGGAGCCCCAGCCTGTGGCCGCCCAGCAGCCCAAGCGCGAACAGCCCGCCGCAGCGCCAACGCAGGCCGCCGCACCCGCCAGCACCGCGCAGCCAGGCGAGGGCATCGTGGATTTGGATGCGGTGCATAGCCGCTGGGACGAATTCGTGGAGAACCTGCGCAACCGCACCCCGCGCACCCTGGCCCTGTCGGTTCAGGCGCTGCTGCGGTCTGGAGCGCCCTTGCGCGTGGAGGGGGACGTGATCGTGGTGGGCTTCCCCTCCGAGTTCCACCGGAACAAGGCGAACGAGAACGCAGCGAAGGCGCTGGTGGAGAGGGCGCTGGCCGAGGCCCTGGGCGTCCCGCAGTGCACGGTCCGCGGGGTCGTCGTCTCGCCGCAGGAGTTGAAGGCGGCGGAGGCAGCGCGCGCGGGCAGGAAGTACGCGGCGCAACCGAAGCCCGCGCCCAACGCTGCCGTGTCGGAGGCGACCGACCCCATCATCCAATACGCGACCAATGACCTGGGCGCGGTGGCGAAACCCATCGCGCCGGAAAAGCCATCATCTGTTGAGGAGGAAACGCCGTGAGCAAAGGAAAGGGCGGATGGAGACCGCCTGCCGGGGGCGGAGGCGGCATGGGCGGCCTCGTGCAGCAATTGCAGCGCATGCAGGAGGAGATGGCCCGGATTCAGGAGGCGCTCAAGGATGAGACCGTTACGGCGACCGCCGGCGGTGGCGTCGTTACCGTCGTGATGAACGGCCACCAGGAACTGGTCTCCCTGACCATCAAGCCGGAAGCGGTGGACCCGAACGACGTGGAGATGCTCCAGGACCTGCTGATTGCGGCCTTCAACAGCGCGCTGGAGCAGTCCCGCGAACTGGCGGCCCAGCGGCTGGGGGCGGTTACCGGTGGGCTGTCCATCCCCGGACTCACGTAGCGCAGAATCGCCTCTCCGCGCAAGCGGACGGCAGGTGTGGAGGTGAGCATGGGTTCGCGAGTCCTGCCCGAACCCGTAGAGCGGCTGATAGAGGAGTTTAGCCGTCTCCCCGGCATCGGGCCGAAGACGGCATCGCGCCTCGCATTCTTCTTGCTGCGCGCGCCCAAGAACCAGGCCGCGCAACTGGCCGAGGCGCTGCAGCAACTCCGCGAGCGCATCACGTTCTGCGAAATCTGCTACAACATCAGCGAGACGTCGCCGTGCCCCGTGTGCGCCGACGACACGCGCGACCACGGCCTCATCTGCGTGGTGGAGGAGCCGCTGGACGTGGTGGCGGTGGAGCGGACGCGGGAGTTTCACGGCGTGTACCACGTGCTCCACGGCGTGATTTCGCCGGTGGACGGCGTGGGGCCGGAGGACCTGAAGATAGAGCCGCTCCTGGAGCGCATTCGGCAGGGAGGTGTGCGCGAAGTCATCGTGGCCACGAACCCGAACATGGAGGGCGAGGCGACGGCCATGTACCTGGCGCAGCTGCTGGCTCCGCTGGGTGTGCGCGCCACGCGGCTGGCCCGCGGCCTGCCCATGGGGAGCGACCTGGAGTACGCCGACGAGATTACGCTCCTGCGGGCGCTGGAGGGGCGGCGGGAGATTTGACCGCCTGTGGGGCGCTTGCCCCGTGCGCGGGATGGGTAGGCAGCGGATTGTGGGACTGCCATTCCCACGTGCGACGCACCTCCGAGGTGCGTCGCACGAGATTCTTCGCGGCTTCGCCGCTCAGAATGACACCCTGCGGGGATTGCTTCGGGCGCTGCGCACCCTCGCAAGGACACCCCATCTGTCATTGCGAGCGAAGCGAAGCAATCTCGCGCTCCGGGGATTGCTTCGGGTGCTGCGCACCCTCGCAATGACAATCCCTATTGTAGGGACAACTCGGCGAGTCGCCCCTACCTCGGGCACCCCGCACCCTCGCAAGGACAAGGGACTGGTCAACCGCTAGAGGCGACAGCCCCAAACGGCGGCGCGTCCGTAACATAGGCGGTTGGTTGGCCGCACGGTGGGGCGAACAGGGCAGTCCCCAGGCCAATTGCGGCACCCGATTGGTTGGCCAAGGTCATTTCTGATGCGATGCGCGGGCCTCCGGTGGGGCGCTCAAACTCCCCCATGTGTGTTACAGACGCGGCAGAGGCTGGGTTTGCAGGGATAATGCCCGCTGTGCTATAATGTTCCCACACACTGGGGCGTCGCCAAGCGGAAAGGCAGCGGCCTTTGGAGCCGCGATTCGAAGGTTCGAGTCCTTCCGCCCCAGCCAGACCGTTCCGGCCCTGCCGGCATCTGAGGGATGACCCCGCCGTTCTTTTGATGGACGAGTATTCGTTTGGCGACAATTCAACATTTCCGAGGACGAATTGCGACGCGGTGGCCCGGCCCAGGCCCACAGGCAACGTGGGGCTGCGGTTTGGGTCATCTTTGTTCTTGGTAACGGGCCCCTTCTCCGCTGCCTGGGTCTCTCCTGCCACAAATCCCCGTGAGGTGCGCATATGAGTCTGTCGGTTGTGATTCTGGCTGCGGGGCTTGGCACGCGCATGAAGTCGGCCCTGCCGAAGATGCTCCACCCAGTCGCCGGGCGGCCCATGGTCCTGTACGGCGTGGAGACCGCGCGCACCCTGGGGGCCGAGGCGGTCGTCCTTGTCGTGGGGCACGGCGCCGAGCAGGTGCGCGCTGTCGTGGGCGACGGGGTCCTGTACGCCATTCAGCCGGAACCGCTGGGCACGGGCCACGCGGTGATGCAGGCGGAGCCGCTCCTGCGGGCGCGCGGCGGGACGGTTCTCGTGTACTACGGGGACATGCCGCTCCTGCGCGCCGAGACCCTGCGCCAACTTGCCGCCACTCACGAGGCAACGGGCGCGACGCTGACCCTCCTCACCCTTGTCGCCGATGACCCTATGGGCTTCGGGCGCATTCTGCGCGACTCCGCGGGCCGCGTGGTTGGCATCGTGGAGGATTCGGTGGCGACACCCGAGCAGAAGCGCATCCGCGAGTTGAACTGCGGGGTGTACGCTTTCCAAGGCGACTGGCTATGGGAGAACGTGGCGCGGCTCACGAAAAGCCCCAAAGGCGAGTTCTTCCTCACAGACCTGGTGGAGATGGCCGTTGTCCAGGGGCGGCGCGTGGAAGCCGTTACCACCGAGGACGCCGACCAGATGCTGGGCATCAACGACCGCACACACCTGGCGCGCGCCGAGGCCATCGCGCGAAAGCGCATCGCCGAGCGCCTCATGCTGAGCGGCGTTACGCTCCAGGACCCCGCGAGCATCTACGTGGACGCCGACGTGCAGATCGGGGCGGATACGATCATCTACGCCAACACCCACCTGCAGGGCCAAACCCGCATCGGCGCGCGCTGCCGCATCGGGCCTAACACCGTCGTGCGCGACTCCATCATTGGCGACGACTGCAAGGTGGAGGCATCGGTTGTAGAAGAAGCCGTGCTGGAAGACCGCGTGGACATCGGCCCGTTCGCGCACCTGCGCAAGGGCGCGCATCTGGCCCAGGGTGTGCACATGGGAAACTTCGGCGAGGTGAAGAACTCGTACCTGGGGCCTGGGACCAAGATGGGCCATTTCAGTTACCTCGGCGACGCCGAGGTGGGAGCCAACGTGAACATCGGCGCGGGGACCATCACCTGCAACTTTGACGGGGAGCGCAAGCACAAGACGATCATTGAGGAAGGCGCGTTCATCGGCAGCGACACCATGCTGGTCGCGCCGGTGCGCATCGGCAAGGGCGCGAAAACGGGCGCGGGGTCGGTGGTTACTCACGACGTGCCGCCGGGCGCCGTGGCGTATGGCGTGCCAGCCCGCGTGCGCAACGCGCAACTGGGCACAAGCCCGGATTCGGGAGACGCGGCTCCGCCGTCGCGGGGAGCGGCAGAGCAGGAGTCTGATCGGTGAGCAGTTCAACAGTTCGTGAGTTGATCCTCGTGGGCGTGATGATTGCCCTCAACGCCTTCTTTGCGGCGTCGGAGATGGCCATCGTTACGCTCAACAAGGTGCGGCTGCGGCACAAGGTGGAGGAGGGGAACCAAACGGCGCGGGTGGTGGAACGCCTTGCGACGGATTCCGGCCGCCTCCTGGCCACCATTCAGGTGGGCATTACGCTGGTGGGCTTCTTGGCGGCGGCAACGGCTGCCGTAAGCCTGTCGGAGCCGCTGGGCCAGACGCTGGCAACCATCTCGGTACCCTTCATCCAGGCCAACGCGCGGGGAATTGCGACGGCGCTGATCACGCTGGTGCTCACGATGGTTATGCTCTTGTTCGGCGAACTGGTGCCGAAAAACCTGGCGCTGAAGCACGCGGATCGCATCGCCTTTGCCGTGGCCCGGCCCATAGACTTGCTGGCCCGCGTTTTCTCGCCCATTGTGAGCGCGCTGGTCTTCCTGACCAACAAGATCTCGGCGGCTCTGGGAGCGCAAGCGCCCAGCAACATGCCCTTCGTCACCCAGGACGAGATCAAGGCCATGGTCGACGCGGGCGAAGAGGGCGGCGTGATAGAAGAAGACGAGAAGGAGATGATCTACTCCATCTTTGAGTTCGGCGACACGCTGGCCCGCGAGGTCATGGTGCCCCGGATTGACATCGTCGCCGTGGACGCCAACACGCCCCTGCTCCAGGCGCTGGATGTGATAATGAAAGAAGGGCATTCCCGCATCCCCGTGTATCAGGACAGCATTGATAATATCGTCGGTCTGCTATACGCGAAGGATTTGCTTGTGTACCTCAAGGAAGGGAAACACAACGTGCCCCTTACCAGCATTCTCCGCCCCGCCTACTTTGTGCCGGAGACCAAGAAAGTGGACGAACTCCTGCGTGAGTTGCAGGCGCGCAGGGTGCACATGGCCATCGTGGTGGACGAGTACGGCGGCACCGCGGGGTTGGTTACGGTAGAAGACTTGCTGGAGGAGATCGTCGGCGAAATCCAGGACGAGTACGACAAGGAAGAGCCGACGATGGAACGGGTCAGCGATACCGAGTTCATCTTTGACGCGGGCGTGAACTTGGACGATGTGAACGACCTGCTGCGGGTGGAACTGCCCGATACAGGCGGGGATACGCTGGGCGGTTTCATCTACACGCAACTGGGGCGGGTGGCGGCCGTCGGCGACGAAATCCGCGTGGGCGACCTGACCATCACCGTGCTGTCGGTGGCGGGGCGGCGCATTCGCAAGGTGCGCGTCGCCCGCGCCGAACCCGCGCCGGACGAGGGCGCGCCGGAAGACAAATCCAATGCCCAGAGGTGAGCCCACCGTGGATGACAAGGAACTGGCGAGATCTGCCTCCGAGGCGCGGGAAAACGCTTACGCTCCCTACTCGGGCTTCCGCGTGGGAGCAGCGCTGCTTACGCGGTCGGGGCGCGTGTACACGGGCGCGAACGTGGAGAACGCTTCCTACGGATTGTCGGTGTGCGCCGAGCGGGTGGCCGCGTTCAAGGCCGTCTCCGAAGGTGAGCGCGAATTTGAGGCCATCGCCGTTGCTACGGACAACGGCGTCCTCCCTTGCGGCGCTTGCCGCCAGGTGCTCAACGAGTTCGGCCCCGACATGCGCGTCATCGTGGCCAACGCCGACGGGACGATGCGCACCTACCGTCTGCGCGACCTGCTCCCCGGTGGGTTTGCCCGCGCAGACCTGAAGAAGTAGACGATGGCCAGTGACCGGCGGCCTCCGCACTTCTGAGAAGCGCCAAGCCCGACGGCCCAACGCCATAGGCCAACGGCTTTCCACAGCGAGAAGACGTGACGAACTTTTTTGACGATCTGGCGCGATTCTACGACCTGGACCACGCGCTCGTCCGCGACGACGTGGAGATGTACCGGCAGTTCGCGGCACAGAGCGGCTCGCCCATCCTGGAGCTGGGATGCGGGACGGGGCGCGTTGCGTTGCCGCTGGCGCGGGACGGGCACGAGGTGGCGGCGGTGGACATCTCTCCCGCCATGTTGGCGGCGCTGCGGGCCAAACTGGCGCAGGAGCCGCCGGAGGTGGCCGCCCGCGTCCGGGCCGTCCAGGCAGACATGCGCCGCCTAGCGTTGGGGCGAGAGTTTGCGCTGGCCCTCTGCCCGCTCAACACGTTTATGCACATGACGACCCAGGCCGATCAACTGGCGACGCTGGGGAGCGCATATCGCCATCTGGCTCCGGGCGGGCGGCTGATCGTGGACGTGGCGTCGCCGCTCGCCTTGTTGCTGATACCCACAGGCGAAGGGCTGTCGCTCCAGAGCGAGTTGCGTGATGCGGCCAGCGGCCGATCGGTGCAGAAGTTTACCTCGGTGCGCTTTGACCACGCCCGCCAGATGCAATATCTTACGCTCATCTACGACGAGGTAGGGGCCGACGGCACGGTGCGGCGAACTACCCTGCGCACGGAGTTGCGCTACGTGTTCCGGTTTGAGATGCAACTCCTGCTGGAGCGGGTGGGGTTCACGGTGGAGGACGTGTACGGCTCCCCCGACCTGGAGCCGTACGAAGCGCTTTCGGAGAACATGATCTTCGTCGCGCGGCGGTAGGGGTGAGTTCACCGCAGAGAACGCGGAGAGCGCGGAGAAGGGGTTGAGTTTTCTGTCCCCCTCTGCGTCCTCAGCGCCTCTGCGGTGAGTCTACGCAGGTTCGTGGTTTCACCGCGGAGAGCGCAGAGAGGTTGAGGGGGTTGTCTTGGCTTGCGCCTCTGCGGTGAGTCTACGCAGGTTCGTGGTTTCACCGCGGAGAACGCGGAGAGCGCGGAGGAAGGGTTTGAGTTCTTCTCTCTCCCTCTCTGCGTCCTCAGCGCCTCTGCGGTGAGTCTACGCAGGTTCGTGGTTTCACCGCGGAGAACGCGGAGAGCGCGGAGGAAGGGTTTGAGTTCTTCTCTCTCCCTCTCTGCGTCCTCAGCGCCTCTGCGGTGAGTCTACGCAGGTTCGTGGTTTCACCGCGGAGAACGCGGAGAGCGCGGAGGAAGGGTTTGAGTTCTTCTCTCTCCCTCTCTGCGTCCTCAGCGCCTCTGCGGTGAGTCTACGCAGGTTCGTGGTTTCACCGCGGAGAACGCGGAGAGCGCAGAGAGGGTGAGGGATTTCTATCCCGAGTTTCCTCTGTGTCCTCTGCGCCTCTGCGGTGAATCCAGCATTCATGGAGGAAGACGATGATTGACGGCGTGAAGACCCGAAAACTGCGGCTGATTCCCGATGAGCGGGGCTACCTGATGGAGATGTTCCGCTCGGACTGGGAAGAATTTGAGCAGTTCGGACAGGTGTACATTACCGCCGTGTACCCGGGGGTGGTCAAGGGCTGGCACTACCACAAGTTGCAGACCGACCACTTCATCTGCGTCAAGGGTATGGCGAAGGTGGTGCTGTACGACAACCGCGAGGGTTCGCCGACGCGGGGCGAGATCAACGAGTTCTTCATCGGCGAGCAGAACCCCACGCTGCTCACCATCCCGCCCGGGGTGCTCCACGGGTTCAAGGGGATCAGCACGGAGATGACGCTCATCGTGAACGTGCCCGACCGGCTGTACAACTACGAGCAGCCCGACGAGTACCGCTTCCCGGCCCACTCGCCGGAGATTCCCTACGACTGGGCGCGGAAGGACGGGTGAGGGGACGTCGGCGGGCCCATCCCGCCGCGAGCGCGGCGAGCCAGGCCGAACAAGCGGCGAAGCCGCCGCGCCGTTCGGCCGAGCGCGAAGCGGTCGGCTGAACGGCGGAGCTGAGCCGCCGCCTGAAAGGCGGTCGGCTCCAGCGAGTTGTTAGCCGCCCCCTTGGATTTGCGGTGCTTCTCGGTGTGCCCGGCATCTTACTCTTCCCATAGGGGTACCAGTTTCAAAATCCAGCGCGTCATATAGATACCGGTGATGGAGGAGAAGATAACGATCGGGATCATCGCTGCCCAGGCGCGCCAGTCTAGTGGCACAATGCCAAACAGGTCCCGCAGAGGTGTGTAGAGCGCAAGCAATTGCAGACCTACGGCAGCCATGTAACTCCACAGCAAGGTGCGATTAGACCAGAGGGGCAGGTTATCTAATTGGCGCACCACCATGACCCGGGTGAAGGCGTGCAGCACGATGCTCGTGAACAACATTGTGCGTGCATAGGTCACACCACCCAACGATAGGCCGAGCCAAAAGATGAGTACATAAGCAATGAGCGTGCGAAAGATGCTCCCCGCAACGGTGGCATAGATAGCTTTGTTCAAGATGGGCTCGTCATGACGACGGGGGCGGCGTTTCATCACGTGCGGCACAGCGGGATCAGCGGCCAAGGCGCTGGCTGGAATCAAATCTGTCACAATGTTAACCCACAACAGCATTTTGGCCGACAGCGGAAAATAGCCGGCTACGGAGAGCGCCAGTACCACGAATACTTCCCCCAAGCTGGTGCTGAGCAGATAATTCGTGAACTTGCGGATATTGTCAAAGATGCGGCGACCTTCTTCTATCGCAGCAACAATAGTTGAAAAGTCCTCGTTCAATAACACCATTGCTGCCGACTCCTTGGCAATATCGGTACCACGCATCCCCATCGCTATGCCCACGTCGGCTTGCTTGAGCGCCGTGGCGTCGTTCACACCATCACCTGTCATTGCTACGAAATGTCCCTCCTCCTGCAATGCCTTGAGCACGCGCTGCTTGGTGTCGGGGGCAGCGCGGGCAACAATATCCACGAGTCGCATACGCTTCCGTATCTCTTCATCGGACAACCCATCCAATTCGCGGGCTTCCACACAACGATCGCCAATACCCAGCTGCTCGCCCACTGCTCGAGCTGTCAGTGCGGTATCACCCGTGATCATCACCACTCTAATGCCTGCGCCTTGTGCCTGATTAATAGAATCCTTCACCTTTGGTCGCGGTGGATCGGTCATGGCCAGGAGGCCAAGGAACGTAAGGTCCTGTTCAGCATTATCCGTCTCCGCCGAGGCTGCCTCTTTCTTTGCCAGCGCCAGAACGTAATATGCTTCGCTTTCTAACTGCTCTAACGCCTTTTGAATTGCAGAACGATGAGCATCGTTTAATGGGGTGATTTGTCCGTCCTGCCAAATGGAGGTACACCGTTCAAGCACAGCCTCAGCCGCTCCTTTGGTGTAGACCACGCATCGTCCATCGTGCTGATGAAGCGACGTCATCATCTTGCGTTCGGAGCTGAAGGGGATTTCATTGACTTCGGGGAATGCGGCCCGTTCGCGCTTCACATCTAATCCGGCTACCAGTGCTGCCCGTAGGAGAGCCGTATCTACCGGGTCGCCCATGATTTTTGCAGGAGTCAAATCCTCCAGCCCCGCTTCATTACACAACGCCCCGGCCCGTAACAGTTCTTGTACTGCCTCATCGTTGTTCTTCTCCGCCGGCATGGGAACAACCTGCCCATTGACATACAGCCACTGCACCGACATCGTATTTTGGGTCAGCGTGCCGGTCTTGTCGGTGCATATGGTATCTACTGAGCCGAGGGATTCCACCACCGACAAGCGCCGCACGACGGCCTTGCGTTGTGCCATCTGACGTGCGCCCAATGCTAGTGCGAAGGTCAGCACGATGGGCAGACTTTCGGGAATGGTGGCGACGGCCAGGCTCAGAGTATTGAGAGCCGTGTCTACTGGCGGCTCATGTAACAAGAAAAGCAAAACTAGGGCGACGACCGTTGCCAACACCGCGACGATCACCGTCATCTGTCGCGCCATCTTTTGCACTTCTATCTGGAAAGGTGTGGGGCGTTCGGCCATCTGTTGCAGCGTGATGGCGATTTTCCCCACTTCTGTATTCATGCCAGTGGTAACAACAACCGCCAGCCCTGTACCGTGTGTAATGTAGGTTGAGGCATAGACCATGCTGGTTCGCTCAGCCAATGGCGCATCCGCTGCGACAGGCTGAGGGGATTTGTCCACACCTATACTCTCACCAGTGAGTGCCGATTCATCTGTGCGCAGGCTACGGGCTTCAATGATGCGCGCATCGGCAGGCACTTTCTGCCCACGAGTCAATACCAGCACATCACCGGGCACTACTTCAGCAGCCTCCACAGAATGAGGCGCACCATCGCGCAAAACGGTGGCCTGGAATACCAATAACTTGTCCAGAGCTTCGAGTTCTTTCTGAGCACGGTACTCCTCGTAGAAGTTCAGGACGACGCTCACAACAATAATGCCAAGAATGAAGAATGCGGTCAGTCGGCGCCCGCTTTCACCAGGTAGGAAACTGACCGCAAAGGCCAGCGCCGCAGCAAATAGCAACACCAGGACAAAGAAACTCGCGAACTGCCTGAAGAACAGTCGCACTGGGGAGACCGGCTTGCGCCGAGCGATCACGTTGTGGCCGAACTGTATTAACCGCTTAATGGCTTCGTTGGATGACAGCCCTTCGCGGCATGCACCAATCCGCTTGAATACATCATCTAACTCCAGACTATGCCAAGGTACGGTGTCCATAACCCCTATCAATGCTCTGTGGTGTTTGAAAGGTTAAATTCAACTTTGGCAGGGTGGCTAACGGCGCGGCGGTTGAGATGCGCGCAGCGGAGGCGCGTCAGCGCCGACGCCAGCGTCATCTCCAACCGCTTGTTCGGCCGCCGCGAGCGCAGCGAGCCAGGCCGACAAGCGGCGAAGCCGCCGCGCCGTTCAGCCGAGCGCGAAGCGGTCGGCTGAACTATGTATTATGCTGCACTCTGCTATACGGAAAGATTCCCATATAACTGCGCCTCTCGGGCACGCTATGCGGCGAAGTTGCCGCGTATGCATCTTCCGAGTCCAATACGCAATGTGCACAGGAGCATTCTTCGTCCATATTGTACAGCACCTTCTTTGAGAAGTCAATGGGTCAGGGCAATTGCATTTATCCTGTCAGGACTTTGAGAAGGTAGTCTTGGTCCCACCCCGCTCTAAGCCGTTTGGCCTT
>JADBJK010000070.1 GCA_014874485.1 Chloroflexota bacterium
AAAGGGTAGGGGCGATTCATGAATCGCCCCTACAGCCCGCACGCGGGAGAGGGCCAGGGTGAGGGGCCGCGCGGGGCCTCTCCGCGCCTCAGGCCTGCGCCGCCAGCAGCCGCGCCTGCTCTATGTACTCCAGCGACTGGTGGCGGAAGTACGTGTTGTACAACTCGGCGTAGTGCCCGCCCGCGGCCAGCAGCGAGCGGTGCGTGCCTTCCTCTATGATGCGCCCGTTGCGCAGGACGATGATGCGGTCGGCGTTCTCCACCGTGGACAGGCGGTGGGCGATGACGATGGACGTGCGCCCCTGCATCACCACCTCCAGCCCCTCCTGAATCTGCGCCTCGGTGAACGGGTCCACGCTGGCGGTGGCTTCGTCCAGGATGAGGATGCGCGGGTCGGCCAGCACCACGCGGGCCAGCGCCACCAACTGGCGCTGACCCATGGACAGCCGCCCGCCCCGCTCGCCCACGTCCGTCTGCAACCCGTTGGGCAGCAGGTCCACCCATTCGCCGCCCGCGATCTTCCGTGCGGCGGCGCACACTTCGTCGTCGCTGGATTCGGGGCGGCTGTAGCGGATGTTGTCCATGACCGTGCCCGAGAACAGGAATGGCTCCTGCGGCACGATGCCCAACTGCCGTCGGTACTCGGCCAGGTCAAAGGTGCGGATGTCGCGCCCGTCAATCAGAATCTGCCCGCCCTGGAACTCGTAGAAGCGGGCGATGAGGCGGGCCAGGCTGGACTTGCCCGCGCCCGTGTGCCCGACGATGGCCACCCTCTCGCCTGGGCGAATCTCCAGCGAGAAGTCATCCAGCACCACCTCGCGGCCCGTGTAGGTGAAGTGCACGTGGCGGAACTCCACGCGGCCCTCCAGCCTCCCGACGGGCTCCGACGCCACCTGCACGACCTTCGGCTCGGCGTCAATCAGGGCGAACACGCGCTCGGCGGCGGACAGGCCGTCCTGGAACTGGCTCCAGAACGACGCGATGCTGGTGAGCGGCCCCCAGAAGTGGTACATGGCCTGGACGAACAGGTACCACTCGCCTGGCGTCAGCAGCCCCCGCAGGCTCGCGATGCCGCCGTAGTACACGATGAGCGCCGTCCCGATGCCCACCGTAATTTCCAGCAGCGGGATGATGGTGTTCAGCGTCCAGCCGCGGATGAGGTTCACGCGGTACGCCTGCTGGTTCAGGTGCTGGAAGTCCTTGTACACGGCGGCTTCCTGGCGGAAGTTCTTGGCGACGGCGATGCCGCTGATGGATTCCTGGATAAGGGCGTTCACCTTGGCCAGCACGCGGCGCGCCTTCTGGGTTACCGTGCGGGCCACCCGCCGAAACGACAGCGCCAGCCCCACCACCACGGGCACAAGGGCCAGCAGGAGCAGCGTGAGCCGCAGGTTCATGGTGGCCAGCACGGCGAACAGCACCGCCACCATGAGCAACTGGCTCACCAGGTTGAGCACCAGCATCACCACCTCGGAGAAGTCCTGCGTGTCCGAGGTAACGCGGCTCACGATCTTGCCCGAAGGCTCCTCGTCGTAGAACGACAGGTCGCGCTGGGTTACGGCGGCGAAGGCGTCCTGCCGCAGTTTCAGCACCACGTCGCCCACGACCCGCGCCGAGATGCTCCATCGGAAGTAGTTGAACACCCAGGCCAGGCCGCTGAACACCAGCACCGTGCCGACCAGCAGGGCCATGGTGGTGGACGACATCTGCTTCGCCACCAGGTCAATGCCCCGTGAGATGAGGATGGGCGTGCCCGCGCTCACCGCCGAGTCGCACACGATGGCCAGCACAACGACCGCCATGGCCTTCCAGTGCGGCTTGAAGTAGGACAGCACGCGCCGAACCAAGTTGAGGTCGCCGTAGGTTCGGTCGTAGCGGTCGCTTTCCAGTCCGTCCATCATCCAGCCCATAGGATACCTCTCAAGCCGCCTGTCATTCGGACGCGCCCGCCTGGGGCACGGCCTCGGGGCGGGGCTTCTCGCTGGCCTGCACGCCGTAGCGGGCGAAGATGCGCCGATACGCCTCGCAGCGGGCCAGCAGTTCGTCGTGGGTTCCCTGGTCCACGAGCCTGCCGCGCCGCAGCACCAGGATGCGGTGGGCCCAGCGGATTTGCGACAGGCGGTGGGTGATGAGCAGCGTCGTGCGCCCCTGCATGATGCGGCGCATCGCCTTCTGGATTTCGTCCTCGGTGGCGCTGTCAATGGCGCTGGTGGAGTCGTCCAGGATGAGGATGCGCGGGTCGGTGAGGAACGCGCGGGCGATGGCCAGGCGCTGGCGCTGCCCGCCCGACAAGGTAACGCCCCGCTCGCCGATTTCAGTGGCGTAGTCGTTGGCAAAACTCATGATGAAGTCGTGGGCCTGGGCCTCGCGGGCGGCGCGGCGGATGTCGTCCATCGTGGCCGTCTCGGGCGCGCCGAAGGCGATGTTGTCGGCGATGGAGCGCGAGAACAGGAAGATGTCCTGCTCAATGGCCGAAATCTGCGAGCGCAGCGACGCCATGTTCCAGTCGCGCACGTCCACGCCGTCCACCAGGACACGCCCCGCCGTTACGTCGTAGGTGCGGTTGACCAGTTTGGTGAGCGTGCTCTTGCCCGATCCCGTCTCGCCGACGATGGCGATGGTCTCGCCTGGGTTCGCGCGGAACGAGATGTCCTGCAGGACGGGCGAGCCGTCGTAGGAGAATGACACGTGGTCAAACTCAATCTCGCCGCGGATGGGCTTCGCCACGCCCTGTGGGTTCTCGTCCAGTTCCGTCTCGGTGTTGATGAGTTCCAGGATGCGGCGAGCGCCAGCAACGCCCTGCTGGATGAGCACGAACGTCCAGATGGAGATGAACGTGGGGAAGCCCAGCAGCCGCAGCAGGCCCATGTAGGTAACGACCTCGCCGACGGTGAGCGCGCCCTGGCGGTACAGGAGCAGGGCGTGGAGAAACGCGCCCGCCGTCGTTATGCTGAGCACCAGCAGGGGCAGGTAGCGCCCCTCTATCTTGCCCTGCAGGACGTACATGTCGCGGTACTTGCGGGCGTTCGCCAGGAAGATGTTCTGCTCCTGGCGCTCCTGGGCGCTGCCCTTCACCACCTGGATGCCCTCAATGGTCTCGGCCAGGCGCGCGTTCATCAGGCCGAAGCGCTCGCGCCCCGCCGTTACCACAGGGTCCAACTCGCGGATGTAGCGGCGCAGGGTGATGACGAACAGCACCACGAATACCAGCGGCGACAGGAGCAAATCCCAGCGCAGGTTGAGCGGGATGGCGGCGATGGGGACGATGAGGCCCACCAGCGCCGCGAAGATGAAGACCAGCCCAGGGCTGATCATCAGGTTCAGCATGTGCACGTCGTTGGTGGCGCGGGCCATGATGTCGCCGATGCGCTGCCGCCCGTGGAACGTCAGGCTCTTGCCGAGCAGGCTCAGGTACAGTTCATCGCGGGCGTCGCGCTCCACCAACTGGGCCAGCATCTCCACGGCCAGGTTGCGCAGGAGTTGGGCGATGCCCTGCCCCGCGCCGATGGCCAGGATGACGAGCGCGGCGTGCAGCACCATCGCGGGCGTCGTCCCGGGCGTTGCCACCAGGTCAAACGCGCGCCCCACCAGCACCGAGTTGGTGCTGGTGAGGATACTCACCGCGATGGCCAGCAGCATGGTCGCGCCAGGGAGCCAGGGGTAGCGCAGGATGTGCGAGACGATCCAGCGCAACGGCCCGGCGCGGTTGTACCGATATTCGCTTGCGACCGTGAATTCGCGTTTCTCCAACGGGGTCTCCGAAAGGCGGGTTGGTACTTGACCACAGAAAGAATTGCTCGCTGTCATTGCGAGCGAAGCGAAGCCATCCAGTCGGCCCACGTGCGACGCACCTCCGAGGTGCGTCGCACGTGCCTTCTCACCTCACTGTGAGCGAAGCGAAGCATCTCAGTTGACGAGATTCTTCGGCGCTTCGCGCCTAAGTAGGGACAATTCATGAACTGTCCCTACGGGCGCTGCGCGCCTTCGCAATGACACACCATCAAGAATCCTTGCGGCAGAGCACTGGACGCCGCGCTTGCGCAGGGATTTACAGGCGGATGCCAGTATATACCTCAAGTGGAATACGCGCAAAGTGGCGGGAGGTTCAAGAGGCTGGCAGAACGAACAGGCTAGCCGACAGGCCAGAGCGCACAGCGCCCCTCGGTGCGGTCGCCGAGGGGCGCTCTGCGATGTCGGACAGTGCCTATTCGGGCAGTTTCAGTTCCTGGCCCGGATGGATCAGGTTGGGGTTGTCGCCGATGAGGGCCTTGTTGAGTTCGTAAATCTCGGGCCAGCGTTTGGCGTCGCCCAACTGCTCCTTGGCGATCTTGGACAGCGAATCGCCCGGCTTGACGACGTAGGTCTTGGGCTTGGCCTGCTCCACAGCCTGGCGCATGGCAGCGGCCATGGCCTCGCCGCGCTGGCGAATCTTCTCGGCCTCGGCTGCGGCTTCGGCTTCCAGGGCGGCCTTGCGCTTGGCGGCTTCCTCTTCGGCGCGCTTCTGAGCCTCTTCAATCATGCGCTGCTTTTCGGCCAGTTCCTCGCGGCGCTTGCGGGCGGCCTCTTCGGCGGCAGCCTTTCGGGCCGCTTCCTCGGCGGCCTGTTGCGCTTGCTTCTTTGCTTCCTCTTCTTCCTTCTTCTTACCGAGAATCTTGTCTAACAGACCCATGACTCACCTCCTGTTGTGTTTTTGGGCGTCAACTGGCTATAGCGATAGGCTACGCCGAATGCGTCCGGCGCGCCCGAAACGCCTACAGCCCTTTGAGCGCGGTGGATAGAACGAGCAGAACCAACCCGCGGCCCGTCAGGCCGGCTATTCCTCCGGCGGCTGCCGCTTCTTGGCCGCTGGCTTCTTGGCCGCCGGCTTCTTGGAGGCCGGGGCCTTCGCCTTCGCGGCGGTGGCTTTGGGCCGGCTCTCGGCCTTGGGCGTCGCGGGCTGGGCCATGGCGTCTGCCAGGTTGCTGCCTAGCCCCAGGAGCACCTCCTGCAGACTTTTCAGCGCCGTTTCCTCGTCCAGACCCGCTTGCTGCGCCAGTTCGGCGTGCAAACCGGTGGATTGCAGGTAGTTGGCGCTCAGGCGACGCGGACTCCCGCTGAGCATTCGGCCCAGCAGGTCGCCCAAATCAAGCCCACCTGCCTGCGGCTGGGTTGGCGCGGGCTTGGCCGGTTGAGGCGCAGCCTGTGCCTGCGGGGTGGCCCCGCCGATGAGGGCAGGCAGGAGTTTGCTGAGGACAAACAGCACCACAGCCTGGGCGACAGCCGGAGGCAGACCCAGTTTCTGCGCCAGGGTCTGCACGATGGGGCCAAGCGGCGAAGCGCCCCCTCCGCCGCCAAGCAGGCTGCCCAGGAGGCCGCCCAGTCCCCCGGCGGGTTGCTGGGCCTGGGCCGGAGCGGCGGGCGCGGCCTGTTGGCCGGTGCCACCGGCAAGTCCGCCGAGGAGTGTGCCGAGAAGGTCGGGCAGTGCGCCGCCTTGAGCAGGTTGGCCCTGCGCGGGTTGTTGCGCCTGTCCCGCGCTGCCTGTCGCCCCTGCGAGCAGCGCCTTGAGGAGATCATCCATGGCCATAATTCGCTGGCTCCTTTCGTTAGGTGGTCCTTGTTGCGCATGGAGCTCTGCACAGCGTTGACAGTACAGTGTGGCATGCACGCATATTGTAGCATGCTTCTTGGCGTATGTCAATGACTTTTCTTGTCCACTTTTGGGGCGAGAGGAGAAGATGGGACATATCGGCAACCGCATGGCTTGACTGTCCGCCCCGTCCGTATATAATTCGCAGCGAGGGCGCAAAGGGGCGCTGTTATAGTCCCGCTGCATCACATGCAAGGAGGCGCAAATTGTACGAAATCCTCTACCGCGAAGACCTGGCGCCGGTAACCAAACTCATTGAAGTCAAAGCGCCGCTGGTCGCCAGGAAGGCCCGGGCCGGTCAGTTCGTGGTCATCCGGGTCAACGAGAAGGGTGAGCGCATCCCCCTAACCATCGCCGACTTTGATAGGGAGAAAGGGACGCTCACTCTTATTTTCCAGGAAGTCGGCAAGACGACCATGATGCTGGGCACGAAGCGCGCGGGCGACTACCTGGCCAGCGTCGTGGGCCCCCTGGGCCACCCCAGCGAGATTGAGAACTACGGGACGGTCATCTGCGTGGGCGGCGGCGTCGGCATCGCCCCCATCTTCCCCATCGCCCGCGAACTGAAGCAGGTGGGCAACAAGGTCATCTCCATCATCGGCGCGCGCAACAAGGACTTGCTGTTCTGGGAAGACCGCATGCGCTCCGTGAGCGACGAGTTGGTGGTAACCACCGACGACGGTTCCTACGGCCGCAAGGCGCTGGTAACCGAGCCGCTGAAGGAGATGCTGGAGGCGGGGCTGAAGCCGGCGCGCATCTGGGCCATCGGCCCGGCCATCATGATGAAGTTCGTGTCGCTGACGACCCAGCCCTTCGGCGCGCCTACCATCGTGAGCCTCAACTCCATCATGGTGGACGGCACGGGGATGTGCGGCGCGTGCCGCGTGTCCGTCGGCGGGCAGACGCGCTTCGTCTGCGTGGAGGGGCCGGAGTTTGACGGCCACCAGGTGGACTGGAACCTGCTGCTGGAGCGCCAGCGCATCTACGTGGACGAGGAGAAGCGGGCCCTGGAGCACTGGAAAGAACACGGCTGCCAGTGCGACGACGGATGTTAGTTCGGTGGTTCACCGCAGAGAGCGCAGAGACCGCGGAGAAGGGATAGGAACAGAGAAGAGGCTAGCGAAACCCTTGCGGTGTGAGGGCTCTGTGCGGTGGCTGAAATTCACCGCAGAGAACGCGGAGACCGCGGAGAAGGGATAGGAACAGAGAAGAGGCTAGCGAAATCCTTGCGGCGTGAGTGCTCTGTGCGGTGGCTGAAATTCACCGCGAGACAGCGAGAATTTGGCCAGTCTCTTACGGAGGCCAGGGCAACGCAGTGGCAGACAGAGCAGTAGATGACATTACCGAGGCCATCATCGGCGCGGCTATACAGGTGCACCGCTCCTTAGGGCCGGGGCTTCTGGAGTCGGCGTATGAGGCATGCTTGGAGTATGAGTTGATTCAGAAAGGGCTCCGGGTTGAGCGTCAGAAGCCCTTGCCCGTGGTCTACCGCGACGTGCGATTGGATTGTGGTTATCGTATTGACCTGTTGGTGGAAGATGCCGTTGTTGTGGAGATCAAAGCAGTTGACCATCTGTTGCCCATCCATGAAGCACAACTACTCTCGTATTTGAAGTTGTCGGGTTACCAGATAGGATTGCTCATCAATTTCAATACAAGGATGCTGAAACAGGGTATCCGCAGGTTCGCGAATAACCTGCCCGAAAGATAGTTGGGGCCTTCCGCGTTCTCTGCGGTGATGTGGGGGTGGCACGGAGCGAGGTTTGGCGAAGCAAGCGTTAGGTTCACAGAGGAGTCTGGGAGAAGAATCCATCAAATCCTCTGCGTTCTCCGCGTTCTCTGCGGTGAATGTGGGGGGCGTGGAGCGAGGTTTGGCGAAGCAAGCGTTAGGTTCACAGAGGAGTCTGGGAGAAGAATCCATCAAATCCTCTGCGTTCTCCGCGTTCTCTGCGGTGAATGTGGGGGGCGTGGAGCGAGGTTTGGCGAAGCAAGCGTTAGGTTCACAGAGGAGTCTGGGAGAAGAATCCATCAAATCCTCTGCGTTCTCCGCGTTCTCTGCGGTGAATGCAGCCTTGAGGAGAAGATACTATGCCGCGTGAGCAAATTGAACGACAGGAGATGCCGGCCCAGGATCCGCAGGAGCGGATTCACAACTTCTACGAAGTGGCCCTCGGCTACCCCGAAGAGATTGCCAAACTGGAGGCGCAGCGCTGCCTCCAGTGCAAGAAGCCCCGCTGCGTGGAGGGGTGCCCGGTGGAGGTGCCCATCCCCGAGTTCATCCTCGCCCTGCGCGAGGGCGATTTGGCCGGCTCCATCCGCGTCATGAAGACGAAGAACAACCTGCCGGCCATCTGCGGGCGCGTCTGCCCCCAGGAGACGCAGTGCGAGGCCTTGTGCGTCCTGGGCAAGAAGGGCCAGCCCGTGGCCATCGGACGGCTGGAGCGGTTCATCGCCGACTGGGAGCGCAAGACCGGCGTGCAGAAGCCCGACATCGCGCCGCCCACCGGCAAGCGAGTGGCCGTCATCGGCGCGGGGCCTGCGGGCCTCACGGCGGCGGGCGACCTGGCCCGCTACGGCCACAAGGTTACCATCTACGAGGCGCTCCACGCGCCCGGCGGCGTGCTCATCTACGGCATCCCCGAGTTCCGCCTGCCCAAGGACGTGGTGCGGGCCGAGGTGGACTACGTCCTCAGCCTGGGCGTTGACCTGGTGCTGGACTGCGTCGTCGGCAAGACGCTGACGCTGGAAGACCTGTTTGCCGACGGGTACGACGCCATCTTCCTGGGCACGGGCGCGGGCCTGCCCATGTTCATGAACATCCCGGGCGAGAACTACAACGGCGTGTATTCGGCCAACGAGTTCCTGACCCGTGTCAACCTGATGAAGGCGTATCGGTTCCCCGAGTACGACACGCCGGTGAAGATCGGCAAGCGCGTGGCCGTCGTCGGCGCGGGCAACGTGGCGATGGACGCGGCGCGGTCGGCGCTGCGGCTGGGCGCCGAAGAGGTCTCCATCGTGTACCGCCGCTCGCGCGATGAGGTTCCCGCTCGCGCCGAGGAAGTGCACCACGCCGAGGAAGAGGGCATCCAATTCAAGTTCCTCACAAACCCGGTGGAAATCTACGGCAACGACAAGGGCTGGGTGCGGGGGATGCGGTGCATCCGCATGGCGCTGGGCGAGCCGGACTCCAGCGGACGGCCCCGGCCTGTCCCCATCCCGGGCAGCGAGTTTGACATGGAAGTGGACAACGTCATCATGGCACTGGGCACGCGGCCGAACCCGATGGTGTTCACCGACGCGCAGGGGATTGAGCGCACGCGCCACGGCACCATCGTGGGCGACCCCATCACGGGCCGGACGACGCGGCCCCGCGTGTGGGCGGGCGGCGACATCGTAACCGGCGCGGCCACCGTCATCAGCGCCATGGGCGCCGGCAAGCGCGCTGCCGCCGACATTGACGCCTTCCTGAAGGGTGCGTTCACCGAGGCCGATTGGCACGCGAAGAAGGAAGAGGTGCCTGCCGCGCACCCGTAATCACACGCCGGGCGCGATGGGCTGTAGGGGCGCGATTGAATCGCGCCCATGGGGTGCGATTCAATCGCGGGGCGCGGTTGGCCGTAGGGGCGCGATTGAATCGGGGGTGCGGTTGGCCGTAGGGGCGCAATTGAATTGCGGGGCGCAATTGAATTGCGGGGCGCAATTGAATTGCGCCCCTACGGACCATGCCCCACGGATCATGCCCCACGATTCGTGCCGTTACGATGCCTGCGATATCCACCCCGCCACCACCCCAGGCGTCAGCGGCTCCGTCAGCAGGCGGCGGAAGACCTCGCGCCGGTCGGGGCCTGCCAGCGCGGCCCGCAGCATCCGCTCGCCGTAGAAGTACGTGAAGATGTACGTGCGGAACATGGGGTTGCGGATGAACTTCAGGCTGAACCTCGCCTCGGTCTCCGAGCGCAGGCCGTACTTCTGAATGTACGCCACCAGCTCGTCGTCGCTCCAGCCATCCTCATAGGCCAGGAAGGCCACGTTCCCGGAGACGCCCGCCAGTTTGCGGAAGGCGCGGCCCAGCGCCCGGTCCCGCTCCGGGTCCAGGTGTTCCAGCCCCGCCGCCGGGTACAGGACATCGTGCAGGAACGCCGCCGCCTCGTCCTCGGTGAAGATCATGTCCAGCGCCACGTTGGCGATCCCCTCGCTGATGACGCATTCGGGCGTGTTCAGGAGGAAGATGCTAGCCTCCTCCCAGCCCTTCTCCCGGTACAATATCTTTTCCTTCAGGGCGTGCTCGGTGTGATGGCCGGGGTATCCCTCGTGGGTCATGAGCGGCAGGATAGACGGGACGCGCGTGGGCAGGTCCAGGTTCACGTCTATGCGCGAGCGGTAGTGGCCCAGGTACCAGTTGTAGCCACTCCACGGTTGGTTGTGGACGATGAGAATCTCCACATCCTCGCCGTCGGGCAGGTCCACGAGGGCCTGCGTGCGCCGCCGGGCCTCCTGCCGGGCCAGTTCCAGCAGCATGGGGACCTTGTCCTCGGCGACCTCGGTCTGCTTCTTCCAGGCTTCCACCCGCTCCTCCAGCGGGCCAGGGCCGGGGAGCAGGCGGTCAATCTCGGCGATGGCGGCCTCAAACTCGGTCTCGGGCACGCGCTCGGGCCGGATGTCCAGGCACCGCTCGGCCTCCTCCCGGAACGGGATGATTTCGCCATCCAGGCGGGCCAGCATGGTTCGCATGGCCTCCACCTGCTTGGCGAGCCAGGTCTTGCGCGGTTCGGGCAGGGGCTCGCCGGCGATGCGCTGGGCCAGGCGGTCGGCGTCCTCGCGCAGGTCGGCGAGGGAGCGCGGGCCGTGCGCAAGGATGGCCTGCCTCGTCTCGTCGCCCCCGATGTAGGCGTCCACGTATCCGGGGAAATGCTCGTTGATGCGGAGTCCCAGCGCCACGTAGGCGCGGCCGATTTCGTCCATAGCGCCTCCTCGGTGTAGCGGTCAGCGGCCAGCCGTTGGCGGATGGCCGGGTGCATTATAGGCCATCGGCGCGTGCCCGTCCAGTTAGGGGAATGACGCATGCGGTTCTGGGGCTGGGCAGAGGCAAGCGGATTCGCAGGCAGGCCGAGCGTGCCCTGCCCGGCCCTCCATGCCCGACGCCCCCACCATTCTGACGTTGCCGCGGAACCGGTGGCTACACCCCGGGCGGTTTTGCCGCTTCACCCCGAAGGCCGCAGCCCTACCGGCGGGCACGACCATGGGCGGCCCGCTGGCCCAGTGCGAGCGCCACTGCGGCCACCGCGACCACAGCCCCCGCCCACGGCATACCGCCGGTATCGGCGTCTCCTGTTACCGGAAGCGTGCCGGGCGTAGGCAGCGGCGACGGTCCTGGAGTGGGTTGCAGCGTGGCCGTCGGCGCAGGCGGCTGCGATGTGGCGCTCGGCGTAGGCGCAGGCACTTCAGGCGTCGGCGTGCTTGTCGGCGTGGGCGCGGGCGAGCCAGTGCGCGTGGCCGTTGGCGTTGAGGGCATGGCTGTGCTGGTCGGCGCCAGCGTAGTTGCCCGTGTGGCTGTGCTGGTCGGCGTGGCCGTGGGGGTGCTAACCGGCGTCTCGCTGGGTCCTGGGGTGCTGGTCGGGACTGGCGTACCCGGGAGTTCGCCCGTCGGCGTGGCGGTCGGCTCAGGCCCTGGGGTCTCTGTTGGCCCTGGGGTTGCGGTCTCCTCCGGCGTTGGCGTTGGGGCAGGCGTGTCGGTTGGCCCAGGCGTCCACGTGGCTGTCGGTTCGGGCGTCGGCGTCGCCGTAGGCTCCGGCGTGGCTGTCGGTTCGGGCGTCGGCGTCGCCGTAGGCTCCGGCGTGGCTGTCGGTTCGGGCGTCGGCGTATCCGTCGGGGCCGACGTGGGCGTGCTGGTTGGCGTGGCCGTTGGTGTGGTCGTCGGCTGCCTCAAGTCGTAGAAGTACAGGCAGCCCCATATCGGCACCTGCCCATCGCTCTCCACGCGATTGGGATTCGCGGGCGTCCAGCGGTCATCGCCCAGCGAGCGCGTGGAGTAGTACCCGGGCAGGTCCTCTTCTACCACGGCCAGCGTGCCGGGCGGATACTGGCCCTCAAACTCAAAGTAGCCGAACTCGTTGGTCAAGGTGGCTCCGAGCGGAGTCATCCCGCCGTCCACTGCGTACAGGCGCACGGGCACTCCCGCGATGGGCACCGGCGACGGCAAGTCCTCGTACACGTACCCCACCACCTTGGACAGCGGCAGGGACGGGGTAGGTGTGGGCGTGTTCTGCCCTCGGACGAACTCCACCACGTTGTACGTCCCGGGCGAACCCACGCCGAACGTGAAGACCGTGTATCCATCGGACACCGCCCCGCCACCGATGAGCGGCCGCACGTCCACGGCCGTCCAGCCCGGCAGAACCGGCTGCTGCACCAGCGCGAACTGCGGCGGGCCGCCATGCGTGTCGGTGGTCAGGCAGAAGCGTCCGTTGACGTCGCTAACCCCGCTCGCAACAGGCCGCACCCACGATGTGCCGCTCCACCAGTCCAGACGCACAGGCCAGCCCACCAGCGGCGTGCCGTTGGGCGTGATGACCCAGCCGCACAACGTGTAAACGGTGCTCACGGGCGGGGTCGGTGTCTTGGTCGGCGTGTTGCCGGGCGTGGATGTGGGCCGTGGCGTGGGCGAGAAGGTGGCTGTGGGCTGGATGGCGACCACGACGAACGTTGCGCACCCCAGCGCCCCGTCTGGCGACTCCACGCGGTCCGGGCTGACGACGGTCCAGCCACTGCCGCCGGCCGACACCGAGTTGTAGCCCGGCGGGTTGGTCTTCACCAGCGCGTACCGGTCAGGGGCATCGCCGCTGTAGGTCAGCAGCACGTGGCCCGTGGCGTCGCTGACGCCGTTGGCCAGCGTCTGCCACGTCCCGCCGAAGCGGCCTAGGAGCGAGACCGCTGCGCCCGAAACCGCGGCATTGTTCTGCGTGTCCACGACCCAGGCGCAGACGCTCACGTTGGCGGCTTCTGGCAGATCACGCGGCGGCGCCGCATGCTGCCCGACATCGGCCGGAGTGGCGGCAAGGCTGAACACCGAAAACGAGAGAAGGACGACGACAGAAGCGAGGGATACGACCGCGAGTAGGGTACGTTTCATAGGGGTCTCCTTATCTTGGGGGAAGGATTGGCCTATTCCCCTCGCCAACTTTATACCGCACCTTGTCCGGCACGTCAAACGGCTCTCCAGGGCAATTGCATTTATCCTGTCAGGACTTTGAGAAGGTAGTCTTGGTCCCACCCCGCTCTAAGCCGTTTGGCCTT
>JADBJK010000060.1 GCA_014874485.1 Chloroflexota bacterium
ACATAGGGCGATGGGGCTGCTTGACCTCACCTAACCCCTCCCACACCCTCCCCTTTCCTCTCCGCGGGCGGAGAGGAAAGGGGAGGGCCGGGGTGGGGATAGGTGAGGTAGATTCCGCGCGACAACCTAACGGCATTCGGTTACCCTCGCCCCAAAATGGAAATGCACCCAGGCAGACCGCCGCCTTGCGCCTCTGCTGCCTTTGGCTATAATGACCCTGTGAGTCCGACCGAATTGCGAGACCGTGCCTGTGGCCGATGAGAAGCGTGCGTTCAACCGCATAGGAATCCTGTTCCACCCGAAACTGCCCGCCTCGCTCCCGCTGGGCGAGGAGATCGCGGCGTTCCTGCGCGAGCGCGGGCTTGAGCCGTGGCTGTGTTCGGCGTGGGACGAGGACGAGGTCAAGGGCCGCGTGTGCGACCTGGACCTGCTCATCACCCTGGGCGGCGACGGTACGGTGCTCCGCGCGGCGCGCATGGCCACCCGCGCAGGCGTGCCCATCCTGGCCATGAAGGTGGGGCGACTGGGTTTCCTGTCCGAGTTTGAGCCATCGGTCTGGCGCGAGCGGCTCCCCGCGATTCTGGAAGGCCACTTCTGGATAGAGGAGCGCATGATGCTCCACGCCGAGGTGCTGCGCGGCGAAAACCGCCTCAATGCCTACGAGGCGCTGAACGAAGTCGTCGTGAGTCGGGGCGCGCTGGCCCGCATCGTGCGGCTGGCGACGTACATAGACGGCGGATACATGACCACCTACGCTGCCGACGGCATCATCGTCGCCACGCCGACTGGCTCCACAGCCTACGCGCTGGCCGTCGGCGGCCCCATCCTCCCGCCAGAACTCAAGAACATCCTGGTGATTCCCATCGCCCCGCATTTGAGCCTGGACCGCGCCATCGTCCTCTCGCAGGGGGCGTCGGTGCGGATTGAGGTCTCCACCGACCATCGCGCCATGCTCACGGTGGACGGGCAATTTGAGGTGGCCGTCATGGACGGCGACAACGTGCGTGTTACGGCAAGCCCGAACGTGGCCCGTTTCATACGCACGCGCGAGCGCACCTATTTCTACCGCAGCCTGATGAAGCGGCTCACCATCAATCACACCGAAGAGGCAGAAGGATGAGCGCGGACGAGGTGCAGGAACTGTTGAGGCAGGGGCGGGCGGCGCACCGCGCAGGCGAGGACAGCGTGGCCGAGTCCTTCTTCCGCCGCGCGTCGGAGATCGCCCCCGACCGAGCCGACGTGTGGCTGGAACTCAGCGGCGTGGCCCGCGATGTGGGCGAGAAGCGCCGCTGCCTGGAGCGGGCGGCGGACCTGGACCCCGCCAACGAAGAGGTGAAGGCGGCTCTGTCCTGGGTGCGGCGGCACGAGGCGGAGATGCTGGCCGAAGGGCAGGTGCCCGATGCGTACAAGCCGACGCCCGGCGTGTCGCCCGCTGCCGAAAGCGCCGTGGCCGAGGTGGAGGAAGAAGTCCTGCACTGCGCCCGCCACCCCGACGTGGAAACCACCCTGCGGTGCAATCGCTGCGGCACGCCGATTTGCCCGCGCTGCGCCGTGCGGACGCCCGTCGGGTTCCGCTGCCCTGATTGCGTGCGAGCGCAAAGCGCCGTGTTCTACAGCGCAGGATGGGCGGACTACGTTGTGGCCGCGGTTATCGCCCTGGTCTTCTCGGCGGGCGTGGGGCTGCTGGCGGGCATCGTGGGCTGGTTCTTCATGATTTTCATCGCCCCTGCGGCGGGCGGCCTGCTGGGCGAGATCATCTTCCGCGCCGTGCGCCGCCGACGTGGACGCCGCCTGTGGGCGGTGGCGGGCGGGGCCATGGTCGTCGGGGCGGTGATGCCGTTGGCGATCCTCGCCCTGCTGGCGGGGGACATTTGGGTGCTCCTGTCGCCCTACCAACTGCTGGCCGTGGGCCTGTACCTGGTGCTGGGCGTCGGGGCGGCCGTTGCGCGGCTGCGATGATCCCTATGCGGGCTTGAGCGGGGAGGGTTTGGTGTGCTGTCTGAACTCCATATCCGCAATTTCGCCATCATAGACGAACTGACCCTGCGCCTGAGCGGCGGCCTGCACATCCTCACGGGCGAGACGGGCGCGGGCAAGTCCATCATCGTGGACGCGGTGGCGCTCTTGCTGGGCGGGCGCGCCGATACCGAGGTCGTGCGCGCCGAGGCCGACTTCGCCCTGGTGGAAGGCACATTCACGCTGGACGCGGCGGCCCAGGCCGAGATTGCCCCCATCCTGGCCGAGGGCGGCCTGGAGAGCGAAGGCGACACGCTCATCCTGTCGCGCGAGGTGCGGCGCGAAGGGCGCAACATCTGCCGCATCAACGGCCGCGCCGTAACCCTGCGCCAGTTCCAGGTCGTGGGCGAGCGCCTGATTGACATCCACGGCCAGGGCGACCACCTGAGCCTGCTGCGCGTGCAGGAGCATGTCAACTTCCTGGACCGCTACGCGGGCCTGATGGACGCGCGGCGCGAAGTGGCCGACCTGGTGCACGAACTCCGCCGCGTGCGCCGCGAACTGCAGGAACTCCAACAGGACGAGCGCGAACTGGCGCGGCGCGTGGAACTGCTCCAGTACCAGGTCAGCGAAATCAACGCAGCAGCCCTGCGCGTGGGCGAGGAGGAGGAACTCCTGCAGGAGCGCACCCGCCTGGCCAACGCCGAGCAGTTGCAGTCGCTGGCCGAGGAAGCCTACCACCGCCTGTACGAGGGCGGCGAGGAGCAACTGTCGGCTACCGACTTGCTCGGCCAGGTGGAGCAGGACCTGGCGGGGCTGTGCCGCTACGACCCCCGCTGGGAGACGTGGCTCCAGGCCGTGCGCGACGTGCAGTACCAGTTGGACGACCTGGCGCGAGAACTGCGCGACTACGGCGACAGCATAGAGTACAACCCGACCAAACTGGCGCGGGTGGAGGAGCGGCTCAATCTCTACTTCAACCTGAAGCGCAAGTACGGCGACACCGTGGAGGAAGTGTTGGAGTTCGGCAGGCGTGCCGCCCGCGAGTTGGAAGCCATCACCCACAGCGAGGAGCGCATCGCCGAACTCCAGGAGGAGGAGCAGCGCCTGCTGCAGCGCATCGGCGACAAGGCCGCGCGCCTGTCCGCCGCCCGCAGGGAAGCCGCGGCGCGATTGTCCGCCGAAGTGGAGCGCGAACTGGCCGACCTGGCGATGGAGAAGGCGCGGTTCGTGGTGGACGTGGCGCAGGACGAAGACCCCGAGGGCGTGCCCGTGAACGGGGCGCGGCTGGCCTTTGACGCCACGGGCATTGACCGCGTGGAGTTCCTGGTGGCGCCCAACGTGGGCGAGCCGCTGAAGCCCATGGTGCGCATCGCCTCGGGCGGCGAGACGTCCAGGCTGCTCCTGGCGCTGAAGACCGTCCTGTCGGAGGCCGACCAGACCCCGACGCTCATCTTTGACGAGATTGACACGGGCATCGGCGGCAGGGTCGGCGTGGCAGTGGGTCGCAAACTCTGGACGCTGGCGAAGCGCCACCAGGTGCTGTGCGTAACCCACCTGCCGCAGATCGCCGCCTACGCCGACCGACACCTGGCCATCCGCAAGGAGGTGGTGGGCGGCCGCACGGTTACCCGCGTGGAGGAAATCCGCGACGCGCGCCGCGTGGACGAGATCGCGCAGATGCTGGGCAGCATCACCGACACGACCCGCGAGAGCGCCCTGGAGATGCTGGCGCGCGTGAAGACCGAGCACGGCGCGTAGGATGTGGGCATGAGGACGCCCCATCACAACCGTTGCACGAGATTGCGCCCGTAACGACAACCGATAAGGAGGGCAGAAACAACGATGACCAACCATCCCCCCATTGTGGACACGTTCCTGCGCTTGGTTCAGATTGACAGCCCGACGGGCCACGAGCAGCAGTTGGCGGAGACCCTCTGCCAGATGCTCCGCGACCTGGGCGCGGAGGTTCGCACCGACGCCGCGGGCAACGTCATCGCCACGCTGGATGGCGAGGGCGATCCCATCCTGCTGTCGGCGCACATGGACACGGTAGAGCCAGGGCGGGGAGTCAAGCCGCGCATTGCCGATGGCGTCATCACCAGCGACGGCACCACCATCCTGGGCAGCGATTGCAAGTCGGGCATCGCGGTCATCCTGGACGTGCTGCGGCGTCTGAAGGCCGCGGGCGACCGCCACCGTCCGCTGGACATCGTCCTCAGCGTGAGCGAGGAGGGCGGACTGGTCGGGGCCAAGCGGTTGGACGTTTCGGCCGTCCGCGCCAAGGTCGGGCTGGTGCTGGATTCGGGCGGGCCTATCGGGACGCTGGTGCGCCAGGCCCCGTGCCAGGACTCGCTGGCCGTTACCATCCACGGTAAGGCGGCCCACGCGGGCACAGACCCCGAGAAGGGCATCAACGCCATCGTGGTGGCCGCCGAGGCCATCGCGCAGATGCCCCTGGGCCGCATTGACGCCGAGACGACCGCCAACATCGGCAAGATTTCGGGCGGCATCGCCACCAACATCGTGCCCGACCGCGTGGAGATCGCGGGCGAGGCGCGGAGCCTGAAAAGCGAAAAACTGGCCGCGCAGACCAGCCGCATGGTGAAGGCATTTGAGACCGCCGCCGCCAAACACGGGGCCAGGGCCGACATCCAGGTTACGCGCTCCTACGAGGCGTACTTCCTGCCCGACGACCATCCCTGGATACGCCACCTGGTGGCCCTGTGCAAGCGCGTGGGCGTGGAGCCGATCCTCATGTCGTCGGGCGGCGGGAGCGACGCCAACGTGTACAACGCCAAGGGGATTCAGTGCGTGGTAACGAGCACGGGCATGAGCAACGTGCACACCACCGCCGAGCAGATTGCGGTCGCCGACCTGCTGGCGGCCGCCGACCTGGTGTACGCCGTAGTAACCGCCGTGTAGCGCGCCGATTGAGCCAGCGCAGGGAGGGAGCGAAATGGTGGAGTTCTTGCGGTCGCTGATGCCCTGGGGGGCCGATGCTATCGTCTGGGTGCAGCAGTTCTCCAACGGCATCCTGGACGCCGTGTTCACGGTTGCCACCTACCTGGGCCGAGAGCAGTTCTATATCCTGTTTCTCCCCATCCTCTACTGGTGCATCAACAAGCATCTGGGGCGGGCACTGTCCATCGTGTTTCTCCTGTCCGAGTACACCAACGGCATCCTGAAGGACGCCTTCGGCCTGCCGCGCCCCAACGACTTTGACCCGCGCATCCGCGCGCCGCTGCCCGAGACCAGCCCCTCGTTCCCCAGCGGGCACGCCCAGGGTTCGCTGGTGTTCTGGGGGACGATGGCCACACTGGTGCGCCGCTCGTGGATGTGGCTTGTCTCCATCGTGCTCATCGTCCTGATTTCGCTGTCGCGCATCTACCTGGGCGTGCACTTCCCCCAGGACATCCTGGGCGGCTGGGTGATTGGCATTGTCCTCGTGGCGGCGTACCTGTGGGCGCGACGCACGGTGCGGGGCGTGATCCTGTCGCTCGGCATCCAACTGGGCATCGCCCTGCTCGTGCCGCCGATTCTGTTCGCGCTGCACCCGTCGGAAGGCACGGCGCTCATCACGGGCGTGGCCTTCGGCATGTTGCCTGGCTTCGTGGTAGAGGAACACTTCGTGCGGTTCCGCGCCGATGGCGTGTGGTGGAAGCGCGTGCTGCGGTTCATCGTCGGGGTGATTCCCCTGCTGGCCCTGTACCTGGGGTTGAGGATGGTCTTCCCCGAGGGCGACGTGTTCCGCTTCGTGCGGTACGCGCTGGTGGGCGTGTGGGCGGGCCTGCTGGCTCCGTGGCTGTTCGTCGTCCTGCGTTTGGCCGAGCGGGAGCCGCGCCGTGGTTGATGCGTTTCGCGTGCTGTGGCGCAGCCTGCGCGACGTGTACGACGAGATGTTCATGCTCATGGGGGTGAATTCGTTCACCCTGCTAATGTGCCTGCCCATCGTTACCGTCCCGCCTGCGCTGGCGGGGGCGGCGTTCGTTGCCTACCGCGTGGCCCACGGGCTGGCCTTCGCGCCCCGCGACTTCTGGGCGGGGTTCCGCATGTACCTGTGGGACAGTTGGAAAGTGGCGCTCCCCTCGCTCGTGGGGTGGTTCCTGCTCGCCATCAACCTGGTGTTCTATAGCCAGCAGCCCGACCCGTACATGAGGCTGCTCGTCATCCTCTGGGCATTCGTGGGGTTCGTGTGGCTGGCGGTGCAGTTCTACCTGTTCCCGCTCCTCGTGTACCAGCGGGACAAGAGCCTGCGGGCGCTGTTCAAGAACGCGGCCATCCTCGCCGTGTCGCGGCCGCTGTTCAACCTGGTGCTGCTGGCCATTGTGGTCATTCTCGCGGCGGGCATGGTGCTGTCGGGAGTGCTGGCGGCGCTGTTCCTGTTCGTGGTGGTGTCGGTCATCGGGGCCGTGGCGCTGCGGTTCCACCTGGAGCCGCAGGACTGGGACAAGCGGGGCGAGGAGGAGACGAAGGAATAGGCAACCCTCACGGAACTCACCGCGGAGACGCAGGGGGCGCAGGGATTTGCGTATCTCTGCGTCTCTGCGGTGCCAAGAACGGCCACCCTGCCGCAGGGATTGCTGATGGTGTGTCATTGCGAGGGCGCGGGGTGCCTGTAGGGACAATTCGTGAATTGTCCCTACTGAGCGGCGAAGCCGCGAAGAATCTCACGCGATGCACCTCCGAGGTGCGGCGCACGTGGGGATGGCGTCGCGCGCAATGACAGGTAGGGATTGTCATTGCGAGGGTGCGGGGTGCCCGAGGTAGGGGCGACTCGGCGAGTCGTCCCTACAATAGGGATTGTCATTCCGAGGGTGCGAAGCACCCGAAGCAATCCCCCTGAGTGGCGAGGCCGCGAAGAATCTCGCGAACCGAGATTGCTTCGCAATGACAGGCAGAGGGGTTGGAACACGAAAGCCGCGAAAGAACGCGAAACCATTTCGCGCCTTTCGTGGGGTTTCGCGCCCTTCGCGCTCCAAATCTCCGGCCGCTCATCGCGCGCCCTGCGCCCCCGCGATGACCCACGGCCTCACTGCATGGAGAATGCACGTGCGACGCACCTCGGAGGTGCGTCGCACGTGGGCCGACCGCATGGCGTCGCTCGCAATGACAATGGGCTATTTTCTGCGGTGCGGCGAACTACTTGCGCGCAGGCAACACGACCTCGCGGGGCGTCCCGTCGGGCGTCTCGCCGCGGATGACCCACTGGGGAGACCACGCCAGCGCCACCACGTCCACCAGCACGTCGGACTTGCGCGGGCGGATTTCGGTCGCCTCGCTCTGTTCCGCGATCGCAACCCACCGCTCGGTGATGGCCTTGGCGGCCTCGTCGCGCTCCTGCTCCATCTCCGCGATCTCCTTCTGGATCAGGGCGATGGTCTGCTTGGTCTGCTCCATGCGCGTCTTGACCTCGGTGGTCATGCGCCGCTTGCGGCTGGCGGTGGACAGGACGCGGGTAGAGCGCCGCCCCAGCAGGAACCCGACGACCGACTCGCCGACGGACAGAATCTCCTCGGTCTTGCGCCCGCTGTAGGTGGCCTCGTCTTTGGCCAGTTTCTGCTCCTCGCGGCGCAACTTGTCGCGCAATTGCTCCAGTTTCCGCTCGTAGGTGGCGGTGGCCTTGGCCACCTCGTCGTCGCGCTTCTGCCGCGCGGCTTCCTGGCATCGGATGGCGAACTCGCGTTCGGACTCGTCGGGGCGCGAGTAGAGTTTCAGCGTGGGATTGTAGCGCAGGGTGAGGGTCGCGGTGCGGTACAGGTAGTCCTGGAGCGAACTCGCCAGCACCTTGAAGTCGGCCGCCTGCGCCACCGACGACGGGACAGGGTCAAACAGCGCCTCCTGCGGCGGGTACGAGGGCAGTTTCCGCACATCGGCGGCGCACTCGGTGGCCGTCTGCCAGTCCGCACCTCGGCCCTCGGCGGGCGGCTCCAGCAGCAGGCAGTATTCCTTCTGCGTGTCCACGCCCTGGGCCGTCGCCACGAACCGCACCAGCGCGTGGCCCAGCGCCATCGGGGTGTACCGCAGGGCGCTGGTCTTCATGATGAGCGGGCGCACCGCGGTGGCCGAGTAGTCCGACACCGCCTGCTGGGGCGAGATTTCCACGGGGAGAAAGACCTGCGTAACCCCCGCTTCCACAGGTGGGGGCTGCTTCTGGAGACTGCCTGCCGCTGCGGGCGCAGCCTGGGCGGCGGTCGGCGCGGCGGATGGGGCGCCCGCCTTCGCCAGGAATCGGTCGCGCACAGGGTCCATGAGCACCTTCACCTGCGGCTTGGTCAGCGGGCCGCGGAGGTACGACATGGCCCAGCGGGTCATGAACACTTCGGGCCCGCTGGCGTGGACGTTGTGCAGGATGAACACCCGCGAGTCCAACGACGAGATGAGTTTGTCCAGGTACGCGGGGTCGGTCATCTGGCCCGCCGTCGCCGCGGCCGACTGCATCCCCTCCAGCACGCGCATCTTGTCGCGGTCGGTCTGGAGTTTGCCGATGAGCCAGGTGCCGGCGTTGGTCAGCCCCTTGTAGTCCAAATCCACGGGGTTCTGGGTAGTCAGCATCATGCCGAACCCGAAGGCCCGGGCCTGCTTCATCAGGGTCAGCATGGGCTTCTTGGACGGCGGGTTCTCCACCGGCGGGAAGTAGCCGAAGACCTCGTCAAAGTACAAGATGCTGCGCAGGCTGGTGGTGCCCGTCTGCTGGCGCACCCAGTTCAGCACCTCTTCCAGCAGCAGCGTTACGAAGAACATGCGCTCGGCGTCGCTCAGGTGGGCGATGTAGAAGATGGACACGCGGGGCTTCCCCTCGGGCGTGGTGAGGATGTCGGCCAGGCTGAGCGGCACGCCCCGCGTCCACGATTGGAAACTGGGCGCGGCGATGATGTTGTTCAGCGCCATGGCCAGCCCGAAGCGATCCTTCGGCGGGAAGAACGTGTCCACGTCAAAGACGCCGATGGTGCGGACGGGCGGGTTCTGGATGGCCGCGATGAGCTTGGCGATGTCCATGTCCTGGCCCTGCTGCCAGGCGTCCTGGAAGATGGTGGACAGCAGGATGTGCTCGCGGCTCTTGATGGGGTCGGCCTTGATGCCCGCCAGCCCCAGGAGCGCCGACACGGTGCCCTCTACCCGATCCACCATCGCCTCGGGGTCGGCGGCGACGGCGCTGGACGGCGCTTGCAGACTGCGGAGCACGTTCACGGGGATGCCCGCCTCGCTGCCAGGCGTGAAGATGACGAACTCGGTGGACTCGCGCAGGCGGCGGATGCGGTCGGGGCCTTGCCCCCACTGGGCCAGCCCGTCGGCCCACTGCTTGGCGGTGCGCTCGGCGTAGGCTTCCTCTGTCAGGCCCTTGCGCCGCGCGTCGTCCACGTTGACCCAGGGCAGGAAGTCCGACGGCTGCAGGTCGGGGAAGGTCAACAGCATGTTGGTAAGGTCGCCCTTGGGGTCAATGGCGACGACCGGGATTCCGTCCAGCGCGGCCTCTTCCAGCAGGTCTATGCACAGGCCGGTCTTGCCGCTGCCGGTCATGCCGATGCAGACGGCGTGCGTCGTCAGGTCGCGGGCGTCGTACAGCACCGGCTCGTCCAGCACCTGCCGCGTTTTGATGTCGTACTTCTTGCCCAGGTAGAACTCTCCCAACCGCTCCTGCACGGTTCACCTCCCAGAAAAATGCGCGATCCGCACAGCACGCGAATAGACGCGAAGCGGTCGGCTCGCAGTCCTTCGCGCTACTCGCGGATCGCGGCGATTGATTGCCCAGGGACAGCACGCCCGGCACGCGCCGGGCAGGACGCCGGGTCTAGTACTCCAGCATCGGGGGCAGGTGCTTGGCCTGCTCCACCCACGATTCCACCATGTGCAGGGTGGGCAGTCGCCGCACCAGGCGCTTCTCGTGGTTGATCTCGGCCATCTTCTCGTACAGGTGCTTGGGCACGCGCGTCTTGAGTTCCTTGACGGTGTCCACGCCTGCCTCTTCCAGCAGGTCGGAGTACTCCTCGCCGATGCCCTTGATGCGCATGAGATCGGCCAGGTTGGCCCATTCCAGGATCAACTTGGGGGAGATGCCGGTCTTCTCGGCCAGTTCCTGGCGCGCTGCGGGGGTCTTGCAGGCGTTGAGCAGCGCTTCGGTGGTGCGGATTCCCGCCTTGGCCTTGAGGACTTCTGCGTAGTGCTCGCCGATGCCTTCAATGTCGCGAATGCTTGCCATGGAAAACCTCCTCTACGTGATGTGTAGATGGAACCGGATATGCGCGAACTCCAGCGCAGCACTTGCTTCCGCGTCGGACGTACGCTGCGAGAAGCGTTCACCTTCTCTGCATCTGCCACCCCTTCAGGATCGCGTAAGCCTCGGCCAGACTGCCTCCACAGCCGCGGAGCCACTCGGGAGGCGACGCCGGTCGCAGCGAGATCCAGAAAGTGTCGGTGCCGGCCCTTCCCCTGTGCTGGGGTGTGTGTCCTAGAACGTGCTCGCGCAATGCTGACTTGGCGATCACCCAGCAATGAGCATCAAAAGGCGAAATGCCGAGACAGATGGCGAAGTCATAATTCTGGTCGCGCAACTGCTGGAACTTGTAGACGCCGCTCGCCCAGAGGGTTGAGAACTTGATTTCCACTCGTCGCCCCGCGATGATGCGGTCCGCTTCCGAATCCCCACATGAGACGACGTCAAGCCCTTTCGCCGCGCACCATCCCGCAACCAGTTGTTCCCCGATCTTCCCCACCTGCCGAGATGGTCTGGCACGGATCCATGCAAACGGGCTTCCCGCCCATGGGTCTGCGCTGCCCCCTCGGATGTAGTCTCCACGCAGCGTTGTCGCTATCGTGGCAAGCAGTTGTACATCCGGGTCTGCGATTTGGCTCACCATCCGTTATTCTCCGCAAGGTTCCACGCTGGCTGGTATGAGAACCCCTTGCGTGTAACCGCTCTGATATGGAGACGGGTCAAAGCCCACCCATCGGATGCCATCAATGCCGTCAAAGCGACGCGCCATGACTTGCATCGCCTCAAGATTGTTATCCACCAGAATGAACCGCCGACCCTTCTCAAGCGCAGCCATCCCGGTCGTTCCACTCCCCGCAAAGAAGTCCAGCACCATGGCCCCAGGGCGAGAGGATGCCTGCACAATTCGCCGCAGAATCCCCAGCGGCTTTTGCGTCGGATAGCCCGTCTTCTCCGTGCTATTGGTAGGGACTATGGTGTGCCACCACGTATCGGTAGGCAGTTTGCCGCGGGCCGCCTTCTCGGGTCCAACAAGGCCCGGCGCCATGTAGGGGATGCGGTCAATCTCGTCCGTATTGAATACGTAGTTGGACGGGTCTTTGACATAGAGCAAGATGTTATCGTGTTTGGGTGGCCACTTGTTCTTGGGACGCCCCCCATAGTCATAGGCCCAGATGATTTCGTTGAGAAAACACTCCCGCCCAAAAATGGCGTCCAGCAGGATCTTGCAGTAGTGCACTTCCCTGTAATCTACATGCAGGTACAGGCTCCCGTGATTCGCCAGTACGCGGTGGGCCTCCACAAGGCGTGGTTCCAGGAAGGCCAGGTAGTCGTCAAAGAGGTCGCTGAACCGCTTGGTTCCCACGACAATGCTCTGGTAACGGCGACCCTGGAAGCCAACGCGATCCCCCTCCGCAGAACGCACGGTCCTAATCTGGGTGCGCTGCTGCACCTTGCCCGTGTTGAACGGGGGGTCAATGTAGATGAGATCAATTGACCCTGTGGGAAGTGTCTCAAGCACCTGTAGGTTGTCTGCGAAGTGGATTTCCCCGACCACGCCTTCTTCCAACAAGATGTCCTCCGCTAGCCACAACTTACGGTCGTGCGTCCGCGCTCACAACTTGATGGTGCGGAACAGCCCTGTGCTACAAACCGGGCAGGTTCCCTTCAGTGCGGGCCGCCCGTTGCTCAGGGTAACGCGCCGTGGGTTCTGCATGGGGCGCTTGGCGCGACACTTGACGCAGTAGGCGGTGATGGCCTCCTCCGGCTCTCCGTGTGCCTCAACGGGCGCCGGAGCCGCCGCCTCGGCCTTGGGGGCGGGATGCGCTCCGCCCTGCCGGGCCTCCAGCAGTTCCTTCTGCAGTTTGGCGATGGCGGCGTTCTTCTGGGCCACCTCGGCGCGCAAGGCCCGCGCGTCCTCGCGGCTCAGGTACCAGTCCAGCCACCAACCCAGTGCGAGACCCACAACGAGACCGGCGAGAAATTGCCACATGGTGCTACCTCCTCTGCGCATGTGTGCCCTCCGCCCAATTGCCTAGCGAACAATTGCATTATAGCATGCATTTGAAAGCGGCGTCAAGCCTTTTGCGGAAAAACAAAGCAGGGCGGCCCATGAAACGGCTGCCCTGCTCCATTGGCCTGATGGCGTGCCACGCCTGCGATCGGGCTACTACTTGACCACAGAGAAAATTGTCATTGCGAGCGAAGCGAAGCAATCCCTGACCGCGGAGATTGCTTCGGGCGCTGTGCGCCCTCGCAATGACCCCCCGTTGTCATTGCGAGCGAAGCGAAGCAATCCCTGACCGCGGAGATTGCTTCGGGCGCTGTGCGCCCTCGCAATGACCCCCCGTTGTCATTGCGAGCGAAGCGAAGCAATCCCTGACCGCGGAGATTGCTTCGGGCGCTGCGCGCCCTCGCAATGACCCCCCGTTGTCATTGCGAGCGAAGCGAAGCAATCCCTGACCGCGGAGATTGCTTCGGGCGC
>JADBJK010000017.1 GCA_014874485.1 Chloroflexota bacterium
TCGTCAACCGAGATGCTTCGCTTCGCTCAGCATGACAGATGGAGCGTGAGATTGCTTCGCTTCGCTCGCAATGACATGAGAAGGCACGTGCGACGCACCTCCGAGGTGCGTCGCACGTGGGGATTGCTTCGCTTCGCTCGCAATGGCGTGTTGTTCGTGGGCCCGTCTTCCCGCAAGAGGCGGAGCGTGTCGTGCGTGTCGTGTCGAGTCAAAGGGGGCGAGGCATTTTTTTGACAACGGGCGTCTTTTGTGGTATAAGAGAATTGTATCGTAATCTGATAGTACGTCTCGTATTATGATACGTCGTCTTGTATCGCAGTAAGGCGTCCTGGATTGCGATACCTGCCTGGCCAGCGGTGACCGGTCCAGCGTCCCAGACACCTGACAAGGAGCGAAAACGATGGCGTTTCTGAAGGTGCAAGGCCTCACCAAATCCTTCGGCGGGCTAATGGCGATACGCAACGTTGACCTGGAACTCCAAGAGGGTCAGATTCTCGGCCTCATCGGCCCCAATGGCTCCGGCAAAACCACCCTCCTGAACCTCATCACGGGCTTCCTCAAACCCAACGCGGGCGCAGTCCATTTCATGGGTGAGAACATCACGGGCCTTCCGCGGTTCAAGGTCTCGCAGCGAGGCATTGCCCGCACGTTTCAGTTGACCAAGGCGTTCCTGGATTTCACGGCGCTTGAGAACGTCATGGTGGGGCGGGTGTATGGGCAGCAGCCGGCCAAGAACCTGGCGCGGGCCGCCGAGGAGTCGCTGGAGATTCTGGACCGCGTGGGCCTTCTGGACAAGGCCCATGTCAAGGCCAGGAACCTGACCCTGATGCAGCGCAAGCGGTTGGAACTGGCGCGCGCATTGGCGACAAAGCCCCGCCTTCTCCTTCTGGATGAGTTCATGTCGGGCCTGAACCCCGGCGAAACCGAGGACGCCATGCAACTCATCCGCCAGATTCGCGACTCGCAGGTTACCCTCATCGTCGTGGAGCACATCGTCAAGGCGATCGTGGGGCTGTCGGACCGCGTCGTGGTGTTGAACATGGGCGAGAAGATTGCGGAGGGCACGCCTGTTCAGGTGTGCGAGGACCCGCACGTCATAGAATGCTATCTGGGGAAGGCGGTATGCTTGAAGTAGAACGAATTGACGCAGGCTACAAGGACCTTCAGGCGCTGTGGGGCGTGTCCCTTCGGGTGGAGGAGGGGGAACTGGTCGCCCTGGTAGGCCCCAACGGCGCGGGCAAGACGACGACGCTGAAAGTCGTCAGCGGGCTGGTCAAGCCGACAGCAGGCAACGTGTTGCTGGATGGCCGCTCTCTCCTCAAGGAGCCCCCGCACCGGATTGTGGAGATGGGCATCTCGCAGGTGCTGGAAGGCGGCAGGGTCTTCACCGGCCTCACGGTGATGGAGAACCTGGAACTCGGCGCGTTCGGCATGAAGGCGAGGAAGGCCAAAGACCAGAACCTGAAACGCGTGTTCAGCCTCTTCCCGCGCCTGGAAGAGCGCAAGCGCCAGCGGGCCGGCACGCTCAGCGGCGGCGAGCGGCAGATGCTGGCCATCGGCCGGGCGCTGATGTCCAACCCGCGCATCCTGTTGCTGGACGAACCGTCGTTTGGCCTGGCCCCGCTTCTGGTGGAGCAGATTTTCCGCATGATTACCGAGATCAACAAGCAGGGCGTTACGGTGCTCCTGGTGGAGCAGAACGTGCGGGCCGCCCTGGAATTGACCCAGAGGGCCTATGTAATTGAGAACGGCCGGATTGTGGGCGAAGGCAGCGGAGAGGCCCTCCTGTCCTTTGAATCCGTTAGACGAGCCTATCTGGCGTAATGTGGAGGTGGTTATGCTCGCGCCAATCGCGCAGAACCTGGCCTTTGGAATCCTGGTGGGCGGCCTGTACGGAATCGCGGCGGTCGGGCTATCACTGGTCTTCGGCGTTACGCGGTTCCTGAACGTCTCCCACGGCGAACTCCTCATGCTCGGCGGCTATGCCGGCTTCTGGCTGTACACGCTGTACCACGTGGACCCGTTCGTGGGCCTTCCCATCGTGGTGCTCCTCATGGTGGTGCTCGGTGTCATCCTCTACAAACTCCTGTTCGCGGGCATGGTGAAATACCCGGAAGAAACCAAGGTCAAGAACACGCTCCTCGTGGGGTTTGGGCTTGGGCTGGTGCTCCAGAACGTGGCACTTCGCCTGTGGACGGCGGACGACCGCGGCATCACGACCACCTATTCCTCGCAGGTCATCTCGCTCGTCGGGGTGCGATTCCCCCTTGTGCGCGTGGCCAGTTTCGTCATCGCCCTGGTTGTCCTGTTCGCGCTGCACCAGTTCCTGCAGCGGACGTACACGGGCAAGGCCATCCGGGCCACGGTGCAGGACTGGGAGGCGGCCACGCTGATGGCGATTGACGTGCAGAAGGTGTACTTGTTGGCCTTCGTTCTGGGGACGGCCCTGGCGGGGATGGCGGGCGCGCTGGTGAGCGTGGGGTATTCCATCCAGCCGAACATGGGGTTGGAGTGGACCCTCATCACCCTGATCGTCATGGTGCTGGGCGGGCTGGGCAGCATCATGGGGACCTTCGTGGCCGGCATCATCCTGGGCGTGGCGCAGTCGCTCACGTCGTTCTGGCTGGGCGGTGCGTATCGCGACATCGTGGCCCTGGTTTTGTTTCTGCTGGTGCTGATCCTGCGGCCCCAAGGTCTATTTGGTGCAAAGGAGGGATAGCCGCATGAGGGCAAAGCGTCTCGCCGCGCTCGCTTTTGTTGTTCTCGTCATCGCCGCATTGGCTGTGTTGCCCCTTTTCGTGAAGAAAGACAACATCATCAACCTGGCCTCCTTGGCGCTCCTGTACGTGGCGCTGGCTTCCAGTTGGAACATCCTGGGGGGCTACGCCGGCCAGACCAACCTGGGCCATGCGGCTTTCTTCGGCCTGGGGACGCTGCTGACGCGCTTCCTGTGGCTGGGAGGATGGCCGCTGTGGGCCGCGCTTCTCGTCGGGGCGGTTGTCCCTGTGATTCTCGCCCTCATCATCGGGGCGCCGGCTTTTCGGCTCAAGGGAGCGTACTTCGCCATCGGCACCCTGGCTCTGGCGCAGGTCCTCAACGTAACGGTTGCGAACCGATGGCCCATGATCACGTCCCTACCCGCCCGCTATCTGGCCACGTACCGCCTGATGCCTCGGTACTACCTGTTCCTGGCGGTGGCTGTCCTCACGGTCGGGGTGGCCTATTTCCTGGTCAAGTCCAGACTTGGCCTGGGGCTGATGGCAGTCCGCGAGGAGGAAGACGCGGCGGAATCGCTGGGGGTGAGCGGCCTGCGCCACAAGTTGCTGGCTTTTGGCGTCAGCGCATTCTTGGCCGGCCTGGCGGGCGGCGCCTTTGCCTTCTATCACGTGGGGTACTACCCCCAGTTTCCCTTCAGCCCGGCCTGGACCTTTGACGCGGTGATGGCGACTTACATCGGAGGCACGGGGACGATCGTCGGGCCCATCATCGGGGCGGTGTTCTACGTCATCGTGAAGGAACTGCTTGCGCTCAAAGTCGTGGAAGCGCACCTGATCATCTTCGGCATCCTATTCATCTTGGTAGTGCTGTTCCTACCCGGAGGGCTGCTAGAGGTCTGGAGCAAAATCCGGTCGGCACTTGGCGGCCGTGCGAAATCTCGGAAGGCTGCGCTCCCTGCGGGATAGCGCGGGAGCGAATGCGGAGCATCTGTGCTCTGCAAGCACGCGAAAGGAGGTGGTGTGCACGAAACTCTTGTGGCTGGTTTTTCCTGTGGAAGATCAAGTCGTGAACCAGAATGAAAAGGGAGGATAAGGTATGAGAGGCAAAGTGTCTATGGTAATCGCCGTTGTGCTCGTGTTGAGCACCCTGCTGGCGGCTTGCGGGCCGAAGGCTACGCCGACGCCGGTTCCGCAGCCGACGACCCCGCCGGCCCAGCCGACGACCCCGCCGGCGCAGCCCACTACCGCGCCGACGACCGCCCCGGCAAAGCCAGCGCCCGAGTTCATTGAAATCGGCGCGTCTATCCCGCTGACCGGCAAGTACGGGTCCCTGGGCTCGCAGGTGAAGGCCGGGTACGACATCGCCGTGGAGCACATCAACGCGGCGGGTGGCGTCTACGTCAAAGAATACGACAAGAAGATCCCGCTGCGGCTCACGGTTTACGACGACGAGTCGGACCCGACCAAGGCCGTCTCCAAGATGGAGACCCTGTTCGCCGAGCAGAAAGTGGTGGCCTACCTGGGCGGTGCCGCCAGCGATATGCATGCGGCTACCACGGCCATCGCCGAGAAGAACAAGGTCCCGTACCTGGGGGTCTCCTTCGCGCTGTATCAGATTCACCAGCAGGGCTACAAGTACCTGTTCTCGCCCTTCCCGAAGTCGCCTGCCCAGACCCGGGACGTGTTTGAAGTCCTGAACACGATCCCCGCCGACCAGCGGCCTAAGAAGATCGCCATCTTCCAGGAGAAGACGGACTGGGGTGTGGAACTGGGCAAGATGTGGACGGAGAATGCCGCGAAGTACGGCTATGACATCGTGGTCCATGAAGAATACACCCCGAGGTCCACGGACTTCTCGGCGATGATCCTGAAGGCAAAGGCAGCGGGGGCCGAAGTGCTCCTGACCGTGCCTGCGCCGCCGGATGGCCTGGCCATGCAGAAGCAGATGGCCGAACTGGGCTGGACCCCCAAGTTCACCCTGATGATCCGCGCTCCGGAGAACGTCTCCTGGACCGAGACCTTGGGCAAGGTCGGCGACTACGTAACCATGTTCGCCGGCTGGCACCACGGTGAGAAGTTCCCTGGCGTGGACAAACTCAACGCGGATCACCAGGCCAAGTTCGGTCGGCCTGCGGACCTGCTGACCGGCCCGGCGTATGCCTGCGTGCAGATCCTGGCCGACGCCATTGAGCGCGCGGGCACGCTGGATCGCGACGCGATTCGCGATGCCATCGCCGCGACCAACATGATGACCGTGATCGGCCCGGTTACCTTCAACCCCGATGGGACCGGCAACGTGCTCAACCCACTGTCGCAGTGGATCAACGGCAAGTTGGAACTGGTCTGGCCGCCCGAGCACGCTACGGCCCCGTTGGCCTATCCCGCTGTGCCTTTTGACCAGAGGTAAGCACCGACTCTGAGGACCTGGTTGCCTGCGGCGGTGGCCGACGATGCACACAAAGGAACGCGCCATCGCCGCAGGCCCAGGCCTGCATCTGCTCCGAGTGAACCGGGGTTTCAGAGGATACTTCCGATGCAAGGCATCCGGCCTGTAGACGTGCCCACGAACCGAATAACCGACGCGGTACAGCGGATTGATATGCGCAACACGGCCTACGGCCTGGCCGCACGCGGGGAGTACGGTCCCGTGGTGCAGCGGCACATGCAGCGGACGCTGCCGGAGAAGTACCCCCTGTCGGCGGCGCAGAAGGACATGGTGGACTACCTGGCCGCCATGGCGGCGAACCCGGTGGCCCCGCAGGTCGCGCCGATTCCCGCCGACCCGGAGGCGCTCGCCCGCCACATGAAGGCCGTGTGCACGTTCCTGAAGGCCGACGCCGTGGGCATCTGCCGGGTGCCGACGTATGCGTACTACAAGTGCGACAAGCAGGGCAATCCGATAGAGCCGAAGTACCCGAACGCAATTGTCTTTGCCATGCGCAAGGACTGGCGGACGGTCCGCGCCTCAACCGGCCGCGACTGGATCGGCGACCCGGTGTCGTTCCAGGCGTATGACCATCTGGCCTTGGTCGCCGAGACGGTGGCAAATTACATCCGGCGGCTGGGCTGGGATGCGTCGGCGCAGTACGGGCCTTCGTTCGTGAACCGCTACTCGGTTCTCATGCCGCCGCTGCTGCTGTGGGCCGGCCTGGGCGAGATCAGCCGGGCGGGGATCGTCCTCAGCCCGACGCTGGGCTTGGGGTTCAAGGCCGCGGCCGTCCTGACCGACATGCCCCTTGCCCCCGACAAGCCCATTGACTTCGGGTTGCAGCGGTTCTGCCAGGAGTGCCACATTTGCGCGGACAACTGCCCCAGCCATGCGATTCCCAGGGGCGACAAGATTCTGTACAACGGCTACGAGACGTGGAAATTGGATACGCAGCGGTGCGCCAGTTTCAACTTCACCAACGCCAAGGGCACCATGTGCAATCGCTGCGTCAAGGTTTGCCCGTGGACGGCGCCGGCTACCGGGTGCTATGGCCTGGTTCGGCGGCTGGCGACGCGTTCTGCCGTGATGCGGAGGGTGGCGATCCAAGCCGCCCCGCTTCTGGGGTTGCACGAGAGCCGCCCCGAGGAGAAATGGTGGTTTGACCTGGAGTACGTCGGCGACACGCTCCAGTCGCGGGATGCGAACGCCGACGCTCGGAATGCGCAGTAGGCATTATGCTTCTTGAGGTTTGCGAACAAGTTGCCGGCGGTTGCGCGGGGACAGGACGGTCGCCCGCCCAGCCGCGCCGGGCAAGTCTCATAAACGCGAATTGGAGGTAGCCATGTCGGAACTGTACACGTTGGCGGAAGCCACAATGAAGGTCATCCAAGACCGTCGCAGCATCCGTTCCTTCACCGAGGAGCCGGTGTCCGAGGAGCACATCCAGATGATTCTGGAGGCGGCGCGGCAGGCTCCGTCGGGCGAGAACGCCCAGCCCTGGCGTTTCATCGTGGTGCGGGATGCCGAGACGCGGAAGGCGCTCGGAACCATCGGCGGGGGAGGCAGCGGCCGCCGCTTCACCGCCGAGTTCGTAACGAAGAAGATGCACGAGCGCTTCGCGGGGCTGCAAGACGAAGAGAAGAAAAAGGCCGCGTTTGAGAAACTCACGTCGGGCAACGTGTCGGCGTTCCTGGCCGACGCGCCGGTGGACATCGTCGTGTGCGGCCGGAAGAACGTCTGGGACCTGCCCTACGACACATCGGCGGCGATTGAGAACATGCTGCTGATGGTAACGGCGCTGGGCCTGGGCGCGTGCTGGGTCATCGCGCCGTGCATTGACGTGCGCGACGAGGAGCGGCTGCACAAGTTGCTCCAGGTTCCCGATGACATCAAGATCGTGAGCATCATCGCCGTCGGGCATCCGACCCGCCCGCATCGCCCGCGGCCACGGCTGCCGCTGCACGAACTGGTGTACAACGAAGTCTGGGGAACCCCGTACTACAAGGAGGAAGCATGACACGCGAGAACATTCCCAGCGATTACGCAAACAGCGTGATCTACGAGATTCAGAAGGCGTTCTGGGATGAACGCGGCAACGGCGCGCGGTTCCGCCTCACGACCGTGGGGCGCGAGTACTTCGCGGACAAGTGCCTGTCGCAGATTCATGGCGAGTCGGTCGCGGAGATTGTGAAGGGCATCGGCGCGGCGCTCGCGGAGCAGGGCATCGCCGCCGGCATGTCCCACGAGGAAGAGGACCGCATCGTGCGGCTGAAGATTCCCGGCTGCCTGCACCAGAGCGTGGAGCGGCGATTCATCGCTGCCGGCGCCGAGCCGCTGATGTGCGTGCCCGCGAACCTGGTGGTGCTGGCGGTGGAGGCCGTGCTGAAGCGCCCGGCGGAGATCGCGGAGATCAAGGTGGGCGACGACGGCTGCGAGGTCGCGATCGTGCTGTTTGAACCGCGCCCGGACCTGTAGCGCAGGAGGCAGAGGACATGGACAAAGTCGTAACGCTCTCCGAAGCCGTTGCGTCCATTCCGAGCGGCTCGCATGTGGCGCTGTCCGGCTTCGCCATCACCCGCGCCACCATGGCCTTCGCCGCCGAAGTCCTGCGGCAGGGCATCCGGAACCTGACGGTGTCGCAGTGCGTTGGCGCGATGGATGCCGACCTGCTGGTGAGCGGCGGCGCGGTGTCCCGCATCCTGTACGGCGGCGGGTCGCTGGACCGCTTCGGGCGGCTGGCCTGCGTGAACCGCGCCATTGAGGAAGGGAGCATCGTGGCGGAGGAGTACAGCAGTCTCTCCATGGTGTTCCGCTATGTCGCGGGGGCACTCGGCCTGCCCTTCATCACCATCCGCTCGCTGCGCGGCTCCGATGTGCTCAAGCAATTGGAAGAGAAAGCCCCTTCGGCGGTGGCCTACGTGGACGACCCGTTCACGGGCGAGAAGTGGCTGGCGCTGCGCCCCCTGAACCCCGACGTGGCGGTGGTGCAGGTGCAGGTGGCAGACCCCGAAGGCAACGCCTGGATTTACGGCCCGCGATGGGATAACGAGGAGCAGGTCAAGGCCAGCAAGCGCGCCATCGTCATCACGGAGCAACTGGTCCCGACCGAGGTCATCCGCCGAGACCCAGAGCGCACGGTGATCCACGGGTTCCGCGTATCCCATGTGGTGCATTTGCCGTTCTCGGCGCACCCCACGGCCGTGTACCGCGCGTACGATTACGATGCCGACCACATCCGCATGTACGCCGAGGCCGCCAAGACGCCCGAGGGCATGCGCGCGTACCTGGACAAGTACGTGTACGGCGTCAAGGATCACTGGGAGTATCTGGAACTCGTGGGCGGGGTGCGGCATCTGACCAAATTGGCCGCCGACCCGATCCTGGGCTACTGATGGAGGGACTGGACATGGGCACCGAAGTTGAGTACACCCCGTTTGAGTTGATGGCGGTGGCGGGGGCGCGCGAACTGAAGAACGGCGAGATCGTGGCCGTGGGGCTGGGTTTGCCCGTCGTGGCGACCTTCCTCGCCAAGCGCACCCACGCGCCCGACATCACCATCATGTTTGAACTCGGCGTCATTGACCCCGAACCCATCCATACGGGCGTGGGCCTGGCCGACCCCAGGGTGTGGTATCGCGCCAAGGTGCTGAGCACGTTCGTGGACATGCTCGGTGGCGTGCTGCACGGCGGGCGCGTGGACGTGGGCTTCCTGGGTGGCCTGGAGACGGATGCCTACGGCAACCTGAATACGACGCTCCTCGGCGACCCGAAGGGCAAATTCCGCCACTTCGTGGGGAGCGGCGGGGCCAACGATATCGCCTCGTCGTCCAAGCGGACGATCATTATCATCCGCCACGAGGAGCGAAAGTTGAAGGAGGCCGTGTCGTTCATCACCAGCCCAGGGTACATCCGCGGCGGGCAGGAGCGTGCGCAGGCGGGTCTCCCAGGCGGGCCTAGCCGCGTCATCACGGACAAGGCGATCTTCGGGTTTGACCCCGAAAGCAAGCGCATGACGCTGCTCTCCATCCACCCTGGCTGCACGCTGGAGGATGTGCTGGGGACGATGGGGTTCAAGCCGATTGTGCCCGAGCACGTGCCGTTTACCGAGCCGCCCACCGCCGAGCAGGTGCGGATCATTCGCGAAGAGATTGACCCCGAAGGGATTTACTCCGGCTAGGGGCCGTTGCACTGACCAACGTAGAAGGACGAACCGAACATGCCGTATGTGGTAACCGACAAGTGTGAACAGTGTGGCATCTGCGTGGCGGGATGCCCGGTGGGTGCCATCACCGAAGAGGCCACCAAGTCCGAGATTCACCCGGACATCTGCATAGAATGTGGCACCTGTTTTGACAACTGCCCGTTTGGGGCTATCATCTTCGTGGAGGAGGACGAGCAGGTTCCTGCCGACGCTGAGAAAGCCGAAGCCTGAGGACGCGCCGAATCAATCCGGCAGGCGTGCGGTGCTCGGCGTCGGCCTTCCAGACGGTGGGGTAGGTGGTGCAGAGTCCTCGCCGGGTCATCTGCGCCTTCCTATGCGGGCGCCATCCCGGGTTATCCGCGGGTGGCGTCCGCGTTTTTCCGTGCCCCGCTTCCCAGCGCTTCGGTCCCGGGGGCGGTTGGCATGCGAGGGCGTGCAGCGTCCGCAGCGCCCCCGCACACCGGGGACTGCTTGGGTTCAGATGCGACGCACCTCCGAGGTGCGTCGCATCTGAAACTGGGCTCCCCAAACGTCAACAAATCCTGGTGCCAAACTTCTTCCCCGCCTGTGCGTTTGACACTTGCCCGCAGATGCTCTAGAATGCGGGCATTCCGGAGGAGAGAAGGGGTTTGAGGGTATGAAGCGATTGACCAGCAAGGAATTGCGCGATGCCTTCCTGCGATTCTTCGCAGAGCGGGGGCATGCCATCGTTCCCAGTTCGTCGTTGGTGCCGGTCAACGATCCGACGCTGCTGTTCACCAACGCGGGAATGGTGCAGTTCAAGGATGTGTTCCTGGGCCTGGAGAAGCGCGAGTATACCCGCGCGGCCACGGCCCAGAAGTGCATGAGGGTCAGCGGCAAGCACAACGACCTGGAGACCGTGGGGCCGTCGCCGCGGCACCACACCTTCTTTGAGATGCTGGGCAACTTCTCGTTCGGCGACTACTTCAAGCGCGAGGCCATTCAGTACGCCTGGGACTTCCTCACGGGCGTGCTGGAACTGGACCCCGACCGCCTGTGGCCCACCGTGTACGAGGAGGACGACGAAGCCTTTGACCTGTGGCACACCATGATCGGCGTGCCGAAAGAGAAGATCGCCCGCATGGGCAAGAAGACCAACTTCTGGATGATGGGCGACACCGGGCCTTGCGGACCGAACTCCGAAATCCACTACGACCGCGGCAAGGAGTTCTGCACCTGCGGCGACCCCAACTGCCGCCCCGAACTGGATAACGGCTGCGACCGCTGGTGGGAACTGTGGAACCTGGTGTTCATGCAGTTCAACATGGATGAGAACGGGCAGATGACGCGGCTGCCGCGCCCGGGCGTGGACACGGGCATGGGGTTTGAGCGGCTCGTCTCGCTGTTGCAGGATGCGCCCAGCAACTACGATACGGACCTGTTCACGCCCATCATGCGGCGGATTCAGGAACTCCTGGGCCACTCGGACGAGGAGATGCGGAAGCGCATCGTAGGCTACCGCATCATCGCCGACCACGGCCGTGCGACAACGTTCCTGGTGGGCGACGGCGTGCGGCCTGGCAACGAGGGCCGAGGGTACGTGCTGCGCCTCATCCTGCGGCGAGCCGCCCGCCACGGCAAGATGTTGGGCTTCACCGAGCCGTTCCTGGGCGAAGTCGCCAAGGTCGTCATTGACCAGATGAGCGACCCCTACACCGAACTCAGCCTGCGCCGCGAGTTCATCCTGAAGGTCATCAACCAGGAGGAGGAGCGGTTCCAGCAGACCTTGAGCACGGGCCTCGGACTCCTGGAAGAGATGATGGACAGCCTGAAGGCCGAGGGGAAGCGCGAAATCCCAGGCGAGCAGGCCTTTCGCCTGTACGACACCTACGGCTTCCCGCTGGATTTGACGCGGGAGGTGGCCGCCGAGCAGGGGTTCACGGTGGACGTGCAGGGGTTCCAGCGGGCACTGGCGGAGCAGCGGGAGCGGGCGCGCGCGGCGCAGCACTTCGGCCCGACGGGCGAGGAGGACCGCCTGGCGCGCTACCGTCAGATACTGGACAAACTCCAGGTGGAGGGCAAACTGCCTGCCCTGGGCGTGGTGCAACTGTGCTACGAGACCTACGAGGCCGATACGCGGCTGGCGGCCATCGTCCGCGACGACGCGCTGGTGGAGACCGCGCGCGAGGGCGAGGAGGTGGGTCTCATCCTGCCCGAGACGCCGTTCTACGCCGAGAAGGGCGGCCAGGTGGGCGACACGGGCATCATCGCGGGGTACGAGCGGGCGACCGACGCCCTGACCTGGGAGTTTGAGGTCGTGGAGCCGCGAGAGGTGCTACCTGGCTTCATCGTCCATTTCGGCAAGATGACTTCGGGCACGGCCAGGGTCGGCGATGAGGTGTGGGCGGCGGTGGACTACGAGCGGCGGCAGGACATCGCCCGCAACCACACGGCCACGCACATCCTGCACAGCGAACTGCGCTACATCCTGGGCGAGCACGTCCAGCAGGCGGGTTCCCTGGTTACGCCCGACTACCTGCGGTTTGATTTCACCCATTCGGCCATGCTGACGCAGGACGAACTGGATGCCGTGGAGCAGTCGGTGAACGACGCCATCCTGGCGAACTATCCCGTAACCGCCGAGGTGGAGCCGTACAAGGAGGCCGTCTCCAAGGGGGCCATCGCCCTGTTCGGGGAGAAGTACGGCGACCGCGTGCGCGTGGTGCGCATCGGGTCGGACGAGGAAGCCTTCAGCCAGGAGTTGTGCGGCGGCACGCACGTGGCCTACACGGGCGAAATCGGCCTGTTCCTCATCCAGAGCGAGAGCAGCATCGGCGCGGGGCTGCGGCGCATCGTGGCGGTTACGGGACGGGCGGCGCAGCGCATGGCCTCGCAACGGATGCGGACGCTGAATGCCGCTGCCGCGTTTTTGGGCTGCACCCCCGAAGAGGTGGACCGCAAGGTGTTGAGTTTGATGGAGCGCGTCCAGTCGTTGGAGAAATCGCTGGAGGCGTGGAAGCGCGCCCAGGCCCGCCAGCAGTTTGAGAGCCTCATCCAGCAGGCCGAGAAGGTGCGCGGCGTGCCTGTGCTCGGCGCGGTGGTCTCGGCGTCCGACATGGACACCCTGCGCGAGATGACCGACTGGTTCCGCGAGGCGCACCCGACAGGCGTGGTGCTGCTGGGCGCGGTCATCAACGAGAAGCCGAGCCTGGTGGCGGCGGTTACCGAGGATTTGGTGAAGCGCGGGTTGAGCGCGGCAGCCCTGGTGCGCGACGCGGCCCGCCTGATTGAGGGCGGCGGCGGGGGCAAGCCCACGCTGGCCCAGGCGGGCGGCCGCGATGTCAGCCGACTGAGCGAGGCGGTGCAGAGCGTAACGGCTTGGGTGCGCGAGCACCTGCCTGCCTAGGGGGTCGGTTGTCGCATGGAGCAGATCATCTACCTTGAACCGACCGACGACCTGCCTGCGATTCGGGATCGGCTGGACTGGGCCGAGGCCAAACGCGTGGTGCTGGTGCTGCCGAAAGGCCACACCGCGCTGCGCAACCCCGTGGGGCTGAGGCTCCTGGCGCGGCACGCCGCCGCGCGGGAGATGGAGATCGTCCTCGTTACGCGCGACCGCCTTGTCGCAGACCTGGCGCGGGAGCAGGGGATTGCCGTGTCGCGCTCGGTGGAGGGCGGGCAGCGCGTCCGCAGCGCGGCCGTGCCGTCGGTGGGCGCTTTCACTCCGCTGCCGTCGGCTGCGGTGCCTTCGGCGACTGCCCCCAGGGTCGCGCCGCGTGCCGCCGCGCGGGGAACCCGCTGGGGGCAGATGGGCGTTGTCCTGGTGCTCATCGCCGTTGTGGGGCTGCTCCTGGTGGGCGTCGCGGTGGTGGTGCTCCCGTCTGCGGAAATCATCGCGCAACTGCCCGCCGTGCCGCTGTCCGAGTCCACCCTCATGCAGGCCGACGCGCGCCTGACCGAGATGCAGCCCATCACGGCGGCCGTCCCCGCGCGCGACATCCGCGTGGAGCGACCGGGTACTGAACGCGTGCAGGTGTCCGGCCGCAAGGATGTGCCCGACGCGAAGGCTCAGGGCGAGATCGTGTTCTCCAACAAGACGGACAGCGAGATAGAAATCCCCGCCGGTGTTGTGCTGGCTACCTCTACCGGCGTTATCGTGCGGTTCCAGACGGTGGAGACGGTTACCGTGCCGGCGGGCTTTGGGGCAAAGGCCGTGGCCAAGATTGAGGCGGTGGAGCCGGGCCTGGGCGGCAACGTCCAGCCCTACGTCATCAACCGCGTAGAGTACCCGCCCGGAATCGGGGTGGCGGCGGTGAACGAGAAGCCCACCAGCGGCGGGTCGGTCAAGAGCGTGCCCGTCGTGAGCAACGAGGACAAGGCTCGCGCCCGCGCACAGTTGCTCCAGCGCATCCAGCAGGAGGCCTACCTGCTGCTCCGCAACGAGTTGCAGGAGCAGGAGTTCCTGCTGCCCGAGACGATGGTCGCCATCCCCATCAGCGAGGTGTACGACAAGTTCACCGACGAGCCTGCCGAGGAACTGACGCTGGACATGATCGTGGTGGTGAAGGCGCTGGCCATCAGCGGCAAGGATGCCAACGCCCTGGCGCTGCAGGCGTTGGAACGCAAGGTCCCGCAGGGCATGGCGCTCGTCCCGCGGACGTTGCAGTTCCGCCCCACCGAGGTGAAGGCCGTGGAGGAGCAGCGCGTCATCTTCGTCATGGAGGCTTCGGGGACCGCCGCGCCCGTCGTGGACGAGACGGGGATTCTGAACGCGATCCGCGGCAAGCCGGTCTCATGGGCGGCGCAGTACGTCCAGTCGGCGTTGGGCCTGGAATCGCCGCCCGAAATCCGCCTGCGCAACGGGTGGCTGGGGCGCATGCCGCTGCTGACCATGCGCATGACCTTGCACGCGCCGCTTCCGGGAGAGTCGCCGTGATCGTGATGGGCCTGGACGTGGGCCATAGGCGCATCGGCGTGGCGGCGAGCGACCCGACGGGCTTCCTCGCCAGCGGCGTTCGGGTCATCCGGCGGGTTGCGCTCCAGAAGGACGTGGAGGCGGTGCGGAGCCTGGCCGAGTCGCTGGGGGCCGAGCAAATCGTCGTGGGGCATCCGCTGTCCATGTCGGGCGAAGTGGGGCCTCAGGCCGAGGAGACCGAGCGGTTTGTGGAGGCGCTCCGGGCGTGCGTGTCGGTGCCGGTTGTGCTGTGGGACGAGCGGCTGTCCACGCTGGAGGCCGACCGGCGAATGCAGGAGGCGGGCGTGAGCGGGCGGAAGCGCCGTCAGCGGGTGGATGTGGCGGCGGCGATTTTGATTCTGCAAAGTTATCTTGATCATATGCGGGGGCAACGGTGAGGAAAACAATACGCGCGCTTATCTTCCTCGTGGCGATTCTGGCCGTTCTGGCGCTGTTCGTCGGGGGCGGGTACCTGGTCTGGAAGCAGATGTCGTCGGGGCCGAGGGTGGACGCCGGCACCCTTCCCACGCCGGACACCGGCGGCGTGGAGAAGCAACTCATCGGCGTGTACCTGCAACTCCGCCAGGCCGACCTGGAAACGCCCGCAGACCCAATGGGCAAGCCGGTGGCCTTCACGGTGGAGCCGGGTGAGACGGCGGCGGACATTGCTGCGAAATTGCAGCAGGCCGGACTGATCAAGGATGCGGACCTGTTCCGAATGCTGGTGCGGTACTACGACATGGCGAACCGACTGGAGGCGGGCGAGTACGAACTGTCGCCGGCGATGACCATGGTGGAGATCGCCGAGCGCCTGCAGCACGGCCGCCTGCGCGAGACGACCATCACCATCCCAGAGGGCTGGCGGCTGGAACAGATCGCGGAGTACCTGGAGGAGCGCGGCATCGCGAGCCGCTCGGAGTTCATCGCGCTGGCGTCGCAGGATTGGCCGGAGTTCGCGTTCCTGCGGGATCGGCCCGCAGGCGCGTCGCTGGAGGGATACCTGTTTCCGGACACGTACCGCATCGGCCCGTCCTACGGGGCGCGCGAGGTCATCTCGCTCATGCTGTCCACGTTTGACCGGCGGGTTACGCCCGACCTGCGCGCCCGCGCCCAGGAGCAGGGAATGTCGCTCTACGAGGTGCTCACGGTCGCGGCCATCGTGGAGCGGGAGGCGGTGATTCCCGACGAGCGGCCCATCATCGCCGCCGTGTACCTGAATCGGCTGGAGGCAGGCATGTACCTGGGCGCGGACCCCACGGTGCAGTACGCCATGGGGTTCAACCCGAACACGGGGCGATGGTGGAATCCGTTGACGGCGGAGGACTACCAGTCGGTGGATTCGCCGTACAACACGTACACGCACCTGGGGCTGCCGCCGGGGCCCATCTGCAATCCGGGACTGGATGCCATCCGCGCGGTGCTGTATCCGGCCAGCGTGGATTACCTGTACTTCGTGCGCAACGACGTGAAGGGGGATGGCTCGCACGTGTTCAGCCGAACGTTTGAGGAACACCTGGAGAATCAGGCGAAATACCGGCGCTGATGGCGGGGGGTTGGGGCCGAACGTTTGCGAATCTTTACGTAAATCTGTAGACGCAGGCAGCGAAACGGTGTATAATAGGCCAGGGTCTGGAATTTTCAGGGGCGTAGTACTCTGTTTGCTACTGGCCGCGGCGGTTAGCCTTGCGTCCTGTCATGCCATAGCCCCGATTCCCCGCGTGGTCAAGATCGGGCTTGTGGGGTCGTTTGAGGGGCTGTACCGCAGTTACGGGTACGAGGCCCTGTACGCGGTGAAGGCGGCGCTGGCCGAGTGGAACGAACGCGGCGGCGTGGCGGGCCATCCGGTGGAACTGGTCGCGCTGGACGATTCGGGAAGCCCGGAGCAGGCCCGCAGGCAGCCGTCCGAACTGGCGGCGGATCCCGACGTGCTCGGCGCTGTGGGCCACACGTTGCGCCACACGACAGCCGCGGCACTGGCCGAATATGCGCGCCTGGGCCTGCCGCTGGTTTCGCCGACGGCCTGGACGGACACGTCGCACGCCGGGTGGGTGTATTTCGCAGGGGCATCGCACCTGCACGAGGCGTTGACGGCGGTGGAGGGGGCGGGCGTGGGACCCGGCGCGCGGTTGGCGGTCGTCGGCGGCGGCGAGGAGTGGCAGATGTTGAGCGCGTGGTGGGCCGCCGTGATGGGGCCCGGCGATCCCGTCCCGCCCGACGCGCAGGCCATCGTGCTGGACGTGCCGCCGGACCGCGCCGCCGAATGGGCGAAGGCCCACGCGGGCTTGGGCGTTCCGCTGGCGGGCGGGAGCGACCTGGCCGGGGACGTGTTCCCGGCCCTTGCGGGCGACGCCGCCACCGGCGTGTGGGTCGGGCGTGTCGCGGTTCAGGCGGACGCGGCGGCGCGGGAGCCGTTTCGGGCGCGGTATGCGGCGCTGGCCGGCGCGGAGCCGGGCCCGCTCGCGGTGGTGGCCTACGATGCGACGAACGTGCTGCTGGCGGCGATGGAGCGGGCGGCGGCGTCTGGGGACCTGACCCGGGCGGGCGTTGCGCGGGCGTTGCGCGAGACGGATTGGCAGGGCCTGACCGGGCGCATCGTGTTCGCGGGCAACGGGACGCGCGCCGAGGTGGATGTGGAGGCGGTGAGGCTGCCGCCGGCGCGGGAGTGAGGTAACGGGATGCGGGTTCTGATGTTCTCATGGGAATACCCGCCGCACGTGGTAGGCGGTCTGGGCAAGCACGTCATGGAACTGGCGCCCGCCCTCGCCGAGCAGGGGGCGGAGGTCCACGTCGTTACGCCTGCCTGGATGGGCGGCGCCCCGGAGGAACATTCGGGGAACCTGCACGTGTACCGCGTCGCGCCGCCCGAAGGTCCGTTTGACGATGTGCACGACTCCGCCGAGCGGACGAACGTGCGCCTGGGCGATGTTGCCGAGGCGCTGGTCGGTGACACAGGCCCATTTGACATAATCCACGCCCACGACTGGCTCGTGGCGTTCGCGGGCGAGCGGCTGAAGCACGCCCACAAGACGCCGCTCCTGGCGACGATCCACGCCACGGAGATGGGGCGCAACCACGGCCACCTGTACAACGACCTGCAGCAATCCATCCACAGCGTGGAGTGGTGGCTCACCTACGAGGCGTGGCGCGTCATCTGTTGCAGCCAGTACATGGCATGGGAAGTGCAGACGTACTTCCACGTCCCTGCCGACAAGATAGACGTCATCCCCAACGGCGTGGACACCGCGCCATTTGAGCGGTGGCGCGACGTGGATTTGGCCGACTTCCGCAAGAGGTTCGCGCTGCCGCACGAGAAGATCGTGTTCTACGTGGGCAGGGTCGTGTACGAGAAGGGGGTTCACGTCCTTCTGGACGCGGTGCCCAAGGTGCTGGCGGCGTTTCCGGACGCGAAGTTCGTCATCGCGGGCACGGGCGCGATGTTGGGGGACCTGAGGCACAGGGCACAGGAGCGCGGCTTGAGCGGCAAGGTGCTGTTCACGGGGTTCATCTCCGAAGAGGATAAGAACCGACTCTTCGCCCTGGCCGATTGCGTCGTGTTCCCCAGTCTGTACGAGCCGTTTGGCATCGTGGCGCTGGAGGCGATGGCGTCCCGCGCGCCGGTGGTGGTGTCTTCGGTGGGTGGGCTGGCCGAGGTGGTGCGGCATGCCGAGACGGGCATCACCGTGTACCCCGGCAACGCCGAGTCGCTGGCGTGGGGCATCCTGCACACGTTGCGGGAGCCGGAATGGGCACGCCAGCGGGCCGAAGCGGCCTACCGTATGGTGAAGGAGCAGTACAACTGGCGGCGAATTGCCGAACAGACGCTGGGCGTGTACGATAGGGTCGTTCGGGAGCGGGCGCAGGCCGACTGGTAGCGCGAGACCATCGGTTCGCTCGCTCGCGGTACGGAGGGAAGGGTATCGTGATAGAGGAGCAAGAACAGCCGAAACTGGCGTTGACAGACGAGCAGATTGCGCTCCTGACGAAGCGGCTGCGGCAACTCCACGGCGAAGCCGGAGCCGAGTGCGCGTTCCTCTCGGATCGGGATGGGAACATCCTGGCGCGCGCGGGCATGACCGTGGGGTTTGACCTGGAGACGCTGGCGCTGTTCGTGGGCAAGTGGTTCGCCGCCGCCGCCGAAATCGGCTGGTATTTGGGCGACAGCGCCGCCTTTGACCTGAATTACCACGATGGCGTCTGGTACGACCTGTACGCGGCCAACATTGGCAAGTACCTTTTCCTCACGTTGATCTTCTCCAAGACGGCCCAGACGGGCAAGATCGGCATGGTGTGGGTGCTGACCCGGAAGGCCGTCGCCGAACTGCTCAAACTGGTGGAGTCGGCGGTGGTGGCCCCCAAGCCGCCCGAAGCCCCCGCTCCCACGCCGACGCCCGCCCGCGAACCTGCGCCGGCCCCCAGCGAAGCGGCGCCATCGCCCCTGCCCGCGCCGGCTCTGGACGAGTGGGAGCGGGATCTGTGGCGCGCTGCCGAGGAGTCGGGAAGCGAGGTCTTCAGCGGGCTGACGTTTGAGCAGGCGCGGCAGATGGGCCTCATCGGGGCGGACTGGAACGGCGAGGACCCGCGCCGCAACGGGAAGTAGTCTCGGCGGCCCGCGCTTCGGGCGCGACGCTTGACGTTGTCATTGCGAGGGCGCGAGGTGCCCGAAGCAATCCTGGTAGGCTGTCATTCTGAGCGGCGCAGCCGCGAAGAATCTCGCCGACCGAGAGGTTTCGCTCGCAATGATGTGAGAAGGCACGTGCGACGCACCTCCGAGGTGCGTCGCACGTGGGGATTGCCTCGCTTCGCTCGCGGTGGCCGCCTGACGCACAACTGTGGGCCTGCTTGACCTCACCTATCCCCACCCTGGCCCTCCCCTTTCCTCTCCGCCTGCGGAGAGGAAAGGGGAGGGTGCGGGAGGGGTTAGGTGAGGTAGATTCTGCTCGGCAACCTAACGATGTTCGGGCTCCCGCCCCAGAACTGAAATGCACCCGAGTCCGCCCCGCTTCACGCGCGGCCTGCGATGTGCTATAATCTGCCCAACGGCTAACGGCTCCTGAGTAGCGCATGCAAGCGAGGAGGGTATCATGTCTGAGCGACCGCGCGATGAGAAGGAAGAGGAGAAGCGGCACGAGAAAGAGGACGAGAAGCGGGAAGAGAAGTCCGCGGAGGAGAAGTGGCAACGCGACCCGCTGGGGACGGTCATCTGGGCGGGCATCCTCATCTGGGCGGGCTTCATCCTGCTGACCGGCAACCTGGGCTACCTGGATGCGTGGGCGAAGCAACTGGGCGTGTCCGACCTGAGCGCCTGGAACTTCGTCTTCCTGGGCGCGGCGCTCCTGCTGGTGCTGGAGATTCTCCTGCGCCTGGCGATTCCGGCCTACCGCCGTCCGGTCGTGGGGACGGCCATCTTCGCCCTCATCCTATTCGGCATCGGGTTGGGCGACCGATTTGGCTGGGAACTCATCTGGCCGGCGATTCTCATCATCCTGGGCCTGTCCATCCTGCTGCGGGGGTTCGTGCGGCGGCGATAGCCCCACCTACAAGCGCCCCAGGTTGAAGGTCATGAACTCGTCCCACAGGTAGCGCAGGGGCGTGTGCCAGCGGTCGCGCCCGATGCACCGGAAGTAGGGCGGGCGCACCGCCAGGATGAGGTCGCCGATGCGGTACCGCGCCAAGATGGGTGTGGACACCACCAGGCTGCCCATCTCGCCCGCGCGCATCTCGTGGAGCATCTTCACGCCCGCGCGCGTCTGCACCTCAAAGAAGAACAGGTCGTAGTTGGGAACCCAGGCGCGGTGCTCGTCCATCTGCTGGCCGAACATCCCCTCGGTCGTGCCGTAGATTTCGCGGATGGCGACGCGGCCGTACAGCGCCGTGAGCGAAGGTTCCAGGCGCGTGTTGATGCCCGGCACGCTCCCCAGCGTCATGATCTGCGTCTTCCACAGGTCTTTGGGGTACACGCCGTGCGCCTTCTTGAGGTAGCGGGCGAACTTCAGGGCCGTCGGCGCGACCCCACCTACCAGGGTAACGTTCAGGTCCTTGCACTTCTGGTAGGCGAGTTCAAACCGCGCTTCCCAGTCGCGGATGGTCTTGCCCCCGCCCAGCGCGTCAATCTCCTGCTGCGACGGGACGGAGCGGATGGGCGTGCGCTCGGAGACGTACTTGGCGTAGATGCCGGAACTGTAGCCGTATGCCACCTCGCGGTCGCCCACCTTGACCGTGCCCACCACCGAGGGGAAGTTGAGGTTCAGGTTGACGCCCTGGAAGAGGTCAAAGCGCCGCGTGGCGAGGACGTAGTTGAGCATGGCGCGGCCCGCGCTGACGCGCATCTGGAGGTCGGTGGGCGTCATGGGGATGAACTTGGAGTCGCCGGTGGTGCCGCGGGTGATGGCCCAGCCGACGGGCGGCTCGGTGAGGAGCAGGCCCACGTCGCCGGCCATGACGCGGTCTATCAGCGGCTTGTAGTCCGCGTAGGTCATGACGGGGAAGGCGCGGCGGAAATCCGCGATGGAGCCGATGTGCTCCGCGCCGTGCTGCCGGCCGTAGTGGGTGCCCGCGTAGATTTGCAGGTAGCGGTGCAGGACGGCCTCCTGGGCCGCGGCAGGGTTGGCCACGGCGTCGTGCCAGGGCTGCACCTGCGCCTGGAGCATGGCGAGCAGGTCGTGGGGAGCTTGGGCAATCATGGGGCCTCCTGTCCTGAATCATCGCCTGAGCGATGAGGATAGTACCGGCCTGTGTGCCATTGCAATGGATTGTTGAGGATGTACTGCCGGATAGCGGTTAGCGCACGTTCGTTGCGAATGACGTGTTCGTAGTAGTTGCGCTGCCAGATGGGAGCGCCTGGGGAGTTGCGGATGTCGTTGATGTGCCGTGCGACGGCGGCCTTGAACGCGCGGACGATGGCGCCCAGAGATGCGGCGGCGTTTTCGTCGGGGTGCAACGCCGCGTACCGGCGGATGGCCGCGGTCTTGAACCATTCGTCGCGCGCGATTTTCCCCCACGCGTTCAGGTGCATTGTGCCTTCCACCACCTGCCCGAACAACTCGGCGTGCTCGTAAGTGCAATCGTAACGAAATAGGCCCCGTAGCGGGTGTAGTCATACGCTTTGAGGCGGATGGGGCGCCGGTGGTATCGGAAAGGGTCGTGGGCACTCAACTCGCATCTTCCTCCCAGCCGGCGGTCTCACCAACCCTCGCCGTTGGCCCGCGGCTGTTCGGCATTATAGCGGGCTTCTGGGGCGTGTCAACGGCCCCCACGCCCGTTTGACGCGGCGCGCGCCTGTTTCTACAATGTCTGTGGAACCGAGGAGCGAGCCGATGACGGGAACCCCACGCGTGTCTCCATTCTCCCGCCGCTGGTGGACGCGGCGCCGCGTCGTGGTCGCCGTGGTGGTCGTGGCGGCGCTGCTCCGGCTTTGGGCCGCGTGGCAACTGCCGGTGGACTACGACGAGCCGGTGTACATCAAGGCGGCCTTTGACTACGCCGAGGCCATGCGCGCGGGCGACTGGAATGCCGTCATAGACTACGCGGGCAACCGCGAGCACCCGCCGCTGGTGAAACTGCTGTACGGCGCGGGTGTGCTGGCGCTGGGCGACGCGGCCACGTGGGACAGCGCACTGATGGCGGGGCGGCTCATCTCGGCGGCGTTCGGGACGCTGGCCGTGCTCCTGCTGGCGCTGGCCGACCCGCTGGCGGGCGCGATGCTGGCGGTGCACACGCTGGCGGTCAAGTACACCGGCCAGGCGTACCTGGAGGCGCTGCCGCTGTTCGCGTGCATCGCGGCGGTGCTGGCACTGCGCCGCTCGGTGGGGCGCGACCGGTGGCTGTACCTGTCGGCGGCAGCGCTGGGCCTGGCGCTGGCGGGCAAACTGTCGTACCTGCCCATCCTGTTCGCCGTTGGGTACATCGCGCTGTGGGAAAGGCCCGCGCGCCGCTGGGATATGGTCCCGTACCTGGCGCTGGCCGCTGCGGTGTTCCTGTTGCTGAACCCGACGCTGTGGCACGAGCCCCTGCCCCGCCTGGCCGAGACCCTCACCTTCCACTCGCAGTACTCGCGCAGCGCCCACGTCCAGCAAATCGGGTATCCCTGGTTCCAGCCCATCCTGTGGGTGGCGTTCTCGGTTCCCTGGCATCCGGAGGTGTTCTTCTACGGCGGGTTTGATGGCCTCATCTTCCTGCTGGCGGTGGGCGGGGCATGGTGGCAGTGGCGCGAGCGGCGATGGGCCGTGGTGTGGGCGGGCACATCCATGCTGGCGCTCCTCGCGTGGCCCACCAAGTGGCCGCAGTACGCGCTCATCGTGGTGCCCGCGCTGTGCCTGATGGCGGCGGGGACGGCCCGGCGCGCGTACCGCTGGGTCGCCGAGCAGGAAGCCTACTGGGAGTGGCTGCGGGAGATGGTGCCCAAGCCGCCGAGGGCCTTCTGGGTCGGCCTGGGGCTAATCGCGCTGGCCTTTGTCGGCCTCTACGTGGCGGCTGGGGTTCAGGTGGCGCTGGAGCAGCGGCACTGGACGCACCTCACCGCGGCGAACACACCCCTGCCGTCCAACACGGTTCGGGGCATCGCCGCCGCGCCGGATGGACGGATGGCGCTGGCGACAGGCGCGGGCGCGGCCATCTGGTCGCCATCGGCTGCGGGCGGGCCAGAATCCTGGCAGGTGTTTACCCGCGCCAACTCGGACCTGCCCAGCGACGACGTGCTGGCAGTCGCCGCCGACCCATCGGGCGGCCTCTGGTTCGGGACGGGGGCCGGTCTGGCGCGTTACACGGGGGGCCGCTGGCGGGTCTTCCACGCCGCGGAGATGGGCGTGGGCAGCGACCGTGTGCTCGCCATCGCCGTCGGGCCAGATGGCCGCCTGTGGGCTGGAACCCAGGCGGGCGCAGCAGTCTTTGACGGCACAACCTGGGCGCCGCCCCCGCGGGGGTCCGGGCTTGCCGATGCGCTGGTGCTCTCCATCGCCGTGGAGCCGGCGGGCCGGGGCGTGTGGTTTGGCACGGGGGACGGAGTCCTGCGGCTGGGCGTGGCCGGCGGTACATGGGAGCGTTACACGTCCGAGAACTCGCCGCTCGGCGTCGGCGGCGTGGCGGATGTGCTGGTGGATTCCGCCGGGCGCGTGTGGGCCGCGACGCTGGGCGGGGGCCTGGGCGTTTGGGATGGCGCCACCTGGCGCGTGTTCAACGTCGCCAACTCCCGCATCCCGTCCAACACGGTGCAGAGTGTCTTTGAGGACCGGGCGGGGACGCTGTGGGTGGGGTTCTCGTGGCCCACCCAGTTTGGCGGTGCGCTGGCCTCCTTTGACGGGCGGACGTGGAAGGGCTACCCTGCCGGCCGGATTGGCTTTTCGGGCGCTGAAGCCCTCGCCATCGCGCAGGACGCGATGGGTCGCATCTGGATCGGCACGCAGTCGGCGGGCATCCACATCTACAGCCCGTGAGGGCGCGGGACCTGCCGGTGGGTCGTGGGGGCAGGGCGAAGGTGGGGCGAAATCGCTCATCGCGCACGGTTCTCGGCGGTCGGGTGGGGCGTTGAGCCACTGTGTGGGTCGCTCGGTGGGGGAAGATGGGGGCTTGGGGCCTGCCTTCGGCACTCGCATCGGACACGGGACACCGCCCGCGTTGACAGATTACGCGGATTGTGATATAGTGAACGCGGCTCCACCAAGTTGGCAATCGGCTCTACCTCAACAAACGCCTGATACAGCGACGTGCCCACACGACGACGTGCCATACACAGCGGTTGGGATAGGAGGTGATGTGTAGAGGCAACTGACGTCTTTCGGGTCCCCGGTTTGGAGTCCGTATCCTCACCCACAGTTTTGCGAATGGCTAGGAGGAGAAACATGATTCGCAACAAGCGTATTCTGTCAATGGTTGGCCTGCTGTTGATGCTCTCCCTGGTGCTCGCAGCGTGTGGCCCCAAGGCTACGCCTACCCCCACACCCACCAAGCCGCCTGCCACCACCGTTCCACCCAAGGCTGTCAAGGCGGCTTTTGTGTACGTAGCGCCCATTGGGGACCTGGGGTGGACGTGGGCGCACGACCAGGGTCGGCAGATGGTGGAGAAGGAGCTGGGCATAGAGACGGCGTACATAGAGAACGTGCCCGAGGGTCCCGATGCGGAGCGGGTGATTCGGGACTTTGCGCAGAAGGGGTACGACATCATTTTCACGACGAGTTTCGGGTTCATGGATCCGACGCTGACGGTGGCGCAGGAGTTTCCGGACAAGTACTTTGAGCACTGCTCGGGGTACAAGACGGCTGCGAACATGAGCACGTACTTTGGGCGGATGTACCAGCCGCGGTTCCTGTCGGGTCTTGTGGCGGGGAAGGCGACGAAGACCAACAAGATAGGGTACGTGGCGGCGTATCCGATACCGGAGGTGATTCGCGGGATCAACGCGTTCACGTTGGGCGTTCGGACGGTGAACCCGAAGGCGACGGTGCACGTGGTATGGACGAACACGTGGTTTGACCCGGTGAAGGAGAAGGACGCGGCGGTGGCGTTGCTGGATGCGGGGTGCGACGTGATAGCCCAGCACCAGGACACGACGGAGCCGCAGAAGGCTGCTGCCGAGCGAGGTGCGGTGAGCATTGGGTACGACTCGGACATGCGGGCCTTCGTTGGCGATACCGTCCTCACCTCGCCGGTCTGGAACTGGGGGCCGTACTACGTGAGCCGTGTGAAGGCGGTGATGGAAGGGACGTGGAAGAGCCAGCAGTACTGGGGGAGCATGAAGGACGGGGTTGTAGGGCTTGCGCCGTTCAGCCCGAAGGTGCCTGCGGATGTGGTGGCGCTGGTGGAGGAGTGGAAGAAGAAGATTCTGAGCGGTGAATGGGATGTCTTCACCGGCCCCATCAACGGCCAGGATGGGAAACTCGCCATCGCCAAGGGTCAGAAGATGACCGACCCCGAGATGCTCTCCATGGACTGGTTCGTGGAGGGTGTCGTGGGCGAGGCGCCCGGCAAGCCGCCTGTGGCTCAGGTTACCACCAAACCGGTCAAGGCGGCTTTTGTGTACGTAGCGCCCATTGGGGACCTGGGGTGGACGTGGGCGCACGACCAGGGTCGGCAGATGGTGGAGAAGGAGCTGGGCATAGAGACGGCGTACATAGAGAACGTGCCCGAGGGTCCCGATGCGGAGCGGGTGATTCGGGACTTTGCGCAGAAGGGGTACGACATCATTTTCACGACGAGTTTCGGGTTCATGGATCCGACGCTGACGGTGGCGCAGGAGTTTCCGGACAAGTACTTTGAGCACTGCTCGGGGTACAAGACGGCTGCGAACATGAGCACGTACTTTGGGCGGATGTACCAGCCGCGGTTCCTGTCGGGTCTTGTGGCGGGGAAGGCGACGAAGACCAACAAGATAGGGTACGTGGCGGCGTATCCGATACCGGAGGTGATTCGCGGGATCAACGCGTTCACGTTGGGCGTTCGGACGGTGAACCCGAAGGCGACGGTGCACGTGGTATGGACGAACACGTGGTTTGACCCGGTGAAGGAGAAGGACGCGGCGGTGGCGTTGCTGGATGCGGGGTGCGACGTGATAGCCCAGCACCAGGACACGACGGAGCCGCAGAAGGCTGCTGCCGAGCGAGGTGCGGTGAGCATTGGGTACGACTCGGACATGCGGGCCTTCGTTGGCGATACCGTCCTCACCTCGCCGGTCTGGAACTGGGGGCCGTACTACGTGAGCCGTGTGAAGGCGGTGATGGAAGGGACGTGGAAGAGCCAGCAGTACTGGGGGAGCATGAAGGACGGGGTTGTAGGGCTTGCGCCGTTCAGCCCGAAGGTGCCTGCGGATGTGGCGGCGTTGGTGGAGGAGTGGAAGAAGAAGATTCTGAGCGGCGAATGGGATGTCTTCACCGGCCCCATCAACGGCCAGGACGGGAAACTCGCCATCCTCCACGGCGAGCGCATGACGGACGAGCAGATGCTGTCCATGGACTGGTTCGTGGAGGGCGTCGTGGGTGAGGCTCCGGGCAAGGCCCCCGTCGCCACGCTCCCGCCCAAGCTGAAGGTTGCCTTCGTGTACGTCGGCCCGCAGATGGACCTGGGCTGGTCCTACGCCCATGACCAGGGCCGCCAGTACCTGGAGAAGAACGTCCCCAACGTGGAGACCGCCTTCAGCGAACTGGTGAGCGAAGGGCCGGATTCCACCCGCATCATCCGCGACTACGCCCAGAAGGGGTACGACCTCATCTTCGCCACTTCGTTCGGCTACATGGATTCAGTGATAGAGGTGGCGCAGGAGTTCCCGAAGGTCGTCTTTGAGCACTGCACCGGCTACAAGACGGCGGCCAACGTGGGCACCTACGACGGGCGCGGCTACCAGGGCTGGTACCTGGCGGGCATGGTGGCGGGGAAGATGACCAAGAACAACAAACTCGGCTACATCGCGCCCTACCCCATCCCCGAAGTCGTGCGCAACATGAACGCCTTCACGCTGGGCGCGCGGTCGGTGAACCCGAAGGTAACGGTCAAGCCGGTGTGGATCTTCACCTGGGTTGATCCCGTGAAGGAGCGCGAGGCGGCGACCGCCCTGGCCGACGCCGGCTGCGATGTCATCGCCCGCGAGAGCGACTCCACCGAGGCCGACAAACTGGCCCAGGAGCGCGGCCTCTACGCCGTCGGCTACAACACCTACCTGCCCGACGTGGCCCCCAAGGCCCTGCTCACCGCTCCCATCTGGAACTGGGGCATCCTGTACAAGAAGATCGCCGAGGATGTCCGCAACGGGACGTGGAAGAGCGAGGCCATCTGGTGGGGCATGAAAGAGGGCCTGCTGACGATGGCCCCCTACGGCTCCATGGTGCCCGACGACGTGAAGGCGCTGGTGGAGGCCAAGAAGGCCGAGATCATCGCGGGCAAGTTTGACGTCTTCGTGGGCCCCATCAAGGATAACACGGGCAAGGAGCGCGTCGCGGCGGGCGTTACCATGACGGACCCCGAGAAACTCTCGTTTGACTGGCTGGTTGAGGGAGTGGAAGGCACCATCCCGAAATAGGCTCCGTGGATGCGGTACAGAGGTTCTGGCGGGGCGACTCGCCAGAACCTCTCGCACCAGAAGCCCAGAGCACAGAATAAGAGGCGACTGCACGAATCGCCTCTCAATCGCCACCTACGACGCATTCGCGCTTTCAGTGGTTCGCAAATACTATGCCATGCAAATTGCCGCTTGTCAAGAGTTTGCGACGGCTGCCCAGTTTCTCGCTGATGCGGTGGGTTCGCATCGTGTAGGCTTGAACCATCCGTAGGCAGTCATCACTCAAGAGGGAGGACAATGACCGAACACCAACCCACACCCGCCGTCCGCATGATCGGCATCGTCAAGCGCTTCCCGGGCGTCGTCGCCAACGACCACGTGGATTTTGAGGCGCTGCCGGGCGAGGTGCACAGCCTGCTGGGCGAGAACGGCGCGGGCAAGAGCACCCTCATGAACATCCTCAGCGGCCTGTACACGCCGGACGAAGGCGAGATTTACCTCTTCGGCCGGCCGGTGGTGCTGCGTTCGCCGCGCGACGCCATCACCCACGGCATCGGCATGGTGCATCAGCACTTCATGCTGGTGGAGATGCACACCGTCGCCGAGAACATGGTACTGGGCCTCAACAAGCCGCGCTTCATCCTGAACCTGCGCGAGATTGAGCGGGAGGTGGAGCAACTTTCGGCGCAGTACGGCTTGCACGTGGACCCCCGCGCGCGCATCTGGCAACTGTCCGTCGGTGAGCAGCAGCGCGTGGAAATCCTCAAGATGCTGTACCGTGGCGCGCGCATCCTCATCCTGGACGAGCCGACGGCGGTGCTCACGCCCCAGGAAGTGGACGACCTGTTCGCCACCTTGCGCAAGATGACCACCGAGGGCAAGACCATCATCTTCATCAGCCACAAACTGGAGGAGGTGATGGCCATCTCGGACCGCATCACCGTCCTGCGCGGCGGCAAGGTCGTGGCGACGGTCCGCAAGGCCGAGACGTCGCCCGCGGAACTGGCGAAGATGATGGTCGGGCGCGAAGTGCTGTTCCGCGTGGAGAAGGAGGAGCGGGAGCCCGGCGAGGTGGTGCTGGAGGTGTCGGGCCTGTGCGCCAACAACGATAAGGGCCTGCCCGCCCTCAAGAACGTGTCGTTCACCATCCGCGAGGGCGAAATCCTGGGCGTGGCGGGCGTCGCCGGCAACGGCCAGCGCGAACTGGCCGAAGTCCTGACTGGCCTGCGCAAGGCCACCGCCGGCACGGTTACCGTCCTGGAGTGCGACGTAACCAACTGCTCGCCGCGCAAGATCATCGGGGAGAAGGTGGGGCACGTCCCCGAAGACCGCCTGGGCATGGGCCTCGTGCCCAACCTGCCGGTGTCCGACAACGTCATCATGAAGACCTACAAGGAGCGCCCCATCTCGGCAGGGCCGTTCCTGAACGGCGGAGCCATCGGGCGGTTCGCGCGGCGGTTGGTGGAGCAGTTCAACATTGCGACGCCCAGCGTGCAGACGCCGGTGCGTCTGCTTTCGGGTGGCAATCTGCAGAAGACCCTGCTGGCGCGGGAGATTTCCATCAGCCCCCGCCTGATGATCGCCATGCACCCGACGCGCGGCCTGGATGTGGGGGCCACCGAGGCGGTGCGCCGCCTTCTGCTGGAGCAGCGCAAGCAGGGCGCCGCGCTCCTGCTCATCAGCGAGGATTTGGACGAACTCCTGGAACTCGCCGACCGAATCCTGGTGCTGTACGAAGGCGAGGTGCAGGGCATCGTGCCCGCCAAGGACGCCGACGTGGGCGCCATTGGCCTGATGATGGCCGGCGTGAAACCCGGCGCGCCTGCAGCGACCGAGACGGAAAGGAGGCCCGCATGAGAATCCGACTGGAACGCCGTCTCAAGCCTTCCAGGGCTGCCGGTGTGCTGGTGCCCCTCATCTCGCTCATCCTGGCGCTGGCGTTCGGCGGCCTCATCCTGCTGGCCACGGGCGCGAACCCGATTGTAACGTACAAGGCCATGGCCGTCGGGGCGTTCGGCGGCAAGTACGCCATCTCGGAGACGCTGGTCAAGGCGATTCCCCTCATCCTGTGCGGGCTGGGCGTGGCGGTGGCCTTCCGCATGCGGTTCTGGAACATCGGCGCGGAGGGGCAACTGGCCATGGGCGGGTTTGCGGCGGCATGGGTCGCGCTGTTCCTGCCCGGTCTGCTGCCCAACCTGCCGCTGAAGTGGCTGCTGCCGCTAATGATCTTGGCCGGAATGCTGGCCGGTGCGCTGTGGGGGCTCATCCCGGCGCTCCTGCGCGCGTTCGTCGGCGTCAACGAAGTCATCACGACGCTGATGATGAATTACATCGCCATCCTGTGGATAGAGTACCTGTTCTACGGCCCGTGGCGCGACCCGAAGGGGTACGGCTTTCCGGGCACTGCGCCGTTCCCGCAGGAGGGGTGGCTGCCGCGCTATCCGGGGACGCGCGTCCATCTGGGCCTGGTCTTTGCCATTGCCGCAGCCATCATCCTGTGGCTTGTGCTCACGCGCACCCGGTGGGGCTACGAGGTGCGGGTAATCGGCGAGAACCCGCGAGCGGCGCGGTATGCGGGCATTAGCCTGTGGCGCAACTTCCTGCTGGTTATGCTGGTCAGCGGGGCATTGGCGGGGCTGGCCGGCGTGGGCGAGGTGGCCGGAATCTCGCATCGGCTCCAGAAGGGCCTGACCGTCGGCTATGGCTACACGGCCATCATCGTGGCGTGGATGGGGCAACTGAACCCGTGGGGCGTGGTGCTGGTAGGGATACTCCTGGCCGGCCTGCTGGTGGGCGGCGACCAGATTCAGATTACGATGCGGCTGCCCGCGGCGGTGGCGCTCGTGCTCCAGGGGGCCATTCTGTTCTTCATGCTCGGCGGTGTGCTGTTCAACCAGTACCGCCTGCGCGTGGACTGGGGGCTGCGCAGACGGCCCGTCCGTCCGACATTGCCCGCGGAGGGAGGCGAATCATGACTATCGCACTCATCACGTCTATCCTGTGGGTTACCATCCGCGCGGGAACCTCGCTCCTGTACGCCACGGTCGGCGAAATCCTGACGGAGCGGGCGGGCATCCTGAACCTGGGCGTGGAGGGAATCATGATCGTGGGCGCGGTTACGGGCTTCGCCGCCGCGTTCCACACCAAGCAGGTCTGGGTGGGCGTCGGGGTGGCGATGCTGGCGGGCGCGGCCATGGCGTCCATCCACGCCTTCCTGTCGGTGAGCCTGCGCGCCGAGCAGGTGGTGAGCGGTCTCGCGCTGACCATCTTCGGCACCGGCCTGGCGAACTATCTGGGCCAGCGGCTGGGGCCCAATGGCACGCCGCTCGTGGGCATGGTGGGCCCCAAGTTCACGCCCATCTCCCTGTCTGACCTGGCCGAGATTCCGGTGCTGGGCAAGTCGGTCTTCAACCAGGACATCCTCACGTATGCCACATATCTCCTCGTGCCGCTCCTGTGGTTCTTCCTCAACCGCACGCGGCCCGGCCTGCATCTGCGGGCGGTGGGCGAGAACCCCCAGACCGCCGACGCCATGGGCGTCAACGTGGCGGGCATCCGCTACCTGTACACCATCGTGGGCGGAATGCTCATCGCCCTGGGTGGCGCGCACCTGTCGCTGGCGTACACGCCCGGCTGGACCGAGGGCCTCACGGCGGGCCGTGGCTGGATCGCCGTGGCGCTGGTCATCTTCGCCACGTGGGACCCGGTCCGCGCGGTCGTGGGCGCGATCCTGTTCGGCGGCATCAACGCGGTGCAGTTCCGGATGCAGGCCGCAGGGACCACCATTCCCGCGGCGTTCCTGAACATGTTGCCGTATGCTTTCACCATCGTGGTGCTGGTGCTCATCACGTGGTGGGAGGGCATCCGCAAGCGGGTGGGCGCGCCTGCCGCGTTGGGCCTGCCCTACGCCCGCGAGGAGAAGCGGTAGCAGAATCCCCTCGTTCCTCTCTCCGCCGCGCGGAGCGGAGGGCCACAGGCTGGGGGTGAGGGTTCGCCTTTCCCCTGCTCGCTGCGTACCATCGGGAACCTCTGGGGTGCGCTGCGCGTCCATTAGGCGAGACCGCCTGTACTCTGGCGTTGGGCTGAGGGCGCAGGGCGGCTTCCGAAGGATGGAAAGCGAGATGAAGATCCGAACGATTGCGTGGGGTTTGATGGTGCTGGTGGCCCTTGCGGGATGCGCGGCACAGTCGCCCGCGACGCTGAACGTGGACCTAGCAGGCGGCGCGGCGATTCTGCAACCCATGTCGTTGGAGCAACTGGCCCGCGACGCGGACCGAATCCTCGTCGGGACCGTCGTCCTGACCGAGAGCGCATGGAACGCCGACAAGACTGCGATCTTCACGACGGTGCGCCTGCGGGTGGGCGAGGCGGTGAAAGGCGCCAAGCCGCGCGAGGTCGTCCTGCGCGTGGAAGGCGGGCAGGTGGGCGACATCGCCCAGTCCGTGAGCGGCGGGCTTTCGTTCGCAGAGGGGCAGCAGGTGGTGCTGTTCCTGAAGGGCACGTCGGTGCTGGGCGGGCCGCAGGGGGTGTACGTGGCGTCCGGCGGCGAGGTGGGCGACCGGTCGCTGGCGGATTTCCTGGATGATGTCCGCGCGGCGATGGCCAGCCGCTAGGGCGCGGTGCTCCGCTGTGTGGTGTGGGCTGACCCCGCGCCCATCGCTGTCGGCTGATCGCTGATGGCCAGAAGCCCCATCAGTTGGACGGCACGGCGAAGAACCAGTCAAAGTCCGCGTTCACACCTGGGTCTGACAGGTCTATGTTGCCATTCCACGCCCCCAGGCCGATCCTCGGCGTGGTCATCGTCTCGGCCGACAATGAACTGAAGAACGTCCAATTCTGGCCGTTGGCGCTGACGTAGGCCGTGTACTGCGCGTTGTGGCGCACCAGGCGCAGGTACATGACAGGGTACGGGCGCTCAAGCGATGTTGTCGTTTCCTGGTAATACAAGAGGTTTTGTCCGGGCTTGCGCTTGGCCAGCACCAGCACTTGCGCGCCGTTTTGATACCGCACGGTCAATTTCACGTAGTGGTTGGACTCCTGATATACCACCAGCCCTGCTTCGTGATAGTTGCGCGCCGGTGTCCATTCCAGGGCAGTTCGGATGTCAAAGTTGGGCGTTGGGAACTGCTGGAGCACGATGCTTCGCGCTGTGTCGTTGAAGTTCAGTTCGCCGATGTCCGTCTTGATGCGCAGGTAGCCAGAGCGCTCGGTCAGGCTCCACTTGCTCATGGCAGGCCGCAGCCACTGCCACCGGGGGTTGAGGGTCGGCGTTGAGAAGTGGTCGTACTTGTCAAACGGCTGGATGTTGAGGGTGTAGGACACGGTGTTGCTGGAGCCGCCATGCCCGTACACGTGGAACACGTAGTAGCCCGACTGGTTGACCACGTACCAGCCTTCTTCTGCCCCCGCGCCTTCGTGGTCAATGGATGCGACCGACTCGCCATCGGGGTTGAAGATTTCCAGCCCCAGGTCCAGGGTGGGGTGGTATAAGGTCAACGTTACGAACTTGGTGTCGTCAATCCACACGCCGTAGTAGTCCTCGTCGCTGGGCGTGCAGATGTAGGCGTCGCTGAGGAAGATGGGCACGCCCATGAAGGCGGCGGCCGTCTCATACGAATCGTTCGGCTCGTACGGGTCGTAGCATGGGATGGGCGTGGGCGTGCGGGTGCGGGTCGGCGTGCGCGTGGGCGTGGCGGTGCCTGTGGGCGTGGGCGTCGCCGTGTGCTCGGGCGTGGGCGTGTGGGGCAGCGCCGCGAAGTCCAGGATGCGCACCGAGTAGCCGTAGTAGTGCCGCCACTGCACCTGCGGCGGGTTGAACGTATAGCCATCCTTCTCCGGCCAGACGGTTACGGTCTCGTCGCCGGGGATGGGCTGGAATGCGGACTGGTAGTAGCCGCTGGCGTCGGTGGTGGCGACGGGCACGGCCGGGTAGGACGCGAAGCGCCGGTAGATGGTAACGCCTGCAAGCCCTGGGCCCGATTGGTCATTGAGCCGCACGTACCCCTGCACGACGAGGCCCGGTCCCTGGGTGGGCGTGGGCGTCGCGGTGCGGGTCGCGCTGGGCGTGGCGGTGGGCGTCTGCGTTGGCGTGGCAGCCATGAGGGTGGAGGTTGGCGTCCGCGACGGCGTGCGGGTGGCGGTCGCCGAAGGGGTTCGTGTGGCGGTGCGCGTGGCAGTTGCGGTGGCGCTGCCGTTGCTCCCGATGGCGACGCATGGCAGGAAGACGCGCGATGGCAACGTTGCGGTCGCAGGGGCCGAGGCCCGAACGCCCGCAGCCACCACGCCAGCGGCAATCGCCAGCATTGCGATAATGAGTGCTCGCTTCCTCACGATGCTCCCTCCTCCCCAGCGGCAAACGAAGGCCGCTCGTCCACGGTCTCAATTCATTCTAGTGGACATTGGGGAGTCGGGGCAATGGGAAAAAAGGCCTGTTTCGCCGCGGAAACCCGACCGCATTTGGCCGCTTTTACGGGCGAGGGTATAATTCTGGATGCGTTCACCGCGGAGACGCGGAGGCCGCAGACGGGCGCTGAATTGTGTCGCGCGGGCAAGTGATGCGCAGCCCGTGCCGGAGACGCCCACTGATTGCCGACTGCTGACGGCTGATTGCTGATCGCTGACTGCTGACCGCTGACTGCCGACAGCCGTATCCCGAAAGGAGACCGTTGCCATGAACGAAATAGACCGGCGCGAGTTTCTCCGCCGCATGATGATTCTGGGGTTCAGCGCGAGTGCGGCGACGCTGCTGGCGCGGTGCGGGGCAGCACAATCGCCGACGGCCCCGCCAACAGCCGTGCCCACGTCCGCGCCGACCGCCTCGCTGCCTGCGACGCCCACCGCAGGGCCCACGCCCGCGACCGCGCAGCCCCCCACGCCCGCGCCCGCCGTTGGCGACGCCTATCTGGCCGTGGCGCGCGGCGAAAGCCCAGCCGCCCTGGTGCAGGCGGCCATCCGCGCCATCGGCGGGATAGAGCGGTTCGTGAAGCCCGGCGCCGACGTGCTCATCAAGCCCAACATCTGTGTGGCCTATCACGGGCCAGAGTACGCAGCCACCACCAACCCCGAGGTCGTGGGCGCGCTGGTGGCGCTGTGCCTGGGCGCGGGGGCCAGGCGCGTGCGCGTGATGGACAACCCCTTCGGCGGCACGCCCGAGGCGGCCTACGCCCGCAGCGGCATCGCCGACGCCGTGAAGGCCGCGGGCGGCCAGATGGAAGTCATGTCCGAGATGAAGTACGCGACGGTGCCCATCCCACAGGGCAAGGATTTGAAGCAAATCCGCATCTACCGCGACGCGGTGGATGCCGACGTGTTCATCAACGTGCCCATCGCCAAGGACCACGGCCTGGCGCGGCTAACCCTGGGGATGAAGAACCTCCTCGGGGTCATCTGGGACCGCCCCGCCATGCACCGCAACATGGGCCAGCGCATCGCCGAACTGACCAGCCTGGTCCGCCCGACGCTGACGGTGGTGGACGCCGTGCGCATTCTGTTGGCGAACGGCCCGACGGGCGGCAGCCTCGCCGACGTGAAGCAGACCAACACGGTCATCGCCAGCGCCGACATTGTGGCCGCCGACGCCTACGCCACGTCGCTTTTCGGGTTGACGCCGGCCGACGTGTCGTACATCCCCGCCGCGGCAAAGATGGGCCTGGGGACGATGGACCTGGCGGGGGTGCGGGTGGAAGAAATCCACGTGTAGGCATGTGGCCTGCAGCGGTCAGCAGTCAGCGGGGCTGACGGCTTCCATTGGAGAGACGCATGACCCCACAATCTTGGCGACGCATACGGCAGGCGGTGCAGATTCTCGCGGCGCTCCTGTTCGCATACCTGCTCCTGGGCACGCGGCAGGGCCTGCCGACGTTCCTGCCGCACGACCTGTTCTTCCGCCTGGACCCGTTGGTGGGGGCCGCGGCCATGCTCGCCAGCAGGCGGTGGATTCCGGCGCTGGCACTGGGGTTGGCGACCATCGCGCTGGCGGTGGTGACGGGGCGGGCGTGGTGCGGGTGGCTGTGTCCCCTCGGCGCGGTGCTGGACTGGATGTGCCCGCGCAAGCCCGCCGCCCAGGATGACCCGCGCGGCAACTGGCGCACGGCGAAGCACGCCCTGCTGCTGGTCATCCTGTCCGCCGCGCTCCTGGGGAATCTGACCCTGCTGATTCTTGACCCGCTCACCATCCTGTTCCGCACGATGACCGCGGCGGTGCTGCCCGCCGTCAACGCGCTGCTGATCGCGGCGGAGTCGGCGCTGTACGCCATCGGGCCGCTGCAGCGACCGCTGGAGTGGGCGGACGGCATCCTGCGGGGCGCGGGGCTGGTGGGCGGCGAGCCGGCGTTCCAGCAGGGCATCGTGCTGGCGCTGCTGTTCGGCGCAATCGTGGCGCTGAATGCGGTGCGGCCGCGGTTCTGGTGCCGCTACCTGTGCCCGCTGGGGGCGCTGCTGGGGCTTGTGTCCAAGGTCGCGCTCGTGCGGCACCGGGTGGATGCGGACACCTGCATCGCCTGCGGCAAGTGCGCCCGCGCCTGTCCCACCGGCACGATTGACCCCGCGCGCGGGTACGCCGCCGACCCCGCCGAGTGCACCCTGTGCCTGGACTGCGCGGCGGTGTGCCCGACGAACGCCGTGGGCTTTCACGGGCATCTGGTCCCCGCCGCGTGGCGCGACTACGACCCGTCGCGGCGGCAGGCGCTGCTGGCGTTGGGCGCGGCGGTGGCGGGGGTTGGCCTGCTCCGCGCCGCACCGGCCGCGCGGCGCGAGAGTCCGTGGCTCATCCGCCCGCCCGGCGCGCGGGAGAACGGCCTGCTGGACAAATGCGTCCGCTGCGGCGAGTGCATGAAGGTCTGCCCCACGTCGGGCCTGCAGCCAAGCCTGTTCGCGGCGGGGCTGGAGGGGCTGTGGACGCCGGTGCTGGTGCCGCGCCTGGGCTACTGCGACTACTCGTGCCATTCGTGCGGCCAGGCGTGCCCCACGGGGGCCATCCCGCTCCTGTCGCTGGACGACAAGCGGCGGGCGGTGCTCGGCGTGGCCTACATTGACGAGAACCGCTGCATCCCCTGGGCCGATGGCGTGGACTGCATCGTGTGCGAGGAGATGTGCCCCGTGCCCGAGAAGGCGATTCAACTGGACGTGCAGACGGTAACGCGGCCCGACGGTACGGTGGCCGAGGTGCGGCGCCCGCGCGTCGTCCGCGAGCGGTGCATCGGGTGCGGCATCTGCGAGTACAAGTGCCCGCTCAACGGCGAGGCGGCCATACGGGTGCGGGCGGCGTAGACAACGCCCAGGCGCGAAAGAGCGCGGGGCTGAACCCCCGCGCGGGGCTAAACCCCCGCGCTGAAAGGGCGAAGCCCCGTCGGGGCTGGTCGTAGCCCGCAGGGCTTTGTCCATTTAGCCCGATGCTTTAGCATCGGGCGGCGGGGGCGCGAGTGGGGGCCGTTCGGATCGCGAAACCCGCGAAAGGGCACGAAAGGCGCGAAAGGGCGCGGGGCTAAACCCCCGCGCTGAAAGGGCGAAGCCCCGTTGGGGCTGGGCGCAGCGTGCGTCCCCACGGGCAGCCCGCAGGGCTTTGTGCGTTCAGCCCGACGGCTTCAGCATCGGGCGGGGCGTTTGGACCACGAAATCCGCGAAAGGGCGCGAAAGGCGCGAAAGAGCGCGGGGCTGAACCCCCGCGCTGAAAGGGCGAAGCCCCGCTGGGGCTGGCCGTAGCCCGCAGGGCTTTGTCCGTTCAGCCCGACGGCTTCAGCCTCGGGCGGGGCGTTTGGACCACGAAATCCGCGAAAGGGCGCGAAAGGCGCGAAAGAGCGCGGGGCTAAACCCCCGCGCTGAAAGGGCGAAGCCCCGTCGGGGCTGGGCGCAGCGTGCGTCCCCACGGGCAGCCCGCAGGGCTTTGTCCGTTCAGCCCGACGGCTTCAGCCTCGGGCGGGGCGTCGCCGCGCGGGGCTAAACCCCCGTTGGGGCGGGGCGCAGCGTGCGTGCGTCCCAACCCGCCGCGTAGGGGCGCAGCGTGCTGTGTCCCTACCTGCTAGATGATCCCCATCTCCTTCCCGACCTTCGCGAAGATGTCCAGCACGCGGTCCATCTGCTCGTCGGTGTGGGTGGCCATGTAACTGGTGCGCAGCAGCGCCATGCCAGGCGGCACCGCCGGCGAGATGACCGGGTTGGTGTACACGCCCGCGGCGAACAGCGCCTTCCACGTCATGAACGTCTTGGTGTCGTCGCCGATGATGATGGGGATGATGGGCGTCTGGGTCTCGCCCACGTTGAACCCCAGCGCCTTGTACCCCTTGCGCATCTTGTCGGCGATGGCCAGCAGTCGCTCGCGGCGCTCCGGCTCGGTCTGCATGATCTCCAGGGCCGCCAGGGCCGCTGCCGCGTTGGCCGCGGGGATGCTCGCGCTGAAGATGAGCGACCGCGCCGTGTGCTTGATGTAGTCAATCACCTTCGCCTTGCCCGCAATGAACCCGCCCAGCGACGCGAACGACTTGCTGAACGTCCCCATCACCAGGTCGGCGTCGTCGTCCATGCCGAAATGGGCCGCCGTCCCGCGCCCCTCGCCCAGCACGCCGATGGAGTGGGCGTCGTCCACCATCAGGCGCGCACCGTACTTCTTGCAGATGGGGGCAATCTCCGGCAGCGGTGCGATGTCCCCGCCCATGCTGAAGACGCCGTCCACAACGACCAGTTTGCCCGCATCCTCGGGCAGCGACGCGAGGACGCGCTCCAGGTCGGCCATGTCGTTGTGGCGAAACCGCTTCATCTCGCCGAAGGCCAGCCGACAGCCGTCCACGATGCTGGCGTGGTCGTCGCGGTCGGTGATGACGAAATCGCCGCGCCCCACCAGCGACGAAATCGTGCCCACGTTGGTCTGGTAGCCGGTGCTGAAGACGAGCGCGGCTTCCTTGCGCATGAACGCCGCCAGCCGCCGCTCCAGTTCCTCGTGCAGTTCCAGCGTGCCGTTGAGGAAGCGCGACCCCGTGCACGATGTCCCGTAGCGCCGAATGGCGTCCAGCGCGGCCTCGCGCACCTTGGGGTGCGTCGTCAGGCCCAGGTAGTTGTTGGAGCCGATCATGATGAGGCGGTGGCCGTTGATGACCACCTCTGTCCCTTCGGTATCCTGCAGCGGAATGAAGTACGGATAATACCCTGCCTTGCGGGCGTCTGCTGCCTGCGTAAACTGCTCACACTTCGCAAAGATGTCCATTTCCCTCTCCCGAAATCCAGAATGACTTGCGGAGTCGCCTCCGCTTATTCCCGAAAACCCGCCCGCGCCCCCGTGGTTACGGCCGACGTGCGGCCTACACCACCGGCCAGCGCGGGCTGACCCGCACGCCCGCCCGTTCGTACAGCGCCTCGGCCCGCGCCCGCGCCGTCTGCATCACCCGCTCCTCGTCCAGCGTCAGCACGCGCCCGTCGCGCACGACCGGCTTGCCGTCCACCACCACTAGCCGCACGTCGGCGCCGGTGGCGCAATGCACGACCGTGGACACGGGATTGGGCGACGGCGTCAGGTGCGGCTTGTTCATGTCCAGCACCACGAAGTCGGCCTTCTTGCCCGCTTCCAGCGAGCCGATTTCGTCCTCCCAGCCCAGCGCCTTCGCCCCGTTGATGGTGGCCATCTCCAGCGCCGTCTCGGCGGGCACGGTCTGCGGATCCAGCAGCCGCGCCTTCTGGAGATAGCACACCCAGCGCAGGTCGCGGAGCAGGTCGTAGGTGTTGTTGCTGGGGCCGCCGTCGCACCCCACGGACACGTTCACGCCCGCCTCCACCATCTCGGCGATGCGGGCGAACCCCGACGCCAGTTTGGAGTTGGACGCGGGGTTGTGCGTAACGTGCGTGCCCGTCTCGGCGAGCATGCGGATTTCGTCGTCATCCACCCAGATGACATGGGCCAGGACGCGGCGCGGCCCCAGTAGGCCCACGTCCTGGGCGAACTCCACGGGCTTGCGCCCGTAGGTGCCCAGCAGGAACTCGCGGTCGGCGCGCACCTCGGCCAGGTGCACCGTGATGCCCATGCCGCGCTTGTCGGCCAGGCGCGCGATCTCGCGGTACAGTTCGGGGCTGACACCGCCGGGCGTCCGCGGGCCGAACCAGATTTTCACCCGCCCGTCGCCCGCGCCGTCCCACCGGTCAAAGGCGTCCAACGCCTGGCGCAGGCTGACATCGCGATCCTCGCGCATGCCCGGGTACATCCAGTCATCCTTGGACGCATAGGTGGCGGTGTCCATGACGATCTTGGACAGGACGCCGCGCATGCCCGACTGGATGAGGGCCTCGGCGATGCCGTCCAGCCCGTAGCGTCCGGCGATCATGCACTCCAGGAAGGCCGTCGTGCCCGACTTGAGCATCTCCACCATGCAGAGTTCGGCGCTGGCGCGGCCATCGGCCTCGTCGTAGTTGCCCTGGAGCACCCAGACGCGCTTGCCCAGCCACTCTATGAGTTCCAGGTCGTCGGCGCAGCCGCGGATCATGGCCTGGGCCAGGTGCACGTGGGTGTCCACCAGACCGGGGATCACCACGTCGTCGCGCAGGTCTTCGCGGGGCTCGTCGGGGAAGGCCTGGGCCAGGTCGTAGGACTTGCCCACCGCGGCGATGCGCCCGTCGCGCACAAGGATGGCGCCGTCCTGGATGATGCGCCGGGCTTTGTCCACCGTAATCAGCGTGCCGTGCTCGTACAGCATGGTTTCCCTCCGTTGGGCGTAGGACTGTGGAGACGGTTAGGGGCATTGTAGGCAAAGGGCATCGTGGGGTCAAATCGGCGCAGGCGGGGGGCAATTGTAGGGGCGCAATCGGTGGGGCGGGATTGGCGGGGGCAATTGGCGGGGGGCAATTGTAGGGAATTGTAGGGGCGCAATTCAATTGCGCCCCTACAATATGTTTCATTCAATTATTCCCGCAACATATCGCGGTTGAATTGCGCCAGCACGATGCGTTTCCGTTCAAATGGGACGCAATCGGCGGGGGCGGGATGGGCGTGGGGGCGCGATTGGTGGGGGCGGGATTGGTCGGGGCGAATCGTGGGGGGCGATTGTGGGGGGGATTGGCGTGGGCGCGATTGTGGGGGCGCGATTGGTGGGCCCAATTGTAGGGGCGCAATTCAATTGCGCCCCTACAATATGTTTCATTCAATTATTCCCGCAACATATCGCGGTTGAATTGCGCCAGCACGATGCGTTTCCGTTCAAAGGGGGCGCAATCGGTGGGGGCGGGATTGGCGTGGGCGCGATTGGGGGGGCGCGATTGGTGGGCGCAATTGTAGGGGCGCAATTCAATTGCGCCCTACAATATGTTTCATTCAATTGCGCCCCTACATGCGTTTCCATTCAAATTTGCCCTTGGGCGCGGAGGCGGGCCAGGACGGCGGCCAGGTCGTCCGGCAGGGGAGCCTGAAACTCGCGCCATTCGCCCGTGGATGGAAGGCGGAACGCCAGCCGCGCCGCATGAAGGAACAGCCGCGGCGCTTTGGCCCGCTGCTTGCGGAAGCCGTACACCGGGTCGCCCACGATGGGGTGGCCGATGAAGGCCATGTGGATGCGAATCTGGTGGGTGCGGCCCGTGAGGGGGTGCACCTCCACCAGCGTGTGCGCGTCGTAGAATTCCAGAGCGCGGTACTCGGTCTGGGCCTGGCGCCCGCCGCGCGGCACCACCGCCATCTTCTTGCGCGCCCGCGGGTCCCGCCCGATGGGCGCGTCAATGAGGCCCGTCGGGGGCGACACGTGGCCTTCCACCAGCGCCAGGTACACCTTCTGCACCTCGCGCCCCTTGAACTGGGCCTGCAGGTCCCGCAGCGCCGCGTCGCCCTTCGCCACGACGATGAGGCCCGACGTGTCCTTGTCCAGTCGGTGGACGATGCCCGGGCGCAATTCGCCGCCCACGCCTGCCAGGTCGGGGCAGTGGGCCAGCACCGCGTTGACCAGCGTGCCGCTGGTGTGCCCGAACGCCGGGTGCACCACCATGCCCGCGGGCTTGTTTACCACCAGGATGTCGGCATCCTCGTACACGATGTCCAGGGGAATCGGCTCGGGCGCGATGCTCACGTCCACGGGCGGGGGAATCTCCACGGAGATGGCGTCGCCCGGCTCCAGGCGGTACGAGGCCTTGACGACCGCGCCGTTGACCAGGATACGGCCCTCGTCAATCAGGCGCTGCACGGCTGCCCGCGACAGGTCGGGCACGGCCTCGGCCACGTACTTGTCCACGCGGACGCCCCCGCGCTCGGCCTGAAGCACGATGCTGCGCTCCATGTGTCCTCCGTGCACGGTGGGCTACGCCCCCAGGGCCTCGCGCACTTTGCGGGCCAGCGCGCGCCTGGCGAAGGGCTTTTGCAGGAAGCAAGCGCCCTCGTCCAGAATGTGGTTGTGGGCGATGGCGTTTTCCGTGTAGCCCGACACGTACAGCACTTTTGCGTCGGGGCAGATTTCGGCCAGTCGCTGCGCCAGTTCGCGCCCGTTCATGCGCGGCATCACCACGTCGGTGATCAGCAGGTCAATGCGGCCGCCGCATTTCCTCGCGGCCTGCAGCGCCTCGGCGCCGTTGCCTGCCTCCAGCACGGTGTACCCGAGCGAGCGCAGGATGCGCGCCGCCATCTGCCGCACAGGTGCGTCGTCCTCGGTAACCAGCACCGTCTCGCTCCCGCCGACCAGGTCTTCCTCCTGGGCCTGCGCGGGCAGGGGCTGCGCCGCCTCGGCCACCTGGCGCAGGTACACCTTGAACGTGGTCCCTACCCCAGGCTCGCTGTACACGTAGATATTCCCCTCGTGCTGCTTCACGATGCCGAACACGGTGGAAAGGCCCAGGCCCGTGCCCTTCCCCGGTTCCTTGGTCGTGAAGAACGGTTCAAAGATGCGCGACTTGACCTCGTCGGTCATGCCAACTCCCGTGTCCGTAACGGCGATGAGCACGTACTCGCCCAGGACGGCCCCCGGGTGGGTTCGCACGTAGGCGTCGTCCAGTATCACGTTGCTGGTCTCAATGGTCAGCGTGCCGCCGTCGGGCATGGCGTCGCGGGCGTTCACGGCCAGGTTCACCAGCACCTGCTCTATCTGCGCGGCATCGGCCCGGGTTGTCGCCGGCTTCGCGCCCGGGACGATGGCCAGGTCAATGTCCTCGCCAATGAGCCGTCGGAGCATCTTTCCCATGCCCCGGATGAGGTCGTTCAGGTCCACGATCTTCATCTCAAAAATCTGCTTGCGCGAGAAGGCCAGCAATTGCCGGGTGAGGTCGGCGGCGCGCGCCGCGGCGTCCAGAATCCCGTGCAGGTCGGCTGCTACCGGGTGCTTCTGTCCCACCGTCTCCAGCGCGAAGTTGGCGTAGCCGGAGATGGCCGTGAGGAGATTGTTGAAGTCGTGGGCCACACCGCCCGCCAGCCGCCCGATGCCCTCCATCTTCTGCGCCTGGAGCAGCCGATCTTCCAGCGCCTTGCGCTCGGTGATGTCCAGCCAGGCGCCCTGGTAATGGGCAACCGTCCCATCGTCGGCCCGCACCGCCTCCGTATAACTCTCGGTCCAGATGACGGTCCCGTCTCGGGCCTGCACGCGGAAGGTCAGTTGGAAGGTGTCCTCGCCCGCAGCCGCACGCCGCGCCAACTCATCGGCCACGCGCTGGCGGTCTTCGGGGTGAACCAGGGCATACAACGACAGCGGCCCCGTCAAAATCTCGTCGCGCGTGTGGCCGAAGCGGCCGATGTTGTCGGAGACGAACTCCATGCGACAAGGGGCCTTGGCATCGCAGCGGAACAGGGCCACCGGGCTGTGCTCCACGACCACCTTCGTCTGCCACAGGAGTTGCTCCAGGAGTTTGCGCTCGGTGATGTCGGTGAACACGGCCAGGGTGCCCACCTGGCGGTCGCCTTCCATGCGCGGGCCGCCGGCGATCTCCACGGTGATGCGCCGCCCGTCCTTGCGGATCAGGTCTACCTCGTAGCGGTCGCGCAAGCCCTGGCTGCGGCGCTCGGCGGCGGCCGCCTGAATCGCAAGGCAGTCCGGGGCCACGATGGCTGCCCACCCTTGGCCCACCAGTTCAGCCGGTGAGTTGTAGCCGAGGATGGCCGCCGCTGCTGCGTTGGCGAAGGTGAACCGCCCGTCCATGTCATCCGTGAGTATGCCTTCCATCATGCTTTCAATCAGTCCTTCGCTGAAGTCCTTCATTCGGCGGACCTCCTCTTCGGCTCTGCGGCGATCCGAATCTCGCCGTTGCAATGCTTCGGCCATCTGGTCAAATGCGAGCGCAAGTTGACCGATTTCGCTCCGTTCGTGTCCCCAACGGACACGTGCGCCCAGGTCGCCCTCGGCAATGCTGCGGCTGGTAGCGATGATTCGCTGCACTGGCCGGACAATGCCCCAGCTCGACATGACCCAGGCGAACGCGGCGCCCAGTAGCGCCACCGCGGTGAGCACGGCAACGTTGCCCACGAACGTGCGCTGCGCGGCGCCGAAAGCCCTCTCCGCCGGCACGGCTACGAAGACGTGTACGTCTTGGCCGGCGCTCTTGACAACCAGCGTCGCCGCCGCGTATAGGCGCTCAACCCCATCATCCCCGCGGAGGATGCGCGTCCCGTCCTTGTGAGATTTCAGGACGCTGAACACCGGATCTGCATCCAGGGGCTGGCCCAGAATGCCTGCTACATTGGGCCAATGTGCCAACACCGCGCCGTCATGGGATGCAACTGCTAATGTCCATTCCTCGCCGAGTGCGTGCAAACGCACCAAGTCGTCCAGCCATGCCCAGTTCAGCCATGCGATCAGAACGCCGGCCGTGCGGCCTTGATCGTCGTATACGGGATAGGCCAGGGGCGACGAAGGTTGCCCCGTCAGCGGGTCTGGCTCCCACTGACCCACTGCCTGCGTCCGCGCCGCGACGGCCGATTGGAACCAGGCGCGGTCTCCGAGCGATAGCCCCGTCAGCGCCTCCGCAGACGCACAGCGAACCCTACCATCGGTCTCAGCCAGCGCCAACACCCTGATGCCTGGGTGCTCTTCCACTCCCTGTTCCAGTAGCGCGCCGCAGCCGGGTCCATGTCCCTGCAGGATAGCCGCCTGATGGTCAAGGGCATCCAGTAGCGTGATCGCATCCTGAATGCGCTCATCCTGGCGGCTGGCAACATGCCTGGCCAATTCCATGGCCGCCTGTGCGAAATCGGCCTGTACCTGCTGCCGCTGGGATGTCAACGTGTAGGCCGACAAAGCCAGCGCGGGCACAAGCACGACGAGCAAAAGCAATGCGATATGAACCCGAAGGCTGCGAAGAGTCTGCAACATACCCCTCCCCTTTGTGCCACGGTGATAGCGTTGACGGCAAGCGTCCGCCCGCCGGGGGGAATGGGCCGAGAGGCCGTGCTGGGCGGACTCACGGGGCTACTTTATCACACCTTGCACGCAAGTGCAACTGTTGTGGCGACACCAACACACGGGGCAGGTCGTAGGGGCGGGTCGTAGGGGCGGGTCTCAGACCCGCCCCTACGATCGATCACGATGCGTATGGGCTACTCCCAGGCCATCAGTTCCTCAATTTTGGCCTGGTCGCGCTGGGCCGAGAACCACTCGCTGAACGCCTGCTCCTGCATCTGCTGGAGCGTCTCGGCGTCCAGCGGGCGCACTTCCTTGCCCAGGACCTTGATGATGTGGTAGCCGAAGTCCGTCTTCACCGGCTGGCTGACCTCACCGACGGCCAGGGAGAAGGCGGCCTCCTCAAATGCGGCCACCATCATCCCGCGCGGGAACCAGCCCAGGTCCCCGCCGTTGTCCTTGGAGCCGGTGTCCTGGGAGTACTGGGCCGCCAGTTCCTCAAACGTCTTGCCGGCCTTGAGTTCGTCCAGCACCTTGCGGGCGGTCTCCTCGTCGGCCACGAGGATGTGCTGCGCGTGGACCTGTTCGGCCTCGGTGGGGCCGCCGTGGCGCTTCACCAGTTCGTCCACGATCATGGAGTCCAGAATGCGGTCGTGGAAGTACTCGTCGGTGATCTTGTTCACGGCGAGGAAGTTGTCCCAGTCCGTGTACGTGCCGCTGGAGAGGATGGACTGGCGGGTGGACTCAATCTCCGCGGCGAGGGCGGCGTCGGTGATGGTGATGCCTTCGGCCTTCGCCAGTTGGCGCGCCAATTCCAGGTTGATGAGTTGCCAGTAGGTCTGCTGCTCAATCTGCGGCAGGTATGCCTGCATCTGTGTGTCGTTCCAGTCCAGACCGTACTGCTCGGTGATGTAGATGAGTTGCCGCTCCAGTTCGCCCATGTAGAGGGTAGACGGGATGGCGACGCCGTTGACCACGGCCACGTTGGGACCTGTGGGCTGGACGACGAGTTTCAGGGCCACGTCCACGCCGCCCACGGACGAGGTCGGCTCGGGGGTCGGGGTCTCGGTGGGTGTGGGGCTGGGGGTCGCGGTGGGAGTGGCTTTGTCGCCGCACGCCGCCAGCAACAGGGCAAGCGCCAGGGCGAAGGCCAGCGCCAAGGTTGTTCGTTTCATCGGTTTGCTCCTCATAAAAATTGGGAGGGGCGCCGGCTGGCACCCCTCACAGTCCTGTGTATCGTGACAGCAAGGGTATTGTACCACGCTTTGTGCGGAATGGGAAATCGGGTTTTGTCGGAAATCGCCAGAGGCGGGTGTTCAGTTGCGACGCGACCCTCGCAGACGACGGCGAACAGGCAGGCGCAACTTGCCACAGCGGGCGGTGTTGTTGTAAAAAACGCGCCACGCGAATCTTCTCACAGAGGGACGCGATCATGTGGACTGATTTGTTGGTCATCGCGGCAGGGTATCTGCTCGGCTCCATCCCGTTCGCCTACCTGGTTACGCGCGCGCTCACGGGCAAGGACATCCGCTACGAGGGCGAGGGGAACGTGGGATCGCGCAACGTGATGCACGTCGTTGGGCGCGGGCCTGGGTTCCTGGTGCTGTTCCTGGACGCGGCCAAGGGCGCGGCGGCCTACTGGGTGGGGCGGCGCTTCGGCTCTGGCGACATGGCGCTCTACCTGACGGGGTTCGCGCTCATGTTCGGGCACGGGTTCCCCGTGTGGCTGGGCTGGCGCGGGGGCAAGGGGCTGGCCGCGGCGGCGGGTTTCCTGCTCCAGATGTGGCCCTACTCGGTGCTGGGCGCGGCGGCCATCCTGGTCATCGCCCGCATGTTCATCCCCGACTTCAACCTGGCGTTTACCGTGGCGGGTGCCGCGCTGCCCATCCTGACCTTCCTGGAGGGCAACAACCTTCAGGGCCTGCTGTTCATCGTGCTCTTCCTGGGCGTCGCGGGCCTGAAAAAGGTGATAGACCTGCCCCACGAGCGGGCCATCCGCGCCAAGAGCGGCTGGATTGAGGGCCTGGATCACGTGCGGGAGCAGCGCAATCAGCAGGCGAAGCGCGGGTAGGAGACGCGGCCATGTTCCTTTGGTATCAGGCTTTCGCCAGCGTTGTCATGGTCTACGTGGTGCTCACCACGCTGTACAACCTGCGGTTCATGCCGCGCCTGCCGTCGGATGCCCCTCTGCCCGAAGACCTGCCGCTGGTGTCGGTGCTGGTGCCCGCGAGGAACGAGGAGCGCAACATCGGCGCGTGCCTGGAATCGCTGCGGGCGCAGGACTATCCCAACCTGGAGATTCTCGTGCTGGACGACGACTCGTCCGATGCGACGGCGGCCATCGTGGAGGCGATGGCGCGGCAAGACAGGCGGGTGCGGCTCCTGCGCGGCCAACCGCTGCAGCCCGGCTGGCACGGCAAGACGTGGGCATGCCACCAGTTGGCGCAGGCGGCGCGGGGCGAGTGGCTCCTGTTCGCCGACGCCGACACCCGCCATCGGCCCAACTCGGTCTCCTCGGCGCTGGCGCTGGCCCATGCCCGCAACCTGGATTTGTTGAGCCTTATCCCCGACATGGGCCTCAAGGGGTTCTGGGAGCGGGTCATGATGTCGGTGATTCCCCTGGTGTTCGTGGGGTGCGTGCCCCACTTCCTGTTCACGCGGACGCGCACGCCGATTCTGGCGGCGGCCATCGGGCCGTTCATGCTGTTCCGCCGCGAGACCTACGAACGGTTCGGCGGCCACGAGGCGGTGCGCGCCGACATCGTGGAGGATGTGTTCATCGCGCGGTGGGTGAAGCGCGCGGGCGGGCGCATCGCCCTGGCCGACGGCGTGGATACGCTGCGCGTGGACTTCTACAACGGCTTCCGCGAGACGTGGAACGGCCTGAGCAAGAGCACCTTCGCGGCCTTTGACTACTCGCTGACGGGGATTCTGGCGGCCATCACGGCGTTCGTGGCGCTGTTCCTGGGGCCGTATGCAGTGCTGTATCACGCCTGGCGCGCAGGGCTGACCGACCTGGCGCACTTCTCGCTGCCGTTCACGCAGGTGGTGCTGGCGTGGGTGGCCATGTGGTTTATCAACGGGCGGTTCACCATCCCGCGCCGCTACGCCATGCTCATCGGCCTAACCGTCCTCATGGCGGCCCTGTTCTGCTTCAACTCCATCGGGTCGTCTATGTTCGGCGCGGGCACGGTGTGGAAGGGTCGGGCCTATCAGTTCAGGCACCGTTCGGGATGAGGCGCGGGGCCGACCCAGGCCCGCACGGGATGATGAGCCGCACGTAGGGCAGCGCCTGGAGCCTTGCGGCCACGTGGGGGACGGCCTCGGGCAGCGTCAGGATGTGGACGTTTGGGCCCGCGTCTATGGTGAAGTAGCACGGCAGCCCCTCGGCCCGCCACTGCCAGACCTGGCGGATGAGTTCCACCGTCGCGGGCAGCCAGTAGAGCAGGGGCGGGGCAGAGGTTAACATAACCGCATGCATGGACAGGGCGTCGGCCTCGGCCAGCACGCCCAGCGCGTGGAAGTCACGCTCCAGGATGGCGCGGCGGACGGCGGGCAGCGCCCTCTCCACCTGGCTGAGCCGCGCCTGAAACAGCGGGCTGGACGCGGCCCGCTCGTGCCCCTTGGCCGATGGCACCGCCTTCGCCTCGGTGCTGACAACCGCCACCAGGTCGCGCACATCCCAGTGCTCGGGCGGCGCAATCTGCACCGCGTACGAGTCCTCGTGGGCCGTTCCGGGCAACCACTCGGCCCACCCGCCGATGACCGAGCGGCATGCCGACCCGGAGCCAAGCCGAGCCAGGGCGCTCAGTTCCCGCTCGGACAGGCGCAGGCCCAGCGCGGCAGCCGCCGCCACGGTGAGCGCCGCGAACCCCGACGCCGAGGACGCGATGCCCGCGCCTTCGGGGAAGGTGTTGGCCGTCGCCACGAGCGCAGGGACGCGCACCCCCGCGAGCGCGCGCAGGCGGTCCAGGTGGGCCGACACGCGGGCCAGCGCCGCGCCGCCCGCCTCGCGGCCGTTGAGGACGAGCGTGTCGGACGTGAGCGTGGGGTCAAATCGCACCGTGGTGGTCGTCCGCGCTGCGTCCAGCGTCAGCGAGATGCTGCCGTTGGCGGGCAGGTTCAGCGCCGCATCCCGCGCCCCCCAGTATTTCACGATGGCGATGTTGGAGCCGGCCGTTGCGGTGGCCTTCATGTCATCCCCCTCGCGCGTATTGTACGAGGGTTGCGGCGCGACGCCAACTTGCATCCCGCCCTCTAATCTGTTTCTAACCTTCGCGTGGTATACTTGGGCCGAATCTGTGCCAGAGTGTCGGAGGACCGGAGGTGAATATGAGCGATAGAACCCGAATCTACGTGATTGTTGGGGTCATCGCGGTTGCAGGGCTTTTGCTGAGCATACTCCTGGGCGCTGTCGCGGGCGGCGTCGCCGGGTACTTCGTGGGGCGAGAGCAAGCGCGCAGCGTGGCGCGGGATGAGTTGAGCGCGTGGCGCGGTTGGGCACAGCCGCAAGGCTCGCAGCCGTCTCCCACGCCGACGCCGGGGCCGGAGCGGACGCCGTTCACCCCACCGAGGGTGGAGATTCCCACCTTCGGCGCGCTGTTGACCCAGGTAACGCCCGACACGCCGGCGGACAAGGCGGGACTACGGCCCGGCGACATCATCGTGGCGGTGGACGATGAGCGGGTAACGCTGGCAAGCGACCTCGCCGACATCATCCGCAAGTACAAGCCCGGCGATGAGGTCCGCATCACCTATCGCCGCGACGGGCAGGAGAAGACGGTGCGCGTAACTCTGGGCCAGCATCCGGATGATCCCAACCGGCCGTATCTCGGCGTAACGTACACGTCGGCGCTCCAGCCCTTTGCCACGCCTCGGTAGGAGCGGGGAGCGCCGCAACGCGACACGGCATGACCACAAGGGGCGAACCCGGCGTTCGCCCCTTGTGGTTGCGCAACAGTTCCCCTCGTCGCGGCCCGTTCTCCCGTGAGCCGATCTCACGCGCTACAGGCCGTACTGCGCCTTGACCAGCGGGGCCAGACCGAGTTTCTCCAGCGTCTTCATGGGCGCGAGCATGGTTACGGTAACGACGCCGGGCAGGCGGCCGATTTCCACTGCGCCGGTCAGCGTTACGCGGTTGAGCACCTCGTCCTTGGACATGCCCAACAGGTCGGCCAGGCGGGCCACGCCGTTGTCCGCGGCCTCGTTCAGGTTGGCGCCGGAGCCGACCATCTGGATGGGCGCGGCTTCCTCCAGCGTCTTCTGGCCGAAGCGGGCGGCCAGGGCCTTGGCGGCGGCCTTCTCGCCCGCCTTGTGCGGCCGGGCCAGGTAGGGCAGGTCCTCGGCAGGCGGCAGGAGGATAGGCCCGCCGATCTTGAGGCCCTTGAGGACATGCACCTCCACCGAGACGCGCGCGGAGACGTCGGTGGTGTGGCCGGCGATTTCGCCGTCGCCCTGCATGGCGTGGGCATCGCCCATGTACACCCCGCCGCCATCCACCTTGACCGGGCAGATGAGCACGGCGCCCGCCCGCACCGAGTCAATGTCCAGGTGGCCGTCGGTGCGGTGCTCCAGTTGCTCCTTGGAGATGCCGTACTTGTGGGGCGCGCCGACCAGGAACTGCCCGAAGTCGCCGGCATTGTGCGAGTCGGGCATGTCAATGGACGGGGTCGTGCCGATGTTGCCCAGGAACGGGCGCATGCGGGTAACGACGCCTGCGATGTCGGCGGGGCAGAGGGCCACCACAGGGTTCTGCTCGGACTTCTTGGGCAGGGCCATGAGTTTGGCGGCTTCCTCGGCGAGGCGCTTGGCCACTTCGGGGGCGACGGTTACGCCCACCTTCTTCGCGCCGTCCAGCACGATGGTGTAGCCGTTGGCGAAGTGGAAGGGGCTGACCTCGGCCCCGCACACGGCGCAGTGGATGGCTTCGGCCCCCACGCCCACGACCTTGGTGGGCGGGCTTTCGGTGCCGCAGACCGGGCACACGCGCGCCACGAACGGGTCGCCGACGTATCGCCCTTCCACTGCGATCATCGTGCCTGATGATGTTACGAGGGAAGTTACGCGGACGCGGCGGATGTGGATGGCGATGGCGTCGCCCACCCTTGCGCCCTCAACGGCGACGGGCGTCGTTACCTCGTGCCCGCCGTGGAACGAGGGGGTGATCATCGGGCCCCAGCAGCCGGGGGCGGTATCCGCGAGGATGCGCCCCCCGTCTGCGACCGGGCCGATCATGGGGATGCTCGGCCCAACGATGCCGCCTGTGAAGGTTCCCACGCGAACGGTCTTTCTCGCTTTTCCTGCCATAGCCCACTCCTTTCGTGTGATGCTTGGGCCCCGTGGTTGCCCGCGGGGCGGCGGATACGGGAGTTCCACCGTTGAAACAGACATGAGTGTAGCAGAGGTTAGGGGAGATGTCAATCGGGGATTTGGGGCAAATTGTAGGGGCAGGCAGCAGCAGTAGCAGTAGGGGCAGGTCTCAGACCTGCCCCTACGAAGGCGGCTGTACCACCACCCGCTCCATCAACAACTCGTCGTAGTACACGCCGTCCACGCAGAGGGCCATGTGGTCCTCGCCGCAGACGGTGAACCCGCAGCGGGTGTAGCAGCGGATGGCGGGTGCGTTGACCTTCGCCACGCCCAGTTTGAGGATGACGATGCCGTTGGCGCACGCCCAGGCCGCGCATTCCTCCAGGAGCGCCGCGCCTACGTGCAGCCCGCGCCAGTCGGGCTTGACATAAACACCCCACACCTCGCCGATGTGGCGGGTCTTGGGCCAGTGGCCGCGCGCCAGCCCTGCCATGCCGACCAGGTGGCCGCCGGCCTCGGCGACGGCGATGACGCCTGCGGAGTCCCTGGCGTATGTGGCGATGCGCTCGGCCCAGGTCTCCGCGGGCTGCGCGGCGGTGGTGTCGTGGTCGGCGGAGAAGGCGATGGGCTCGCCGGCGAGGGCGGCCAGGCGCAGTTCGCGCACGGCGGCCGCGTCAGCCTGGACGGCGGGCCGGATGGTGATGGGGCCGCGGGGTGTGGTGAGTGTGGTGGGCATGGCGTTCTCCTCTACGTCCGTAGGCACAGATTCAGGGCGAAGGGCGAACACAAGGTTCAGGGCGAACACAGGGTTCGCCCCAACAAGGTTCAGGGCGAACACAAGGTTCAGGGCGAACACAGGGTTCGCCCCAACAAGGTTCAGGGCGAACACAAGGTTCAGGGCGAACACAGGGTTCGCCCCAACAAGGTTCAGGGCGAACACAAGGTTCGCCCCAACAGGGTTCGGGCGAACACAAGGTTCGCCCCAACAAGGTTCAGGGCGAACACAAGGTTCGCCCCAACAGGGCGAACACAAGGTTCGCCCCAACAGGGTTCGCCCCGACGATTGCTTGCCTCTACGCCCGGAGCCGCACAAAGCGACGCTTGCCGACCTGGAGGATGGCGTCCTTCGGCTCCACGAGGCGGTCCACGCTGTCCACGACGACATCGTCCAGCCGCACGCCGCCCTGCTGGATGAGCCGCCGCGCCTCGCTCTTGCTGGCGGCGGTTCCGGCCTGCACCATGAGGTCCACGATGTTCAGGCCGTCGGGCGGGACGGTGAATTCGGGCATGTCGGTGGGGAGTTCGCGGCGCTGGAACACGCGCACGAATTCCTCTTCGGCGCGGGCGGCGGCCTCGGGCGAGTGGATGTAGCCCACGACCTCGCGGGCCAGGCGCATCTTCACGTCGCGCGGGTTGACCGTTCCAGCGCGCAGGTCGGTCGCAATCTGCGCCAGTTCCTCGTCGGGGATGTCGGTAACCAGGGTCAGGTAGTCCATGAGCATGTCGTCAGAGATAGACATAAGTTTGCCGTACATCTGGTCGGGCGGCATGCTCAGGTCCACGGTGTTGCCGAAGGTCTTGCTCATCTTGCGGCCGTCGGTGCCCGGCAGGAGGGGCACCAGGAACACGTCCTGGGGCCGCTGGCCGAGCATGGCCTGGAGTTCGCGCCCGGCCAGGATGTTGAACTTCTGGTCGGTGCCGCCGAACTCCACGTCGGCCTGGATGGCGATGGAGTCGTAGGCCTGGAGCAGGGGGTACATGAGTTCCATGAGCGTCAGCGGCGAGCCACTTTCCCACCGCTTGCGGAAGGTCTCGTGGGCCATCATCTGCGCCAGGGTGAAGCGGCTGGTGAGGTTGAACACGTCGGCCAGGGTGAACTTGCCGAACCACTCGCTCTGCCAGCGCACCTCGGTGCGGTTGCGGTCCACGATCTTGAAGAACTGGTCCATGTAGGTCTTGGCGTTGGCCTTGACCTCTTCGGGGGTGAGCATGGTGCGCGATTCGTCGCGGCCCGATGGGTCGCCGATTTGCGCCGTCCAGTCGCCGACGATGAGCACGACCTGGTGGCCCAGGTCCTGGAGTTGGCGCAGTTTGCGCAGCCCGACGGCGTGGCCGATGTGCAAATCGGGCTTGCTGGGGTCAAACCCCTGCTTGAGGCGCAGCGGCTTGCCCGAGCGCAGTTTCTGCAGGAGTTCTTCCTTGACGATGATCTCGGCGACTCCGCGGGTGAGAATCCATTCCAGGTTGTCGCGCATGGCTCCATCTCCTCGGCTGGTGGGGTTCGGCATCGCGCGGCCGGATGCCGACCTGTTGCCGCCATTATACCGTGGCGCGCCGGTTTGGGCAAAGTGCGCGATGGTCATTGCGAGAGGCGAAGCGGTGGCTCGCGATGGGGGCATTCGCGGTTTCTAGCCGTGCCGAGATTGCTTCGGGCGCTGCGTGCCCTCGCAAGGACAACTTCTGCCTGTCATTGCGAGCGAAGCGAAGCAATCTCCCGCTCCATCCGTCATGCTGAGCGAAGCGAAGCATCAGCGAAGCGAAGCATCTCGGTTGACGAGATTCTTCGCGGCTGCGCCGCTCAGAATGACAGCCACCGGAGATTGCTTCGGGCGCTGCGTGCCCTCGCGATGACAGTCCACCGGAGATTGCTTCGGGCGTTGCGTGCCCTCGCAAGGACAACTTCTGCCTGTCATTGCGAGCGGAGCGAAGCAATCTCCCGCTCCATCTGTCATGCTGAGCGAAGCGAAGCATCAGCGAAGCGAAGCATCTCGGTTGACGAGATTCTTCGCGGCTGCGCCGCTCAGAATGACAGCCCACCAGGATTGCTTCGGGCGCTGTGTGCCCTCGCAATGACTGTTGTTGCGCTTGTGGCCTGCTCGTGCATGCGCTATAATACATTTGTTCAGAATTGTCTCATATTCCTGTGTCCAGGAGGGCAGCGTGTCCAGCGAGGGTATTCCGAACCGCGGGCGGCCCGTAACCATCAAGGACGTGGCGCGCCTGGCCAACGTGTCGCCCAAGACGGTCTCCAACGTGGTGAACAATCGCCCCGTTGTGAAGCCCGCCACCCGCGAGCGCGTGCTCCAGGCCATCCGCGAACTCAACTACTATCCCAGCGCCGTGGCCCGCGGCATGGTAACGCGCAGTCGCCGCCTCATCGGGCTGGTGCTGGCGGACATCACCAACCCTGCGTATCCGGAGATGGTGGAGGGCGTGGCGAGCCTGGCGCGTCAGGCGGGGTTCATGGTCATGCTGTGCAACACGGGGCGCGACCCCGATGAGGAGCAGCGGTACGTGCACCTGCTGATTGAGCAGCGGGTGGACGGCGTGATCATCGCCAGCAGCCGCATGGACAGCCAGGCGGCAGAGACCCTCTCCTCCGCGGGCATCAAGGTCGTGCTGTTCAACCGCCACCCGGAACGGTACTCGGTCAGTTTCGTGGGCGTGGACAACGAGAACGGCGGGTATTTGGCGACCAAGCACTTGCTGAACCTGGGCCACCGGCGGATTGCGTTCATGCGGGGGACGCGAGGGGCATCTACCAGCATTGAGCGCGAGCAGGGGTATCGGCGCGCGCTCGCCGAGTTTGGGATTGAGCCGTCGCCGGAACTCATCGCCTGGGGCGACTACCATCCCGACGTGGCGCGGACGGCAGCCGACCTGCTCCTGCGGATGAAGAATCGGCCCACTGCCGTGTTCGCGGCCAACGACGTGATGGCGCTCAGCGTCATAGACGCGGCGACGGCGCTGGGCCTGCGCGTGCCTGAAGACGTGGCGGTGGTGGGGTTTGACGACATCGCCATCGCATCTAACCGCCTCATCGGCCTGTCAACCATTCACGGCGACCTGGGCCAACTGTCGCGCGAGGCTACGACGTTGCTGTTGGAGGCGATCAACGGCAATCTGACCGAGCCGGTGCGCAAAATCCTGCCGGTTTACCTGGTGGTGCGCCGCACGTGTGGAGGCAAGCCAACGGGCGACTGGTAGGATGTCGTGGTGGGCAAAGCCGCCACGAGGGGAGTCTCCCTGTGGCTGCAAGTTGGTTCACGGGGCTGCAAGCGCGTGCTCGCGCGCTGGACGTGCTGGCGCTCGTGCTGGTTGCCGTGTGCGGCCTTCTGCTGCTCCCGCTGCCTTTCGGGCGAGATCAGGGCATCTACGCGTATGGCGGGAGCGTGGTTCTTCGCGGGGGTATCCTCTATCGCGATGCGTGGCAAAACCCGTGCCCGGCCATCTACTGGACGTATGCGCTCGCGGAGGCGCTCTTCGGCCACCGCATCGTGAGCATCCGCATCGTGGAGTGGGCGGCCCTCTTGGCGAGTTGCTGGCTTGCGGGACGGGTGGCTCGCGCACTGTTTGGCCGAGGCGCCGGCTACGCGGCCATGGCGGCCTACGCGCTGCTGTACGTCCCGCTGGATCCATGGTGCACGGCGCAACCGGAGTGCTTCGCGAACGTGCTCGGCCTGGCGGGGTTGTACTCCTTGGTGGACCGGCAGGGGGAGGGACGACGGTGGAAACTGGCGCTTGCCGGCGGCATGTTCGGCGTTGCTGTGTGCTACAAGATGACGCTGGCGTTGTGGCCTGCGGCGCTGGTGGGTTATCTCCTGCTGCGGCATGGGCGGGATAAGCGGGCACGCGGGGTTAGGGATTCTGTGGCGTTCTGCGGGGGTGTGCTGGCGGTTCTCGCGGTGGTCGCGGGCTACTTTCTCGCGGCGGGCGCGTGGGGCGACCTGGTGAGCCAAGTCGGCACGTTCAACATCGCGATCTACCGAGAGACCGCGCGTTACCATTCGCTGTTCGCCTGGATGCGCGGACTGGCAGACGGCACGCTGGCAACCCTGCTGTCGGTGAACTGGGCGGGGTTCATGATTCTGGCCACGGCAACGGCGCTTTGGCTCCTGTTTATGCGGACGGCCAGAAGGGCGGCTCCTGTGTTGCTGATGGGCGCCACGGCAGTTCTCGCTGTGTACGCCCAGCCCCACCAGTGGACGCACCACTGGATTCCTGCGCTCCCCAGCCTGGCTATCTTGGCGGCGCCTGTGCTGGCGGCCACGCCGCGATGGTTATGGGATGTGCGGCATGATCTCCGCACCTGGGTTGTGGCGGCGGCAGTCTTGGTGGCGCTGGGCGGGGCTGGGTGGTACTCGGCCATGCGGGCATGGGATGCCGCCCGCGTGGCGGTTGGGTTGAGGCCGCCCACCGAGTTCTACGAGCGGTTCAGTACCTACGGGCGTGGCGACTTTTCTTTCGTGGCCGAGTTGGAAGTCGCGGCTTATCTCAAGGCGCATTCGTCGCCCGACGATTTCGTTCAGGTCTGGGGATTTGAACCGGGAATCAACTTCCTGGCGGAACGGTTTGCGCCGACGCGGTTCAGCATGATCTGGCCGTTTCTCGTGGGGCCAAGGGGGCACCCGCTGCAGCAGCAGTGGTTTGCCGAGTTCCTCGCGGAGTTTGACCGTCGGCCCCCGCTCTACGTGGTGGTCGTGGAGCAGGACTACAGCCCGGTGCAGCGGGTGGATTCCAAAGGTGCGCTGGAGTGGTATCCCGCCATGGCCAAGCGATTGGATGGTGGGTATCGCGTGGAGACCGTGATAGAGCACTTCACGCTTTACCGGCGGGCGGACTAGTGCTGCAAACAGGGCGGGAGATTGCTTCGCTTCGCTCGCAATGACAGGCAGAGGTTGTCATTGCGAGGGCGCGGAGCGCCCGAAGCAATCCCCGGAGCGTGGGATTGCTTCGCTTCGCTCGCAATGACAGGCAGAAGTTGTCATTGGGACGGTGCGGAGCGCCCGAAGCAATCCCCGGAGCGTGGGATTGCTTCGCTTCGCTCGCAATGACAGGCAGAAGTTGTCATTGGGACGGTGCGGAGCGCCCGAAGCAATCCCCGGAGCGTGGGATTGCTTCGCTTCGCTCGCAATGACGTCAGAAGGCACGTGCGACGCACCTCCGAGGTGCGTCGCACGTGGGCCGGCTGGATGGCTTCGCTCGCAATGACAGTGCAAGCCGTAGTCCGCGGTTCCCGTCCGAGATGCCGAGCCGATACCGCCTCAATCTACCGTCAGTGTCTTGCTCAGGTTGCGCGGGAAGTCGGGGTCAATGCCCCGCGCCACGCTCAGGTGGTACGCAATCAACTGCGCCGGGATGGTCAGCGCGATGGGCGCCAGGTCGCGCTCCGAAACGGGCACCGGCACATAGTCGTGGACGTTGGCACGCAGCGCCGGATGCTCCGCCGCGATGGCGATGGCACGGCCGCCCCGCGTCGTAACCTCGTTGACGTGGTTGATCATCATGGCCTCATCGCCAGGCGCGGTGATGAACAGCACGGGATACCCATCGTGAACCGCCGACAGCGGCCCGTGCTTGAACTCGCTGGAGAACATCCCCTCGCAGTGGGTGTAGGTGATTTCCTTGAGTTTCAGCGCCGCTTCCAGCGCGATGGCGTGGGTGATGCCGTAGCCCAGGTAGTTCATCGCGCTCCAGTGCTGCAGGTAGGCCGCCACGCTGCGGGCGTAAGGTTCGCTTTCTTCCAGCGCCCGAGCCAGCAGGGCGGGCAGAGCGTGGAGCGGCTTGGTGTCGCGACCCGCTAATCGGTAGGCCAGGTACAGGAACAGCACCGACTGGTTCACGAAGGTCTTGGTCGCGGGGACGCTGATCTCGTAGCCGCAGGCCAGGGGCAGGTACACGTCGCTGTGGTGCATGAGCGACGAGCCGAGGACGTTGAGCACGCCCAGGACGCGGCCCCCCTGCCTCCGCATGACCTTGACCGCGTTGAGGATATCCTTCGTCTCGCCGCTCTGGCTGACGAAGACGGCCACGTCGTCGGGCCCCACGGCTGTGCCGCATTGCTCAATGAACTGCGGGCCGAGGAGCGGCACAGCGACGCGCCCCGCAATCTGGCCGAAGTAGTAGGCCCCCAGCAGGCAGGCATGATAACTGGTGCCGCAGCCCACGAGGTACACGGGGCGCTCCCCGCACGCCTCAATCGCCTCCAGGAACCGCTCCACGTGCGGCGACCTGTCCAGCAGGTGGAGCAACTCGCGGGCGACGGTGGGCTGCTGGTGAATCTCCTTGAGCATGAAGTGGGGATAGCCCTCTTTCTCTGCTACCTCCACGGGGCCGTCGTACCATTCGGCCTGGCGGTGGATGGGCGCGCCGTCCTCCACGCGGTACAGTTCCAGCGCGTGGGGCGTCAGGACCACGATTTCGCCGTCGTAGATGCGGACGATGCGCCGCGTGAGGGGCAGGATGCTGGGCAGGTCCGAGGAGACGCAGGTGAACCCTTCGCCGATGCCCGCCACCAGGCCAGAGCCTTTCTTGATGGCGAACAGGCGATGGTCATCGCGGTGGGTGATGACGAAGGCGTAATCGCCCTCCAGGTCGGCGTAGGCGGCGCGGATGGCCTCCAGCATGCGGCCGCCGTTGCGGTCAAAGTGGCGCTCCACAGCGTGGACGCAGGTCTCGCCGTCGTTGGTGCCCCGCACGACCAGTCCCTCGCGAATGAATATCTCGCGCAACTGGACGTTGTTCACGACGTTGCCGTTGTGGGCGCCGACCATGTCGCCGTCGGAGTCCAGGTGGGGCTGGGCGTTGGCGTAGGAAGGCGCGCCGAAGGTGGCCCACCGCAGTTGGGCGATGCCGCGAGCGCCGCGCATGGCGGGCAAGTCCAGGCGGGCGCTGACATCGTCCAGCCGCCCCACGTCCTTGCGCAGGTCAATCGTGCCGTCGCGCGTGAGGGTCGCGCAGCCGACGGAATCATAGCCGCGGTAGGCTAGCCGCCGCGCCGCATCCACCAGGGTTGTGCCCAGAACCTGTTCGTTGTCCGTGATGATGCCGAAGATTCCGCACATGGGCCTGTCCTGCTCCTTCGCGAAGGTGTGTGCCATCTGGCGGCCGTCGGGCTGCCACGGCGGGCCCATTGTATCCCAACGGGCCGTTGTCGGCAAGCGCGGGCCTTTCTCTGGTTCGCGTTCATTCGCGGGGATTCGCGGGGCCTCGCCGTTCCGATTGGCGGCGAACGGGATGGCCGTGCTATAATACGGCCATGCAGAAGCAACTTCCATTTGAGCCGAGCACGCCAAAAGGCGAAAAATCTATCGTTCCGCTGGAAAGCGCCGACGCCCTGCGCGAGCGGCAGATTCTCCAGCGCGAATACCTGCTGCACATCTCGCGGGAGATCAGCGCGGCGCTGGACCTGCCCACGCTCCTGCAGCGGGTGCTGCGCTACGCGGTGGAAATCCTGGCGGGACAGGCGGGCGTCATCGCGCTGCGCCGCGCCGATGGGACGTTCTTCGTCCACACGAGCGTGGGCCTGCCATCCGAGGCGGTCGCGGCCCTGGGGCCGTTCCTGGAGCGCCTGCCCCAGACCGTGGAACAGGGCGAGGCAACCAACTGGCAGTTCTCGGACGTGCGCGAGCAACTGGCGGGCGTGAGCCAGGTAACGGGCATGAGCCTGTCCCATGCGGTAGGGCTGCCGCTCCTGCTGGGCGACCAGTTCCTGGGCATGGTGTTCGTGTTCCGCACGACGGGCGCGGCGCTGTTCTCCAGCATAGACAAGACGCTCCTGCAGGCGTTCGCCGACCAGGCCGCCATCGCCATTGACAACGCGCGGCTGTACAGTCAGATGACCGCGCGCGCTAACGCGCTGTCCAAACTGTACCAGGCAGGGCTGGCGCTGGCCGAGCAGGGCACCGACTTGGACGCCACCCTGCGCCAGGTGGTGCGCCTGGCCAAGGACGCCGTGGAAGCCGATGGCGCGGCCATCCTGATGCGCGAGAACGGGCGCTTCGCCGTCTCGGTGGCCGAGGGAGTCCTGGACAACGACGACATCCGCCGCAGCCTCGCCGACCCCAGCCTCGCCGAGCCGCTGTCGCGGTGCGAGCCGTGGGTCATCAAGAACGTGGCCGATGAGCCCGCGCTGGCCCCCCTGGCCGCCCACGACATTCAGACGGGCGTGTGCGTGCCCATCGCCGTCGGCAGCGAACAGTCAGGCTCCATGCTGGTGGTTACCCGAAACAAGTACGCGTTCCATCCTCAGGATGTCGCCCTGCTCAATGCGTTCGCCAACCAGTCGGCGCTGGCCATCCGCAACGCGCGGCTGTATCACGACCTCTCGCTGCAGCACGAGCGCCTGTCGGCCATCCTGGCCAACAGCGCCGACGGCATCCTCATCCTGGACGAGGGCCAGCGCGTCCAGGACTTCAACGATGCCGTCGCGCGGATGACCGGCTGGGACATCAAAGACGCCGCGGGCCAGCCCGGAAGCGCCGTCATCCGCCTCACAAGTCCCCAGGGCGCGCCGATGCCCCTGCCGCAGCCCGACGCCCGCGCCTCGGTGGAAGGCTACCTGGCCCGGCGCGACGGCGAGCGCGGCCCGTACGTGAGCATCTCGCTCAGCCCCCTGCGCGACGCCCAGGGCCGGCCTGTGGGAGCCGTCGTGAACGTGCACGACATGAGCGCGTTCCGCCAGGCTGAGGAACTCAAGTCCACGTTCCTATCCGTCATCTCGCACGAACTCAAGACGCCGGTCGCCCTCATCAAGGGCTTCGCCGAGACGCTGTCGCGCGAGGATGCGACGCCCGACGCCGAGACGGTGCGCGAGTTCGGGCACATTATCGCCGACGAGAGCGACCGCCTCACGCGCCTGATTGACAACCTGCTCACGGCAGCGCGTGTGGAGGCAGGCGGCATTTCCCTGTCGCTGGTGCCTGAGGTGCCGCTGGACAAACTGGCCGAACAGGCTGCTGCCGCCTTCCGCGAGCAGACCGACCGCCACCAGATTGACGTGCAGTTCCCCGCCGACTTCCCGCTCATCACCGCCGACCCGCACTGGCTGCGCCAGGTGCTGGACAACCTGCTGTCCAATGCCATCAAGTACTCGCCCAGAGGCGGGCGCATCCGCATCAAGGGCTGGTACGACGATGCCAGTGTTCACGTCTCGGTCTCGGATGAGGGCCTGGGCCTGAGCGAGGAGGAGCAGAAACACCTGTTCACCCGCTTCTACCGTGCGCCCGGCAAGAAACGCATCAGCAAGGGCGCGGGCCTGGGCCTGTACCTCTGCAAGGCGGTCGTGGAGGCCCACGGCGGCCAAATCCGCGTGCACAGCGAAGAAGGCAAAGGCACCACCATCGCCTTCAGCATCCCGCGGCAACCCCATTCTTCGGAGCAGGAGGCCGCCCATGAGTAATCCCTACGCCGGCCGGCTCATCCTGGTCGTGGACGACGAAAGCCGCATGGTGCGCTTCATCCAGACGAACCTGGAGATGGACGGCTTCCGCGTCATCAGCGCGTCCAACGGCCTGGAGGCGCTGGAGAAGGTGCGCACCGAACTGCCCGACCTGGTCATCCTGGACGTGATGATGCCGGAGATGGACGGGTTTGAGACGCTGGAGATGATTCGCGAACAGAGCGACGTGCCGGTGATCATGCTCACCGTCAAGGGCGAGGAGCGCGACAAGCATCAGGCGTTCACGGCCGGCGCCGATGACTACCTGACGAAGCCGTTCAGCCCGCGCGAACTCAGCGACCGGGTCAAGGCCGTCCTGCGCCGCGCCGGCGGGACATCGGCGGCCCGCAGCGAACCCATCGTGGTGGACGACCGCCTGCAGATTGACTTCGCCCAGCGGGAAGTGATCGTGGAGGGCAAGCGCATCAAATTGCGCCCCACCGAGATGCGGCTGCTGTACCACCTGGTGGAGAATGCCGGCTGGATCGTGCCCAACGAGGTGCTGTTGCAGAAGGTCTGGGGGCCGGAGTACGTGGACGACGTGCAACTCCTGCGCATCTACATCGCCTATCTGCGGCAGAAGATAGAGAAAGACACGTCCAACCCGCAGTACATCCTCACCGAGCGGGGGTACGGGTATCGGTTTGTGAAGTTTGGGGAGAAGTGAACGCCTCTCCCACTACCCGTACCACATCCCCCACCCGGAACGGCCTCACGAGGACTGCGAAGGCGTGGCGGCGCGCTTCGGCGTACTGCTCGCTCCCGTAGGCGCTCATGAGCAGGATCACCCTGCGCCCGTCCAGCGCCCGCACCACCTGCGCGGCCTGCTCGGGCGAGAGGCCCGATTCCCCGCCCAGGTCCAGCACCACCACCCGCGCCTCGGCCTCCCCCGTGAGCAGCGCCCGCAGCGTGGCCGCCGTGTCGGGCCACGCGCAGACGGACAGGCCCCGCTCCTCCAGTTCTGCCACGATGAGGGAGCGGGGCCTGGTTTCTTCCATCGCCACGGCTACGTCGTACACGCGCGCCTCCGGGACCATCGCCGCGCACTCACGGCAGCGGCCGCAGTGCCCGCGGGGTTACACCGCCTCGGGTTCGGGCACGGCCTCGGCTTCTGCTTCGGCCTCCTCCTGTGGCTCCTCCTTCGGCGGGCGCAGCGCCGCTTTCAGCAGTTCGTCCACCCGCTCCACCAGGACGAACTCCAATTCCTTGCGGACGTCCTCCGGAATCTCGTCCAGGTCGGCCTCGTTGCGCTTGGGTAGGATGACCACTTTCAGCCCCGCGCGGTGGGCCGCCAGCACCTTCTGCTTGACCCCGCCGATGGGCAACACCTGCCCGCGCAGCGTGATTTCGCCCGTCATGCCCACGTCGGCGCGCACCGGCCGGTTGGTGAGCAGGCTGGTGATGGCCGTGATCATGGCCACGCCCGCGCTCGGCCCATCCTTCGGCACCGCGCCCGCGGGCACGTGGATGTGCAAGTTGCTCTTCTCAAACAGCGACGGGTCAATGCCCAGTTCGTGGGCCTTCGCCTGCACGTAACTGTAGGCGATCTGGGCCGATTCCTTCATGACGTCGCCCAGTTGCCCGGTCAGCGTCAGGCCGCCCTTGCCGGGCATCTTCGTCGCCTCTATGAACAGCACGTCGCCGCCGACGGGCGTCCAGGCCAGGCCCGTCGCCACGCCCGGAATCTCCGTCCGCTCGGCTGCGTCCGAGTAGTACTTGGGCTTGCCCAGGTACTCGCGCACCCGCTCCGGCGTGATCTCAATGCCATCGGAGACCTTGCCGGCGGCCACCTCCACCGCCACCTTGCGGCAGATGCTGCCGATTTCACGCTCCAGGTTGCGCACGCCCGCCTCCCGCGTGTAGTCGCGGATGATGGCCTTGATGGCGTCCTCGGTGAAGCGCACCTCGCCATCGCGCAGCCCGTTCACCTTCTGCTGGCGCGGGATCAGGAACTGCTGGGCGATGTGCACCTTCTCGTACTCGGTGTAGCCGTCCAGCCGGATGATCTCCATGCGGTCGCGCAGCGGCTCCGGAATCGGATCCAGCAGGTTGGCCGTCGTGATGAAGATGACGTCGCTCAGGTCAAAGTCCACGTCCAGATAGTGGTCGCGGAACGCATGGTTCTGCTGCGGGTCCAGCACTTCCAGCAGCGCGCTGGATGGATCGCCCCGCCAGTCCATGCCGATCTTGTCCACCTCGTCCAGCATGAACACCGGGTTGCGCGTGCCTGCGCGCTTGATGGCCTGGATGATGCGGCCGGGCATGGCGCCGATGTAGGTGCGTCGGTGGCCGCGAATCTCGGCCTCGTCGCGCATCCCGCCCAGGCTCATGCGGGTGAACTGCCGCCCCAACGCGCGGGCGATGGACCGGCCCAGGCTCGTCTTGCCGACGCCGGGCGGGCCAACGAAGCACAGGATGGCGCCCATGGCCTCGCTCGCGTCGCCCTTCTCGGACTCGTCGGGCACCATGCCGCGCTCGGCCACCAGTTTCCGCACGGCCAGGTACTCCAGGATGCGGTTCTTGACCTCTTGCAGGTCGTAATGGTCCTCATCCAGCACGCGCCGGGCGTTCTCAATGTCCAGGTTGTCCTCGCTCAACTTGTTCCAGGGCAGTTCTACCAGCCAGTCCAGGTAGGTCTTGATGACCGAGTACTCGGCGGCCTGCGGGGGCATCTTCTCCAGGCGCTTCAGTTCGCGCATGGCCTCCTTGTACGCCTCTTCGGGCAGGCCGGCCGCCTCTATCTTCTTGCGGTACTCCTCGGCCTCGGCGACGGCCTCGTCGGTTTCGCCCAGTTCGCGCCGAATCGCCTCCAACTGCTGGCGCAGGAAGTACTCGCGCTGCTGCTTGGTCATCTCCTCCTGGGCGTCCTCGGTGATCTTCTGGCCCAGCGACAGGAGTTCCCGCTCCCGCGTCAGGTGCGAGATCAGCCGCCGCATCTTGTCGTTGAGGTTGTCCAGTTCCAGGAGTTGCTGCATCTCCTTCATGTCCATGCGCATGTTGGCCGCGATCATGTAGGTCAGATGCCGCGGGTTCTCCAACTGCTCCAGGAACAGCGCCACCTCTTTGGGCAGGTTGGGCATCAGGTTGATGACCTCCCGCGCCACCTGCAGGAGCGTCCGACGCAGTGCCTCGGTCTCCACCGACTCCAGGTCTACCATGTCCGGCGCCAGCGACACCCGCGCCTTCAGGTACGGGCTGGTCGCCGTCCACACGTTGATCTTGATGCGCTCCAGGCCCTGGACGATGACCTGAAGGTTGCCGTCGTCGCTGTGGATGACCCGGTGGATGTAGGCCACCGTGCCGACCTCGTAAATCTGGCCGGGCAGCGGCTCCTCAATCTCCGGGTCCTTCATCGCCATGAGGCCGATGAGGTGGTTCCCGGCCAGCGCGTCTTCCACAAGCCTCACCGACCGCGGGATTCCGACGGCCAGCGGGATCATCGCAAACGGAAGCGCCACCGTATTCCGCAGCGGCAGAATCGGCAGTTCCTCCGGCATCCTCGCCAAAAGGCCCTGGGTCTGGTCTTCCAATCCTTTCAAACTCGCCAACATATCCCTCTCCTTATGCTTGTTCCACAGCCTCGCTCACTGCCGGGGCGACGACCGTGAAGATCAGGTCGCCGCCATCGGCATCCACCACCACATGATCCCCGTCGCGCACCTCGCCCAGCAGAATCTTCGTCGCCAGCGGATCCTGCACCCGCCGCTGGAGCACGCGCTTCAACGGGCGCGCGCCGTACACGGGATCGTATCCCTCTTCCATAATCCGCTCTTTGGCCGATTCTGTCAATTCCAGCGTGATCCTGCGTTCGCTCAGGAGGCGGCGCAGGTTGCGCAACTGGATTTCAATGATCTGCTTCATGTGCTCGCGGGTCAGGGCATGGAAGATGACGATTTCGTCCACACGGTTCAGGAACTCCGGCCGGAAGTGGGCGTTCATCGCCTCCATGACCTTGCGCCGCATGGCCTGCTCGTCGCCGACCAGGTCGCGGATGTACTGGCTCCCGATGTTGCTGGTCATGATGATGACCGTGTTCTTGAAGTCCACGGTGCGCCCGTGCCCGTCGGTCAGCCGCCCGTCGTCCAGCACCTGGAGCAGGACGTTGAAGACCTCCGGGTGCGCCTTCTCAATCTCGTCAAACAGCACCACACTGTACGGGCGACGGCGCACGGCCTCGGTCAACTGGCCGCCTTCCTCAAACCCTACGTATCCGGGCGGCGCGCCGATGAGCCGCGCGACGGTGTGCCGCTCCTGGTACTCGCTCATGTCAATGCGCACCATGTTGCGCTCGTCGTCAAACAGGAACTCGGCCAGCGCGCGCGCCAGTTCGGTCTTGCCCACGCCCGTGGGCCCCAGGAAGATGAACGACCCGATGGGTCGGTTGGGGTCTTGCAGGCCGGCGCGCGCCCGCCGCACCGCCGCCGACACCACGCGGATGGCCTCATCCTGGCCGACCACGCGCTCGTGGAGCCGCTCCTCCATGTGGATCAACTTCTCCACTTCGCCTTCCAGCAACTTGGTTACCGGAATGCCCGTCCACTGGCTCACCACGCGGGCGATGTCCTCGGCCTCCACCTCCTCCTTGAGCAGCGCGCCATCCGACTGCAATTCGCGCAGGCGCTTCTCGGCCTCGGCCAGTTGCCGGTTCAACTCGGTCAGCCGCCCGTAGCGCAGTTCCGCGGCCTTTTGCAGGTCGTACTGCCGCTCCGCCTGCTCAATCTCCACCTGAACCTTGTCTATCTCGCTCTTGATTTGGCGGACGCGGGCGATGGCCTCCTTCTCCGCGTTCCAGCGCACGGTCAACTGGGCGCTCTTCTCGCGTAGGTCGGCCAGTTCTTTCTCAATGGCCGCCAGACGCTCACGGCTGGCCGCATCTTTTTCCTTCTTCAGCGCCTCGCGCTCGATCTCCAATTGCATGATGGCGCGGTCAATGGCGTCAATCTCCTGCGGCTTGGAGTCAATCTCCGTGCGCAGACGGCTGGCCGCCTCGTCAATCAGGTCAATGGCCTTGTCGGGCAGGTAGCGGTCCGAGATGTACCGGTGCGACAGGGTTGCCGCCGCAATGACGGCGCTGTCGGTGATGCGCACGCCGTGGTGCACCTCGTAGCGCGCCTTCAGCCCGCGCAGGATGGAGATGGTCTCCTCCACGCTCGGCTCGTCCACGAAGACCGGCTGGAACCGCCGCTCCAGCGCGGCGTCTTTCTCAATGTGCTTGCGGTACTCGTCCAGGGTCGTCGCGCCGATGGCGTGCAGTTCGCCGCGGGCCAGCATGGGCTTCAGCATGTTGCTGGCGTCCATAGCGCCCTCGGCAGCGCCCGCCCCGACCAGGGTATGCATCTCGTCAATGAACAGAATGATCTGCCCCTCGGCAGCCTGAATCTCCTTGAGCACCGCCTTGAGGCGCTCCTCAAACTCGCCGCGGTACTTGGTCCCCGCGACCAGCGCGCCCAGGTCCAGCGCGATGACGCGCTTGTCCTTCAGGGTTGCCGGCACGTCGCCGCGCACGATGCGTTGCGCCAGGCCCTCCACGATGGCCGTCTTGCCGACGCCCGGCTCGCCGATGAGCACAGGGTTGTTCTTGGTGCGGCGGCTCAGAATCTGGATGACGCGGCGGATTTCCTCGTCGCGCCCGATGACGGGGTCCAACTTGCCCTTGCGGGCCTCGTCCGTGAGGTCGCGGCCGTACTTGGCCAGCGCCTCATACTGGGCCTCCGGGTTGGGGCTGGTAACGCGCTGTGAGCCGCGAATCCCCGCCAGCGCCTGCATGATGGCCTTGTAGTCCACCCCGTGCCGCCCCAGCAGGTCGCGGATGGGGCCGGCCTGCGGCTGGGCCATGGCCATGAGCAGGTGCTCGGTGGACGTGTACTCGTCGCGCATGTTCTCGGCGATCTTCTCGGCCTCCTCCAGGATGCCCGCCAGCGCCGGCGACATGCCCACCTGCACGGTGCTCCCGTAGGCGCGCGGCTTCCGGGCCAGTTCCTGCTCCACGCTCTGGGCCAGCAGGGCGCGGTCCACGCCGATCTTGTCCAGCACGGACGGGACAACGCCGCCCTCCTGCTCCATGAGCGCCTTCAGCAGGTGCTCGGCGTCAATCTGCGAATGCTTGTATTCATGGGCCAGGTTCTGGGCTTCCAGAACAGCCTCTTGCGCTTTCTGCGTAAAGCGATCAAACCTCATTGTCATCCCTCCATAAAACCAGGCATGATTTCAAGAAGCGCATGCGCCTACATGCGCCTCTGCTGGTACTATAGGCGCAAAACATAAGAAAACGGTTAGAGCAGCGTATGCGTAGGGTAAGAGACGGCCCGCCGTGCGCAACCCAACACCCAACCCCGAAACTTGCACGATTGGGCACGATGGGATATAATCTGCCCGTACCGAGTCGGGGCGTAGCGCAGTCCGGGAGCGCACTTGTATGGGGTACAAGTGGTCGGTGGTTCAAATCCACTCGCCCCGACCAGCAAGGAACACCGTGGGTGGCCGATGTGCGTCATGCCGTCGGCCACCTCTACTATCGGCGAGCGGCCTCCGCCTGTGCATGGGTGCGCAGCATGAGCCAGTCCAACAACTACGGCAAACCTCTCTCAGAAGAAGACCGTCGCTTCCTGGCGAAGATTCGGGCCGACATGCCCATCACGTGCGACGTGAGCCGGGCAGATTTCCTGCTGTACCGCCTGCTGGACTTGGAGCGCGCCGTTGTGGACGTTCACGCGCGCCCGCGCTCCATTGCCCACACGCGCCTGTCTGCCGCCGACGGGACGATTGTCTCGCCCAGGGACGAGCCGCTGGTGTTCCGCGCCCTCAAGCAGGGCAAGCGCGGCACGGGCACGGGGATGATCCGTTCCACGGGCGCGCCCATCGTGCAGCAGGTCTATCCGGTGGTCGGGCCGAGCGGAGCGGTCATCGCGGCCTTGAGCATTGAAGCCAACCTGCTGGAGCACGAGCGCCATCGCCGCCGCCGCCCGGCCTTCCAGCGGGCGCTGCGCCAGATGCAGTACATGCTCCTGCGCGGGCAACTGGCCGGCGCAGAGTCCTTGCAGCCCTTCGGCGAGCACGACGGCATCCTCGTCGCAGACCGGAACATGGAAATCCTGTACGTGAGCGGCATCGCCACCAACCTGTACCGCCGACTTGGCTACGGCGGCAACCTGGTGGGGCGACATCTGACTTTCCTCAACACCGGCGACGCCGAACTTGCCCGCATCGCCTTGTCCGAAATGCGGTGCGTGGAGGCCGAGCGGCAGGAGGGATACCGCCACTGGGTGCGCAAGGTCATCCCACTCCTGCCCGAGCCCGGGCCGCTGGAGCGGTTCCTCGGCATCCGCCCGAAGGAGCCGCCCAAGCCCGACAGCGTCATGATCCTGATTCACGATGCCACCGCTGCGCGCCGCCGGGAGCAGGCCATGCGCGTGCGCACGGCCATGATTCAAGAAGTCCATCACCGCGTCAAGAACAACCTGCAAGCGGTGGCCTCGCTGCTGCGCATCCAGGCGAGACGCGCGAAGAACGAGGAGACTCGCGCCGCCCTGAACGACAGCGTCAACCGCATCCTCAGCGTGGCGGTGGTGCACGAGTTCCTGTCGCAACATGAGTCGCGCGTCATCAACATTCGCGACGTGAGCCAGCGCATCATCGCGCAGGTGCAGCAGAATACCGTCCCGCCCGACAGGCGCATCCGCTTCGGCTTCCGGGGCCGCAGTGTGTACCTGCCCAACCAGCAGGCCACCGCGTGCGCGCTCATCATCAACGAATTGCTGAACAACGCGCTGGAACACGGGTTTGCCCACAAATCGGAAGGCTCCATCAGCGTGGAACTGGAGGATTCCGGCGACCGTGTGGCCATTCGCGTGGTGGACGATGGCGAGGGTCTGCCGGACGGGTTTGACGTGGCCGAGGAGACGAGCCTGGGCTTGACGATTGTGCGCACCCTGGTGCAAAATGACCTGAAGGGTTCCCTGAGCCTCACGCGGCGACCCGAAGGCGGGACTGTCGCTACGGTTGTATTTCCCAAAAACACTCTTGGAGGGGATGAAACGTGGATAGAACAAGAATAATCATCGCAGACGACGAATCCCTCATCCGCATGGACCTCCGCGAGATGCTGAGCCAGTTGGGGTATCTGGTGGTCGGCGAGGCGGGAGATGGGCAGAGCGCGGTCAACATGGCCCGCGAACTCAAGCCCGACATCGTCATCATGGACATCAAGATGCCCGACCTGGACGGCATTGAGGCCGCGCGCATCCTCACCCAGGAGCGGCTTGCGCCCGTGCTGCTCCTCACCGCCTACAGCGACCGCGAACTGATTGACCGCGCGCGCGAGGCCGGCGTCGCGGGGTACCTGGTCAAGCCCTTCCGGGAGTCCGATTTGGCCCCCGCCATTGAGATCGCCCTGGCGCGTTTCGCCGAGTTCCGCGAACTGGAGAAGGAAATCGGCGACCTGCAGGAGACGCTGGAGACGCGCAAACTGGTGGATCGGGCCAAGGGCATCCTGATGGACACCCAGGGCCTGACCGAGGCCGAAGCCTTCCGCCGCATCCAGAAGATGAGCATGAACACGCGCAAGCCGATGAAAGAAGTGGCGGAAGCCATCATCCTGGCCCACGAGGCGACCAAGAAAGCCTAGCCCGAAGTTCTAGACGCAGCGCCGCGTCTTCATCCCGCTCCGACCTTTCCGCCGAATCCCGCACGGGATTCCAAGCCGCGAAAGCGAGCCGCAACGAATGCGCAGAGCGATAGCCAGAGGAAAGCGACTTCTCCGTGCATGGCCCCTGTGGACCCTGCTTGCGCTGACGGTCGCTTTCCTCTGGAAGATTGTCCTGACCGGGCGAATCCTTGCAGGGGTGGATGTCTTCACGTACTTCTACCCCTATCGGGCGTTCCTGTCCCAGGCGATCCGCGACGGCAAGTTCCCGCTGTGGAACCCGTATCTGTTTCTGGGAGCGCCGTTCTTCGCCGACTCCCAGGCCGGCGCACTCTACCCGTTCAATCTCATCCTGACCTGGCTGCCCGTCCCCTACCAGGTGAGCGCGGCCATCGCCATTCACATTGCGCTGGCGGGGCTGTTCGCCTACCTGTTGGCGCGGCGCTCCCTGGGGCTGGGCCGCGCCGGCGCGTTCACGGCTTCAGCGGTCTTCGCGCTGGGCGGGTTCCTGCTGGCCCAGGCCGAGCACGTGAACCAGTTGAGCATCTCGGCCTACCTACCGCTGATGCTGTACCTGTGGGATCGGTTTCGCGAACGCTCGGCCGGGGTGGGCGCGCTCCGCGGGATCAAGGCCGCCTTCTGGCCCGCGTCTGCGTTGGCGGGCGTCGTCGCGCTGTGCGTGCTGGCCGGCCATGTGCAGTCGCTGTACATCTGCCTGGTCGCGGCGGCGGTGTATGCGCTGTGGCCTGCCCTGGCCGGCTGGGCCACCGCCGACAGGCGCGGGCGACGCGCCCTTGTTACCTGCGCGGGGCTGGCGCTGGCGGCGCTGGCGGTGGTGGCCGCCTTCGGCCTCGTCCTGGCGGCGGTGCAGGTGCTGCCGACGGTGGAACTGTCGCGCCTGTCCCTTCGCGGCGGCGGCATGACTTACCGCGAGGCGGTGTCGTTCTCCCTGCGGCCGCGCTTGCTCCTCACGGCGCTTCTCCCGCAATACCGCGCGGGCGTCTTCTCCGAGTACATCGCCTACGTGGGCATCTTCGGCATGGCGCTGGCGCTGGTGGGGTTCTGGCGCTCGCCCGACCGCGGCAAGGCGCGCGTGTTCGGCCTGATGGCGGGCGTGGGCGTCTTGCTGGCGCTGGGGGGATTCAACCCGTTGTACTACGTCCTGTATCGCCTGGTGCCCGGATTTGACCTGTTCCGCGTCCCCGCGCGGTGGATGCTGCTGTACCACACCGGCGCGGCCATGCTCGCCGGCATGGGCGTGCAGGCGCTACTGCACCCGCACGAGGGCGACCGCTTCGCCCTGCGCTGGAAGCCGGTGGTCTGGACGGCGGCGGGAATCGTCGCGCTCCTCGGGGTCGGCGCGGTCTGGATGGAGCGGCCCGGCGCGCGCGTGGCGGTCGTGTGGGCGCTGTGTGCGGCCCTCGCAGCGGCGCTCGTCGCGGCGGCGCGGATTCGCCGCTGGGCGCGACCGGCTGCCGCTGTCATCGTCCTCGCAGTCCTGTGCGAACTTTTCGCCGCGAGCCGTTCGCTGGCCGTCAACCGCCCCACCGCGCCCCAGGCGTACACGTCCATGCGTCCGTCCGTTGCCCACCTGATGGCCGACCCTGACCGCGGGCGCATGTTGAGCCTGTCGGACCTCATCTTTGACCCGGGCGACCTGGCCGAAATCCGCGCCATCTACGGGCCATACCTGGCAGGCAACACACCGTACATGGACGTGGTCAACGAGGCCATCTACGATTATGTGGTCGCCACCAAGCAGAAGGAAATCCTCGTCCCCAACTTGCCCATGGTGTACGGCATCGCGTCGGTGGACGGGTACGGCGGCGGCATCCTGCCGTTGCGCGGCTACTACGAACTGGAGCGCCTATTCCTGCCCCCCGACCGCCTGTCGCGCGACGGGCGGCTCCGCGAGGGCCTGACCGAGATTCCCGATGGCCGACTCCTGGGCGCCTTCGGAGTCAAGTACATCATCGCCGACAAAGCCTACGACATCTGGCGCGACGGCGTGTACTACGACCTGTCGCACCGTGCCGCGTTCCAGCCCGGCCAGCGCGCCGAGGGGACGCTCGGCCTGGGCGCGGACTTCCCCGCCGACGCGCTGGGCGTTGTCTCCTACCTGGATGGCATGGCGGACGTGCCCGATGGGACGCCGGTCGGTGAGGTGCTGCTGGAGTTCGCGGATGGCGGCCAGCAGCGGCTCACCCTTGCGGCGGGGCGCGACACAGCCGAGGGGCGCTACGGGCCGCACGTCGCCCACGCCCGCGCCCGCAACGTTACCGGCGTGCGCGATGACCCGGACACTACCTGCTACCTGGCCGTTCTCCCGCTGGACGGGACGCACCGAATCCGCCGGCTGGAGATCGCGCAGACGGCCCCCGAAGGTGCGCTGGTCATCCGCGGGGCCTCGCTCATCAACCGCGCCACGGGAACCCATTGGCCTGTCGTCGTGTCAACGGCGGGGCGGTTTGAACTGGTGCATTCGGGCGACGTGAAAATCTACCGCAACCTGGACGCCAAGCCGCGCTTGTACGTGGCCTTCCGCGCCGTGCCCGTCGCCAGCAGCCAGGATGCCATAGACCGCCTGCTCAACGGCGAGGTGGACGCTCAGACGGCCATCGCGGTGGAAGGCGGGCAGGCCCTGGACGGCGAGGGGACGGCGGACATCACCCTGCTGGCCGACGAGGCGGAGCGCGTGGTGGCTCGCGTGCGCCTGGACGCTCCCGGCTACCTTGTGCTGAGCGATACGCACTACCCGGGCTGGCGCGCCACGGTGGACGGCGAACCCGCGCCCATCCTGCGGGCGAACGGCTTCGTCCGCGCCGTGTTCCTGCCCGCGGGCGAGCACACGGTGGAGTTTGCATTCGCGCCCCAGTCGCTGATACTGGGGGCGGCGTGCTCGGCGGCGGCACTGGCAGTGTGGCTAGCCGCCGCAATCGCCGTCGCCGCCTCTCGCCGCGCGTGATGCCGCTATTGCCGCCGAGGAGATGCGCCGTGACCGAGACCTCGTCGCGCCCCGCCCCAAGCCCGCTCCGCCTGGTTATTTCCGCCGGTTTGACCGTCGGCCTGGTGATCATGGGCGACTCGCTGTTGTATAACTTGCTCCCGCTGGAAGCCCCACGACTGGGCATCTCGCTCCCGCTGGTGGGCGTTCTCCTCAGCGCCAACCGCATCGTGCGCCTGTTGTCCAATGCCTGGATGAGTGCGGTCTTTGAGCGATTCGGCCCGCGCTTGCCCTTCATCGGCGCGGCTGTGCTGGGCCTGCTCACGACCGCCACCTACGGCGCGCGATGGGGCTTCGCGGCGTTCCTCGCGGCGCGGCTGGGCTGGGGTGTCGCCTGGTCGGCCCTGAGGCAAGGGGGTTACCAGGCGGTCTGGGCCAACGGCAACGACATCAAGGGCCGGCACATGGGCCTCTTGTGGGGCATCGTGCGCATGGGCAGCGCCGTCAGCGTGGTGGGGGGCGGATTCCTGCGCGACCGCTTCGGATACAACGCTGCGGTGTGGGCGGTGGTGTGCGCCGGGGCGCTGGGCATTCCTGTCGCCCTGTCCATGCGCTGGCCGGCCGCCCAGCAACCGGCGCGTGCCCCCAGTGGCGCGGTGCTGCCTGCCCTGGCGGAAGCCTTCCGCGACCGCCGACGTCGCCTCATCCTCGCCGCCGGCCTGGCCGACAGCCTATTTGAAGGCGTCATTGTGTCCACGGCGTCGCTGTTCATCGCGGGGGCGCTGGGGGGCGAGGACGCGGGCCTGGGCATCGGGCTTGGGCTCGGCGCGCTGGGTGGGATGCTCCTAGCGGTGCGGTGGACCTCGGACCTCATCTTTGGCCCGGCATTCGGCGCGCTTTCGGACCGCCTGGGGCAGGCGCGGACGGCGGCTCTGTTGACGTGCGCCCTGCTCGCCGCTGCGTCGGGCACGGCGGCTACGCGCGGGATTGCGGCCGCCCTGTGCCTGGCGCTGGTGTTCGTCATCGGCGCGGGGCTGAACATCGTCCTAGGGACGCTGGCGAACGGCCTGGCGGTGCGGGCCGAGCGCCCCCACCTGTTCGTGGGCGTGTACACCACTGCCACCGATGCGGGGCTGGCCCTGGGCCCGCTGGTGGCCTATGCACCCGGCGCCGTGAGTCGGCTGCCGCTGCTCTACGTTGCCATCGTGAGCCTCATCGCTGTCGCGGTCATCGCCTTCTGGCGTGCAAAGTAGGCGCAGGCGACACCGGGCTGCTTTGCAGGTCAGTGGGCGGCTCCCGTGCGCCCTGGCGTAGCCTCTGAATCCCCTGCCCCTTTTGGCCGCCACGCGCTCTTATGGAACGTTTACCCTGCTCTTATGCAATTCTCACGCGAGGCCCGTATACTGGGGCGGAAACAGGGCCTGCATGGCCCTGCGCGAACCTGAAATCATGCCATTGAACAGGGAGGTCGTATATGGGTAAAGTGGTTGGTATTGACTTGGGCACGACGAACTCGGTGGTTGCCGTCATGGAAGGCGGTGAGCCGGTGGTGATTCCCAGCCGCGAGGGTGGGAATCTCACGCCGTCGGTCGTGGCCTTCACCAAGTCGGGCGAGCGCCTGGTGGGGCAGACGGCGCGTCGGCAGGCGGTCGTCAACCCCGAGAACACCATCTTCTCGGTGAAGCGCCTGATGGGTCGGCGCTACGATGACCCGGAGGTGGAGAAGGCCAAGCGCGTGCTGCCCTACAAGATCGTGCGAGGGCCGAGCGACGACGCGCGGGTGTTCATCCCCATCACGGGCAAGGAGTACACGCCGCAGGAAATCTCGGCCATGATCCTGCGCAAACTGAAAGAGGACGCCGAGGCGTACCTGGGCGAGCCGGTTACGCAGGCCGTCATCACCGTGCCGGCGTACTTCAACGATGCCCAGCGCCAGGCGACCAAGGACGCGGGCAAGATCGCGGGCCTTGAGGTTCTGCGCATTATCAACGAGCCGACGGCTTCTTCGCTGGCCTATGGCCTGGACAAGAAGAAGGCCGAGACCATCCTGGTCTTTGACCTGGGCGGTGGTACGTTTGACGTGTCCATTCTGGAAGTCGGCGACGGCGTCATTGAGGTCAAGGCCACCAACGGCGACACCTTCTTGGGCGGCGATGACTGGGATCAGCGCATCGTGGACTACATCGCCAGCGAGTTCAAGAAGGACCAGGGCATTGACCTGCGCACGGATCGCCAGGCTCTGCAGCGCCTGAAAGAGGCGGCGGAAAAGGCGAAGATTGAACTGTCCACCATGATGGAGACGGAGATCAACCTGCCGTTCATCACGGCGGACGCCAGCGGCCCGAAGCACCTGCAGATGAAACTGACGCGGGCCAAGTTGGAGCAGTTGACCGAGGACCTGGTGGAGCGGTGCCGCGGGCCGTTTGAGCAGGCGCTGCGCGATGCCAAACTCTCGGTATCAGACATTGACGAAGTGGTGCTGGTGGGTGGCGCGACCCGCATGCCCATGATCCAGGACCTGGTGCGGCGGCTGACCGGCGGCAAGGAGCCGCACAAGGGCGTGAACCCCGATGAGGTCGTCGCCGTGGGCGCGGCCATCCAGGCGGGCGTCCTGGCCGGCGAGGTGCGCGACGTGCTGCTGCTGGACGTTACGCCGTTGACGCTGGGCGTGGAGACCCTGGGCGGCGTGATGACGCCCATCATTGAGCGGAACACGACCATACCGGTGAAGAAGAGCCAAATCTTCACCACCGCCGAGGATGGGCAGACGGCCGTAACGATCCACGTCCTGCAGGGCGAGCGGCCCATGGCTGCCGACAACATGAGCCTGGGCAAGTTCAACCTGGAGGGCATCCCGCCCGCGCCGCGCGGCATCCCGCAGATTGAGGTTACGTTTGACATTGACGCCAACGGGATTCTGAACGTGTCGGCGCAGGACAAAGCCACGGGCAAGCAGCAGAAGATCACCATCACCGCCAGCACGAACCTGAGCAAGGAAGACGTGGAGCGGATGGTGCAGGAGGCGAAGCGCCACGAGGCCGAAGACCGCCGCCGCAAGGAACTGGTGGAGGCCCGCAATGAGGCCGACTCGGTCATCTACCAGACCGAGAAGGCGCTGCGCGAGTTGGGCGACAAGGTGCCTGCCACCGACCGCGGCCGGGTTGAGGGCATCATCAACGACCTAAAGAGCGCGGTGAAGACCGACGACATGGCCCGCATCCGGCAGTTGACGGAGCAGTTGAAGCAGGCCGCTTACGCGCTGGGCCAGCAGATGTACGCCGGGCAGCAGCCTGGTGGCGGCCCGACGGGTGGGCCTTCGGGCGGAGCGGCGGGCGGCCCAGGCGGCGAAGACGTCGTGGACGGCGAGTTCCGCGAGGCCTAACGGCCGCGCATGACAGACCTGCGGTGAAGGCCGCGGCGGAAGGGTTAGCAAGTGCGGCGCACCTTCGTGGTGCGTCGCACTTGAGAATGCGGGGCGAGGCGGTGTCATCTGCCCCGGAGTTGCCCTGTGCGCCGCGCCTTGCCGTGTCAAGTACCGAGAACGGAGAGCGACCGTGCAGATACCGGTGAAAGTGATTCCACCCGAGGACGACGAGAATCGGGCAACCCAAAGCCAGCAGACTCCGCCGGCGGAGGAGCCGACGAGCGCGCCTGCGCCTGAGCCGCCTGCCCCCGCACCGGAGGAGGTGGACTGGCGCGACCTGGCGCTGCGGCTTCAGGCCGAGATGGAGAACTTCCGCAAGCGCCAGCAGCGCCTGGCCCAGGAGCAGATCGCGGCGGACCGGGAGCGGCTGCTCCGCGGGGTGTTGCCGGTGGCCGACAATCTGGAGCGGGCGCTGGCCCACGCGGGCGCGCAGGATGGGCTCCGCCAGGGCGTGGAACTGACCCGCAATGTACTGATGCAGTGGCTGCGGCAGCAGGGCGTGGAGGTGCTGGACCCGGTCGGGAAGCCGTTTGACCCGGCCTGGCATGAGGCGGTGGGGACTGTGCCCAGCGCCCACTACGGCGTGGAGCCGCAGACGGTGGTGGCCGTCAGCGAGGCGGGCTACCGGCTGAACGACCGCGTGCTGCGCCCGGCCAAGGTCATCGTGGCGGTCTAGGTGGGCCGCCCGCGCGTCCTCGGCGAAATCAGGATGGAGACTCTCGGCTGGCGGTTGACCACAGAGAAAACTACCCGTTGTCATTGCGAGCGAAGGGAAGCATCATCTGTCATGCTGAGCGAAGCGAAGCATCAGCGAAGCGAAGCATCTCGGTTGACGAGATTCTTCGGCGCTTCGCGCCTCAGAATGACAGGGGCAGTGGCTGTCATGCTGAGCGAAGCGAAGCATCAGCGAAGCGAAGCATCTCGGTTGACGAGTAGGGACAATTCATGAATTGTCCCTACGGGCGCTGCGCGCCCTCGCAATGACAAACCATCAAGAATCCCTGTGGTACAGTGCTAGAGGGCTATGGAGTACAAGGACTATTACAAGATACTCGGCGTAGGGAAAAACGCCACCGAAAAGGAAATCAAGCAGGCGTTCCGGAAACTGGCCCGCCAGTACCACCCGGACATGAACCCGAACGACCCCCAGGCCGAAGCGCGGTTCAAGGAGATCAACGAGGCCTACGAGGTCCTGTCGGACCCCGAGAAGCGCAAGAAGTACGACCAACTGGGGGCCGACTGGGTGCGCTGGCAGCAGGCCGGCGGACAGCCAGGCGACTTTGACTGGAGCCGCTGGACCACATGGGGCACGGGCCAGGGGCCGAACGTGCGGTACGCCACCGCCGATGACCTGCGCGACCTGTTCGGCGACTCCAGCCCGTTCTCCGACTTCTTCAGCCAGATTTTCGGCGGCATGGGTACCGGACGGGCGCGGACGGAGGGGTTCGGCTTCCGCACCCGGCCGCAGCGCGGCCAGGACTACGAGCAGGACGTGGAGATCACGCTGGAGGAGGCGTTCCACGGGACGACCCGCACGCTCCAGCGCGACGGCGAGCGCCTGGATGTCAAGATTCCGCGCGGGGCCGACACCGGCACGCGCGTGCGCCTTGCGGGCAAGGGTGCGCCTGGCATCGCGGGCGGGCCTGCGGGCGACATCTACCTGCGGGTGAAGGTCCTGCCGCACCCGCGCTTTGAGCGCAAGGGCGACGACCTGCACACGACGGTGCCGGTGGATTTGTTCACGGCGGTGCTGGGCGGGGAGGTGCGCGTGCCCACGCTGGAGGGCGACGTGCTCCTGAAGATTCCGCCGACCACGCAGAACGGGCGCGTGTTCCGCCTGCGCGGCAAGGGTATGCCCCGGCTCCGCAAACCGGACGAGCGGGGCGACCTGCTGGCGAAGGTGGAAGTCCAACTGCCCACGCACCTGACCGCGGAGCAGCGCCGTCTGTTTGAGGAACTGCGGCGCATCTCCGGGTAGCGGTGGCGAAACTCTTATCCTTCTCTAATTCTAGTTTTATCGTCATCTTATGCAAGGCGGTTATATAGCAGGTGTAGAATCACTTCTGGGCAAAGGGAGGTGAGACTATGGCAGACCTGGTTCGCTGGGATCCGTTCCGCGAGATGGTGAGCCTGCGAGAGGCGATGGATCGGCTGTTTGAGGAGAGTTTCGTCCGTCCGTTCGGGCCGCTGTTCCGGACCGAGGGCGTCGGGACGCTGGCCATTGACATGTACGAGACCGACAACGATGTGGTGGTCAAGGCCTCTGTCCCCGGCGTCAAGGCCAAGGACCTGGACATCACCGTTACCGGCAACACGCTGACGATCAAGGGCGAGGTCAAGGAAGAGGCTGAGGAGAAGAAAGGCGGCTATCACTACCGCGAGCGTCGGTACGGTGCGTTCCAGCGGTCGGTTACCCTGCCGGTGGACGTGCAGGCCGAGAAGGCCGAGGCCACCTTTGAGGACGGCGTGCTGACCCTCAGACTGCCGAAGGTGGAGGAAGCGAAGCCGAAGCAGATCACCATCAAGGCGAAGTAACATTGGGGCTTGTGCGGCGCGGGGTGAATTCATCGCCTCGCGCCGCGTTGGAATCATGAACTCTCATCAAGGAGGCGGACTATGGCACGGCAAGTTTCTGTGTGGGAACCGTTCCGGGATTTCGTAACCCTTCGCGATGCGATGGATCGGCTGTTTGAGCAGAGTTTCGTGCGGCCTATGGCCGAGTTCGCCGGCGACCGCGTGTATCGGCTCCCCGTTGATGCCTACAGCACCGAGGACGCGGTGTACGTAGAAGCGGCGCTGCCTGGCGTGAACAAGGACAGCGTGGACATCTCGCTGGACGGCGAGACGCTGACCATCCGCGCCGAGGTGCCGGCGCCGAAGGAGGAGGGGCGCGACTACGCCATCCGCGAGCGGTTCTACGGCACGCTGCAGCGGTCGCTGACGCTGAACGTGCCGGTGGACGCGGCGAAGGCCGAGGCCACCTTTGAGAACGGCGTGCTGACTTTGCGCATTCCGAAGGCTGAGGCGGCCAAGCCGAGGAAGATTTCCGTCAAGACGAAGTAACAGGCGCAAGGGTTGAGGAAAAGGCGGGACCTTTGAAGGCCCCGCCTTTTCTTTTTGCCGCGCGAGGTACGTCCTCATCCCCCTGCCGCCTTCTTCGCCGTGCGGGGGTACCCCCTCATCCCCCTGCCGCCTTCTTCGCCGCGCGGGGGTACCCCCTCATCCCCCCTGCCGCCTTCTTCGCCGCGCGGGGGTACCCCCTCATCCCCCTGGCCCCCTTCTCCCCCGCCCGCGGGGGAGAAGGGGGGCGGGTGTGGGCTGGGTATCGTTACGGGCCTTCTCCCCGCCCGCGGGGGAGAAGGGGAATGGCTGGGCGTTTGTTGGCAACTGTCATTGCGAGGGCGCGGCGCCTGAAGTAGTCGCCAGAACCGGAGATTGCTTCGCTTCGCTCGCAATGACAGGTAAAGGTTGTCATTGCGAGGGCGCGAAGCGCCCGAAGCAATCTCGATGGGCCGAGATGCTTCGCTTCGCTCAGCATGACAGGTAAGGCCTGGGATCGCTTTGGCCGCGATGATGACAAGACTGGCCGGTATCATGCACCTTTACCAACAGAAGACGGGAGTGAAGCGCCCCGCGTTGCGGTTGCCGCGGCGGTTGCGGCGTGCTATAATGCCCCGCGCAAAGGTGCATTCGTTGAGTCTCCGGAGACGCCCAATCCTCTGGAATGGCGTGCGCGAGCGAGAGAACCTTCATGAGCAAGGGTAGGCGCGCGGTCTTGGGAATCCTGGCCCTGGCAGGCGTCATCGCGGTGGTTGCGCTGGCGCGGCCGGTGGCGAGCCGTGGCTACAGCAACCTGGCGATGGTGGCGCTGTATCGGCGCGCTCACGCGGGGGCCACAGCGCCCTCGCCGAGCGCGGACATCGCCCAGGCGGAGGCGCTGCTGGCGCGGGCCTTGGCGCTGGACGCGGGGAATGCCGCGGCGCATCGCGGGCTGGGCTTCGTGCGGTGGGAGCAGGGCGCGCGCGAGGAGGCCGGGGCGGAGTGGCGGCGCGGCGGGGTCCCGGCAGCGGATTTTGTCCGCGCAGGGTCGCAGGCGCAGAAGACAGGCGACACGGCGCGGGCGCGGGACTGGTACGAGCGTGCCATGTTCGCCGAGCCGGATGCGAGCGAGCACTACGTGCGTTTGGCGATCCTGTACGAGGGCGACGAGGAGTGGGAAAGGGCGCTTTCGCTGTACGAGCGGGCGCTGTCGGTGGCGTCGTTCTCGTCGGCGGCGATGGAGCGGCGCGCCCATCTGGGGCGAGCCAATGCGTTGCGGAACCTGGGCCGCGCTGCGGATACCCTGCCTGACTACGAGTGGCTTGTGGCCAACGCGCCGGACTACTACTGGGGCTACGTGCGGCTGGGCGACCTGGTCTGGAAGGAGCAGGGCGATGCCGCCCGCGCCGAGCGTCTGCTCCTGCAGGCCGTTGACCTTGACCCCAACAACAAGTGGGCATACCGGGGCCTGGCAGCCCTGTACGAGGAAACGGGGCGGCTGGCGGACGCCGAGGCGATGTTCCGCAAGGTGCTGGAACTGGATCCCGACGATGCCACGGCCGCCAGGGGGCTGAAGCGCCTCGCGGAGAAGAAATGACGCCTGGACTCATGGGTTGACATGATGACCGATTCCTCCTCCCAACTTGAAGAGAGCGGCTCCCTCGCCTTTCTGGGCCGGTCGGCCGTGCTGAACGTGCTGTTCGCCACCGAGGCCGTGGCGAGTTTCCTGCTGGATGTGGTCATTGCGGCGGCCTTCGGCCTGAGCGTGCGCTCCGACGCGCTGTACGCCGCCTATGCGTTGCCCCAGAAGGTGGGTCGGGGGATGTTCCAGAGCCTGACCAACTCGTTCATGGGGCTGTTCGCGGGGGAGACGGACCGTCAGCAGGCGTATCGGGAGGCGATCACCGTGATCGCGGTGCTGGCGGCACCGATCTCGGCGGTCCTGTCGCTCACCGCAGCGTGGTGGCTTCCCGTTACCATCCCGGGCGCGTCGGCCGAAACACGGGCGGCGGCAGTGCCGCTGGCAGCGGTTTTGGCCTGGTTGTTGGTGTTTCTGGCGCTGGCGGAGACATTCCGCGCCATCTACTACCATGAGGGCGTCCAGTGGTTGCCAACGCTGACGCGGGTTGCGGGCGCGGCGCTGTCCATCGCGGTGGTGCTGGTGTCGCCGTCGGAGCAACGGCTGACGCTGGCGGCGTGGGGGCTGACGCTGGGCGCGGCGCTGGAGGCCATCGTGGGCCTGGCCCTCATGCGGGCCGTGCTCAAGGTGCGGTACGTGCCCGCCTGGCCCAGCGCGGCGCGCCTGCGGACCACCTTGGCGATGGTGGGTGTGCCGCTGGCGGGGCAGGGCGTAAATGTGGGGGCCACGTTGGGCGAGCAGGCGCTGGCGTCGCTGTTGCCGCCTGGGAGCATCACGGCGGCCAACTACGCGCGGCGCATCATCAACACGCTGGAACGGTTCGTCTTCCGTGGCTTCCTCATCACGACGATACGCCGAAGCGCAGAGCGACGGCGAACCGACGTTCGCTCGGATTTCCGGCAGATTATGCTGGTGGCGATACCGGTGGCGGTGATCATGGCGGCGTTGCCGGTGCCGCTGACCGCCGTCGTCTTCGGGCGCGGGCAGTTCGGGTCGGGCGACGTGCTGACGCTGGCCCTGGCCTTGCAGATGTTCGCGCCGGCCGTGCTGGGCGAGGCGGCGACCCGCATCCCCAGCGGGCTGGCCTACGCGGAGCGGCGCTTGCGCCTGCTGTTCACGTCGGCGGTGCTGTCGTCGGCGACGCTTCTGGTCTCCGAGGCGGTGCTCATCTGGGCGGGACTGGGCCTGCGTGCGCTGGGGTTGAGCAGCGCGCTGGCGAGCACGGTGTCGTTCGCCTGGCTCTACGCCACACTGCTGCGCCCTGGGCGCGTGCGCGTTGCGGACAGGCGCGGCGGGTTCCAACTGGCGATGGCGGGTGCGGGCGCGTGGCTGGGAACCGTGGCGCTACAGGCGCTGGTTCGGGGGGCGATGGGGTCGCACGCGCCGAACCTCGCCTTGCTCGCGGGTGGCACGCTGGGCTGCGGCGTGTTCCTCGTGGCGACGGCCTACGTGCTGGGGCTGCACGAGGTTCGCAGGCTTGTCGGTGCTCTCCGAGGGAGCGCCCGATGAAGGTGGCGCTGCTGTCCTACGTCTTTGACCCGCAGGCTGGGGGCGGGGCCGTGCGTTCGGCGCGGATGCTGGCGCGCGGCCTGGCAGCCCGTGGCGACGAGGTGGTGGTCATCACGACGGCGCGGGAGCGGCGGCTGCGGGTTGAGCGCGAAGAGGGCGCAACCGTGTATTCGTTCCTGCCCTGGAACCTGTACTGGGTGGGGGACAAAGACGCGCAGCCCATGTGGAAGCGGGTTCCGTGGCAGGTGCTGGACATCTGGAACCCGCACGCGTACCGGATGGTGCGAAGCATCCTGCGGCGGGAGCGGCCGGACATCGCGCACGTGAACAAACTGCGCGGCCTGTCGCCGTCGGTGTGGGCGGCGGCGCGCGCCGAGGGCATTCCCATCGTGCACACGTGCCGCGACTACGAGTTGTTCAGCCCTGAGGGGACGCTGGAAAGCCGCGTCGGGGCCTGGGCCGAACGGGGGGCATGGCTCTTGCGGCCATACGCGGCATTTCGGGCCTGGCTGTCGCGGGCGGTGGCAGCGGCGGTGGCTCCCAGCCGCTACACGCTGGATGCGCACGTGCTGCGGGGGTTTTTCCCGCGAGCCGTGGCGCGGGTGATTCCGAACTCGCACGGGATGACGCTGGCGGAGTTGGATCGCATACGCGCCGCCTCGCCCGTATCGGACAGCGGGGAGGTTCGGGTGCTGTACCTGGGGCGGTTGGAGCGGGCCAAAGGTGTGGATTTGCTGTGCGAGGCGGTGGCGCGGTGTGCGGCGAGGTATCCGAACCTGCGGCTGGATGTGGCCGGATGGGGCACGCTGGAGACGGCGCTGAGACGGGAGTACGGCGGGCATCCGCAGATTGTGTTCCACGGCGCGGTATTCGGCGAGGACAAGGCGCGTCTGCTGGCAGCGTGCGACGCCGTGGCCGTGCCTTCGGTGTATCCGGAAATCTTCGGCATCGTGGTCGTAGAGGCTTATGCCTACGGGAAGCCCGTCCTGGCGGCGCGGTCGGGCGGGTTGCCGGAACTCGTGGCCGACGGGGAGACGGGGTGGCTCGTGCCGCCTCGGGACGTGGACGCGCTGGCCGAGGCGGTGGGGCGGGTTGCGGCGGACCCCGTGGCGGTCCGGCGTATGGCTTCGGCCTGTTTCCACGCGGCGCGACAGTATGCTGTGGAACAGGTTGTGCAAGAATACGGCTCGCTGTATGGGGAAGTCCTTGGCAGGGGAGGGGAGGATGCCCATTAGGCTGCCATCGTGGGTGAAACAGCAGGCGGATGGGAAGACCGCACGGGCCATTCCGTTTGTCTCCACGCCGTTCTCGTTTGACCTGATGCTGTTCCTCGGTCTGTGGCCGCTGTGGTGGATTCTCGGCGTGGAGCAGATTCTGCCGCCGTTCTTCGTTGCGTGGGAGACGGTACGGTACCTGTGGCAAGCGCGGGGCCGGTTCACCGTCAGCGCGCCCGTGGTATGGGCCGGGCTGCTGGCGCTGTGGTGGGTGGTGCCCGCGCTGTGGGTGGACAGGGAGTACGTGGACATCTTCCTGAAGGAGACGGCAACGGCCTGGTCGCAGGTGTTCCTGCTCTTTCTGTTCTGGAACGCGGTCCGCACGGCACGGGAATGGAATCAGGCCGCGCGGGGACTCACAGCCCTGGCGACGTATCTGGCGCTGGGCGGGGTCCTGTTTGCCGTGGGCATCGGGCGCGAGACGATCACCTCGGCGCTTGGGATTCTTGTGCCCAGTCTTCGCAAGGCGTCGTCGGATTTCTTCGCGTCCATTGTCATTCGGCGTCTGGGGCGGGTGGGCACGGATTCGGTCTTTCTCCCGTTCCGCCTGACGAGCCTCGCGCTCTATCCGACGTATCTGAGCATGGCCAGCCTGATTCTGATCCCGTTCACCGCGTGGCGTACGCGCGAGGCGAAGGGCCGCGTGCGCATCTTGCTGGGCGCGGTGCTGGTCGGACTTCTGGTGTGCCTGGTGGGGACAGAGTCGCGCATCGCGTACCTGGCGTTGGGCGTGGGTTTGGTCGCGTTGGCCGTGTACGCTTCGCGGTCGTGGCGCAAGCCGGTTCGGGTGGCGGTGTTCGCCGGCATTGTGGTTCTGGCGCTGGCAGCGGTCGTCATCGGGTTCGGCGGGCCTGAACGACTGTGGCAAGCGGCCGTCGTGGAGTGGCGGCCGGGGAGTTTCCTGGTGCGGTTGCGGGTGTACGAGGAGACGTTCCGACTGCTGCCGGAGCATCCGATTGCGGGCTGGGGCACACAAGTGCGGATCGCCGGGAGGGCAGCGTCTTTCTCGGCGGGGAGCCACAGCAGCATCCTGGCCATGGGGTTCCGACATGGTCTTGTGGGGCTTGCGCTCTACATTGGGCTGTGGGCGTCCATCTGGCGGGAGGCCATCCGCGGCTTGAAGCGGGGCGTGGCGGCTCGGTCGGCGGCGTTCTGGGTGGCAGCGGCCATCGCGCTGCTGGGTTTCAACATTCGGGAACTGGCAGATGCCTGGTGGTGGGATCAGACGGTAACGATGGCGGTCTGGACGCTGTGGGGGCTTGTTCTTGCGGCCCCGGCATCCATATCGGTCGGCGGGGCGGAACCCCCGCCGGCAGCGGAACAGGAGCAGAGGACTTGAGCGAGACTTGGCCTTCCATAAACCTCATCGGCACAAAACTGACCCTGTTGGACTGGCATGGGCTGATTCAGACGGTGGGCGAGGCCGCGCTTTCGGGGCAGAAGGTTCTGGTGGCGTCGGGCAACGTGTTTTCATTCAATCTGGCCTACGAAAAGCCCTGGTTCAGAGAGTTCATGAACGGCGCGGACATCGTGAGGCTGGAAGGCGATGGGCTTCGCTGGGGCGCGCGCATCCTGGGCTACCAGACGCCGCGCAGGATTGTGTTCGCCGACTGGGTGTGGGATTTGGCGGAGATGGCGGCTGCGCAGGGGCTTTCGCTGTTTCTGCTCGGCTCGCGGCCCGGCGTGGCCGAGAAGGCCGCGGCGCGGCTTCGGGAGAGGTTCCCGAACCTGCGGATTGCGGGCGCTCATCACGGCTACTTTGACAAGACGCCTGGCAGCGCCGAGAACGAGGGCGTCATCCAGAAAATCAACTCGGCCCGGCCCAACATCCTGTTCGTGGGGTTCGGCATGCCGCTGCAGGAGCGGTGGCTTTCGGAGAACTGGCCGCGCCTGGATGTGAACGTGGCTTTCACGTGCGGGGCGCTGTTTGACTACGTCTCGGGCGACCTGCGCCGCTCGCCCAAGTGGCTCAATGACCACGGGCTGGAGTGGCTGGGCCGGCTCATCATTGAACCGCGGCGGCTGTGGCGGCGCTACCTCATCGGCAACCCGCTGTTTCTGTGGCGGGTGCTCAAGCAGCGGCTGCGGCAAGGATTGACGCATGGCGGACGTGTACCCCATGACAGCGAATCGGCTTAGGGGCATGGAAACCGCGGGCGCGGCGCTGGCCGTGGTCGCGGCGGGGATTGCCGCCGGCGCGCCTGCGTGGGGGTGGGTTGCCTGTGCGCTGGCGATGGTGGCCGTGGCGCTCGTGCTTGTGGGCGCGGGCGATGGGGCACGGCGATTGCCGACATGGGCGGCGGTCGCGGCCCTGTTGGCGATGTCCGGCGTGTCGCTCTGGGTTACGCAGACGCCCGCCGAGACATGGGAGCGCACCTGGCAACTATGGGCGGACCTCGGGATGTTCTGGGCGCTGGCGGTGTGGGCGCGGACGCGCGGGCGCGTGGCTTTGGTCGGCGCGGGGCTGGCCGGGGCGGGCGCGGCGCTCGCACTGCTGGCGCCCTTCGTCGTGGGCTGGTTTGCCGAACGCAAGACGTTCTTCCCGCCGTCCATCTACGCGGCGTTCCCCCGCCTAGTGAGCGACACGGTGCATCCAAACGTCATGGCCGGGGCGCTTCTGTGCGCGGCATTCATCGCCGTGGCGTGGGCGCTCTGGCCGCCGAGGGCGTCGGCGGGGGAGAGATGGCTGGAGCGGCTGCCGGCGGCGCGGGCGCTGTGGGTTCTCGCCGGTGTGCTCATGCTTCTGGTGCTGTTCCTCACCAAGTCGCGGGGGGCCTACGGGGCGTTCCTGGTGGGGATCGCCGTGCTGGCGGCGCTGGCGGCTCGGCGGCGCATGGCGCTGGCGGTGGTCGTGCTCGTCGCGCTCGCCCTTGCCGTGGGTGGCGGCTTGTGGGTGCGTCAGCAGGGGGCCACGGAGTCGGCGGACGAACTGGAGATTCTGGACACGTCGTCGTTTGCGTTTCGGCAGCGGGTGTGGCACTACGCGCTGCTGCTGGTGGGCGATTTTCCCCTGACGGGTGTGGGGATGGGCGGGTTCAACGTGGCGCTCCGCGACCTGTACGGGTACGCGGCTTTCACCGAGCCCGGCGCGCACAGCCTGTATCTGCAGGTGGGGCTGGACCTGGGGCTGCCTGGGCTGGCGGCATTGCTGGCGTTGGCGGCAGCGTCGCTGCGTCGGGCGATCGCCGGCCTTCGGGTGCTGCGTGCGACGGGCGACGGCCTGTGGCCCCTGGCGGCGGGCGCCATCGCAGGCATGGCGGCGTTGTTCGCGCAGGGGCTGGTGGACATCACCGTGTGGGGCACGCGGGGCGGCTTCATGCTGTGGGGCCTGCTGGCGTTGCTGTACGGCTTGGGCAGCGCCGCACGGTGGGCTATCGCCGCAAAGAACACTGAGAACGCAGGGAAACAGAGATAGCCCCTCTGCGGTCTGCGCTTGCTCTGCGGTGAACTCGGGGGCGACAGCGGAACGGAGAGCAGAGATTTGCACCGCAGAGGGCACAGAGAGCGCGGAGATTTCAGAGAATCTCTGCGGTCTGCGCGTGCTCTGCGGTGAACTCGGGGGCGACAGCGGAACGGAGAGCAAAGGATTTGCACCGCAGAGGGCACAGAGAGCGCGGAGATTTCAGAGAATCTCTGCGGTCTGCGCGTGCTCTGCGGTGAACTCGGGGGCGACAGCGGAACGGAGAGCAAAGGATTTGCACCGCAGAGGGCACAGAGAGCGCGGAGATTTCAGAGAATCTCTGCGGTCTGCGCGTGCTCTGCGGTGAACTCGGGGCGACAGCGGAACGGAGGGCAAAGGATTTGCACTGCAGAGGGCACAGAGAGCGCGGAGATTTCAAAGAGAATCTCTGCGGTCTCCGCGTGCTCTGCGGTGCATCCAGCCTGGCGGGGCGGCCTTGAATTGCGACCGCGCCGTGTGCGATCTTCGCAGAGAATCAAGATGACCCTCTGCGGTCTCCGCGTGCTCTGCGGTGAACCTGCCCCAATTTGCGTCCGAAGCGTGTCGCACCGAATGCGGAAATTTGACACCGGGACGCGGGTGTCGTATACTTGCGTCAGACAAACCGAATACATCTCGCAAAGACTGTGAACAGGACGAGTAGGTATCACAGCGGGACCCAGAGAGTCGGCGTATGGTGAGAGTCCGACGTCAGCGCGGATACCGAATGGACCTGGGAGTCGCCGCCCGAACGCCTGCCGCGCAGGCTGGCCAGTAGACGCGGACGGAGACCGCTACCGTTACCTGAGCGGAGGGTATCGGAGACGATGCTCGTCTCCCGTACCTGCGCATGAGTGAGGCTGGCTTTTGGATTATCCGCCATCACGGCGGATTTTTCATTTTCCAGCCTAACGAGGGTGGCACCACGGGTTGAAAAGGCTCTCGCCCCTCGGCGAGGGCCTTTTGCTTTTTCTCGGACATTCGGAACCACGCCCAGAAATCCAAATTTCACAGGAGGTGCACAATGGAAGAGGTCAAGATTCTGCTAGGCGAGCGCGACATGCCCAGAACGTGGTACAACATCATCCCCGACCTTCCTCTGCCGCTGCCGCCCGTGCTCCATCCCGCCACAGGCAAACCCATCGGCCCGGATGACCTGGCCCCGCTGTTCCCCATGGCGCTGATCGCGCAGGAGGTGTCCGGCGAGCGGCATGTGGAGATTCCGGAGGACGTGCGCCGCGTGTACCGAATGTGGCGGCCCACGCCGCTGGTGCGGGCGCGGAACCTGGAGCGCGCCCTGCAAACACCGGCCCACATCTACTTCAAGAACGAGTCCGTGAGCCCTGCGGGGAGCCACAAGCCCAACACCGCCGTTGCCCAAGCCTACTACAACAAGGTTGAGGGCGTGCGCAGGCTCACCACCGAGACCGGCGCCGGGCAGTGGGGCAGCGCGCTGGCCCTCGCCTGTCGGCTGTTCGGGTTGGAATGCAAGGTGTACATGGTCAAGATCAGTTACCAGCAGAAGCCTTACCGCCGGTCGCTCATGCAGACGTGGGGTGCGGAAGTTACGCCCAGCCCCAGCAGCGAGACCAACGCGGGGCGGCAGGTGCTGGCCCGGGATCCGGACTCGTTGGGCAGCCTGGGAATCGCCATCAGCGAGGCGGTGGAAGTGGCTGCGCAGAACCCTGACACCAAGTACTCCCTCGGGAGCGTGCTCAATCATGTCCTGCTGCACCAGACGATTATCGGCGAGGAGGCCCTGGCGCAGATGGCGCTTGCCGACGATTACCCCGACGTTGTGATCGGATGCGTCGGCGGCGGGTCCAACTTCGCCGGGCTTGCGTTCCCCTTCATCCGGGAGCGCATGACCAGAGGATTGGACACCCGATTCGTGGCCGTGGAGCCGACCGCGTGCCCGTCCATGACGAAAGGAGTGTGGGCCTACGATTTCGGCGATACCGTGGGGCTGACGCCGCTTATCAAGATGTTCACGCTGGGCCACACGTTTGTGCCGGTGGGAATCCACGCAGGGGGATTGCGCTACCACGGCGTTGCGCCGGCGCTGTCCGTGCTGGTGCAGGGCGGGATCGTCCAACCGGTGGCCTATCCGCAGACGGCGGTCTTTGAGGCGGCCGTTCTGTTCGCCCGCAGCGAAGGCATCGTGCCGGCTCCCGAGTCGGCCCATGCGATTCGCGCCGCGGTGGACGAGGCCATTCGGTGCAGGGAGGAGGGTGTTCGTCGCACCATCTTGTTCAACCTGAGCGGGCACGGGCATTTTGACATGGCGGCCTATGATGAGTACCTGGCGGGTCGCCTTCAGGACTATGCCTATCCGGAGGAAAAGGTGCGCGAGGCGCTTCACGTGCTGCCACAAGTGCCACAGGAACCGTGAGGTGCCGTATGAATCTACGAGTGCCCGGTCCTACACCGTTGCCGCCGGCCGTCCGCAAGGCAATGGCCGAGCCGATGATCGGTCACCGAGGCGACGAGTTTCAGCGCCTCATGGCCGAGGTTCGGTCGCCTCTGCGGGCCGCGTTTGGCACCGCCGGTGATGTGCTCGTCCTCACGGCTTCGGGCACCGGTGGCCTGGAGGCGGCGGTGGTCAATACGCTGTCCCCAGGCGACAAGGTCGTGGCCGTGAGCGTGGGCGTGTTCGGGCGGCGGTTTGCGGCCATCGCGGAGGCTTTCGGCGCGCAGGTTACATTGGTGGAGTTCCCCCCAGGGCAGCCCGCCGACGCCGGAGCCGTTGAGGCTGCGCTGCAGGCCGCGCCCGATGCGAAAGCCCTGCTCCTGACCCACAACGAGACGTCCACCGGCGTGGTGAACGACGTGCCAACCCTTGTGCGCGCGGCCCGCGGCGTGTCGCCCGACGTTCTGGTGCTGGTGGATGGCGTGAGTTCGGTCGGGGCGATGCCCATGCGGGCGGACAAATGGGGCTGCGACGTGGTGGTCGCGGCGTCGCAGAAGGGGCTGATGGGGCCACCCGGCCTGGCACTCATCTCGGTGAGCCCGCGTGGGTGGGCGGCCGTGGAACAGGCGCGGATGCCTCGCTTCTACTGGGACTTGCGGGAGGCGCGCCGTTGGGCCGACCGCAACGAGACGCCGTTCACGCCCGCTATCGGCGCTCTCAGGGGGCTGCACGCGGGGCTGCGCTTGCTGATGACGGAAGGGCTGGACGCGGCGTTTGCCCGCCATCGGCGACTGGCGCGCATGGTGCGGAGCGGCCTTGCCCGCCTGGGGTTTCGGCTCGTTGCCGAGGAGGCGTGCGCGTCTCCAAGCGTTACGGCCGCGTGGGTTCCTGATGGTGTCTCGGCAGGCCCTCTCATTCGGGTGCTGGCCGAGCGCTACAAGGTGATGCTGGTGCAAGGGCACGAGCCAAACCGCACGATTCGGGTGGCCCACATGGGCTGGGTGGACGAGGCGGACATCCACGGGGCGCTGGCGGCCGTGGAGTCCGCCTTGGCCGATGTGAAGGAGGGGCGCGATGCGAATCCTGATTACCGAAGGCCTGTCGCCTGATGCAGTGGCGTTGTTGCGTGCGCACCATCAGGTGGATGTCCGAGACGGTTGCCGTGGCGAGCATCTGTGCGACATCATCGGCCTGTACGACGCCCTCATCGTGCGCAGCCAGACGCGAGTCTGCCGCGAGGTGCTGCGCCGCGCGGCGCGCCTGCGGCTCATCGCCCGAGCCGGCAGCGGCGTGGACAACATTGACGTGGCAGAGGCAGAGCGCCGGGGTATCCTGGTCCTCAACACGCCGGGCGCCAACGCCATTGCGGTTGCAGAGCACACCGTGGGGCTGATGCTCGCCCTGGCACGGCACATTCCTTTGGCCGATGCCAGCGTGCGTGCCGGCGAATGGCGGCGCAGTGAATTTGAAGGCGTTGAGTTGTATGGCAAGGTTCTGGGCATCATCGGGCTGGGTTGTGTGGGGGTGGAGGTGGCGCGGCGGGCGCTGGCCCTGGGGATGACCGTGATCGCAGCCGATCCGTTCGTCGCACCGGAGCGCGCCCTGGCGCTAGGCGTTCCATTGGTGCCACTGGAGACGTTGCTCGCGCGAGCGGATTTCATCTCCATCCATGTGCCCGCAAACGCCTCAACGCATCACCTGGTGGGTCGGAGGGAGTTGGCCTTGGTCAAACCGGGCTGCCGAATCGTCAATTGCGCTCGCGGTGAGGTGCTGGATGAGGATGCCCTGCTGGACGCATTGGAGGAAGGGAAGGTGGCCGGCGCTGCGCTGGATGTGTTCGGGACAGAACCGCCCACGAACGAGCGCCTGCTCCGCAATCGGCGGGTGATCCTCACGCCGCACATCGGCGGCTCTACGGCGGAGGCCAGGTCAAGGGTCGGCCTAGAAGTCGCACGCCAGGTGCTGCGCGTGCTGGCCGGGGAGGCGCCTGCGCATCGGGTTTGGGGCAATGTCTTGAGCGAACAGGGGGCGAATCCCCTCGGTTGACGAGACTCTTCGGCACCTCGCACCTCCGAATGCAGGGCTGCCAACGGACTTTGCAAAATCCCGCAGAAAAGTACTTGACACCGCGCCGATTCTGTGGTATACTACACTGTGCAACCCAGTTGCACGCTATGCAACCGCAGCAGCCGTGCGTTCCCAAGCAATGCGTTCCGATGGAGGACGGGGTCTTGAGCAAGCCGATTCGCGCTGTGGATAGAGCGTTGGACGTGCTGCTGTGCTTCTCGCGGGAGGAGCCAGAACTCACCCTGACCGAGATTGCCGAGCGCGTGGTATTGCACAAGACCACCGTGCACCGCGTCCTGGCCACGTTGGAGAACAGGGGCTTCGTGCAGCACGACGAGGCGACGGGCAAGTATCGGCTGGGCCTGCGAGTCTTGGAACTGGCCATGCTGGCGCTGGAGACGATTGACATCCGGCGGCACGCATGGCCTTTTTTGCACCGCCTGAGCGAGGAGTGCCGCGAGACGGTGGACCTGGGCGTGCTGGACGGGAATGAAATTGTGTACCTGGATGTGATAGAAAGCCCCCAGCGGGTGAAACTGGCCGCCGCGCCTGGGCAGCGGCTTCCCGCGTGCTGCACCTCGTCGGGCAAGGCGGTGCTGGCGTACCTGCCCGAGGCCCGGGTGCGCCAGATCATGATCCAGGGGCTGCGGCGGTACACCGAGCACACCATTGTGTCGCCGGACGATTTCCTCGCCGACCTGCGCGCGACGCGCGAGCGCGGGTTCGCCATTGCCCAGTCGGAGTACGAAGACGGCATCAACGCCGTCGCCGCGCCGATTCTGGACCCGCGGCAGCGCCCCCTTGCGGTGATCGCCGTGGCGGGGCCTGCGTTCCGCCTGCCCATGGAGCGGATGCTAGAGTTGGGGCCTGTGGTGCGGCAGTGCGCCGACGACATCGCGCGTGAGATTGGGCTGGCCGCCGTCCTGATGCCCGGCGTTACCCACACGGAGACCCTGAACAAGGTGCGGCGAATCCAACCCGAACCGGCCCGGACCGAATAGCGTGAGCGAAGGAGCCTTCTCGTTTGAAGTGGAGATATTCGGGGCGCTGGCGCCCCGAACGGAGCGGCGGCAACGGTTGGCCGCCGAAGGTCCCCTGACGGTGCGCGACGTGGCCCTGCGCTTGGGGATTGACCCCGAAGCCGTGGGCCTGGCGACGGTGAACGGGGTGCAAGTAACGCTGGAGCATGATGTCCCGCCGGACAGCCGGGTGTGCCTGTTCCCGCCGTTGTCCGGCGGATAGGAAAACCGTGTACCCTTGCCATTGGTCCCGAACAAGGATATTCAAGGGCGTTGGCATTGGGGAAAGGAGGTGAGACCGCCGAGAATCTTGAGTAGGTCCGCGTTGAGTTGGGTGGTTTATCCACAGATCACAAACATGAGGAGGAAGAGCAGATGACCCGGCGAAATGTGTTTCTTGCGATCACCATGTTGACCGTTGTTGCGGTGTTGCTGGGCGCGTGTGGCGCGAAGGCGACGCCGACGCCCACCAAGCCCGCAGTGCAGCCGACCACGGCGCCCACGACCGCACCCGTGCAGCCGACCACGGCACCGACCCAGCCGCCCGAACCCATCAAGATCGGCTGGATTGCGCCCAAGACCGGCACGAACGCCATTCTGGGCGAATGGGACGAGCGCGGCATCCTGCTGGCCTTTGAGGCCAAGAACGCGCAGGGCGGCATCCATGGCAGGCCACTCGTGCTGATCCAGGAAGACGACGAGGCCGACCCGACCAAGGCTGTGGCCCTCGCGCAGAAACTCATCACCCAGGACAAGGTGGTGGCGGCCTTCGCGTGCACCAACAGCACGACGACGCTGGCGGTTGTGGACATCTTCAAAGAGTACAAGATCCCGCACCTGACCTCGGCGCTCAATGCGACCATTACCCAGAAGGGAAGCAAGTATGTATTCCGCGACTGCCCGGCCGGGCCCGCGTATGAGAAGAGCATCGTGGACTTCATGGTAGGTAAGGGGTTCAAGCGGTTCGCGATCATCTCCGACACGTCGGCCTATGGCAAGGGCGAGGCGGAGTACCAGACCAATGCCCTGAAGGCGCACGGGCTGGAGCCGCTGACCGTGGAATGGTACGCCATTGATGACAAGGACTTCACGGGGCAACTGACCAAGATTCTGCAGACCAACCCGGAGGTCATCCTGTTCGGCGGCTCTGAGGTGGCTTCGGGGCTCATCGCCAAGCAGGCGCGGCAGTTGGGCTTCACCGGCCAGTTCGCGGGCGGCGCGGCCATCGGCACGACCAAGTTCATTGAGGTCGCAGGCGAGGCGGCAGAGGGTACCTACTACTCCAACCCGTACATCACCAACGACCTGAACGACCTGACGCGCGACTTCGCGGCCCGGTACAAGGCCCGCTGGGGCGACGAGCCGGAGAGCCACGGTGCCAAAGCCTACGATGGCGCCACGGTGCTCATCATGGCGTTGGAAGCGGCCTATCCTGACATCACGCCCGAGCGGATCACCGAGGAACTGCACAAGATCTGCGGTGTTCAGGGGCTCCAGGGCGTGATCTGCTACGACGAGAACGGCGAGGGCCTGCACGAGGTGGGCATCGGCGTCGTCAAAGACGGCAAACTCACCCCGGTGTCCGTGAAATAGGCACGGCGGCAAGAGGGAGGCTGCCCGCGCGGCCTCCCTCTCGGCTACCCTGGGGCAGGGCGTCCAAACTGCTCTTGAAAGGAGGGGCATGACCAAAACGGTCATACTCATACAGACCATTGTCGGGGGCCTCGGCATCGGGAGCATCTACGCGCTGGTGGCTCTGGGCTACTCCATGGTGTACCGTTCCATGGGCCTCGTGAACTTCGCCCACGGCAGCATCTACATGATCGGCACGTACTTCGGCATCATCTTCTACCGGGGGATGGTTGCCGGCATCCACCTTCCCTATTGGGCGGCGTTCATCGTGGGTGTGCTGCTGACCGCCATCCTGGGCGTGCTTCTGGAAAGGCTGTTCCGCCCCTTGGCGAACCTGGATCTGATGCTGATGCTGTTGGGTACTATCGGGGTGGGTATCATGCTGGACAACCTAGCGATCATCGTCTGGGGCGCTGAAGGGTTCGCGGTGAGGTCGCCCTTGCCTTCCAAGCCTATCCTGGTGGGCGGCGTGTCCCTGTTGCCGCAGATGCTGCTCGTCATCGGAGTGGGCACGCTGCTCATGGTGGGCCTGCAGACTTTCCTCTCGCGCACGAAGGTGGGCAAGGCGATGCGCGCTGCGGCGCAGGACCGGGAGATTGCCAGCGCCATGGGAATCCCCGTGAACTTCACGAATGCGATCACGTTCGCCATCGGATCGGGCCTGGCCTCGGCAGCGGGCATCCTGGCCGCTCCCATCGTGTACGTGAACCCGTCCATGAGCGCTGCGGTGGGCATCAAAGGGTTCGCCTCGGCGATCCTTGGCGGCCTGGGGAGCATACCGGGGGCCATCGTCGGCGGGCTGTCGTTCGGCGTGATTGAGGCCATCTCAGCAGGCTTTATCTCATCCGCCTACACGAAGGGCATCGCCTTCATCATCATGGTTCTCGTCCTGATGGTCAAACCTTCGGGCATCGTGGGCGAGACGACGGTTGAGAAGGTGTAGGAGGGGCGAGATGAAGACGCGGAGTACCCTCTGGAAGACTCTCGCGCTGGTGGCCTTCCTGGCGCTACTTCTCGCCATGCCGAAGATCGCGCGCAACGACTACCAGGTGCGCATCTTGAACATGACCGGCCTGTACATCCTCATCAGCCTGGGGCTGAACATCGCCATGGGCTACTGCGGTCAGATCAACCTGGCCATGGGAGCCTTCTGGGCTGTGGGGGCCTACACGGCGGCGCTGCTCAACACGAACTTCAAGTGGCCTTTCTGGCTCACGCTGCCTGCGGCGATGGTGATTTCGGCCATCATCGGCGTTGTGGTGGGACTGCCGTCGCTGAAGGTGCGCTCGCACTACCTCGCCATCGTTACGATCGGGCTGGGCGAAGTGATCAACATCATCCTCGTCAACGAAGAGAAGATCACGCGGGGGGCCATGGGCATCCCCGGCATCAAGCGCCCGAGCCTCTTCGGTTTCACCTTCAACTCGGAGCAGAAGTACTACTACTTGGTGCTCGTGGCGGTGATCCTGGGCTATCTCATCGCCAGGCAGATCACGCGCCATCGGTTCGGCAGGGCGTTCCGCGCCATACGCGACGACTACGTGGCGGCCAAGGCCATGGGCGTGAACACGGGGTTCTACCAAATCCTCGCCATCGTCATCAGCGGCGTTTACGCGGGGGTGGCCGGGGTGCTGTTCGCTCACCTCAACACCTACATCAGCCCCGACATCTTTGAGTTCCGCTCCACCCTCTTTGTCCTCACGATGACGATGGTGGGCGGAATGGGGAACCTGCTGGGGTCGCTGGTGGGCGGTATCCTGGTTATCCTGCAGGAAGCGCTGCGGACGTTCAAGGACTGGCAACTCGTCTTCTACGGCGTGGCGGTGGTGCTGGTGGTGCTGTTCTTCCCGGGCGGCGTGATGGGCATCGCCCAGCGCTGGAGGGAGCGGCAGGCGACCCGGCTGGCCAGCGCCGCCGAGAAAGAGGAAGCAGGGAACCCGCCATCTGGAGAAGTGAGGTAGCGCCATGTTGCTAGAGATAGAAAACCTCACAATGCAATTCGGCGGCCTTGTGGCCGTGAACAACGTGTCGCTGAACATCCAGGAAGGCGAAATCCACGCCCTCATCGGGCCGAACGGCTCGGGCAAGACGACGATTTTCAACGTGGTGTCGGGCTACTACAAGCCGACGGGGGGCGTGGTACGGTTCCGCGGAAAGCAGATTAGCGGCCTGCCTGCCTACAGGATTACCGCACTGGGGCTGGCCCGCACGTTCCAGAACCTGCGCCTCTTCCGCAGCATGACGGTGATGGAGAACGTGCTCGTGAGTCTGGGGCACCACGCCAAGACACGCTTCTGGCAGCATGTGCTAGATCCGTTTTCGGTGCGCCGTGAGGAGGAGCGGCTGAAGGAGAAGGCTCTGGAAACGCTGCGCGTCATGCGGATTGAGCAGTACGCCGACGAGCAGGCAACCAGCCTGCCCTATGGCTTGCAGCGGCGGGTGGAGATCGCGCGGGCGCTGGCGACCGAGCCGACGCTTGTCCTGCTGGACGAGCCGGCGGCCGGCCTCAACGAGACGGAGACCGCCGAACTGCGCGACATCCTGCTCCAAATCCGCGCGTCGGGCATCACGGTGTTCCTGGTGGAGCACGACATGAAACTGGTGATGGAAATCTCCGACGTGGTGTCCGTGCTGGACTACGGCAAGAAGATCGCCGAGGGTTCATGCAGCGCCGTCAGTTGCGATCCGGTCGTGATTGAGGCGTACCTCGGCAAGGAGGGTGAGTGATGCTGACCCTGGAGAATGTGCACATCTACTACGGGCACATCCACGCCGTCAAGGGTATCTCCTTTGAGGTGCGCAAAGGGGAGATCACCACCCTCATCGGCGCGAACGGAGCGGGGAAATCCACGACGCTGAAGGCGATATGCGGCATCGTGCACCCACGCCAGGGCGCCATCTACCTGAACGGCCAGCCGGTGCATCGTCTGCCGCCGCACAAGTTGGTGAGCCAGGGCATCGGCTATGTGCCGGAAGGGCGGCGGGTGTTCCCGGTGTTGACGGTGGACGAGAACCTGGAGATGGGTGCCTATCATCGGACGGATGCCGATGGGATCGCGCAGGACAAGGCGCGGATGTACGAACTGTTCCCGGCGCTGAAAGGGCGCGAACGGCAACTTGCCGGCTCGCTGAGCGGCGGCGAGCAGCAGATGCTGGCGATTGCCCGCGCACTCATGTCCAGGCCGCAGATTCTGGTCATGGATGAGCCGTCGCTGGGCCTCGCGCCGATGCTGGTGCAGCATGTGTTTGAGATCATCGCGGAACTGAACCGGCAGGGGATCACGATTCTCCTGTCGGAGCAGAACGCGCGCGCTGCGCTGAAGATCGCCCATCACGGGGTCGTGCTGGAGACCGGGCGCATCCGCTTCATGGACACCGCCGAAGCGCTGCGCGAGAACCCGGTCGTGCAACATGCCTATCTGGGCATCGCGTAGTCTTTCTGTGCTATCCGGCGCTGGGCGGGCCAGGTTCGGCCCGCCTTGCGCTGTTCTGAGGCTCTATCGCCAGCCTGGGCCCGTGTCGTTGCGGGGCAAAGGTGGCGTAAGAGATAGATTCCGTTTGGAGGTCAGGTAAATGTCTGGGGAAAGCATACGAATCCCGGCAGGCGCTTTGGTGCAGGCCTGCGACACGTTGTTGCAGAAGGTGGGCGTTCCGCCCGACGAGGCGCGCGTCATCGCCGAAATCGTCGTGGAGGGAGACCTCCGCGGCGTGGAGTCGCACGGGCTTCTGCGCCTGCCCGCGTATATCCACCGCGTGCAGGCGGGGCTGATGACCGCGAAGACGGACGTCCGCGTCGTGCGGGAGCGTGGCGCATCGGTGCTGTTGGACGCGCAGCGCGGGTTTGGGCAGGTGGCGGGCGTCCGCGCCATGACCCAGGCGATGGAGCGCGCGCGGCAGCACGGCGTGGGCGTGGCCGCTGTGCGCAATGCCAACCATTTCGGTATCGCGGCCTACTACGCCATGATGGCGCTGCCCCATCGGATGGTGGGCATCGTCATGGCGAACGCGGCCCCCAGCATGGCGGCGTGGGGCGGGGCTGCGCCGGTGCTGGGCACGAACCCCATCTGCATCGCCATCCCCACGGGCGGCGACGTGGACATCGTGCTGGATATGGCCTCGTCGGTGGTGGCGCGCGGCAAGATTCGCCTGGCGGCGAGCAAGGGCGAGCGCATCCCCCTGGGCTGGGCGCTGGACGCGCAGGGCCGCCCGACCGACGACCCGAAGGCCGCGCTGGACGGCACGCTGGTGCCCATCGGCGGGCCCAAGGGGTACGGCCTGGCGCTGGCCATTGACGTGTTGTCGGGCGTGCTCACCGGCGCGGATTTCGGGACGCGGCTGACGTCGGTGCACGACCTGAAGCAGGTCTCATCGGTGGGGTTTGTCATGCAGGCCCTGGACATCTCGGCCTTCGCCGACTGGGACGATTTTCGGCGGGATATGCAGACCCTTGTGCAGGAGATTCTGAACTCCCCTCGCGCTCCCGGCGTGGAGCGTATCTACCTCCCCGGAGAAATAGAGTGGCTCAAACGGCAAGACCGACTGCAAAATGGCGTGCCTGTGCCGGGCAGCGTGCTTGAGGAAATCCGGCACCTGGCGCAGGAGTTGGGCGCGGAGATCGCACTGTAACGCACGCGGCGACGGGGCCCACCGCAGAGGCGCGGAGCGCGGGCGCGATTCCATGTAGGGCGAGAACGACTGAATGTCGTTAGGTTGTCGCGCGGAATCTACCTCACCTATCCCCACCCCGGCCCTCCCCTTTCCTCTCCGCCCGCGGAGAGGAAAGGGGAGGGTGTGGGAGGGGTTAGGTGAGGTCA
>JADBJK010000067.1 GCA_014874485.1 Chloroflexota bacterium
TCGGAGGAGTGTAGCCACGAGCTCGCCATCGCGCCACTCCGGTGGTACACATCGGGCGACTGCGGGTGGTACACATCGGGCGATCACGGGTGGTACAGATCGGGCGACTGCGGGTGGTACACATCAGGCGGCGATGCCTGGTACAGTATAGGGCGATCAATGACACCGTCTTGGCGAGGGCTCGTGAGGAACTCCAACTTTCGGGGGACATCAGGGCGCGCGCCGAACAACTGGTTGCGTCGGGTTTCCGGGCGCTAGACGCTCTTCATCTGGCGTTTGCAGAAGCGGGCAAGGCTGATTATTTCTGTACTTGTGATGACCGTTTGATCCGCCGGGCGCAACAGACGGCTGCCGTGCGGGTCAAGGTGGTCTCACCGCTGGATTTGATTCGGGAGATAGAGAGATGACGATTCAGGCCAGACCACTGGTGGAAATCAATCAGCAAGCACTTCGCCTGCTGTATCAGGAACTGGGTATTGTGGATGCCGTTCGCTTTCTCAAGCAGTTTATGGTGGGTCTTGGGGATTATACCCGTGAGCGAGACGCTCTGTTCGGACAGAAGACGCTGGACGAAATCGTTGCGGATATGGAGAAGCGACGCGCATCTTCCCCGGAGTAAGGGGCATACTGCCCGACGCCGCGGCATCAGTTTAGCCCCGCGCGGCCCGTGCGCCCGCCCGAGGCTGAAGCCGTCGGGCTGAATGGGCAAAGCCCTGCGGGCTGGGTCAGCCCCAACGGGGCTTCGTTCTTTCAGCGCGGGGGTTTAGCCCCGCGCGGGTTTTCGCGCCTTTCGCGCCCTTTCGCGGATTTCGCGATCCAAACGTCCCCTCACCCTAACCCTCTCCCCGCGGGCGAGGGAACGCTCCCGCGCGGGCTGGTGGGGCGTAGCGCGGCCCGTGGCCCGCCCGAGGCTGAAGCCGCCGGGCTGAAGGGGCGAAGCCCTGCGGGCTGGTTGTGGACGCACAGCACGCCCCGCCCAGCCCCAGGGGGGGCTTGGTTCGTTCAGCGCGGGGGTTTAGCCCCGCGCGGCCCGTGCGCCCGCCCGAGGCTGAAGCCGTCGGGCTAAAGGGACAAAGCCCTGCGGGCTGGTTGTGGACGCACAGCACGCCTCGCCCAGCCCCAGGGGGGCTTGGTTCGTTCAGCGCGGGGGTTTAGCCCCGCGCGGCCCGTGGCCCGCCCCGCCCCTTCCGCGCCTTTCGCGCCCTTTCGCGGATTTCGCGATCCAAACGCCCCTCACCCTAGCCCCCGCCCGCGCGGGCGAAGGAACGCTCTCCGCGCTACCTCTTCTTCCGCCGTGGCTCGCGCCCGCGGAACAGCATCCGAAGCGGCGTGCCGGTGAACGGATACCGCTCCCGAATCTGGTTCTCCAGGTAGCGCACGTAGGAGAAGTGCACCAGTTCCTTGTCGTTCACAAAGAAAACAAACGTCGGGGGGTCCACCGAGGGCTGGGTTACGTAGTAGAACTTCAGCGACTTGCCCGCTTTCGTGGGCGGGGCCTGGCGGGCAACGGCCTGCCGCAGGATGTCGTTCAGTTCAGCGGTGGACAGGCGCACCAGGCGCTCGTCGCGGACGCGCAGCGCCGTGTCCAGCACCTGGCCCACGCGCTGGCCCGTCTTCGCCGAGATGAACAGCACCGGCACGTAGTCCATGAACCGCAGGGCCGCGCGCACCACCTGGGTGTACTGGTGCATGGTGTGCGAGTCCTTCGGCACCAGGTCCCACTTGTTCACGGCCACGATGACGCTCTTCATCTCCTCCAGGATGTACCCGGCGACGTGGGCATCCTGGGCGGTCGGGCCGTCCACGCCGTCCAGCACGAGCACGGCCACGTCGGCCCGCTGGATGGCCCGCATGGCCCGCAGGACGCTGTACTTCTCCACGCCTGGCTCAATACGCCCGCGTCGGCGGATGCCTGCGGTGTCAATCAGCACGACGGGTTGGCCGCCCCATTCCAGGCGGGTGTCTATGGCGTCGCGGGTGGTGCCGGGGATTTCGCTGACGATGGCGCGTTCCTCGCCCAGCAGTGCGTTCAGCAGCGACGACTTGCCCACGTTGGGCCTGCCGACGATGGCCACGCGTATGGCCTCGTCTGGCTCCTCCACCACCTCGGGCGCGAAAGACGCCGTGATGGCATCCAGCAAGTCGCCCGTGCCCGTCCCGTGGAGTGCCGAAATGGGAATCGGGTCGCCCAGGCCCAGTTCGTAGAACTCCACGGCGGCTTGGCGGCGCGCCTCATTGTCGGCCTTGTTGGCGGCAAGCACGATGGGCTTCTCGGTACGGCGCAGCAGGTCGGCGGCCTCGCGGTCGGCGGCGGTCAGGCCCGTGGATGCGTCCACCATGAAGACGATGACGTCGGCCTCGGCGATGGCGATCTGCGCCTGCTCGCGGACTTTCCACTCCACCTCGCCCGACTCGTCAAAGACCAGCCCGCCCGTGTCCACCACGGTGAACACGCGCCCGTTCCACTCGGAGTCGGCGTACAGGCGGTCGCGGGTCGTTCCAGGCACATCCTCTACGATGGCCAGGGGCTGCCCGATGAGCCGATTGAACAGGGTGGACTTGCCCACGTTGGGGCGGCCTACCACGGCGACGATGGGCTTCATCTCCGCACCTCGCTAGGGCCGCCGCGTGGGGGTGGGCGTCGGCGTGCGCGTCGGGGTTGGCGTGGGCGTAACCAGCCCCGCGGGAGCCTTGATTTCCACCTCTATCGTGTCGGGCAGGATGCTCTCCACCGTTAGCCCTTCGGGGGCGAACGCCTGGGCGTTGACCTTGTGCACGCCCGGCTCCAGACCGAACAGGTCCACCACGACGCGCACTTCCTCCAGCGTCAGCGCTTCCAGTTTGGGCAGCGGCCCCGACAGGATGACGTCCACCGTCGCGGGCGAGGGCTGGGCCGTGTAGCCCAGGTGCAGGCCCTGGATGCTCACAGGCCGCTGGATGGTGATGCTGTCAATGATGGGCGAGACGCTCACTGTTACGCTCACGGTTTGGTCGCCCAGGATGGAGACGCCTTCGGGCAGCACCAGGCCGATGCGGGCCTTGATGTCGGCGGTTGCGCCTGTGATGTCCAGCGGCAGCGTCTCCACGTAGCCCGGCAGTTCGGCCACGGCCAGCGGGCTGCCCACGATGGTAACGATGGACGGGTCCACGGAGATGCCCGTGATGCGGTAGCCGCGCGCAACCTGCCCCTTGCGGATGACGCTCACGGACACGTCGCGGTAGCCCAATTTCTGCTCCACAGGGACCGTTACCGACACCTGCGGCGGGTCAATGGCGGTCAGCAGGGCCACTGGGTTGTCCTGCGCGTCGCGGGCCGACACCACCACGTCCCGCTGGACAGAGGTCTTGGTGCGCCGCAGGTACACGTCGGCCACCACCGACTGCACCTGGGCCACGCGCGACGCTGGCCCGATGACCCGCACCGTGGGCGGCTCCACGGTGGGCGTCCGCACCTCGTACCCCAGCGCGGGGTCGTCCATGATGCGCACCCGCACCTCAAAGACCTTCTCCAGCACCTCTTCCAGGCGGATGTTGATGCTGGCAGGCTGGACGGCTTCCACGCGCACCAGCGCGTCGGCGCACTTGACCGTGATGGGAACGTCGTGCGTCCCTGCGGGAAGGCCCGCCAGGTCCACCACCGCGCGGAAGTCGGAGCCTTTCAGCGTGCCCCATACCGAACGGGGCGCGCGGATGCTCACCTGGACGTACTCGGTGATCTGGCTCGGGTTCACGAAGTCCAGGCCCTGCGGCTTGTTGACGATCTCCACGGGGATAGGCTCGCCGAACGTCCCTGACTGCATGGGGTTCTGCTCGTTGACGGCGGCCATCCAGACCAGGAGCGCCAGGATGATTGCCAGTACGGCGCTTGTGATGTTCTCCAGAAAATTGCGCATGATACCAGACCTATGACGAACGCTTGTTGAAGCGAGGCAGCAGGCGAGCGAGGCGCCCGAACCATGAGCGCATGCTGTTGCCCACGACCTTGATCCGACGGGCCAGTTGCTTCGCACGCGTTACGGGAACCGTCCTGGGCAGGTAGATGGCGTCCAGCACCTTGACCAGGCGGTTCTCGTCCAGGCGGCGGATCATCCGCCCGTTGTGCACGACCGAGATGATGCCCGTCTCCTCGGAGACGACGACCACGACGGCATCGGTCTGCTCGGTCAGGCCCAGGGCGGCGCGGTGGCGCGTGCCCAGGCGGTAGTCCACCGCCGTGCCCGTGGCGAGCGGCAACACGCAGCCCGCCGCCACCACGCGGTCGCCGCGAACGATGACCGCGCCGTCGTGCAGGGCCGTGTTCGGGAAGAAGATGGTGAGCAAGAGTTCGGTCGTCAGGGCCGCATCCACCCGCACGCCCGTGTCCACGTACTCCTGCAGGCCCGTCTCGCGCTCCAGGACGATGAGCGCGCCGTGGCGTCGGTCCGAAAGCAGGGCGCTGGCGCGGGCCACCTGCCGAATCACCTGGCGGAACAGGGGTTCCGCGCCCTGGCGGTTGGCGAAGGCACCCGCTCGCCCCAGGCGCTCCAGGGCGCGGCGCAGTTCGGGCTGGAAGATGACGGGCACCGCCAGCAGGAGCGCAGGCACGGCCTTGCCCATGAGCCACGAGAAGGCGGTGAGGCGGAAGACGCTGGTGAGCACCGCCGCAGCCAACACCACCAGCACCACGCCCCGAAGCAGTTGCACCGCCTGGGTGCGCTGGATCAGGTGGAGCAGCCCCCAGAAGACCAAGGCGACCAGAGCGATGTCTATGGCCGCCCGAATATCCAGTTGCGACAGCGTCCACAACAGGTCCGACACGGGATGCCTCTTCTTCTCCTGCCCGATGCTGGGCGTCTCCCCTCGCATGTTGCGGCGCTTGAACCGCAGGACGTGCATAGACCGCTGAGAAGGGAAAGAACTCTGCGAACTCGGCGTTCTCGGCGGTGAAATGTTCAGCAGCACGTTACGGGAGACCGCCCCGATACCAAAACGCCCGAACCCGCCAAGAGTTGCGCTCCTGGCGGCGAAATTTGAATCACTATCCGCCCATTTGCTGCAGGCGCGCGCGGTACGTCTCCACGTTCGGCGGGTTGAGCGCGATGAGTTCCCGCAGAGCCTCGCGTGCCCCATCCTGCTGTCCCTCGTCCCACAGCAGGCGCGAGGCCAGGTCCAGTTCCTGCACAGCCTCGGCCATCCGTCCCGCCGCCTGGTACGCCCGCGCCAGCAGACGGTGCAGGTCGGCGTTGTCGGGCCGCAGGTCCGCCAGTTCGCGCACGACGCGGATCATGCGGTTGTGGTCGCCCCGCTCGCGGTAGAGCGCGATGAGTTCGTTCAACTGCGCCAGGGCCTCTGCATCCCGCCCGAGTTTGAAGTGCAGGTCCACCAGGCGGATGCGGGCGCGCTCGTCGGTGGGCGACAGCGCGGTGATCTGGCGGTAGGTGTCCAGCGCCGCCTTCCACTGCACGCGGCCCACCTGGATCTCGGCGACCTGGTGCAGGACGGCCGCCTGCCAGCGGGGAGCCAGGTCATGCTCGCGGATGAGGGCCTGGGCCTCTTGCGCGAGGGCCAGTGCCTGATCCACCTGGGCCACGCGGGCCAGCATCTGAATCTGGGTGATGTACTCCTCCATGGCCGCCTCGTACTCGCCCTGTTTCACCAGGAGTTTGATGCAGGTTGCGCGGGCATCGGTGTCGGCGGCGTTGATCTGCAGCAGGCGGCGGTACACGGCCACGGCGCGCTTCTCGTCCCCGCGCAGGGCGTACAGGTCGGCCACCAGGCGGTATTTGTCCGCCGCGCGGGGGATGTCGCCCATCTGGAGCCAGACGTCGGCCAGTTTCATGTGGGCAGGCAGGTAGTCGGGGGCCAGGCCCACCGCCCGATAGCACTCGTCGGCAGCGGCGGCCAGCAGCCCGCGCTTGAGGTACTCCTGGCCCAGCGACAGGGCGCGCAGGACCTCGTCCGACTCCTCGGCCTCCAGCAGTTCGGCCATGCTGACGGTTACGCCCTCGCCCGCGCCGCCCAGTCGCTTGCGGGCCTCGCGCACCTTGTCCTGCCAGCCCTTGCCGCTCAGGAACTGCACCAGCGAGTCGGCGAACGACCTGGCCTTGTCGGCGTCGCCCTGGGCCTGGTAACTCTCGGCCAGGTTCTCGTACAACTGGATGAGGTCATCGGCCTGGTCGCGGCCCACGGTCTCCAGGTCCACGATTTTGAGGACCTCCAGGAAGTGCTCAATGGACAGGCCCACCTGCCCCTGGGCGCGGTAGCACTGGCCCAGCGCGAAATGGCTGCCCAGGCGGTACTCGGGGGCCTTGACCGAGCGCAGGAGATGCTCAATGGCGTCCTCAAACCGCAACTGCTGCTGGAACAGAAGGCCCAGGTTGAAGTGAATGGCGGGGCGGTCTTCGCCCATCTTGAGCAGGCGCAGGTAACTGGAAATGGCCTCGTCCACCAGGCCGCGCGTCTGGAAGTCAATGGCCTGGCTGATGAGCGCATCCACCGTGGCCCTGTCGGCGGCCTGCGCCGTCGGCTCGCCCTGCGGCTGGGCGGGGGCTGCCTTCTCCTCAAACAGCGCGCCCGCCAGTTCGGTGAGGGCCTTGCGCTGGGTCTCGGCGGCGGGGGTCAACACCTCGGCAGCAGGCGCTTCCTGGGGCGCAACGGGGGCGGGGCGTTCGGCCTCGGCTCCCTCGCGGAGCATCTCCATCATGTTGCGGGCGGCCAGGTTGGCGGGGGCAAGGCGTAGCGCCTCGCGGCACTGCTGGATGGCCTTCTCCACCTGCCCCATGCGCTGTAGGATGCCCGCCAGAGCCAGGTGCTGCTCCACGGCCTTGTCCACGGCGCGCAGTTGGGCGTAGGCGGCGGCAAGGCGCTGGCGTGCGGCGATGTGGTCGGGCGCGAGGCGAACGGCCTGCTCCCACGCGGCCACGGCCTGGCGGATGTCGCCCGCGTCGCGGTGCAAATCCGCCAGCGCCATGCAGGCGTCCACCGCCTGCGCCACGTGGCCCTGCTCCGCCTCCAGTTGGGCCAGGTGCATGAGCGGCACGGGGTCGCGCGGCGAGACCTTGGCGAGGGTGCGGTACACCTGCGCCGCCTCGGCCCGCTTGCCCAGTTCGCGGTATGCCTGGGCCAGCGCCACCAGCGCAGGCGGCTCTTCGGGGAACTCGGCCAGGGCCAGGCGGTATTGCTCCACCGCCTTGTCCCAGCGGCCGTCCCAGGCGTAGTCGTGCCCTGCCTTCAGGTGCTTTTCGTAGATGTTTCGTCGGCCTGCCACATCCAACCTCGCTATCCGCAGGGGCTTCCGTAGGGGCACAACGTGCTGTGCCCTGCGCGCGCGGCCTACATCCCCGCCAACAGGACCGCCAATATCGCCTTCTGGGCGTGCATGCGGTTCTCGGCCTGGTCAAACAGGACCGAGTGCGGCCCGTCCGCTACCTCGTCGGTGATCTCCTCGCCGCGGTGGGCGGGCAGGCAGTGCTCCACGATGACGTCGGGCTTGGCCAGGGCCACCAGCGCCGCGTTGACCTGGTACGGCGGGAAGACCTTGAGCCGCTCCTCGCGCTCCTTCTCCTGGCCCATGCTGGTCCACACGTCGGTGTAGATGACATCGGCGCCGCGGACGGCCTCGGTTGGGTCGTGGGTGGTCAGGATGCGGCTGCCCGTGCGCTGGGCGAGGGCCCGTGCTTTCTCCACCACCGCCTGCGGGAGTTCGTACCCAGGCGGCGTGGCGATGGCGAAGTTCATCCCCACCTGTGCCGTGGCGAAGGCCAGCGACGTGGCGACGTTGTTGCCGTCGCCGACGAAGGCCAGCGTCAGGCCCTTGAGGCGGCCCTTCTTCTCCATGACGGTGAGCAGGTCGGCCATGGCCTGGCAGGGGTGGTTGTAGTCCGACAGGCCGTTGATGACGGGCACGCGCGAGTAGGCCGCCAGTTCCTCAACGTGCTTGTGGTCAAACACGCGGGCCATGATGCAGTCCACGTAGCGGCTGAGGACGCGGGCCACGTCGGCCACGCTCTCGCGCTTGCCCAGGCCGATCTCGTCGGGCGAGAGGTAGAAGGCGTACCCGCCCAGTTGGTGCATGGCCATCTCAAACGAGACGCGGGTGCGGAGCGACGGCTTCTGGAAGACCATGGCCAGCGTCTTGCCCTGGAGAATGGGCCGATTGCCGCCCTGCTTCCACTCGGCCTTGAGTTGGACCGCCACGTCCAAGATGTGCTGGATTTCTTCTGGCGTGAAGTCCGATATGGCGATAAAGTGCTTCATTTCCACCCTCCTGAGCATAGTATAGCATACACGGGCGGCGTGAACAACTCGGGGGAAGGCGTTTGGCATGGGGCGTTGGCATTTGGCCCCGCGCGGACCGCTGACCGCGGCTAAAGCCGTCGGGCTGAAGGGACAAAGCCCTGCGGGCTGCCCGTACAGGCGCGGCCGCAGCGCCCAGCCCCGACGGGGCTTCGCCCATTCAGCGCGGGGGTTTAGCCCCGCGCGGACCGCTGACCGCGGCTAAAGCCGTCGGGCTGAAGGGACAAAGCCCTGCGGGCTGGGCGTAGGGGCCCAGCGAGCTGCGCCGCTACATGTGGCGGGGGATTGGCCCCGCGCGGCGACGCCCCTCACCCTAGTCCTCTCCCCGCGTGCGGGCGAGGGAACGCGCATGCCACGCCCCGACGCCCGATGCTTTAGCATCGGGCTAAATGGGCAAAGCCCTGCGGGCTGGGTCAGCCCCGACGGGGCTTGGCCCGTTCAGCGCGGGGGTTTAGCCCCGCGCGGGCGCCACCTCACCCTAGTCCTCTCCCCGCGTGCGGGCGAGGAAACGCGCATGCCATGCCCCGACGCCCGATGCTTTAGCATCGGGCTAAATGGGCAAAGCCCTGCAGGCTGGGTCAGCCCCGACGGGGCTTGGCCCGTTCAGCGCGGGGGTTTAGCCCCGCGCGGCGACGCCCCTCACCCTAGTCCTCTCCCCGCGTGCGGGCGAGGGAACGCGCATGCCACGCCCCGACGCCCGATGCTTTAGCATCGGGCTAAATGGGCAAAGCCCTGCGGGCTGGGTCAGCCCCGACGGGGCTTGGCCCGTTCAGCGCGGGGGTTTAGCCCCGCGCGGGCGCCACCTCACCCTAGTCCTCTCCCCGCGTGCGGGCGAGGGAACGCGCATGCCACGCCCCGACGCCCGATGCTTTAGCATCGGGCTAAATGGGCAAAGCCCTGCGGGCTGGGTCAGCCCCGACGGGGCTTGGCCCGTTCAGCGCGGGGGTTTAGCCCCGCGCGGCCCCTTTCGCGCGTTTCGCGATCCAAATGCCACGCAACACAAGGGAAAAGGCATCTGGATCACGAACGGCACGAAAAGCCACGAAAAACGCGAAAGGCGTCGCCCGCCGCGGCCCCCGCCGAGCCCGTGGGCACGTGCCACCAGCGGCAACCCCGCCGCAGCGGGCGAGGGGACGCGCCGCCGCGCGGATCGCTGAACGCCGTCCGCTGACTGCCAACAGCCCCCGCCCCTCACAGCCCCAGGGCCAGCGCCGCCAGCGCCATGCTGAGCCAAAGCAGCGGGCGCGCGGCCTTCGCCAGCCGGGCCCCCTGGGACGCGGCAGGCACGAGCACCGCGCAGCCCGCCACCGCGACGAACCCAAGCGCCGCGGCGGGCAATGCCATGCGGAAGGCGACCAGCGCCGCCACGGGAGCCGCGATTCCGGCGAGGAAGACGCCCTTGCTCCAGTCCGCGCCCCGGTCCAGCGCCGCCAGCCCTGCCGCGGCCAGCCCGTAGGCGGGGGCGAGGGCCAGCGGCGCGCCGATGCGCCCGGCGGCAGTCGCGGCCCCGCACGCCCACGCCAGCGCGACGAGCAGGCCCGGCGTCCAGATGCCCGCCCGCGCCGGCGACACCCGCAGCCACAGTCCGCCCACCAGCGCCAGCGCCACGACCGACGCGCCGACCCAGGCCGCCGGCGATCCCAGGCCCAGCGACAGGAACGCGCCCACCAGCACCAGCGAGCCGAGCGTTCGCGCCCGCAGCCCGCGCGGCGATGCCCACGCGCTCCGCAGGAACCGCAGCGCGTCGGATGCCCACGCCGCGAACCGCTGCGCGGGCGAGTCGGGCTGGGCGTAGGGCAGGGCGAACAGCGGGGCACGTGCGGCGGCGGATGCTCTGCGCCCCTCGCCCTGCAGGAGCAGCCAGACGATCCATCGGTGCACGAACTCCACCAGCAGGATGGCGGCCAGCGCCCGCCCTGCCAGCGGCAGCGTCCAGCGCAGGCCGACGGCGGACACCGCACCGCACGCCACCGCCCACGCCAGGGGGACCCCCTGCGGGAACGTGGGCAGGGCCACCATCGGCGTCCGTTTGGAATGGGTTTCGCTCACGGGCTCCCTCCGCGGATTGGGTGCGGGTATTATAGCAGAGAATCGGCGTTTGCGGTTGTGGGAGCCACCGTGCGCGCTCCGAACGTCCGGTGCTCCAACCCGCACGCGGCGGGCGATGGAGCGCGGCGGGGGTCCACTCGCGCAGATTCGCGGTCTGTCCCCGTTGTCATCATGAGCGAAGCGAAGCCTCTCGGACCGACAGCGCCCCAGACAGGCGTTGGCGCCCAGCGGAGACTTGACAACGCGGCGCATGTGGGGTATAATACCCCATAGGGGTATATGACAGGAGCGACGACATGGGCATCGTGGAGTTCACGAAAGCGCAGGTAACCGCCGTCCCTCACGTGGACGATGCAGCGTGCCGGGCCTGCCGCAAGTGCGCGGCGCGGGCCGTCTGCCGATCCAAGGCCATCGTGCAGATAGACCCGGGCGAGCCGCCGGTCATTGACCCGAGCAAATGCTACGGGTGCGGCGCGTGCTTGACGGCCTGCCCGTTTGATGCTATCGTGAGGCAAGAGCCTGCGACTGCGTCGTAGCAAGGGACGCGACGACCCCTGCGCCCGTCAAGCGGCGCACAAGACAACGATATGCCTGGGAGGGATTTGCATGGAGAATGTTGTGATTATCGGTTCGGGGCCCGCGGGGCTGACTGCCGCCATCTACGCTGGCCGGTCTATGCTCAACCCGTTGGTCATCGCCGGCCACGCCATGGGCGGGCAGGCGGCCCTCACCGCCGAGATTGAGAACTACCCGGGTTTTCCGGACGGCATCAGCGGGCCCGATTTGGCCCAACTGTTCCAGCGCCAGGCCGAGAAGTTTGGCGCTCGGATTGAGTACGATATCGTTACGTCGGTGGACTTCAGCCGGCACCCGTTCAAGATCACGACCTACGGCGGCGAGATTGAGGCGAAAACCGTCATCATCTGCACCGGCGTTTCCCCGCGCAAACTGGACGTGCCCGGCGAGAAGGAGTTTGCGGGCCGCGGCGTGTCCTACTGCGCCACGTGCGACGGGTTCTTCTACCGCGACAAGGTCGTGGCGGTGGTCGGCGGCGGCGATGCGGCGGTGGAGGAGGGCCTGTACCTCACCCGTTTCGCCAAGAAGGTGTATCTCATCCACCGCAGGAACCGCCTGCGGGCCAACCCCAGCGCCCAGAAGCGGGCCGAGCAGAACGAGAAGATGGCATTCGTCTGGAACTCGGTGGTAACCGAGGTGGTGGGCGACGACAAGGTAACCGGTCTGCGGATTCGCAACGTGGAGACGGGCGAGGAATCGCTCCTGCCGGTGGATGGGGTGTTTGTGTACATCGGCCAGGTGCCCAAGACCGACCTGTTCGTGGGCCAGGTGGAGATGGACGAGGCGGGGTTCATCATCACCGACCGGCGCATGCACACCAGCGTGCCTGGGGTCTTCGCGGCGGGCGACGTGCAGGGCCGGGTGCTGGCGCAGGTGGTTACGGCGGCGGGCAGCGGGGCCATCGCCGCAATGGAGGCCGAGCGGTTCCTGGCGGAACTGGAAGGCGAGCCGTATCCCGAACGGAAGCACGGCTAGCACTCTACCACACGGGTTCTTGATAGTTTGTCATTGCGAGGGCGTGCAGCGCCCGTAGGGACAATTCATGAATTGTCCCTACTGAGGCGCGAAGCCGCGAAGAATCTCGCGGACCAAGGTGCGTCGCTTCGCTCATAATGCCGTGAGAAGGCACGTGCGACGCACCTCCGAGGTGCGTCGCACGTGGGGATTGCTTCGCTTCGCTCGCAATGACAGATGATCCTGTCATTCTGAGCGGCGGAGCCGCGAAGAATCTCGCGGAGC
>JADBJK010000032.1 GCA_014874485.1 Chloroflexota bacterium
GGATGAGGGCAGTCTGAAAACCGTCCATGGCGAGGCGCACCGAGCCGTCGCCTTCGGGCAGCACCTGGTACGGGGCGCTCTCCAGGGTGAGGGCGACAGCGGAACCGCCAGCGGCATCCTGCGCGAAGGCAGGCGCGGCCAGCGCCACGGCGAACGCAGCAACGAGGATCAGCGCGACGACACGAATAAGAGCACGCATAGTCTTCCCTCGGATGGAAGTCTACATGAATTGTATCCTCCGCGTAGCCCGAGAGCAATGGGAAATGCGTACTAGGGGTTGACCACAGAGAAGATTGTCTGTTGTCATTGCGAGCGAAGCGAGGCAATCTCACGCCTAGCTGTCATGCCGAGCAAAGCGAAGCCTCTCGGTTGACGAGATTCTTCGGCGCTCCGCGCCTCAGAATGACAGTCCACCGAGATGCTTCATCGCTGCGCTTCTCGCAGTAACACACGGCTAAGGATTGATGTGGTGAAGCACCAGCGGCGCAAACGCAGGTGCACATGTGCGGCTGGGGCGACCAGGGGTGAGGTTGCTCTGCCGGCCCCGCCCGGTGGCAGGGCGCAGAATCCGGGGATACCTGCCTTACCCCTTGGCCTTCTCTGCGCAGGTGGGGAGGGGCAGAGTTGAGAATAAGGCTGTGCAGAAGTCTGGCTGGCCTTCGTACGCACGATTGGCGTGAGCCGCATCACGTTCGCCCAGGTGACCAGAGTGATCCGACCGCATTCGGCAGCCTTCATGCGGTGCCCAACGCTTGTCAAGGGTCGTGCGCGGCCTGCCTGCAGCGTTTGTTCCACATCTCACAAACCGATTGACCTATGTGCCACACATACACGATAGCAGGCACGACCGCCTGAAGGACGAGTGCCCGTTCGCATCCAAGGACGGAGAAGAAGCCAACGTTTCCGAGCAAAGGCAGAAGTCCGATTGGCATTACGTAGACGAGCAGCAACGAGTGCGACTGGAAATACGGCGACGCAAGGGCGGTGGTTGCCGCTATCAAAGCCCGCTGCCGTGCGTCTGGCATGGGGAGAAAGACGGTTGGAAGCCATAGTGCGAGAGCAGCGACGCCGATGAACTGCCAAAGCGAGATGTTGCCGAGGTGCAGCGGCGGATCCTGCAGCAGCCGCTCTAGCATATTGCCGGGCCAACCCGGCCAGAGGGCCAGGGATAGCACAATCGCCCCGGCCAGCACCAAGAGTGGCCATAGGCGGCGCCGTCGCAGAAGAAAATAGGTGGCGAGCGGCAGCCCCACCTGCGGCTTTATTAGTGCAAGCAAAAGGCCCAGCCCGGCCAGCCCGTCGTGCTTTCGGTCGAGCGCCCAGTCAAGCAAGACTAACCCCAAGATGACGAACCCGTCAAACTGGCCGAGGAGCATGAAGCGCACCGCTGTATAGTTGAGAAAGATGCCGCGCAAGTCGCCGCCAAAGTAGCGTGCGGCGATCACGACGCACGCGGTCTGCGCAAGGAGGAATGTGACATGTGCTATGCGGGGAGGTAGAAGGTCAAACGGTTTCAGTATGAACAGCGACCAGGCTGGATAGTAGAAGCCGGCGTACCCCCTTTCGGACGCGTGGTAGTACACTTGAGGAAATCCGGCCCTGAGCCCGGTGGCAGAGCCAGCCCCACGGCCATAACGAGGATGATTGGGAGCATCCACCATTGATGATCGCGTCCGAGCGCATCAAACTGTCGTTTGAGCCATAGGCGAGCACCGGAGATGCGCTCTAGGGAGCCTTTGCCGTGCATTGGGTGCTGCCCCGCCCTACTTTGGCAACTCTATCCGCAACTCCGCTGCGTTGAGCACGCGCAGCGTAACCGACTCCGTGCCGGGTGGCAGCGATTCGGCGTTGATCTCCAGGCGGTAGAAGTGTCGCACAAAGCCGAAGATGTTTTGGAATAGCGAAACCAGATCGCTGAACCGGGCGGTGCTACTGTATGGGCAGCGATAGGCAGCAATCTGGAGAGGCTCTTCCCTCAGTGACTCGCTCTGAACTCCAACCGTGCAGATTCCGAGGTTCTCGGCTTTCGCCATCTGAGCGATGCGCTCTGCCCTTTCGCGATCGTCGCCTTTGAGGACCACGCTGGCATTGTCCGCGCCATCCGTCATCACGATCAGGTAGCGGGTGCTCAAAGAGCACGTGCGCGCCAACTCAATCCCTTTCAGGATGCCGTCCCACAGCGCTGTCAGTCGCCCCTCGCCGTTCACGAGCCTGTCGTTCAGGGGAGCGTCGGATGGGGGCTGCTTGACCTCAACACGGTTCGGCTCTGCGAACAGCACCAGGCCCAGTTGGTCGCCCGGCTTGCGCCTCTCGTTGAGGCCGCGGATGGCCGCGCGGATTCGCTCTAGCCCGGGGATGATGGAGCCTGAATTGTCCACGACCACGATCACGCAGACGGGGTCATCTGCGTCGCGCTCCTGTAACTGGAAGGGAATCTGTTGTTTTTCCGCCCAGACCTGGAAATCTCCGGTGCGGAGCCTGGTGCGGTCTGAGCCGAATTCCAGCACCTTGAAATCGGCGCTCACCTTCTGGCCGTCGGTCCTGGCGCTCAGCAACTCCACGCGGATATCGGCCGTCGCCGCGGGAACCGGCGTGATCTGGGACGTTGGCCGACGTGTGGGCGTGGGGCTCGGCGTTCGGATGACGGGGGTGTTCGTCGGCGTGGGGGTGGGCCTGGGGGCGGGCGTCGGCGCCAGGCTCGCGCGCAGTGCGGGCCCCCACTGCGTAACGGTCAGGAATGCGATGAGTCCGACAGCCGCGACCACCAGCAGCAAGGCCACGTACTGGAACCAACTTGCGAAGCGGGCGAAACAAAGCCGCCGCCTTATGGCCCGGTCGTCGGGTTTGAGTTCCAGCGCGTTCTGCAGGTGCTCGGCGGCCTTCCGGAAGCGGAGGGAACGGAACGCCTGGCGTGCCCGACCCAATTCTGCCGCAAGTCGTGCCCGCTGGCCAGCCTTCTCACGCAAACTCTCCAGGTCATCCTTGTGTGCCATTGCATCCTCACTTTGCGGGAGGGGCGTGTCCAGGTGGAGGGCTCCCGTACGGCACACATTATACGGTCCAGGTTGCATATCGTCAAGGCAGGTCAAACGGAAAAAGCAGGGGAGCAGGCACAGGCTAGCCGCCGCCACGACCTGAGAAGGCTGGGCTTCCAGAAAACTCTAACCAAATTCAAACCGAAACCTATTCCAAAACTGCACATTTTCTAGTATAATGGAATTGTGTTATTTGTCTGGTGCCGCTGCTCGCGTCGCGGGCACGGAACCGGAATCGGCGACGAAGGGAGGTGAGAACATGTCGCGCATGCGCCGGCAGACCGGACAAGGATTGGTTGAGTACGCTTTAATTTTGATCTTCGTCGCCCTTGTAGTTATCGCCGCGCTCATGGCACTTGGGCCATTCGTGGGCAGTTTGTTCAGCCAGGTGATTGCCGGCTTGTAGCGCCAGGGCCGCGCGGCGATGCGCCTGGCTCCCAGGCGCACGTCTTGCCTTGCCGCCGATTCCCCCCACTCGGTGGGCTTTTCGGCACGTCGCGCTGTTGGGCCCGTATGCAGGCTGTTCTCCCAGGAAGGGTGGTGGATCACATTTTCTAACCAAATTCAAACCAAAAACCCCTTGAAAACCCTTGAATTCCGGTGTATAATGTGTTCAGTTATATAGCCCACAGATGCTGCGGGCACGACACTGTAGGGAAAGGAGGTGAGAGCCATGTTCTACCTACCGCGGGCGAAGGGGCAGGGATTGGTTGAGTACGCCTTGATTCTTGTGCTGGTTGCCGTTGTGGTCATCACTGTTCTGTTGGCGCTCGGGCCGGCTATTGGAAACGTCTTCAGCACCATCCTCAGCAACCTGTAGTCGGGCGTTGTACCCAGACGGACGTTTCGGTTGGGCTTAGCACATCCTGGCGGTTGCCGGCACGACGACCGTAAGGCTCGGTCGTGGGGCACGCCACCCATACCACCCCCCCGATGGAGCATTGCCTGGACCACCGGCTCTGGCGGGCAGGGGCCCCTGGGTCATCGGTTGCCCCAGGTGGCTTTGGAGTTCGGTGAGATCAAGGCCTTGCGTGCGATAGGTTTCACCATCGCAGGGCTTTTCTTCTGGGCGTTGTAGTTCTTGGGCGAGGGGTGCACGGTCTATGTTCAGAATGAGTTCCAGGCGGCGCGGCCGAGGTCAAAGCCTCGTTGAAGTCGCATTGGTCCTCCCCGTCCTCATCGTCCTCTTGGCCGCAGTCATTGACCTTGGCCGCGTGCTAGATGCCTCCATTGTGCTGTCCAATGCAGCGCGCGTTGGTGCGCGTTTCGGCTCCATCCACCCGACCTGGTACGACTCCATCCGGGTTCGTGTGGTGGACTTTGCCAACAATTCCGGCATGGCCTTCACGGGCGTGGTCCTAGATGGGAGCAACGTGGGCGTCAGTTCGTCCGCCGTTCCGGGCCAGCCGATTGTTGTTACCATTACGTATGACCTACCTTTGTATTTTGGCCGCATCGTCGGCCTGGACACGATTCACATCGTGAGGCGTGCCGAGATGATGATCATGAGCAGCAACTAGGGTTCATCGCAGCGGGAGCACTCGCATGGATACGCAACGAGTTCGCCAACGAAGAGGCTGCCAAGGCAATAGAGGGCAGGCGCTGGTTGAGTATGCGCTTGTCCTCATGATCGTGCTTCTCGTGTCGCTGGGTACGATAGATTTCGCGCGGCTGTTCTTCACGTGGAGCAGCATGGCCAATGCGGCGCGCGAGGGCGCTCGCTTCGGCACCGTGCACCCGATGTGGTGGACGGCAGCCGACCACACGCCGAACATTGAGAGCCGCACGCGCGCCATGCTCTTCACCCTGGGGACAGGCACGCCGCAGGTGGAGATTCATTGTTTCCATGCCCACGGGCAGGAGTACGGCGACAGCCGCGCCTACTGCACCCGGGGCAACCAGATTCATGTGATTGTGCGCACCCGTTTTCAGACCTGGACGCCGATCATCCCAGCGCTCAATCTGTCGGCCACGGCGACCATGGTGATTGAGTGAACTGCGTGTCCATGCAGGTGCTCAGTGAGGTGGGGGATATGAAGACAACCACGGTTCGCAGGCAGCAGGGGCAGTCCCTGGTGATCATCGCCGTTGCCATGACGGTGCTCCTGATCTTCTCGGCGTTTGCGATTGACCTGGCCTTCTGGTATGTCCAGCGGCGCCAGATGCAGAACGCCGCCGACGCTGGCGCTCTGGCAGGAGCGCGGGCACTTGCCATGTATCAGGTAGATGATTCGGAAGTGCTCACCGACGGCCAGCTGTACAGCCTGATCCTGGACTGGGCGCAGCGCAACGGCGCTCAGACCGTTCAGGCGCTGTACGTCGCCGAGAACGGGTCCAAGTATCCGATCAGCGCGGGCAGCAGCGCTGCGGCGCCCAAGGACTACAGCGCGGCGACGGGCGTCCATGTCGTCGCCACGGTCAACGTCCCGACGTTCTTTGCCAGCGTTCTCGGCCTGAAGCAGATGGCCGCATCGGCGGAGGCGGAGGCCGCCTACAGTTCTGCGTGGACCGCCTCGGGCCTGGTCCCCCTGGCTTTCAGGTGGCACTCCGACGACGTGTTCGCCCCGGGCGAGCCGTACACATTGTTTGCAGGCAACGACAAGAAGGCCCCGGCGGAGTGGGGCTGGCTGGGGCTGGACTGCCCGTTGCCCCAGACCCAATGCTCTCCCGACAGCAATGAACTGGCCGAGTGGATGCGCAACGGGTACCCCGGTGAGGTCAGGCGGAACACGTCGTACATGGGGGACCCCGGCGTGAAGGCGGCCGTGCTGAAGGAAGCCTATGTGGGGAAGTACATTATCATCCCCCTGTTTGACCAGGTCTTCCAGTTCACGGACAGTGACCTTGACGAGAACGGCAACCCGCGCTGCCTTGTGGATGCCTGGGGCCACCCGGTTCCCGGCCAGTACGAGGGCTGGACCAATGCCGGGGGTTACGGCCAGTGGGATCCCACGAGTTACTGCGCGACGGAGTGCAACAAGCAGTACCTCGGCATCTGGTGCGCCCACACGGATAACAAGACCATCGTCAACTCCTACTACTACCACGTCATTGAGTTTGCGGCGTTCTACGTAACGGCCGTAAGCCAGGGCGGGCACCAACTTGAAGGATACTTTGATGGCTTCGTGGCCGAGGGCACTGGAACGCATCCAAGCCAGTGGGACAAGGGCGTTGTGGTGATCAATCTCACGGAGTGAGGCCTGGGCACAGCGTTGCTACAGGTGGTCCCCACTCTTCTGTTGAGGGTTGGCATCTGGGCTCAGCCCCCCCGAGCCCGTGTGCTTGTCTTCCTGCAGGCGGCGAATGCGTATTGCCTTGTTTGGCAATTGCGCGGATAATATGGATTGATTCTAGAACAAAGGGGCAGCGAGCATGTCGCAAACCGAGCCTACGCAGTTTGAAAAGAAGCGCATCCGCGTGCTGATTGTGGACGATCGTCCCGAGACCCGGGAGAGCCTTCGGAAGATGCTGGCGTTTGAGGGCGACATGGAGGTCGTCGGCGAAGCGGCCACCGGCGAGGCGGCGATTGAGCAGACCGGTCTGCTGGGGCCGGACATCGTCCTGATGGACCTGAACATGCCGGGCATGGACGGGATGGCCGCCACGGAGGTCATCACGAAGCGATACCCGTTCGCCTATGTCATCATGATGTCGGTGGAGGGCGGGGGCGAGTCGGTGCGGCGCTCTATGCTGTCCGGCGCCCGCGATTTCCTGGTGAAACCCTTCACTTCGGACGAACTCGCTTCCAGCATCCGCCGCGTGTACGAACTGGAGGCGGGGCGGCGTGTGCCGTTTGAGGCGGTTGTCACGCCGATCAAACCTGCCGAGCCCGCGCCCGCCGCGGCGACGAAGCGCGGCAAACTCATCACGGTTTTCAGCCCCAAGGGCGGCACGGGAAGCAGCACCATTGCCGTCAACCTGGCGGTGGCGCTCCAGCGGCCCGGGCGCCGCAGCGTGGCCCTGGTGGATGGCAACCTCCAGTTCGGGGATGTCGCGGCCCTGCTGAACCTGAGACCCCTGCGCAGCAGCGGCGACCTGGTGCCTCTTGTGTCTGCGGGGCTGGACGCCCAGGTGGTGAATGCCGTGCTCACGCCCCATGTGTCCGGCATCAAGGTGCTCCTGGCGCCCGACAACCTGGAGGCCGCGGACCTCGTAACCGCCCAGCACATGGAAGCGATCCTCGGGCAGTTGCAAGAGATGTTTGATTACGTCGTCGTGGACACCAAGGGGTTCCTGTACGACCTCATCCTGAGGATTCTGGATATGTCGGACCGTGTGCTTCTGGTGGCGACGCCGGACATCCCTGCGCTCAAGAGCGTGCGCCAGTTCCTGACCTTCGCCGAGTCGCAGGGCGGCCGCGCCGACCGGTATGCCCTCATCATCAACGAGGCGGACCGTCCTGGCGCGGTGGAGATTCACGACATTGAAGCGAGCCTGAAAAAGAAGGTGGACAAGCACCTGCCGGAGGACCGACTGACCGTCATTCAGGCATCCAGCGAGGGCATCCCGCTGGTCTCATCCAGTCCCAAAAGCCCACTCGCCCAGGCCATTGTGGAACTGGCGATGTGGTTGATGAATGAACTTGAGGCGCGCGGCCGGGAGGGGGAGTCGGCGGAGGCCGCGCCTTCGCGACGCCGCTGGCCGCTTTTCGGAAAAAAGCGCCGAAATCCAGAGCCTGAGGCCTAGGAGGGGGAGTACCCATGGCTCTTCTCAGACGCCCGGAACCAACCATACAGCCCGTACAGCAAGAAGACTCCACCATATCTCTGATACCCGGCCGGAGGGTACTTGCTCCGCCGAAGATTGACACCGTCTTTCGCGACATCCTGCAAACCGTCCAGTCCCGTCTCCTCTCGGAGATGGGGAACGGCCTGGACAAAATGAAGCCCGAGGAGATTCGCCGGCAGATTGAGAACCTGTTCAACCAGACGGTTACGCAGAAGTCGCTGGCCCTGACGGCAACCCAGCGGCAAAAGTATCTGGACATGGTGATAGCCGAGATCACGGGATATGGCCCCATAGAGCCGCTTCTGGCGGACCCGAGCATCACCGAAATCATGATCAATGGGACGGATTTCGTGTTCATTGAGCGCAACGGGCGGATTGAAATCACGGACATCCGCTTTGACGATGACGACCACATCATGCGTATCATAGACCGCATCGTTGCGCCCATCGGGCGGCACATTGACGAGTCGTCGCCCATGGTGGACGCGCGTCTGCCCGACGGCTCCCGCGTGAACGCCGTCATCCCGCCGTTGGTGTTGAACGGCCCGGTGGTTACCATCCGAAAGTTCGCCAAGATTCCCATCACCGCCGAGAACCTGCTAGAGTTCGGCACCATCACCCGCGAGGCGTTAGAGTTCCTCAAGGCGTGCGTGCGTGGTCGCATGAACATCCTCATCTCCGGCGGCACCGGCTCGGGCAAGACGACCACCCTGAACATCCTCTCGGGGTATATTCCCAACGACGAGCGCATCATTACTATAGAGGACGCGGCGGAACTCCAGTTGCGGCAGCGCCACGTCATCACGATGGAGGCCCGCAAGGCCAACATTGAGGGCAGGGGCGAGGTTACCATTCGCCAACTGGTTGTCAATAGCCTGCGCATGCGCCCCGACCGCATCATCGTGGGCGAGGTGCGCGCCGGCGAGGCCCTGGACATGCTCCAGGCTATGAACACCGGCCACGACGGTTCCATGACCACCCTGCACGCCAACAGCCCGCGCGACGCCCTGGCCCGTCTGGAGACCATGGTGCTCATGGCAGGCATGGACATCCCGCACCGCGCCATCCGCGAGCAAATCGCTTCGGCCATCAACCTGGTCGTGCACCAGGAGCGTATGCTGGACGGCGTCCGGCGCATCACCAGCATCAGCGAGATCACCGGCCTGGAGGGGCAGATCATCGTGATGCAGGACATCTTCCGCTTCCAGCAGTCGGGCGTGGAGAAGGGCAGGGTCATCGGACGGCTCCAGCCGACCGGCCTCCGCCCCAAGTTCATGGAGCGGCTGGAGGCCAAGGGCATCCACGTGGAGCCCGGGACCTTCGGCCCCCTGACCCGAACGTTTTGACCCGCGGCCGGGTTTGGAACAGTTTGAATTTGGTTAGAATTTGTAAAAAAGCATTGACAACGGATAGCAAATTCAGTACACTGTAGATGGGGATTGGCTGTATCGCGTCCTGCAGCCGTGTCGGGCAGCGCGTCGTTGCGGGCGCGCGTTCGGGCACACCTGGCGCGGCTAAGAGCGGCCGTTCCCCAAGCGTACAATATATGTTGCCATCCTCGCGGCGCCTACATCGTAGCCTTCATCGCACGCTCGCCACACCAACGCCACATCGCGCAACGGACGTTTGGGACGCGTCAACTGAATCTTGTGATTAGGGGAAGGAGGTAGGAGAGCGCGCGGGCAGACCACGATTCCAACAGCCATCTGCGAGGCCCCGGGGCCCCTGGCCGACCCCGGTCTCTTGGGCCGGCATCACGGTCAGAAGCGGAGAATCCTCCAGGAAACGGGGGCGCGCAGCTCGCGGCGCGGATCGCGCGGGCGGAATGCCAGAAGATTCACCGAGCGGAGATATCCAGGGAGGATAGCGAGATGAAGTGGCGCATTTTCGTAACGTTGTTGCTGCTAACAGCCGTTGCGGTCCTGCCCGCTCTGCCTGCGGGAGCGGAAGGACAGGCCGGCACGACACTGTCGGCCGAAAAGATGGCCGCAGGCTACTGGAACAAATATTTCACGTACGACTGGACTGTCCTGAAGACCGTGAACCCTACGAGCATTGAAATCACGGGCGGCTCGTGCGGAACGGTCACCTACACCGTCAACGTGACCCGAACACTGGTTTCGGAGCAGGACGTGTACGGCGTCAGCGGACAGATCTGCGTGACGAACGGCGGCGCCGCGACCACTGAGAACCTGACGATTGTGGATCAGGTGGAGTACAAGACTGGACCAGGCCAGTTCCAGGATCTGCCCGGCGCATCGCAGACCATCACGCCTGCTCAGTTGGCGCCTGGCGCAACTGGCTGCTACGACTACAACATCGCATTCACGCCGGTGGCGGGCGCCCAATACCGCAATGTGGCGCATGTGACCATCACCAATCACTCAGGCTGGTTGCCAGGCGGACCGCATTGCGCTGGGCCTGAACCCTGCCCGTTCGGGCCTGACCCCAAGGCTGACTTCAGCCTGCCGGGCACGCCCAACATCATTGAGACCGATGAGTCGGCGACCGTGGCTGACGCGGAGGTCTGCCCCGCCGGGTTTGCGTGCACGCCCAGCGACTACGGGCCGTGGACCTTCAACGCCACAGGCAGCGTATCGTTCACCAAGCAAATCTGCAACACCACCGCCATGTGCGACACCTACTATGACCTTCCGAACACCGTTACGCTGACGGAGGGAGACACCGGCCAGACCAGCACCTCCAGCGCCAACGTCAGCATCTACACGGGCATCTGCCAGGGCGGCTGCACGCTGACCATCGGCTTCTGGAAGACCCACGCCGGATTCACGGGCAGGAACCCTGACAGGGTGACGCAGTATCTGCCCATCTGGCTCGGCACAGCCGGAGGCACCAAGAGCGTGCAGGTAGCAAATGCCCAGTTCGCGGTGCAGGTGCTGAGCATGAACCTGGGTGCGCCATCCAACGGCATCACGAAACTGTACGCGCAGTTGCTCGCCGCCAAACTGAACATCGCCAGCGGCGCCGACGGCTCGGCGGTCGCGAGCACCATCGCTGCAGCCGATGACTTCCTGGCGACGTACGACTATACGGCCTGGGCCAGCCTCAGCAAGGCGCAGCAGAAGATGGTGCTGGGCTGGATGAGCACCCTAGACAGCTACAACAACGGTTACATCGGCCCCGGCCACTGCGACTGATCGGATTTCAGCAAAGGGTCAACCTGTCTCTCCCGGAGGTTCCAGACCTCCGGGAGGGACATTCGGCATCTTGGTCTCAATCGGAAACTCACGGAACGCCGGGATTCCCGCACCGCCCGCGGAAACCTGAGCGCGAAATGTTTTGGCTGTCCCCCCACCCTGATTTTGAGCGCTGTCTGAGGACCCCTCAGTCAGCAATGGAAGGAGGTGAGGACTGCTTTCTGTGATACCAATCTGTGATACCATTGTTTCCAATTGCAATCGCGTTTTGAAACACAGAAAGGAGAGAACCATGCAACGCAGATGGAAATCGCATCTGGGCATTTCGCTGGCGGTGGTGATGGTGCTGGTCGTCGCGTCGCTGGCACTGGCGGACGACACGGTGCCCGATGGCGATGGCACGACCCCGGTTGATGCCAATCCCCTTAATCTTGGCACAGTGTGCCTGGGCAGCACGGTTTCGGACGACGTGCTTATCGCGATCAAACGGAATGGGAACTATCCCAGCACCAACGTGTTCCAAGCGGGCACACAGGTGACGATTTCAGTCCAGAGTGTGTCAGGCAAAGGGCTGAGCGCGAGCATGACGTCAACGACGATCACGCTGCCGGACAACTGGGGCGCGCTACCTAACAACACGATGAGCGATGCGGTCACGTCCAACGTAACCTTTACGCCAACGGCGCTGGGCACCTTCACGGGCACGATTGTCTATCGCGCTACGGGCGTGAGTTCAAAAGACGGAACCACTCTGACTCGCGATGGCAAGCTCACTGTTAACGCCTCGGTAGTTGCCTGCGACACCACGCCGCCGGAGATCACCCCAAACGTTGCCGGCACGCTCGGCAACAACGGCTGGTACGTGAGCGACGTGTCCGTGAGCTGGACGGTGAGCGATCCTGAGTCAGGCATCGCCTCGTCCAGCGGGTGCGACGCAACCTCGGTTACCGCCGACACGTCGGGCACAACCTTCACCTGCTCGGCGACCAATGGGGTGGGCTTGTCCAACTCGGTGTCCGTCACCATCAAGCGCGACGCGACGCCGCCGACGATCAACGGCTCGCGCTGGCCTGAGGCCAATGTCTATGGCTGGAACAACACGGACGTGACGGTGTCGTTCACGTGCAGCGACGGTCTGTCGGGCGTGGACGTGTGCCCTGCGGACGTGGTGTTGAGTGGTGAGGGTGCCGGGCAGTCTGCCACGGGCA
>JADBJK010000027.1 GCA_014874485.1 Chloroflexota bacterium
ACTGCGACCAACACGCCCACGGCGACACCGACGGCAACGGCCACTGCGACCAACACGCCCACGGCGACACCGACGGCCACGGCCACTGCCACGAACACGCCCACGGCGACACCGACGGCAACGGCCACTGCCACGAACACGCCCACGGCGACACCGACGGCCACGGCCACTGCCACGAACACGCCCACGGCGACACCGACGGCCACGGCCACTGCCACGAACACGCCCACTGCGACACCGACGAGGCCAATCGGCACTGACCCCGCGCCCACGCCGACGTTCACACCGACGCGGACGGCAACGGCGACCTGGACGCCCACGCGGACGCCGACGCGTACCGCCACAGCCACGCGGACGCCGACGCGCACGCCTACGGCCACGGCCACGCCCTGGTGCCCGGGAACCCTGCCGGACGCCTACGAGGTGGACGATACGGCGGCGCAGGCGAAGTCCATCGGCGTAGATGGCTCGCCCCAGTCGCGGAACTTCCACTCTCAGTCTGACGTGGATTGGATTCGCTTCAATGCGGTGGCGGGCAACGAGTACGTGATTGACACCTTCGGATTGTTCGGCGGGGTGGATACGGTCATCGCGCTGTACGGCCCGGACCTGACGCTGCTGGCAACCAATGATGACGCAGGCGGCAAGGAATCCAAGATTCAGTTCACTGCCCCGGCCACCGGCGTGTACTACGTCAGGGTTTACACGAAAAACGCACAACTCCTTGAGTGCGCGAATGGGTACCAGGTTCGCGTAGCGGAGTACGCGCCCCAGGGGCCGTGCGCATGCGTGGACTGGATCGTGTTCTTGAGCACCCGCGACGGCAACTGGGAACTGTACCGCGTGGACACGACCGGCAACAATGTGATTCGCCTGACCAACGACCGGGGTGTGGACATCGCCCCCGCTCGCTCGGCTGACGGCTCGTGGATCGCCTTCCAGTCCAACCGCGACGGCGCGTGGAACATCTACCGCGTGGACGCGTTGGGCCAGGGGCTGCTGCAACTGACCGCCAACGCCGGAAACAACACCGACCCCGTGTGGACTTGGGACTGCGGCTCGTCGCAGATCGCCTTCCAGTCGGACCGCGACGGCAACTGGGAAATCTACATCATGGACGAGAATGGCAATGGCCAGACCCGCCTGACGAATCACCCGGCGGCAGACGAAGACCCGTACTGGTCGCCCGATGGGTTCCATGTGGTCTTCCAGTCCAACCGGAGCGGCAACTGGGACCTGTACAGGGTGGACATCACGGGGAGCGAGTTGGTGCAACTCACCAGCGGGCGCAGCGACGAGGTTGACCCGGTGTACTCACCGGACGGGCGGTACATCGCCTTCCGCTCCAACCGCGAGGGGCAGTGGAACGTGTACGTGATGCCTGCCGAGGGCGGCGAGGCTGTCAAGGTCAGCGGCGCGGGCAACAACCTGAACGCCGTCTGGTCGCCCGACAGCCGCTACCTGGCGTATCAGTCGGACAGGAACGGCCAGAACGACGTCTACGTGGCCGAAGTGGCGGTGGGGACGGAGATTCGGGTAACGGATCACCCCGCTGCCGACCAAGCGCCGGCATGGGACTGCAACAGCCGCCGCGTGGTGTTCCAGTCCAAGCGAGACGGGAACTGGAATCTGTACCTGGCGGACATCTTCGGCAAGAGCGCGCCGGTGCAGTTGACCGACCACCCGCGGATAGACGCTTACCCGATGTGGAACCCGGGCGAAGAGGACGCGAGCCTGGCGGGTCTGGGAGTCCTGCTCGGCAACCGCTAATCCAGCGACAGGGCACAGCAACGCACACAAAAGCAGCCCTCCGACAAGGAGGGCTGCTTTGCTTTGAGGATGTGTCGGGCGATCACGGGATTTGCCAGGAGGCGGGGGCCGTGGCGTAAATCCAGTACCCGCGCCCAGGCTCAAACGTCTGCAAGGTGTTGGCTTCTGGGGGTGCCGAGGGGCTGTAACTCAGCCATGCCCCATCGCCGTTGTTGTCCAGCGTGAAGGCCGACTCCACCGCCGAGGCGATGTTCCGGAGCGCGTCTTCGGCGGACATCGGCGCGTTGCCGGGGAACCCCACCAGGTTCCAGCCCGGGTGAATCTGCACGGCCTGGCCCGATGCGGCCATGGACGTCGGCACGTTGAGGGTCAGCGTGGCGTCGGCATTGGCCAGGAGCCAGAACCCCTGCAGCGAGTTCAGTTGGCGCAGGGTGTTGGTTTCCGGGGCCGTGCCTGCCACGAAGAACTTCCACGGCTGCTCGGTGTCGGTCGGGTCGTAGGCGTGGATCTCTTGCCACGTGCCTGCGATGGAGGACAGGGCGTCGGGCAGCGCGAGCGGTTGCGCCAGGGCGGGCATCGCCAGCAGGTTCCAGCCCTGCTTGACCTGAATCTGTACGGTCTGGAACGTCTGTTGCCGTTCGCGCGGTTTCATCTGGAGCGACGGGTCGCCGTAGAGCGCGAAGGCGAGGAGGGTCTGCTGCTGGCCGGGCGACGACAGGTAGCGGGCGCTGTGGAGTTCGCGCGCACGGGCCAGAGCCTGCCCTACGGTTTGCTCCTTGGTAACCAACTCGTCGCCGAAGTAGTAGGCGAGGGTCGCGCTTCCGCCGTCGGCGGGGGACCGCCAGCCCGTGCGATACCAGGTGATAGCGGTAGGCGCGACCGTGGCGATGGCCCCGTACCGCAGCACCTGCGCGGCCAGACTATACGTCTGCGGGACGCCGTTGGAGCAGGCGTTCTGGAAGACGATGGGCGGGTTGTCGGTGCTGAGGCCGCTCAGGTGGTAGATGTCGGCGAAGGGCTTGCGCACCGTCTGGTTACTGGCCCACAGCGTGCGATAGGCGCCTGTTGAACTGCCGTGCCCCCACCAGGAGACGAAGCCGTAGCCGCTTGCCCAACTCGCCGCCAACATGTCCCGGTCCAACGGCGCATCGTGCGGCAGTCTGGTGCCGTTGCCGTCTTCCTCGTACATGCGCCAGGTGCTGAATCCGGCCTTGGACAGGTATCCGCGCATGGCCTCGCCCAGGTATGCGCCGTCGGTCTGCGGGCCGCCGTTTGACTCGTAGTCCAGGATGGCCATGGCGAGCAGCGCGCGCTTGCGCCATTCGCCGTAGGTGGTCTCGTAGGTGATTGTGCGCTGAAGCACCGGGTTGATGAGCACTTCGGCGTCAAAGGGAATGCGGCCTACGAGCAGTTCGGCGCCAAAGTCCACGGCGTCGTCTCTGAACTCGCCGTAGAAGCCGTCGCCGTCCTTGTCCCAGTTGCCTGTCAGGTCGGCGTAGTACATGTCTGACGGCGTGGCCCAGGTGCTCTTGTGGTCGGTGTTGGACGGGTAGAGCGTCTTCATCGGGATGGACGAGGCGCTGCCGATGATGAGCAGGTACTGGAGGTTCCAGGGCTGGCGCTTGTCCTGGAGGAAGGCCCGGAGTTTGTCGGCTCCGTCCTTGCCGGGATAGTTTGCCCAGTCGTTGGGCGTGATCAGGTACACCGTGAAGCCCTCAGACTCCTTGTGGCGCTTGAAGTCCTGGATGCTGGCGGCCTGGGCCAGGTCGCTGCGCACAGCGATGGCGTAGCCCGTGCTGCTGGCGGCGTTTGCTTCGGATACGCCGGTCGGCGCGGATTGGCCTGTGATCGCCCGCGCGGCCACTTGCCTCATGCGCTGGTACCGCACGGATAGCCGCGCGCTGCGGATGAACGTGAGGGCGCGGGTCTCCAGGTTGTACTGGAGCGGGTAGAACCGGAACGTGATGACCTGAACATCGCCGCGCTGATGGACTGCGCTCACCTCCAGCGGGGACTCCGGGAACACGCGCGACGCCGGCGGGTCAAACAGGATGGGGGCTTGGAGTCCGCCTTCGCTTTCGGCCTCGGACATGACCCGCTGGATGTCGTAGGCGCCGGGCAGGGTTTCCGACACGATGTCGCGCAGGCTGTAGTCGGCCAGGCGCGCCCCGGCGGGCAACTGGATTTCCACATGCTGCACAGGCAGGCGCGGCGCGCCCGCGATGCTCACGTAGTCCAGGCCGTCCACGGCGATTTCCGAATAACCCCCGCCCGCGTCGGTGATTTGCGGCTGTCCGGGGGCGAGCGCAATGCTGATTTCTCCTGCCCTGCTGGGGTTGTCGGGAGTCTGGGTTTTCTCCTGCGGCGCAGGAGGAACATACGGGGGTTGCTGGGCCAGGGCCACGCCTGGCACGAGAGCGAACAGAGCACAGACAACAAGAACGCATAGGGCGCGCTCGTGCAGCCTCAAGCGTCTTGTCGTTGCAGGGTTCATGGGTTCCACGCCTCCTACCGAGTATGGACTCTACGCCCAGTATAGGGTGCATATGGGGAGGCGGGAATGGGAAAAGAGTACCAGCAGGGGTAAACGTTACGTGAACCGCGTGGGAACACGCGGCGTTTGGGTATTGAACGGGTCTAGTACCTGACTACAGGGAAGATCGTATGTTGTCATTGCGAGCGAAGCGAAGCAATCCCACGTGCGACGCACCTCCGAGGTGCGTCGCACGTGCCTTCTCACGTCATTCCGAGCGAAGCGAAGCATCTCGGTTGACGAGATTCTTCGGCGCTTCGCGCCTCAGGGTGACGGTCGCTGGGATTGCTTCGGGGGCTGCGCCCCCTCGCAATGACAACTTCTGCCTGTCATGCTGAGCGAAGCGAAGCATCTCGGTTGACGAGATTCTTCGGCGCTTCGCGCCTCAGGGTGACGGTCGCTGGGATTGCTTCGGGGGCTGCGCCCCCTCGCAATGACAACTTCTGCCTGTCATGCTGAGCGAAGCGAAGCATCTCGGTTGACGAGATTCTTCGGCGCTTCGCGCCTCAGGGTGACGGTCGCTGGGATTGCTTCGGGGGCTGCGCGCCCTCGCAATGACACGCCATCAAGGCTCTCTGTGGTAACGCACTAGTAAGCGCCCCTGCCGCGAATCACCGACCACAGGGTCATGAGGAGAATCCGCAAGTCCAGGAGAAGGGAGTAGTTCTGGATATAGTAGAGGTCATCTTCTGTGTGCCAGTACATCGGTTTGTCGCTGCGCTCGTGCACCTGCCACCAGCCGGTGAGGCCCTGGGGCACGCCGAACCGCTTGCGCTGCCACGGCTCGTAGTGCTCCACGAAGGCGGGCAATTCTGGCCTGGGGCCGACCAGGCTCATGTCGCCCTTGAGCACGTTCCACAGTTGCGGCAGTTCGTCCAGGCTCGTCCGGCGCAAGAACCGGCCCACGCGGGTAACCCTGGGGTCGGCAGGCGACTTGAAATGCGCCCCCAGGGCCAGGGCGTTCTCCACGATGCCACGCTCCATCTGTTCGGCGCCGACGCGCATGGTGCGGAACTTGTACATGGTGAACAGTCTGCCGCCCTCGCCCACGCGCTGCTGGCGGAAGATGACCGGGCCGGGCGAGTCCAGTTTGATGGCCAGGGCGATGGGCAGCCATGCGGGCAGGGATACCAGCAGGGCCACCGCAGAGATGGTTATGTCCATCATCCGCTTCAGGGCGCGCTGGTGGGGACGGATGACCGGCTCCTTCAGCCCGATGAGCGGGATATCGCCGAAGGTCTCCACCGTCATGCGGTAGAACACCAGCGGGCCGAGGTCCGGGGCCACCTTGATGTTCACGGGGAGTTGTTCCAGGTGCGCCACCACGTTGGCCATCTCTTTGTGGGCCCGCAGGGGCAGCGCCAGCACAACATCCGTGATGCCGTGCCCTGCGACGATGCGCGGCGCATCCTGGAGCGAGCCGAGTACCGGGATGCCACCGATGTCGTGGCCCTGCTTGGCCGGATCATCGTCCAGAAAGCCCACGACTTCTAGCCCCATCCAGGCGTGTTCCAGGAACGAACGGGCCATGTCCTGGCCCAAGGCTCCGGCCCCGATGATGAGGAGGCGCGATGTCGGCAGGCGGCGCACCCCGATGCTTCGCCACAGGATTCGCAATAGCAGCCTCACGGTTACCAGTGCAACGGTGTCCAACAAGATGAAGTAAACGACGAGGAGGCGCGACACGGCCCGATAGGAGAAGTAGAGAGCGCCCGCAAACAGCAGGGATGCAATGGCGATGGCCACCAGCACGCGGGTCAGTTCACGCTCGGTGCGGAGGATGCGCCGCGGGTCGTAGGCCCCAGAGGCGATAAGGGCCACGGTCCAGGCGACGAGCGCGATGGCGAAGATGACGGGATTGAGGCCGCCGTACCGCTCCATGAAGACCTTGCCGAGCGGCAATGCACGCCGGGCCAGCAAGGCCGCGTACAGGGAGCCGAGTGTGGCGGCCATGTCCAGAATGTAGAGCGCCAGCATGTAGCGGAAAGAAGCCCTTTGCAGCATGGATGCGACTCCAGACCTGCGTCTGCGAGAATGCGAAGCCCTGAGAATGCGAGTATCCTGCCTGAGATCACGACCGCGGCGTCCCTGCGCGCCGTTGGCTGCTCGGTAGTATAGCACGTGCGGCACGGCGTCGCAAACTCCCTGGGTGCGCATTTGCGGTCGGATGTCCGTGCGTGCAACTTGTCATTTTCGGCAATTGGGGTATAATTCCTCCCAGCGCGTAGTGCTTGACCACAGAGGCGATTGTCTGTTGTCATTGCGAGCGGAGCGAAGCAATCTCGCGCTCCGTCTGTCATGCTGAGCGAAGCGAAGCATCGGCGAAGCGAAGCATCTCGGTTGACGAGATTCTTCAGCGCTTCGCGCCTCAGTAGGGACAATTCATGAATTGTCCCTACGGGCGCTGCGCGCCCTCGCAATGACACACCATCAAGAACCCTGTGGCAGAGCAGTAGCACAGGCAACGGAGGTTCATCTTGGTTCCGCAGAAACTGAATCAACCAACAGATTTGACAGGGGAATTCGCCATCACCGATGATGACGTGGCGTTCCTGTACGAGTGGCTTCACCAGCAGGGCAAGCCTTGCGCGGTCAAGGACTTGGCGCTTGCGCTGGTGAGCCAACGCCTGGCCGAGCAGGCGAAGGCATTGCAGGCCAGGCTCGCCCATGGCGAACCCTACCAGCCCAAGAAGTCCTTTACAGTGGGGCAGACGCTCGTGTTCCCCGCGTTGGATTTCGCTGTGGGCAAAGTGGTGGGGTTTCGGGACGGCGTGAATCCGGCGTATCCGCCTTTCAAGGTCATTCAGGTTGAGATAGAGGGCGAGAACGAAGTCCGCGAGTTCCCCGCGGAACTGGATTTTCCCCACAAACTGAACACGGACATTGCGCAACTCCTGCAAGGTGCGTCCCCGAAGCAGGTGTATCAGGAGCACAAGGCGGCCCTGGATGCCGCGATCACGGACAAACTCACGCAGGCAGAGGCGCTTGGCTTCGTGCAGTTGGACGGGCACTGGTTCCTGCGCGAACTGTTGCCGGAGATTCACATCGGCTACCTGAACCTGGCCGAGGCGATGATTGAACTCAACAATCGCCCTGTGAGTTCCGATGAGGTGCTCAAGGAACTCGCGCTGCCCGCCGAGGTGCCCCACGAAATCCAACGGTTCGCCGTGGACGTGGCCCTGCGCGGCGACGAGCGGTTCATGAACCTGGGCACGACCAAAGAGCCGACGTGGTACCTGCGCCGCCTGCTCCCGCCAGAGGTTTTGCAGACGCCCGTCTGGCTGGCGTACACGCCGATTGCCTTCAATCGCAAGGGCATCAGCGCAGTCCTGCACCAGGTTGAGGGTGAGATTGACGACGAGGTGAGCGACCTGGCGACCGGCCCCGCGGAGAAGCGGAAGCCCGGCGACAAGGTCTCCATCGTGCTGATCGCGCCGCACCGCAAGGCGGGCACGTTGCCGCTGACGCCGCGCACGCGCGGGTTCTTCCCCGACGGCCCAGGGGCCATCGTGCCGGTGCGGCTGATCAACGGCCAGAACGGCGAGGCGATGAACGGCTGGGTCGTTCCCGCCAACGGGTACGTCTTCGGCCTGCGCGACTGGTACCTGCAGAACGAGATTCCGGCGGGCGCGCTCATCTGGCTGCAGAAAACCGGCAACCCGTCGGAGATCATCGTGGACTTTGAGCCACGCCGCATGAGGCGCGAGTGGGTTCGGGTGGCGCGCGCCGACGCGGGCAGGTTGACGTTCCAGATGACGAAATACCCCATCAGTTGCGAGTACGACGAGACGATGCTGGTGGCCGAGGAAGAGTCGCCTGCGCTGAACGAACTCTGGATCGCCGAGCAGGAGCGAGGACGGCCGGTGCTGGACATCCTGCTGGAACTGTTCCCCGAATTGGCGAAACTGGGCCCGCGTGTCCACGCCAAGACGGTGTACGCGGCGTTCAACCTCGTTCGTCGCTGCCCGCCGGGGCCGATCTTCTATGAGTTGTCGGTGAACCCGTGTTTTGTGGACGAGGGCAACGGCTACTGGGCCTTTGACCCGACCAAAATCCAGAAGCGCTAGGGAGCGGTAGCATGACCCCGTGGGTGAAGCCAACGCTGGAAACCAAGTTTCATATAGATTTTGACTGGTGGGCCGAGAAGGGCGCCAACTTCCGCATCGTGCTGCACAGTCGGCTGTGCGACGACTGTCGGGAGAAGTATCCGCCCATGGGCTCTGTGGGCGAGATTGACTGGATTGACCCGGACACTGCGGAGATCACCCGCGTGGACGGGTTGTGGCACAGCCTGCGCACGTGCTGTAGCCAGAAGCCGACCTACATCACGGAGTACACGCCCCTGGCCGAGGCGGCGTTCCGCATCTTCCTGGCCAACGACAACACGCCGCTCACGCCGGTGGAACTGCACAAGATGATTGGACGGAAGACGCCGGAAGCCATCCTGGCGACGCTGGGGGGCAAGCAGGTGTACATGGGCATCAAGCCCATCAACCCGCCCAAGGGACGCGCCAAGAAGTAGTACTTTACCACAGGGATTCTTGATAGTTTGTCATTGCGAGGGCGCGCAGCGCCCGTAGGGACAATTCGTGAATTGTCCCTACTAAGGCCGAAGCGCCGAAGAATCTCGTCAACCGAGATGCTTTGCTTCGCAGTGACGTGAGAAGGCACGTGCGACGCACCTCCGAGGTGCGTCGCACGTGGGATGGCTTCGCTTCGCCCGCAATGACAAGTGGTGAAGGAGTAGTCGCCCCAGGACAACGAAAAGCGCCCGCAGAAGGGCGCTTTTTTGTTGCCGTGCGCCCGGCGTGGAGATTTTGTGAACTCGCGCGTTTGGAGCGGAACTCCGGGCCCGCCTGCAGCGTTTATCGCTGTAGATACGGCAATGGAGGTCTCCCATGAGAATGCTGCGCACGACGACGCTTCCGATGATGGGCCTCACTGCGGTGTTCGGACTGGCGCAGGTGGGGGCGGCGGCGTTTCTCATCCAGCGGGCCGAGTCGTATCATCCGTTCACGAGCCTGGAGCGGGTGTTGGTTGTTGGGGCGGTGTTGCTGCTGGTGTGTGCGGAGATGCTGGTGGCGGCGGGCGGGGCCAGACCCGACTAGCGCTTGACGCATTGCGGGCGCGGCGGGCGGCCGGGGATTTGGAGCACGAAGGGCGCGAAACTTCACGAAAGGCGCGAAATGGGTTCGCGCCTTTCGCGTTCTTCCGCGGCGTTTGTGTTCCAACCCCTCCGCCTGTCATTGCGAAGCCTCTCGGCTGGCGGGATTCTTCGCGGCTTCGCCGCTCAGGATGACATCCCATCTGTCATTGCGAGCGAAGCGAAGCAATCTCGCACCCCGGGGGATTGCTTCGGGCGCTGTGGGCTTGCGATGACAGGTCATTCTTCCTTCTCCATGCCGTCAGGCCGTGCGTCATCGTGGATGCGCAGGGTGCGCGGCGGACGGCCGGAGATTTGGAGCACGAAGGGCGCGAAACCTCACGAAAGGCGTGAAATGGGTTCGCGCCTTTCGCGTTCTTCCGCGGCGTTCGTGTTCCGACTCGCCCGTTTTGTTGCGAAAGTGATTTTCTTGACAAACGACCGGCCCCGTGCTATAATGGCAATGCAAACGTGTGCAGTATCCTGTCCACCGAATTTGCGCTTTCCGGCAGCGCAAGACTTCAAAATACACAAGGAGGGCTATCCAAATGAAGGGACTCGTACTCACCGCAGAGTGGCAACCTCGGCCAGACTACCACGTGTCGGAGTTTGAGCGGACGACAGGGAAGGCCATCACCGGCAACGCCTTGTGGCGCAACCCCCAACTGGTCGTCAAGGAAGTCCCCAAGCCGCAAATCGCGCCCGATCAGGTCTTGATCCGCGTGCGGGCGTGCGGCGTTTGCGGCTCGGACATGCATTTCTACGAAACCGACAAGGACAACTACATCCTGTATCCGGGCCTCACCAAGTTCCCGTGCATTCTGGGCCACGAGTTCTCGGGCGAGATCGTGGAGGTCGGCAGCGCCGTCAAGGACTTCGTGGTGGGCGATTTCGTTACTGCCGAGGAGATGATCTGGTGCGGCCACTGCCGTCCGTGCCGCGATGGCTACCCCAACCAGTGCAAGAACCTGGAGGAGATCGGCTTCACCATTGACGGGGCGTTTGCCGAGTACATCGCCGTCGGTGCCAAGTACTGCTGGAAACTGAACGCGCTGCGCGACCGGTACGACGACGACAAGATCTTTGAGGCAGGCGCGTTGGTAGAGCCCACGTCGGTGGCGTACAACGGCATCTTCGCGCGGGCGGGCGGGTTCAAGCCCGGCGCGTATGTGGCCGTGTACGGCGCGGGGCCTATCGGCCTGGCTTCCATCGCCCTGTGCAAGGCATCGGGCGCGGCGAAGGTGATCGCCTTTGAGGTGTCCGAGGCGCGCCGCGAACTGGCCAAGAAGGTGGGGGCCGACTACGTGTATGACCCGCGCGCGGTGAAGCCGAGCGAGGTCGTGATGCAACTCACCAACGGCGAAGGCGCGGACCTCCACGTGGAAGCGGCGGGCGCTCCCTCCAAGACCATCCCGGAGATGGAAGCGTCCATGGCGGTCAACGCCCGCGTGGTCCAAATTGGCCGCGCAGCCGAGCGGGTGCCCATGTACCTGGAGCACTTCCAGACCCACCATGCCCAGGTCTTCGGCGCGCAGGGGCATTCGGGCAACGGCACCTTCCCCAACGTCATCCGGCTGATGGCGTCGGGGCTGATTGACATGACGCAGATCATCACGGCCCGCTACGACCTGGTGAGCGTGGTGGACGCCATTCGGCAGTCCACGAGCCGCCAGGACGGCAAGGTCATGGTGCGAATCTAGGGGCGCTCTGGGCGGTTCCGCAGGGGGCCGCCCAGGCTCGCGTTTCTGGTCGTTGGGTGGTGCGCATGGATGTCGTCATCCTCGGTTCGGGAACGGGCTATCCCAACCCGCAGCGGTTCCCGCCCGGCCTTCTGGTGTACGTGGGCGAGCAGGCGCTGCTGTTTGACGCCGGGTCGGGCACACTGCACCGGCTGCTGCGGGCGGGTGTGGACGTGGGGGCGCTGGGGTACGCGTTCTTCACACATTCGCATTCCGACCACTGCGGCGACCTGGTTCCCATGCTCCAGGCGTTGGCCCTGATGCGCCGGACCCAGCCGCTGCACGTCATCGCGTCGCCGGGCTTCCTGGCCTACCTGCGGGCGATGCTGGACTTGAACCCGTGGGCACGCCCGTCGCTGTACGAATTGCGCGAAGTGGACATAACAAACGGCCCGTTTGAGGGGCCGGGCTGGGTGGTGGACGCGGCGCTTACGGGCCACACGCAGGAGTCGCTGGCGTTTCGGGTGCGCGCGGAGGGCAAGACCCTCGTGTACACGGGCGACGCGGTGGCGGGGGAGCGGCTCGTGGCGTTCGCGCGGGGCGCCGACTTGCTCATCGCCGAGTGCTCGTTCCCGGACGAGTGCGCCGAGCCGTACCATCTGACGCCGAGCAGCGCCGGCACGCTGGCCGAGGAGGCGAGGGCGCGGCATCTGGTCCTGACCCATTTCTACCCGCCGTGCGACCGCGTGGACGTGGCATCCATCGCGGCGAAGGTGTATTCGGGCAAGATCACTGTGGCGCAGGACGGCCTAGCCCTGCGCGTGTAGAGGAGGTGTGGACTTATGGAGAAAACCATGTTGGCCGCGGTGTTTGAGGGCCAGGGCAAGTTGAGCGTGCGGGAGGTCCCCGTCCCGCAGGTCAAGAACCCCGACGACGTGCTGCTGGAGGTGGAGGCGGCGGGCGTGTGCGGCACCGATTTGCACATCCTGGAGGTCCCACCCGGCCATCCCGCGACGCCCGGCGCGATCCTGGGGCACGAGTACGTGGGGCGCGTGCTGGAGACCGGCAGCGCGGTTACGACCGTGCAGCCCGGCGACCGCGTCGTGGTCGCGCCGAACTTGTACTGCGGCATCTGCGGGCCGTGCACCAGCGGGCGGCCCAATCAGTGCGAGCACTTCACGACGCTGGGCATCTATCTGGACGGCGGGTTCGCCAAGTACAACGTGGCGCCGGAGCGGGCGCTGTTCAAGGTCGCGCAGACTCTGCCGCCGGAGGAGGCCGTCTATGTGGAACTCCTGTCCTGCATCGTGGGGGGCACGGAGAAGGTGCGCCTGCAACCCGGGGAGACGGTCGCCATCCTGGGCGCGGGGCCGGTGGGCCTGATGTTTGAGTTGGTGTTCAAGGCGGCGGGCGCGGGCAAGATCATCATGACCGACATCGCGCCGTACCGGCTGGACTACGCGCGCAAACTGGGGGCCGATGTGGTGGTGAACGTCAAGCACGAGGACCCGGTGGCCCTGACCCGCGAGGCGACCGACGGGCGCGGCGTGGATGTGGTGGTGGACGCGGTGGGTTCGCTGCTGCCCCAGGCGATTGAGCAGGCGGCCGTGGGCGGCAAGATCGTGCTGTTCGGGATGAACCAGCAGGCGTACCCGCAGGTGCATCAATTTGACATAACGCGGAAAGAACTCACCGTCATGGGCACGTACATCGGCATCAACACGTTCCCCAAGGCGATCCGCATGTTGGAAAGCGGCGTGGTGAAGCCGTCGGCGCTGACCACGCACACCCTGCCCCTGGCGCGAATTCTGGAGGGGATCGCGGCCCTGCGCGCCGGCGAGGGCATCAAAGTCGTCATCAAACCGTGAGAATCATCCCTACCGCAGAGATCGCGGAGGCCGCGGAGAAACCTGGAACGTCTCTGCGCTCTCAGCGCCCCCTGCGGTGAAACAATCTCGTGCACATAAGGAGAGTGAACATGGCAAGGCACAAATGGGAATTGCCCCCCAAGGGCGGGCACATGGACCTGCCCACACAGGTCTATCTTCAGAACATGACGTGGAAGCAGATCGAGGAGCGCCTGAAAAAGAACGACCTCATCATCGTCCCGGTCGGCTCCACCGAGGCGCATGGCCCACACGCTTGCCTGGGCGAGGACACGTTCCTCGTTACGCGCATGGCCGAGGCGGTGGCGCTGCGCACCGGCTGCACCGTGGCCCAGCCGATTTGGTACGGGTCGCATCCCTATCACCACATGGGCATGCCGGGGACGATCATCGTGCCCGAGGAGATTTTCGTCGGCCAGTTGAAGGCGGTAATGGCGGGGCTGTGGAACATGGGGTTCCGCAAGCAGATTCTGCTCAACGGCCACGGGCAGGAGTACGTCATCCCCACGGCCATCCACCAGTTTGCCAAGACCTACCAGGTGCCGGGCGTGTTCGTCAACCTGAACTGGTACCACGCGATTCCCGACCACTTCAAGACGAAGGCCGAGGGCGGCCCCTACGAGACCAACTTCATCCACGCGGACGAGGTGGAGACATCGTGGTCGCTGGTGCTGTTCCCGGAACTGATGGACATGAGCGCGGTGGTGGACACGGAGCCCACGAGTTTCCTGGGCGACAAGATGGCGAAGCACGTGGACAAGGCCGGCAACCTGCTCCACCGGCCCATCGCGTGGTATGGCCAGGTGGGGCTGGGGCCGATTGAGGTGGCCGCCTACAAGCCCGGCGTCGTCGGCAAGGCGAGCCTGGCCGATGCGAACAAGGCCAAGCCCGGCGTGGAGGCCCTCCTGGACTACATCGTGGAGTTGGTGAACGACATCATGGAGCGGTTCCCCGCGGGCGTCCTGCCGCCCATTGACCAGATCACGCAGCGGCGGCGCGACGAGATTGAGGCCGCCATCAAAGGCCCGCTGGCCGAGGGCGGTTGCAGCATCTACGCGCTGGCCTATCCGCCGGCCTAGCAGTTGGCCACGGAGAGAATTGCCCGTTGTCATTGCGAGCGAAGCGAAGCAATCTCACGCTGCGGAGATTGCTTCGGGCGCTGTGCGCCCTCGCAATGACATACAACCAACAGTGGTCAAGCACAAGGGCGAGTCGGCAACGCGAGGCCGGCAGCAGTCGCCGGCCTCGCTGCTTGTCGGCGGTGCCGCACCTGCGAGGAGGGCTATGAAGAAGGCCATCGTCGTTTCCACCCACACGGCCCAGTTCAACGCGGTCGCGTTCAAGGGCAACCTGGAGGCCAACCTGGCCCGCGTGGCGTCGCTGGGGTACGATGGCGCGGAACTCGCCATCCGCGACCCCCGCGCCGTGGACGCAGAGGCGCTCGTCGGCCTGGTGCGCAAGTACGGGCTGGGAGTCCCCGCCATCGGCACGGGGCAGGCATGGGGCGAGGAGGGCCTGTCGTTCACCGACCCCGATGCGGGCGTGCGGCGGGCCGCCGTGGAGCGCGTGAAAAGCCACGTGCCGCTGGCGTCTCGGTTCGGCGCGGTCATCATCATCGGCCTGCTGCGCGGCATCGTGCGGCCAGGCGTTTCGCGCGAGCAGGCGTGGGCCTGGATGGTGGAGGCGCTGCGCGAATGCGCGGAGGCGGCGCTATCGGCGAACGTGCGGATCGCCATAGAGCCGATCAATCGCTACGAGACGACCCTGGTGAACACAGCGGCGGAAGGGCTGGCCGTGCTGGAACAGGTGGGACTGCCCAACCTCGGCCTGCTCCTGGACACGTTCCACATGAACATAGAGGAGCCGGACATCCACGAAAGCATCCGCGCGGCCGCCCCCAGGCTGTTCCATTTCCACGTGGCCGACTCCAACCGCTGGTACCCCGGCGCGGGCCACCTGGACTTTCCGCGCATCGTGGCGACGCTGCGCGAAGTGGGGTACGACGGCTACGTGTCGGTGGAAGCGATGCCGATGCCCGATGGCGATACGTGCGCCGTGGAGTCCATCAAGGCCATGCGGGCGTGGGGACTGTAGGGCGGGAGGTGGACATGGAGGAGTTGCTGCTGAGCCTGGTCAAGGCCCCATCGGCGGGCTACGTGCGGGAGGACTACCGCGCCGGTCTGGCCGAGAGGCTGGGGCTTGTCGTCGGGGGCGCAGTGTACGCGAGGTCTATTGCCGCATCGCCCGATGGGGTGTTCTTCCTGTGGCGCGGCGAGGAGGGCAAGCGCCTGGCCTGGCTGCGCGCGCAGGTGCCAACGGAGATGTCGGAGAGCATCCGCGCGATTGAGTGGGGCGGGCAGAGGTTGTACCTCGCCACAGGGGCGCTTTCGCACGACAACCTGGGAATCCTGCAGCAGCGGTTCGCGTTCCTGCGCCCGCGAACGGTGGGGCTGCGCGGCTCGTTCGGGTTCGGCGACCGCATGGGCCTCGCCACGCCGGGGCACGTGCGCGCGGCACGGCGGAGCGGCCTGGTGCCCTTCTTCGCCCAGCAGTCCATCCGCGAGATGGTGCGCACCGAACGCACGCCGCAGGGCGTCATGGACGACGCCGTGTGGGGAGCCTTCCAGGAGGGCTGGGATGGCGACTTCGGGTCGGACGCCGACCATCTGAAGACGCCCGAAGACGTGGCGGCGTGCGCGGCGGCGGGTTACACGATGTTCACCATAGACCCGGGCGACCATGTGGACAATCAGGCGGACGTGGCCGATGTCCCCGCGCTGCGGGAGCGGCTGGAGCGTGCCCCGTGGGGCGAACTCCGCACGTCTTGGAGCGCCCTGGCGCAGCGGTATTCGGGCAGGTCGTGGCGGATTGAGGGGGGCGTGGTGGTGGAATTTGACGACGAGCGGCTGGCCCGCGCGGTGGTGAAGTATGGCCGGGCCATCGCCCACACGGCGGCGCTCTACGCGCACGTGCGGGATCAGATGGCGTCGCGCGCGTTTGAGTTGGAGATGTCCGTGGATGAGACGGAAGCGCCGACGACGCCGGAGGAGCACTTCTTCATCGCCCAGGAACTCCAGCGGCTCGGCGTGGAGTGGGTGAGCCTGGCCCCGCGCTTCGTGGGGAGTTTCCAGAAGGGGATAGACTACATCGGCGACCTCAAGGAGTTTGAGCGGTCGTTTGCGGCGCACGCTGCGATTGCCCGCCGCGTGGGCCCGTACAAGATCAGCATTCACTCCGGCTCGGATAAGTTCAGCATCTACGGCATCGCGGCGCGACACACGGAGGGGCTGCTCCACGTGAAGACGGCAGGCACCAGTTACCTGGAGGCGCTGCGGGTAACGGCGCACAAGGCCCCCGACCTGTTCCGCGAGATTCTGGGGTTCGCCAAGGAGCGGTTTGAGCACGACCGCGCGACGTATGCCATGTCGCCCGATTTGCGCAATGTGCCCGACCCCGACGCGCTGGCCGACGGGCAATTGCCGGGCCTGCTGGAGCAACCCGACGCGCGGCAGGTGCTCCACGTTACGTTTGGGTCGGTGATGACGCAGCGGGATGCGGACGGGGGGTACCGGTTCCGGAACCGGCTGCTGGCGGTGCTGGACGCGCACGAGGATGCGTACTACCGCGCGCTGGAGGCGCATTTCGCGCGGCACCTGGAGGCGTATGGGTAGGGGTGTTTGGAGCACGAACGACACGAAACCGCGCGAAAGGCGCGAAAGGGGGCAGGCAGGGCCGCGCGGGGCTGAACCCCCGCGAGGGCTTACGCGGTCAACTTGAGGGCGCTCACCGCGGCTTCCGGCAACTCTAGGCGGATGAAGTACTCCGCAGGATACAGATAGTCCTCGCCGGATTCGTCAATGACCCTTACGTAGCCATCTTTGGCTGCGGGCTCGTCCTCAAGGAGTTGGTACACCTTGCGGAGTTCCAGGTCTTCAGCCCCCTCATTTCGTATGCACAGCACGAATTGCGGTTCGGATTGAGTCCTTCTCATCATCGCTAATCCAGAAATCGCTTGATCTTGAATCGCTTCCTGCCAATGCCGTGTGCTTCGTACCAATGAATTTCGGCACGGCGAATAGAGCCCGTGGCGATGCGAACCTCAGCGATGCCTTTCATCTTACGCCAGCGGCCAGCCCCGTACCGCTTTTCCAGGCGCGCGAGGTCCCGGATCGCTTTGCCAGTGGCAATCGTCTCAATGTCGGTTATCTCGCCAAGGATCTCAAAATGCACTGCCCACTCGCTGCTATCAGTCTACACGCAATTGCCAGGGATGTCAAAGCCGCGACTACCGTAACACCCTCACCGGCAGCGTGGCGGCGAGGGCCTCAATCTCCGCGAGCGAGCGATTCAGGGGGCCGGGCTGCGACAGTTTCAGCGAGGTGGCGGCGGCGGCGAATCGGCACGCCTCGTCGGGCTCGCGCGTCAGGCGGCGGGCCAGGTAGGTGGAGATGCAGGTGTCGCCGCGGCCCGTGCGCCCGCTCAGGTTCTCCGCCACGAACGGCGACTGGTAGATTCGGCCCTCGGCCCACACGGTTACGCCCGACGCGTGCGTGAGGACGATTTCCTTCGGCCCGTATGCGGCCACCTGGGGGAGGGCGGCCAGCGGGTCGGTCTCGCCGGTCAGCGCCTCGGCCTCGGCTTGGTCCAGTTTCAGCGTGTGCACGAGGGCCAGCCCCTCGCGGCGCTCCGGCCACTCCTCGGTGGGCAAATCGTTGCCCCGCGGGACCCGCACGAACCCCTGGATGTCCAGGGCGATCTTCGCCTTGCGGGCGTAGTGCCTCACCAGGTCCAGCGACACGATGCCGGCCATGATGGGGCCGATGAACACGTACTTGCCGCGCCAGGGCGGAAGGTCGTTCATGTCAAACAGGCCCGCGTGGCCGATGGGGTGGCAGATGCGCCGGTCCCTGTCGGCGGTGTTGTAGATGTTCTCAATGCCCGAGGTCTGCGGCGCGGGCTGCGCGTGGACGGCAATGCCCGCAGCCCGGAGTTCGTCCAGGTAGGGGAAGTCGTTCGGATGCAGGCGCGTGATGACGCCGGTACGGATGCCGAGCCTGGCGACGGCGATCGCGCCGTAGTACACCGACCCGCCGGATGCGGCGACGCGCTCTTCGCCGTGCACGAGGATGTCGCGGGCGAAGTCGCCGATGAACAGGATGTCAAAGGTCTGTGTTCTCATACCTTACCTCACGGGACAGACGAGACTTTCCAGGATGATGCGGCAGCGTTCGTGGGGCAGGTACACGTACACGGCCTGCCCGTTGTCAAAGCGCTCGGCCCCGTGGGTCTGCACGCGCACCTCAACGCCGTGCACGTCCACGCGGTAGTCAAACTTGTCGCCCAGGTAGGTGCTCTTGGCGATGACGCCGGCGATCTCGTTGGGCTGTCGGTCGCCTTCGGCGGCGCGCAGGCGCACATCGTTGGGGCGGATGAACAGGAGCACGTCCAGGCCGGGCGAAACCGACTCCGAAGGCGGGGCGGCGATGCGCTCGCCCTGCACGTCCAGCACGACGCGCTCGGGTTCCACCGCCACGACCTTCGCGGGGATGAAGTCGGACAGGCCGATGAAGTCGGCCACGAACTTGGTGGCGGGGTGGTCGTAGATTTCGGCGGGCGTGCCCACCTGCTGTACGCAGCCCTTGTTCATGACGGCGACCCTGTCGGAGAGCGCCAGGGCCTCCTCTTGGTCGTGGGTAACGTACACGGCGGTGATGCCCAGGCGTTGCTGCAGATCCTTGATTTCAAACCGCATCTCTTCGCGGAGTTTGGCGTCCAGGTTGGACAGCGGCTCGTCCAGGAGCAGGACTTTGGGGCGGTACACCAGGGCGCGGGCCAGCCCCACGCGCTGCTGCTGCCCGCCCGACAGTTGCCGGGGATAGTGCTTCTCGTATCCCTCCAGGCGCACCAGTTTGAGCGCATCGCGCACCAGTTTGGCGCGCTCGGATTTGTCCATGCGGCGGATCATCAGCGGGAACTCCACGTTCTCAAACACGGTCATGTGGGGGAACAGGGCGAAGTTCTGGAACACCATGCCGAGTTCTCGCCGATGGGTGGGCACGTCGGTAACGTCTTTGCCGTCAATGAACACGCGCCCCTCGTCGGGGATGTTCTGGCCGGTGATGCAGCGCAGGGCGGTGGTCTTGCCGCACCCGCTGGGGCCGAGCAGCGTCATCAGTTCGCCCCGGCGGATGCGCAGGGTTACGTGATCGTTGGCAACGATGTTGCCATAGCGTTTGGTGATATCTACAAGTTCAATCATCCAGTCGGACATCATGGCCTCCGATGTGGGTCTCTTGAAAGGTTACACGCCCTTGAATCCGCCTACCAGTTTTTCCGGCTGGACCTGGCGCTGGATCATGAACAGGACGAAGAGCGAGGGGATGATGAGGATCATGGACAGGGCGCTGGTTACCTCCCAGTACCCCTCGCCGACGGCCAGGTAGGTGCGCACGGGCAGGGTGATAGTCTTCGGGCCGTAGGTCATCAGCGTGAGCGTGAACTCGTTGTACGATGTCGTGAAGGTGAAGATGATGGACGAGAGGATGCCGGGCATGACCAGCGGCAGCGTAACATGGAAGAACGTGCGCAGGTTGTTGGCTCCGCAGACGCTGGCGGCCTCCAGCACGCGCTCGTCCAGGCCCTCAAAGGTGGACGAGAGCACCAGGATGGCATAGGGCGCGCAGATGGCCACGTGGGCAATCGCCACGCCGATGTGCGTGTCAATGAGGTGCAGGCGGTAGAAAATCTGCGCAACGCCCAGGGCGTAGGCAATGGGCGGGATCATGCGCGGCAGGAGGATGGTTGACATAATCACTTCTTTGCCGGGAATTTGGCGGCGGCCCAGCGCCCAGCCCGTTGGAATCGCGATGAGCGTGGAGATGGTAACGGCGATGCCCGCGATGACCAACGTGTTGCGCAGCACCTCCGGGACGTTGGTTACCGTGATGGCCCACTTGTACCAGTCCAGCGTGAATTCGGGCGGGAACCATAGTTTGCCGAACCAGTTCCGCCCGAAAGATTTCAGCAGGATCATCAAGAAGGGCGTGGTAACCCACAGGAAGAAGCACAGCAGGAACGTGTAGGCCAGCAGTTTCTTGGCGTTGAGCAAGGCTTGCAGGTATTGGCGCAGGGTTCTCATGATGCGGTCGGTCTCCTTAGCACGCGCATGTAGAAGGTGAGGAACACCAGTTGGAGCAGGGCCATGACGACGGCCATGGCGCTGGCCGCCTCCCAGCGGGCCGGTGTGAACACCTCAATTTGCTTGTAAATCTGGACGGCGAGGGGGCGGTAACTGCCGCCGGTGATGAGCGGGATGCTGAACGCGCCGAACGCCGCCATGAAGGTCAGCACCGAGCCTGCGAGGATGCCCGGCATGATGAGCGGGATGACCACATGGCGCAGCACCTGCCACGGGCTGGCCCCGGCCACCCGCGCCGCTTCTTCAAACGCGGGGTCCAGTCCCTCCAGCGTGGAAAGGGTGGTAACCGCCGTGTACGAGAAATAATGCCACACGTAGAAGATGACCAGGCCGGTCAGGGTGTAGTTGATCTTCACAGGCTCTTGCACGACGTGCAGCCCCTGCATCAAGAGCAGGTTGAGCCAGCCGCGGCTACCGTAGAACAGGAGCAGCCCCAGTGCGCCCACCAGGCCGGGGACCGTGATGGGCACGAGGATGGTCAGCCGGAAGAGCCGATGCCCGGCCAGTTTCTGGCGCAGGAGCAGCGTGAGCGGCACGGACAGGACAATGGATAGCAGCGTGCACGCGATGGCGAGGAAGAACGTGAGCAGGATGACCTGGCGTGTGGACGCCTGCCCCAGAAAATCCGTGTAGTTCCGCAGGGTCCACGCCGTCGTAACGCCTTCGGGCCGGAAACTGCGGACAACGGTAACTAGCATGGGGTAGAAAAACAGGCCGAAGAAACTGGCCAACCCCGGCAGGAGCATCACGAAACTAATCAACGCATAGCGGTGCTTCTTCAGGAAAGAAGCCATGACCTTTCGTGCCTCCACAAGCGCGGATAGGATGAACCGGACCGACGGAAGTGATCTGGGCGTCCGCCCTGGACGCCCAGATCACGAGACGCGTGCCGACTATTTGGGCAGGAGCACTTCCGCTCCCTTTTCCTTGACCCAGTCGGTGAACTCCTTGTTGTTGAGCCGGACGCGGACTGGCTCAATCTCTTTCCACTTCGGGATCTTGCGCCAGACGACATCGGGGACTTTGTCCTCAATGTCGGTGCCGGTGTACTGCCACATCTCCGTGATGAGGCGAATCTGCTGGTCATCCGACAGCAGGTAGTTGATGACCTTCATGGCCACCTGCTTGTACTCATCCGGGATGTTGGCCGGGATGGATAGGTAGCCATCGGAGCCGGCCGGCATGCCATCGCTCAGGGACCCCGCCGCGATGGTGGGCGGCATCGTGCCCTGGCTGATGGACCACAGCGAGTAGTCCATGGCATAGCACGCGATCCAGGTGTCGCCCGCGTTGAAGTCCTCAAACATGTTGGTGGGCTCGTTGGCGATCTTGCAGTAGGTCATGAAGTCCTTCAACTTGGCGATGGCATCCTGGTACTCGGGCTTCTTCTCCAGTTCGGCCAGCGGGATGGGGCTGCCGTCGGGGTTGGTGAGCGGGACGAACGCGTTGACGAACGCGTAGGGCAGGCTACGACCCGAGCCGGACTTGGAGTCGGGGCGCATCCAGCCGATGTGGCCTTTCCACTCGGCGCGGCGCTCGTAGAACTCCTTCCAGGACTTGGGCGGGTTCTTGACGTATTCGGTGTTGTAGATGAGCGTGTACTGGCTGCGCCAGTAGAGCGCGCCCGTGCCCTGGATGTCCACGCCCTGCGCCGTCTTCAGGTACTCCTCCGGGCACTTGGCGAGGTTCGGGATCATGTCCAGCCGGTCGGGATACAGTTTGACCAGCGGGATGTTGCTCTTGATGAGGTTCGCCAGGTCGTCGGGCTTCATGAACAGCAGGTGGATGTCGCCCTTGCCCGGCTCCCAGGCCTTCATGCGCTCGGCGACCTCGGTGCCCTTGGAAACCACGTAGTTGATCTTGATGCCCAGTTGCTCCTGCACGGACGGGATGATGCGGGTCTGCCAGAACAACTGGAAGTTGGCGCCGGAGTTCGTGTCCACCACCGTGATCTCGGTCGGCAGGGGCGGTGGCGGCGTCGCGGTTACGGGCACGACGACCGTTTCCTTGACGGGTACCGGCACGGTGACGACGATCTTCTCCGGCGTGGGCGTGGGCCCGCAGGCCGGCAATACGGCCGCTGCGACCAGCAACAGACTTACGACCAGAAACAGTGACTTACGCATGGTTCTCCTCCCTCTTTGAGATTCTGAACTGGATGCGGTACGCCGATACGGTCAATCCTAGCGGTCCGAATCCTGCCTGCACATCACCTCCTCTCGTGGCCCCTTCAGGCTTCCAGCGGCAGGCGAACGGGCTTGCCCGACTTGGCGCTGCGGTACATGGCCTCGGCCAGTTCCACAGCGCGGTAGCCATCCAGGGCTTTCACTGGTGGGAATCCTTCTCCCATCAGGGCATCCACGAAGAGTCTGTCCTCCTCCACGTACCCCCACTTCTCTGCTGCCGACAGTTGGAAGCAGTCGTGGGTGAGAATCTGCTGCCCAAGTCCGGGGCTGTACGTTACCTTCTCCATCTCCTCGGTTACGATGGCGGCGTGTTCCCCGTAGAGTTCTATCCGCTCAAAGGGGAACGCCCAGGTGCTGTGGGCACAGGATGAGAACACGGCATGGTGGCCGCTGTCAAAGGTTAGGATGGCCGAGAAGTCGTCCAGTTCCTTGTACACGTTGGCCTCGGCCCGGCAGTACACTTCCACCACCTCGCCCATCAGCCAGCGGATCATGTCCAGCAGGTGGATGGTGGATTCGTACAGGAAGCCGCCGGTGAGGGCCGTGTTGCCCACCCAGGGCGGGTTGAGCAATTCGCCGCGGTTCATCTTGACGTTCGCGGACAGGGGGACGAACCCCTGGGCGATGCGGTCTTTGGCGAACTTGTACACCAGCGCGAAGCGGCGGTTGAAGCCGATCTGGTAGATGAGGCCCGTGCGCTCCACCTCGTCCAGAATCTGGCGGGCTTCCCGCAGGTCCGTCGCCATGGGCTTCTCGCTGAACACGTGGATTCCCCGGTCCAGGGCTGCGATGACCGGTTCCAGGTGCAGCGCGTTGGGCGTGGTTACGTACACGGCGTCGGGCTTGTGGGCGAAGATGTCGTCCAGCGACGTGCACGCGGCGCACTGGTATTCCGCCGCGGCCTTCTCGGCGTTGGCGGGCACGATGTCGCCGATGGCGACGATCTGCACACGGTCGTCGCGCCGCAGGTTCTGCGCGTGGACGCGGCCCATGTGGCCTGCTCCGATGATGGCGATCTTGACGGTCATTGCGGCATCTCCTTACGCGACCTGGAAGCCTGCTCGTGTGAGCAGGGCCAGGGTCTTGGCGCGGGCGTCGGACGCGAGTTCGCGTGCGTCGCGCTTCCAGTAGGCTGGCCTGAAGAGTTCAATGGAGCAGAGGCCGTCAAAACCTATTGTACGCAGGTTGCCCAGGATATCAAGTAGCGGGATGACGCCCTCGCCAGGCAGCAGCCGATGCGCGTCGGTCAGGGTCGCGCGGGGCTTGTCCTCCGCGTCGTTGATGTGGAAGATGTAGACCTTCTGCGGGTCAACCTGCAGGATGGAGTTCAGCGTGGAGCCGCCCGCGTAGAAGTGGAACGTGTCCAGCACAAGGCCCACGTTGGGCAAATCGGCCTCGCGGACAATCTCCCAGCACTGGGCCAGGGTCGACACCGAGCAATCGGGCTGCCCCAGGAACTCGTAGGCGAGTTTCACCTTGTGCGCCGCGGCGATCTCGGCCAGGTCGCCCAGGACGCGGATGGACTCGCGCTTGATGTCGGCCCACGTGGCGCCGGGCGGCGTGGGGCTGGGCACGACCACGATCTTGTCGCAGCCAACCGCCTCGGCGATCTCGCTGTAGCGGCGGCACTGCTCCCGTATCTCTCCGTAGTCGTCGCCTTTGAACGTGATGTGCTCAATGGAGTTGATGCTGACGGGTTGGATTCCGTTGGACGTGAACAGCGCGCGCAAATCATCCAGCGAGTGGGCCTGCAGGTAGTGGTTCATCTTGCCGGCCCAGATTTCCAGCGCCTTGAAGCCCGTCCTGCTGGCTGCCTTCACGTCTTGCTCAAGGGTGGCTCTCATGGTCGTAGCGCCGTTGAAGCCCAGAAGCATACCGTCCTCCGAGAATAGTGTTATGCGAAAACCCGCTGCAAGTACACGCGCGACCGGTGCAGGTATTCGGTGAGTTGGTCTCGCCAGCCCTCGCCCTTGATCGGCGTGAACGGGTCGGGGCCCGAAGCGGTGCATTCCACGATGACGTCGCCTGTGTAGCCGATTCTCCTCAGCGCCGCGGCGAGGGCGGGGAAGTCCGTGTGGCCCAGGCCCAGGCCCGCGCGGTTGGAATCGGCTACGTGGAACAGGAACAGGCGCTGGCCCGCGTGCTCCACGGCCTGGGCGGGGTTGGCCTCCTCAATGTTCATGTGGTAGGCGTCCAGCAGGATGCCCACGGACGGGTGCCCCACGGCCTGCACGAACTCCACCGCCTGCGCTGCCGTGTTCAGCAGGTGGCTCTCGTAGCGGTTGAGCACCTCCATGGCGATGCGGATGCCCGCGTCGGCGGCAAGGGGCGCGAGGGTGGCCACTCCGCCCAGCAGGTAGCCGTACTCCTGCTCCTGCGAGGTGATGGCGCGAACCCGACCCACCGCGCCGTGGCACGACACGATGGGACAGCCGACCTCGTGGGCGAAGTCAATCAGGCGGCGGTAGTAGTCCAGGGCCGCGCTGCGGATGGCGGCGTCGGGGTGGGCCAGGTCCACGTTGTCGGGCGTGAGCGACAGGACGGAGAGGCCCGCTTGCCCGCAGGCAGCGCGTATCGCCGCCGGACGATGGGCCTGGAGATCGCCCATCAGTTCCATGCCATCGTAGCCCAGGCGGGCAAGCGCGTCGGCGATTTGCTCTACGGGCATGTCGCCGAATATCCAGGTGCAGACCCCGAATCTCACAGGTGGCCTCCTTGCCAGGGTGGGTGTGCGAAGTGCTTCGCCGCCTTGATTGTTGGTTGTATGTCATTGCGAGGAGCGCAGCGATGAAGCAATCTCCTGCTTGCACGGGATTGCTTCGCTTCGCTCGCAATGACATATGGACAATGTTCTCTATGGTCAAGTGCTAGGCTCGTCTGGGTGCGCTCGTGGACTCCCGCAAGACCAGCGTAGGCTCAATGGTAACGTCCTGCACGTCGGCCGCGCCGTTCAGCAGGCGCAGGAGCATATCCATGGCCATGCAGCCCATGTCGTATTTGCGCTGGCGAATGGTCGTCAGCGGGGGGTCCAGGTATTCCACGATGGGGATGTCGTCGTAGCCCACGACCGAGATGTCGTCGGGAACCCGGATGCCCGCCTTCCTGAGGGCGCGGATGGTGCCGATGGCGGTCATGTCGTTGTAGCAGAAGATGGCCGTCGGGCGGATACCGCGCGACAACAGGTGCTCGGTTGCACGCATGGCCGCCGCGGGCCTGCCATCGCCGTCGGCCACCAGCGCCGGGTCAAAGGCGATGCCGGCGGCCTCCAGGGCGGCGCGGTAGCCGTCCATGCGGGCCTGGCTGGAGTTGACGTTGTTGGGTGAGGCGATGTAGGCGATGCGCGTGTGGCCCAGCGACAGCAGGTGTTCGGTGGCGATTTGCCCGCCGCGCAGGTCGTCGGTGCCGATGGAGTACACGTACTTGCCGGTCTGCTGGTTGTTGATGAGGACGATGGGCACGCCGAAGTCCTCCAGCAGAGGCAGGTACAGGTCGCCGATGCGCGAGGCGGTTACGATGATGCCGTCCACGCGCTTCTCGCGCAGGGCCTTGACGGCGGCAAGTTCGCGGCGCGGCTCGGCGTTGGAGTTGCACAGGATGATGGTGTAGCCGTGGTTCTGGCCGGTTTCTTCCAGGCCGCGCACGATTTCGGACACGAAGGGGTCTGCGATGGTGGTAACGACGACGCCCACGGTCTGCGTGCGGCGCGTTACCAGGCTTCGCGCGAGGGCGTGGGGGCTGTAGCCCATCTCCTGGGCGAGTTGCTTGATGCGCTCTCGCGTCTCCTCTTTGACAAGAGGGCTATCGGCCAGGGCTCTGGAGACGGTGGAGTGAGAAACCCCGGCGGCTCGGGCAATGTCCTTTATGGAGACTCCCATCGCAACCCTCCGCAAGTGCGCGTGGCGCAAGCGCACACGTTTGCAGTATGATTATAGCATGCAGGCGCGGAGTTGTCAACCCGTCGCGGCCCGAATGTCGTTAGGTTGTCGCGCAGAATCTACCTCACCTATCCCCACCCCACCCTCCCCTTTCCTCTCCGCGGGCGGAGAGGAAAGGGGAGGGTGTGGGAGAGGTTAGGTGAGGTCAGGCAGCCCCTTCGCGGTGCGTCGGGCGGCGAAAGTGGATTTCGTTGGTGGGGAGCGGCTCACGGCCCTGCTCCGACCTGCCAATTGCAGCAGGCTTGCCCCAAACTGAAATGCACCCCGGCCACGTCCATGCATTGCAGAGTGCCTCTGGCGCACTTCATGCCGCAGCAACGGAAGGCTCGTGGAAGTCACAGGGGCCGGAGCGGCGACCGAACACCCCCCGCCTACCGGCCCCCGCGATGCCGCCTCAGAAGATGCAGCCGGAACCCTGGAAGTCCCGCTGGGCCAACCGTCGCTACGCTACAGCCCCAGCACCTGGCGGGCGATGACCAGCCGCTGAATCTCGCTGGTCCCTTCGCCGATGGTGCACAGGCGCTGGTCGCGGTAGATGCGCTCCACGTCGTAGTCCTTGGTGTACCCGTAGCCGCCGTGAATCTGGAGCGACTTGAAGGCGGCGCGTTCGGCCACCTCCGAGGCAAACAGTTTCGCCATGGCCGCCTCTTTGGTGAAGCGCACGCCTTTGTCCTTGAGCCAGGCGGCGCGGTACACCAGGAGCCGGGCCGCGTCAATTTCCGTCGCCATGTCGGCGATCATCCACTGGATGGCCTGGAAGTTGGCGATGGGCTGGCCGAATTGGACGCGCTGCTTGGAATAGGCCACGGCGTTCTCAAAGGCGGCCTGCGCCAGGCCTAGCGCCATGGCTCCGATGGAGATGCGCCCGCCGTCCAGCGTGATGAGAAACTGCTTCAGCCCTTCGCCGGGCCTGCCCAGGATGTTCTCCTTCGGCACGCGGCAATCCTCAAAGAAGAGTTGCGAGGTTACCGAGCCTTTCAGGCCCATCTTCTCCTCGTTGCGGCCCGCACGGAAGCCGGGCGATGTCTTCTCCACGATGAGGTTGGAGATGCCCCGCGTACCGGCGGCGGGGTCCGTCCGCGCGGCGACGATGATGACGTCGGCGATGGAGCCCGACGTGATGAACACCTTCTGGCCGTTGATGATCCACTCGTCGCCCTTGAGGACGGCCGTCGTCTGGATGGCCGATGCGTCCGAGCCGGCGTTGGGTTCGGTGAGGCCGAAGGCGCCGATCTTCTCCCCGCTGGCCAGGGGGACAAGATACTTGCGTTTCTGCTCTTCGGTGCCGAAGTACACGAAGGGCATGCAGGCGAGCGAGGTGTGGGCGGCGACGGTGATGCCGGTGGAGCCGCACACGCGGGAGATTTCCTCCACGGCGATGGCGTAACTGACGTAGTCGGAGCCTGCGCCGCCGTACTCCTCGGGCACCGGCAGGCCCATCATCCCCATGGCGGCCATCTTGCGGATGGTGTCCCAGGGGAACTGCTCCCTGGCGTCGGTTTCGCGGGCGATGGGGCGGATTTCCTTCTCGGCGAAGTCGCGCACCGCCTTCTGGAACATCTTCTGTTCTTCGTTCAGTTCAAAGTCCACGGATGCCTCCCACGATGGCAGTGATTGTAACGGCTCCCGATACGCACTGTATCAGGAACCGCTACACGCATGGGCTAGTAGTTGACCACAGAGAAAATCACCCGTTGTCATTGCGAGCGAAGCGAAGCAATCTCACGCTCCGGAGATTGCTTCGGGCGCTGCGCGCCCTCGCAATGACACCCCATCAAAAATCCCTGTGGCATAGTACTAGTCCACCGGGCGGAAGTAGAGGATGTCCAGAATGGAGCCTGTCCTCTCGGCGGCGGGCTTGAAGACTGGCTCCACGTTCATGCCGATGTAGAGTTCGTCCAGTTCTACTTCGCCCAGGCGATGTACAAGGCCACCGTCGCCGAGTCGGACGAACGCAACGATCTCCGGCTCGGGCAAGCGATTGCCGTCCATGTCTTCAAACAGCAGGGTGTAGGTGTGAACCTCGCCAATCTCGCCCGCATCCACCCATTCGGTGAGTTCCGCCATGCACCGCTCGCAGAACAGAGTGGCAGGCACATAGGTGATGTCGCATTCGGGGCACCGCGTTCCTAGGATGCGGCCCTCGTCCTTGATTGCGCGGAAGAAGCGCTCGCCGGCCAGGCCAAACGTGTAGCGGCTGGTTACAGGCATGTTGCCCTTCCAGAAGACGGGGGCATTGGGGTCTCGTTCCAGGAGTGTCATCGCTTCTTCACCTCCTTGAGTGGGCGCCAGTAGAGGATGTCGGTGATGGCTCCCTCTCGTTCCTCGGCGGGTTTCCAAACCGCCTGAACCCTCATCCCGATGGTAACTTCCTCGGGATTTACGTCGCCCAGTTTGTGCAGGATGCCGTGTCCCGGGGAGGCCCCGTCAATTTCAATGACCGCGGGAATCTCTGGCTTCTCTATGCGCTTCACGTCCCATGTAACGTAGCAGATGGAGAACGTGTTGACCGTGCCGGTGTCCTGGAGCGGAACGTATTCGGTCAGGGGTCGGAAACACCACTCGCACACGGTCCGCGGTGGGACGACGATCTTGCGGCAGTGATCGCAACGGGCTCCTAGAATGACGCCTTTCTTCAGGCCGGCCAGATAATGGCCGATGGCGATGCCGGTATCCCATGCGTACTCGCCGCGCAATGCGTCATGTACGTAGAGCACCTTGCCCTCCTGGAAATCGCTCTCGCGCAAGGGCGTGCCCCGGAAGTCTTTGATCTGCTTGCTCATCATCTTCCTCCTTAGCGTCCCATCACGACGACCGTGCCCACTTGCATCAGGTCGCCCCATGCCTGTGCAACGCCGCGCCTGGGGTTGCCGGGCACCTGACGCGCTCCGGCCTCGCCCCGCAGTTGCCAGAACAGTTCCGCGATCTTCATCAGGCCGGCTGCGGCAATGGGGTTGCCCACACCCAGTAGCCCACCCGAAGGGCAGACCGGCATATTGCCGGTACGCGCGGCTGTGCCGTCTATGTACAGTTGGACGGCCTGGCCCCGGTCGGCCAGTTGTAACCCCTCCAGGTGGTGGAGCGCCTTGTAGTCAAACGGGTCGTAGGGTTCGGCGATGTCAATCTGCTTGCGCGGCTCGGTGATGCCCGCCATCTCGTAGGCCATCCGTGCGGCGACCTCCACGTAGCGGGGATAGCACAGGTCGCGGTTGGTCCAATACGCGGTGTCCAGGCACCAGCCCACGCCCTCAATCCACACCGGCTTGTCCGTGATGCGCCGTGCGACATGCTCGGCCGCGAGGACGATGGCGACGGCTCCGTCGCTGACCGGGCTCACGTCGTACCGCTGCACGGGCCACGCCAGCACCTCGGAATTGAGCACATCCTCCACCGTGATGTCCGGCTCGCCCAACAGCGCGCAGGGGTGGTCCGCCGCGTTGCGCTTGTGGAGCACGGACACGAGGGCGATGTCCTCCTTACGGACGCCGTAGGTGTGCATGTAGCGGTTCATCTCCAGGGCGAAAATCCACAGCAGGTTGGGTTTCAACGCCCTTTCGGTGGTGTGGTCAAAGATGGTCAGGAAGGCAGCCTGTGCGTGCGGGTAGAAACTGGACATTTTCTCTTCGCACACCACCAAGCACGTGTCAAACAGGCCCGACGCGACGTGATACCACCCCTGGATGGGTGCAAAGATCCCTGTGCCTCCACCTACATAGGAGCGCATGTAGGGTTTCAGCCAGGCTCCGGCACCGTCGCTCAGGTACTCGGCTTTCATGTGAAGGCCATCAAAGGCGTCGGGCGCAGTGCCCATGCAGACGGCCTCAATGTCGTCTATGGTCATTTCGCAGGAGTCCAGAGCCATGCGGACGGCTTCCCACGAGAGTTCCTTGCCCGTCTCCTGGGCACGGCGGACGAATTTCGTCATGCCGGCCCCAACGACAGCGACTTTTCTCATACCCATGTCCGTTTCCTCCTAGTTGCTCAGGACGGCGACGACCCCGCTGGTCGTCGGAACGCCTCGCCAAGACTGCACCAGGCCCACCTCCACATCTTCCAGTTGCCTGGGGCCTGCTTCCCCGCGCAGTTGGAGGACCACCTCCAGAGCGCGGGCCAGGCCCGTGCCGTCCAGCAGGTGCCCTACGCCGAGGCTGCCGCCCGAAACGTTGACCGGAAACTCGCCATCAGGCTCGGTCGCGCCCTGCTCCGTCAGCAGGCCTGCCTCCCCGGGCAAGCAGATGCCCAGTGCCTCCAAGTGTTGGAGTTCCTTGAAGGCGTAGGTGTCATCCACCTCTGCGAAGTCAATCTCTTGGAATGGATCGCGGATGCCTGCCTGGCGGTATGCGAGACGAGCGGCCTCGCGGATGTGCGGAGCGTCTGCCCAATCGCGGCTTTCCAGTGAGGCAGGGCCGTTGCACCAGCCGATGCCGCGAATCCAGACGGGCTTGTCGGTGAGAAGACGAGCCTTTTCCTCTGATGCCAGCACCATGACGACCGCACCATCAGCCAGGGGAGCGACCTCATGGCGTCCCAGGGGCCAGGCAACCGGCGGCCCGTTGAGGACCTCATCCAGCGTGAGGTCAGCGGCGAAGGATGCCAGGGGATTGAGCAGGGCATTGCGCTTGTTCTTCACGACGACGGCTGCGCATTGTTCGGGGGTTGTGTCGGTCTCGTACAGGTAGCGGTGCATTTCAAGCCCCGCGATATACTCGGGGTTCAGCCGCAGGGGGCGGTTCAGCACCGGGTCTTGCGCATACGCGGTGATGTAGGGCAGGGTAAGGATGTTGGAGGCCTTGCTGTGGGCTTCCACGGTAACGAGGCTGAATCGGCCGGTGCGGACAAGCATGTATCCAGTTGCGAGGCCGTGGAGCCCATCGCCGCCGATGGTGTGCACCGGCTTGAGGGCGCCGCCCAGTTGGTCAGGGGTGTATTCGTCAAAGATGCTCGTGCCCTCGTGGAAGTCCTCGGAAACCGTAACGAACGTCTCTATGTCCCGTCGGGGATCCACACCCGCATCCGCATAGGCTCGGACAGCGGCTTCGTACATGAGTTCCTTGTAGGATTGGTAGGGCGTTGACGGCCGAAAACCGGCCCATCCCACCCCTACGATGGCAACACGTTCACTCATGGAGTCCTCCTTACTCGGCGACTGATAGGAGCAGAACTCGGACACGTTTGGGTTTCCCGTGTGCCAACTCCCAGCGGCGCGTGGGTATGGAGCAACAGGTGCTCGGGGGCTAGCGGCCCGGAGCATGCACGCGCACTGGGAGGTCTACATGCCCATATTGCCTCACCTCCTTGACATAAGATGCCCGCACGAACGGGCCGAAGCCCGGCGGGGGCGGCGGGCGTGTGTGCGCCAGCGCGAAACGGAACCGAAACAAGCCTGCGTCGGGGCGGCGATGTGTGCGACAGGGGTATCCCCATTGATCATCTACAGGAGCGTCCATGCTCCTGGTGGGTGCCTTGAGGCGGTGTCGCGGGCGCTGAACTCCCGCGGCATCATCTGCCTCCGAGAATCATTATAGCACAGGAAAGGCGCGTGTCAAGGGTTTTGGACGGTTTCCTGTGCGGATGTGCCCGCGGGAAGCCGCAGGCCGAAGGCGATGAGGCGCAGCGGCCCGCCCACATGGCGTTTCCACGCGGCGGTGGTGGCCTCGGCGAGCACCGTGAAGCCGAACCCAAGGTACAGGTGCACGGCGGCCTCGTTCCTGTCGGTGGTTACCGCATGGACGCCAGGCACGCCATCGGAGGACAGCCTGGCGAGGTAGGCGCGCAGGAGAGCCGTTCCCAGCCCGTGGCCGCGATGGGTGGGGAGCAGGTTGATGTGCAGGTTAGCGGGGTAGAGGTCGGAGTGAATCTCTATGAGTTCGCCCCGCGCCGCGGCGATGGCCTGGTCCCAGACGTAGGAGAGCGTCTTGCGGCCCACGCGGTAGCGGCCCGCTGCCAGCCGCCCCAGGATGCGGGGCAGACGCGCGAGGTTGCGCCGCCGAACCTCGCCATCGCCCCGCGGGCAGCCGACGATGTATCCGACCACGCTCCCATCGCTCTCGGCCACCCAAGCGTAGTCGGCGTAGTGCTCCAGGTACGAGTCTATGCCGAGGTCGGCGAAGAGGCCGCGGTCGTCAAAATACGCTTCTACAGGTGCGCCGAAGAAGGCCGTGTCGGCGTAGATGGTGCGGACTGCGTCGCGGTGATGGGGCTGGTAGGGCACGACGCGCTCATGCGGGGGCATCGCCTCAATCCAGGTTGACGAGGACCCAGCCGATGCGGTCAATGGTCTTCCCCCCAGGATAGTTGGCCGAGAAACTGACGACCGCCGCATGCGGGTGGCCCAGTTCGGCAAGGTTGAAGCGGGCGAGGATGTACGGGCCTAGTGCCTCGGTCTTGGGGCGGGCTCCCAGTTTGGGCGGGTACAGGATGCGCGAGCGGGCCACCTCTGCGCCGTTGACGGCCCGCACCAGGCACGTGTAGGAAAGCAGCGGGTTGGACGTGCCCCGCAACCGGGCCGAAATCCAGAGTTCGGTTTCGGTTCGGGCCGCGTACAGCGCCACGAAGTCGGCCCCGGCGCCCAGTTCCTGCGACGTGCTGTCGCGCGCTGAGTCCTCTGCCACAGGCAGGACGGGGCTGGCGTCCAGTGTCTGCCAGTCGCCTGGGTCGGGCGTGATGGTCTGCTCTGACGGGAGCCGAGTCGCCCTCTGCGGCAGCGGCTCGCAGAAGAGTTCATTCTGGCGGACGAAGGATCGCAGGAAGTTGCCGAGGAGCGGCATCTGGCTCCTGTAGGCGTTCAGCGCCGCGCCCTTTTGCTCCACCGATTCGTGGGACAGGGTGAACCGACCCCATACCGTGTTGTCGTTCACCAGCCGTGCGGGTGGCAGGAGCAGTGCGAAGGGGATGTAGCCACGGGGCACCGGGTAGTCCGCCCGATGCACAAGGTACAGAAGCAGCCTCGGCCGGGGCGTGTGGTTTTGTGCGGCGATGGCCAGGGCGGTGAAGGCCCCGGTCGCCCAGTGATCCGGGTGCACGTCGGCGGGATGGGGCGCGACGACGGTGTCGGGGTCAAACGTCTGCAGGACGGCTTCCAGGTCCGTAACCAGCGAGTGGCCGGAATAGACGGCTCGCGGGTTGAAGGTGCGCTGGTACGGGCTTTGGGCCGCCTTTGTGTACGGCGAGCGGTAGGGCCGGCTGTTGTCCCAGTATTGTTCCCACAGGCGCATGGTTCCTCGGTCGGGGTAACTGAGGAACAGGACATCCTCGCTTGCGACGCCGAGCGCCGCCAGCGCGTTCAGGGATTCCTGTTGGCGGATGGAGCCGGCGCGGACGTAGTCGTTGGCGCTTGGGTAGAGTTTGCGGAATTCGGCGATGGTGCCCGAGAACGAGCCATCGCCGTTGGTGACGATGACGACCCGCACCTGGCCGCCGCGCTGGAGCACTTCGCGGATGAGGCCACCCGCCGCCAGCACCTCATCGTCGCAGTGGGGCGCGATGACCAGAAGCCGCTGGATGGATTCCGTGCCCGGCAATTCCTGGACGAAGGGGGTCGGAACGGACGAGAGTCTGCCGAGATATGCATTTGTGCCTACCCAGGCGAGCAGTGCCAGGGCAGGGAGCAGCACGGCGACCCGCCTTAGCGTGAACAGCCGCCGGAACAGGGACCGTCCTTCTCGTCTCATAGGATGCTCATGGGACTGACCGTGTTGCACGATGGATATGCGGATGGAAAACTGCAACTTCCCCCGAATAAGCCAACGCCCTTCTGTGCTCTACGGACGAGGAACAGAAGGGCTTGCGTCTTTGCAACAGGCGCGCCCGGCGGGACTTGAACCCACAGCCTGCTGATTCGAAGTCAGACGCTCTGTCCTATTGAGCTACGGGCGCGCATTATGAGAATTGTACCCTGCTTGCGCGGGGTTGTCAAACGACACGATAGGGTAGGGGCACGACACCATGCCGTGCCCCTGTGAGTTCGGCGCTGTCGTGGCCGCGTGCTTCGCGGTCGGGGTCGCGGTTTACGCCGCGGGGAATTTCTTGCCCGGGTTCAACAGCCCCTTGGGGTCAAACACCTTCTTGATGCCCTGCTGCAGGGCGATGACGGTCTGCCCTAGCGCCAGTTCCAGGTAGGGCTGCTTGAGGACGCCCACGCCGTGCTCGCCGGTCAGCGTGCCGCCCAGTTCCACCGCCATGCCGAAGATCTCGGCGGAAACCTGCTCCACGCGGTGCCACTCGTCGGGGTCGCGCTTGTCAAACAGGATGTTGGGGTGCAGGTTGCCGTCGCCGGCATGGCCGAACACTACGATGGGCAGGTTGTACTTCGCGGAGATGGCCTTGATGCGGCGGATGGCCTCCGGGATGGCCGAGCGGGGCACGGAGATGTCCTCGCCCAGTTTGTTGGGACGGCGGCGTGCCAGCGACGGCGACACCGAGCGGCGGCCGCGCCACAGTTCGTTGCGCTCGGCCTCGGTCTTGGCCACCCTCACGTCGGTGGCGCCGCACTCGCGGGCGACACGGGCCACCGTCTCCATCTCGCGCAGCACCGTCTGCTCGTCGCTCCCGTCGGTCTCAATGATGAGGATGGCCGCCGCGTCGGTGGGCAGGCCCAGGTGAAGGTACTCCTCAATCGTGTTGATGGTGGTGTCGTCCATGAGTTCAATGGTGGCGGGCACCACGCCCTCCAGCAGGATGGCGTTCACCGTTTTGGCGGCGTCGTCCAGGTCGGCGTAGACGGCCATGGCCGTGCGGGCATACTTCGGCTTGGGCATCAGGCGCAACAGGGCCTCGGTGATGACCGCCAGCGTTCCCTCGGAGCCGAGCAGCAACTGGGTCAGGTTCAGGCCGGTTACGTTCTTGATGGCCTTGCCGCCGGTCTTGATGATGTCGCCGTTGGGCAGGACCGCAGTCAGGCCCAGCACGTAGTCGGACGTAACGCCGTACTTCAGGCAGCGCGGTCCGCCGGCGTTGCAGGCGATGTTCCCGCCGATGGTGGAGTGCTTGATGGACGACGGGTCGGGGGGATAGAACAGGCCCATCTCCTCCACCGTCGCCTGGAAGTCCGCCGTAACGACGCCCGCTTCCACCGTGGCGATCATGTTCTCCTGGTCAATCTCCAGGATGCGGTTCATGCGCGTGAGGTTGAGCACCATGCCGCCGGAGTAGGGGATAGACGCGGCCGCAAGCCCGCTGCCCATGCCTCGCGGTACTATCGGGATGTTCTCGCGGTAGGCGATGCGCATGACCCGCGACACCTCTTCGGTGTTGGCCGGGCTTACGATGATGTCGGGCCTGTGCTCCTCAAAGGTGCTGTCGTAGGAGTATGCGATCAGGTCTTCGGGAGAAGAGAGCACGTGCTCCTTCCCGACGATTGTTTCCAGTTCTTTGACCACACGGGGTTCTATCATCTCATCAGTCTCCTGTGGACGGATCATCTGCGGCGATTTCGGCTTCTTCGCGCCGATAGGCTTCTTCCAGCAGTTGGATGGGGTGCACGACGCGCACGTTGACGTTGTAGTGGTTGGAGCCCATGTTCAGTTGCATCTGGCAGCCTGGGCATCCGGTGGCGACGATGTCCGCACCTGTGGCGCGCACGTTCTCCATTTTGCGCCGGTTGACGGCGAGGGAGTTGTGGTAGTGCGTGAGAATCTGCGTGCCCGCGGAGCCGCAGCACCAGTCGGATTCCTTCATCTCCACGAACTCCACGCCGGGGATGAGTTGCAACAGGTCGCGGGGCTGCTTGCGCACCTTCTGGGCGCGAACCAGGTGGCAGGGGTCGTGATACGTAACCCGTGCGCGGACCTCGCCCTTCGGCGGCCGGATGTCAATGGACATGAGGAACTCGGAGATGTCGCGCACCCTGCTGGAGAACAGCGCAGCCTTCTCGGCGTAGGCGGGGTCGTCCTTGAGAATCTCGCCGTAGTGCTTCAGCGTGGAGCCGCAGGTGGCGCAGTCGGTAACGATGACGTCCGGGTTCAGCGGCAGGAACAGGTCAATGTTGAAGCGGGCGAGGCTCTTGACCAGGTCAATGTCGCCGTAGCCCGCGGCGGGCATGCCGCAGCACTTGACCTGCTTCGGCGTGAAGACGCGGCAGCCGTTGCGGGCCATGACCCGCACGCTGGCCTCGCTCTCCTGGGCGAAGATGGTGCTCTGGAAGCAGCCCAGGAAGAACGCCACGCGGTGCTTCTCCTCGCCCGCGGGCGGGACCTCTTCCGGCAGCACCTGGCGCAGAGGCCGCGCGGGCAGTTTGGGGACCATGTGCTCCATGTCCTGCAACTGGCGCGGCAGGAGTTTCAGGATGCCCAGTTTGCGGGCCAGGGCTTGCAGCCCCAGCCGCTGGTACAGGAGCAACGGCAGCACCGACAGTTCCTGAATCAGCGGGTGCGGGAAGTAGCCGTGGAAGATGGGCTTCTTGAGCCACGGCTGCGGCTGGGTCTTGTGGATGACCTGCCGCATCTCCATCGCCAGGTCCGCCGGGCGTATCCCGACGGGGCAGATGGCGTTGCACGCCTCGCAGTCCAGGCACTTGTACATGAGGTCCACGAATTCCGGGCTGATGTCAATCTCGCCCTCGGCGTACTTGCGGGTGAGCACCACATGGGCGCGCGGGCCGTCGGTTTCCCGCAGCGTCTCGCGGTAGATGGGGCAGGCCGAGAGGCACAGGCCGCAGCGGATGCAGTTCAGGTACTGCTCTTCCGTGGGCAGGTGTGGGATGTCGTCTCGTCGGTGTTGGGCCATGATGTTTTCCTTTGCGATCACGGTTGCACGATGGGCAGGGTCAGCAGGGCATGGGGGACTACCAACACGTCGCACTCAGGCCCCAGGTCGGCCTGGATGATGGCGAAAGCCTCGTCCATGGTCGCGGTGGGGATCATCTTCGCCTGGCGGATCATTTCGGGGTCCTTGCTGCCGACCACGATGACCTTGTTCTTCTCCAACACCTTCGCCATGACGAAGGCGCGCTGCTCGCCGGGCTTGTAGCCGTACTTGCGGGCGTCGTCCAGAATTTGCTGGGGCGAGGCGGCGTTGCGCATGGTCTCAAAGAAGCGCTGCTCGCCGACGCCCTCGCCGGGGCCTTCCTCGCACCCCGCCGGCAGGATGATGTAGCCGCCGTCGCGGACGACCTGGGTCGGGGCGAAGAACAGGTAACTGGCCGCGCGGGATGCCTGGTACAGGTTGGCGTCCTTGGGGAAGCCGATTCCGGCCACGGCCACGTCGTACTGCTGCGGGATGGGAACCTCAAAGATGGAGCGGGCGATGGCGACCAGTTCCATGAACGCCGCTTCGGGCGCACCCGCGCGCACGGCGACGACCTGCTTGTTGTCGTCAATCACGACGTTGACGATGAACCGCAGGCCCGCGCGCCGAGCGGCCTCCGTAACGGCCTCGTGGAAGGGGTTGCCCTCAATCTTGCCCAGGCGCGTGCCCGGGTGGTCCACGATGTGGGGCCCGTGGCTGTAGGCGATCATCTCCTCGCCGGCGGCCCCCACGGCCAGGGTCTTGCGCCCGCCGCTGTATCCGGCGTACTGGTGCGGCTCCACGATGCCCGTCGCGATGAGCAGGTCGGCCTCGTAGGCGATCCTGTTGACCGTGAGCGGGATGCCCGACGGCGTCTTGCCGAGGTCCACCAGCGCATCGGGGTTCTGGGGCTCGTGGTCAATGACGCGGTAGTTGCGCACGACGTCCGCGCCGAGTTTGGCGATCTTCTCCTCGTGGGTGCTGGGCCGGTGCATGCCGACGCCGCACAGGAGCGTGATGTCCTCGCGCCGGACGCCCGCTGCCTCCAATTCCTCCAGCACGGGCGGCACGAGGAGATAGTCCGGGCTGGCGCGGGTGATGTCGGTGAAGACGATGCAGACCTTGTCGCCGGGGCCTGCCAGTTCGCGCAGCGGGGGCGACGCGACCGGGTCTTTCAGGTACCGGCGCACCTCCGCCGGAACGTCGGCGATGGGCGGCAGGGTCTTGGATTCCACCACGTGGCCGCGGAAGCCACGGGGCAGGTCAAATTCAAGTCGGCCTTTGCCGAACGGAACGCTGTACATGGCGGTCTCCTCCGACGTCATCCTGAGAACGGCACGTTCAGTTCCACGGCGATTTGGCGCAGCGTGGCGACCACCTTCTCGTGCAGCGGGATGCCGTTGGCTTCGCGCTCGGCCTGCTTCTCAAACTCCTTCTCGCCGTGGATGTAGATGCGGTCGGCTCCCTGCGCCTTGGGCGAGTTCTTGATGCGGGTGATGAGTTCGTCCATGTCGGCCTTGAACTCGTGCACAGGGCGGAAGCCGTCAATTCGCAGCGCGCCGAAGAAGTGGCCGATGTTGGCGGGCAGGGGCTTGCCGTCGGGCGTCTTGGGATAGACCAAGTCGGCATACGCGGCGCCCGGCAGGACAGCGGACAGGATGTCCACCAGGAGCGCCAGGCCGTAGCCCTTGTGCCCGCTGTGGAGTTCGCCCTCGCCGCCCAGGGGGAGCAGGCCGCCGCCGGCGCGGGTGGCGAAGTTGCGCAGAACCCGCGTGGCGTCGGTGGTGCCCACGCCAGTCTCGTCGGTGGCCCAGCCGTCGGGCATGGGCTTGCCCAGGCGGTCGTACACTTCCAGTTTGCCGCGCGGCACCACCGACGTGGCCATGTCCAGCACGAAGGGGCGCTCCTTGCCGGCGGGCGCGGCCACGGCGATGGGGTTGGTGCCGAACATGGCGTTGCGCCCGAAGGTGGGCACCACGAGGACGTCGGCGTTGGTGGTGGAGATGCCGATCATGTCCTTGTCCAGCGCCATCATGGCGTAGTAGCCGGCGATGCCATAGTGGTTGGAGTTGCGGACGGCGACGAACCCCGCGCCGAGTTTCTCGGCCTTGGCGATGGCCATCTCCATGGCGCGGTAGGACGGGGGCTGGCCCAGGCCGCCGTCGGCGTCTATCGTGGCGGTGGTGGGCGTCTCATGGACGACGCGGGGCTTGGCGTCCACGCGCATCATGCCCGTGCGGATGCCGTCCACGTACCGCTTGAGGCGGGCGACGCCGTGAGAGTCCACGCCCCGCAGGTCGGCGGCCACCAGTACGTCGGCGGTGATGTAGGCATCTCTCTCCGGGACGCCAAGCGCCACGAACACGCGCGTGCAGAACTCCTTGAGTTCCTCGGGCCAGATTCGGAATTGGGTCTCTTGCGCCATTTCTGTTCTCCTTTCAACGGTGTGCGATGAGAGTGCGACGGTATTCAAAAAACGCGGAACAGGGGACGCGCCTTTCCGTCAGCCTGTTCCTGCGCTTGCACCTCGTTTTTCGCCTCGCTCCTTTGCGCGGCCAGAGCCCCCACGAGAAGGCCGATTTCACTCCTGCTGGAATCGGCGCTCCAGTTCCTCCAGCATCGTCGCGGCTTCAATGAGTTTGTCCAGGGGGTTGCGTTCCCCGATGAAATAGCGGTAGTCGCAGGGCATGATGTCCAGCGTTTCCATCAGTTGCCGATGGCGGGTGCGTACCCGCGTGGCCGTGGTGCCGTAGAACCGCGCGATGTCCTCCGCGGTCGCGTCCCCGAAGTTTACCCTTTGGACGGTGTAGTCCAGCGCGGCAGCCCACGCTTCGGGGGCCAATCGGGTGATGGGGCTGCGCCCCTGCGCGATGCGGAACTCCAGCCACATCTGGAGCGCCGCGCCCGTGGCCTCCAGCGAGGCGCCTCTCGCTTTCATCTTGTCGGTGAGGATGGCCTCAACGGCGTCAAAGGAGTTGGCGAAGAACTTCTGGAAGCGGGCGGCCAGTTCCCCGGTGGGCTCGCAGCGCAGGAAATCGGCGATGGACTTGAGGGCCAGGCTGTAGTCGCCGGCCCGCGCAAGCGCCCGCGCGAGGTTGAGATGGTAGTCGGCGTTGTCGGGCGCGATCCGAATGCTCTTGCGGAAGCAGTCAATGGCCTCGTCCAGTTCCCAGTTGACATAATGGGCGAGGCCCTGTTCGTTCAGCATTTGGGCTCGTTGCTGCCGCCGCCTCTGGGGGCTTGTGGCCACCTTGTGTCCTCCGATTTCGCTGTCGCTATTATATCACCGCCCGCCGATTCCCGCAAGACTCATGGAGCATGACTCATTCCGAAGTTTGTTGGTCTCGCCGTGGGTTCAGGTGCGTCGCACCTTGGTCCCCCACACGAGACGGAAGCGAACCCAGCGCATCGGCTGGCGCGTTCTCCGATTTTGCGTCCTCATCCAGCACGCGGGTGAGGGCGCTGATGGCCACTTCCACCATCTTGGCGTCTGGCTCGCGCGTCGTGAGCCGCTGGAGCGCCAGGCCGGGCGCCGAAATCCAACTGACCCACCGCCGCGCCTGATGGTTGGCCGAGAACCGCAGCCACTCGTAGGACAGTGCCGCGATGACGGGGATGAGCAGGATTCGCGATGCGTAGCGCACGGGCCAGGATGGGCGTCCCAGAAACGCGAACACGAAGACGGAGACGACGGCCACCACCAGCAGGAATGCCGTGCCACAGCGCGTGTGGGCTGTGGTGTGCGTTTGCACGGCTTCGGGGGTGAGGGGCGTGCCACTCTCGTAGGCGTTGACCGTCTTGTGCTCGGCCCCGTGGTAGGCGAACACGCGCTGGATGTCGGGGATGAACCCGATGGCCCACACGTAGGCGAGGAAGATTCCCAGGCGGACGATGCCCTCCAGCAGGTTGCTGACCAGCGCCGATGCGATGTATCGGTCCACCAGGTTGACGAGGGCCAGCGGGAGTACGAAGAACAGGCCGATGGCGAGGGCGAAGGATACCGCAATCGTGCCCCAGGCGATGGGCCCGGAGAACTGCACATCTTCCTCGCCCAGGGCGACGTCGGCGGAGTACATGAGGCTGCGGATGCCCAAGACCAGCGTGTCCACAAGCATGGCGACGCCGCGCAGGAACGGGAGTTGGAGCGCACGGCTCTTGTGGAACCTGCTGGTGAGGGGTTCCGAGTGGACGATGATCTCGCCATCGGGTTTGCGCACTGCGACGGCCATGTTCTGCCGCCCCCGCATCATGACGCCTTCAATGACGGCCTGGCCGCCGTAGTGGTACTTTGACATGCGCCGCGATTCTCCTTCTGTCCTAGACCTGCGCGGATTGTACATGCATAGGCGGGGGAGTGTCAATTCTGTTGCGGCGGCGTGGATGTCTGCCGATTCGGCCCCGAAGCAATCCCGGCAGGCTGGCATTCTGAGTGGCGAAGCCGCGAAGAATCTCGTCAACCGAGATGCTTCGCTCACAATGGCGTGAGAAGACACGTGCGACGCACCTCCGAGGTGCGTCGCACGTGGGCCGACCGGATTGCTTCGCTTCGCTCGCAATGACAGGCAGAGGTGTCATTGCGAGGGTGTGCAGCGCCCGAAGCAATCCCCCGCAATGACAGAACCGAGTCCGTCCAGCCTCGCAGTTGCGCGGCAGCGGGAGTTGCCGCTATACTGCGCGTGGCGCCCGTGGGTCGCAGGGGCTGCCCGTTGGAGGTCGGCATGAGATTCCGCGCTCTCTCGTTGGCTCTGCTTCTGGCCGGGGTGCTCGCCGTCGGGTCGCAGGGCGAGGCGACGGACGCCCGTCCGGTGCTGGCGGCTGCGCTGCATTTCCCCGCGGGGCGCGCCCCCGTGGCCCTGCTGGGCCTGGATGCCAACGCGGACGGAATCCCTGACATCGTGGCGGCGGCCAGGGATGACGATAGCATCGCGTTCTTGCGGGGCGTCGGGAACGGCACGTTCCGCAGCGCCGTGCTTTCTCCGGCCTGCCCCGCCATCACGGCGCTGGCGTATGCGGATTTCAACCGCGATGGCCGCGTGGACTTGGCCTGCGTGGGCCAGACCGAGGAGGCGGTGCGCGTCCTGCAGGGCAGTGGTGCGGGCACCTGGGCGCTGCGCGTGTCGTTGCCGCTGGAGGGGCTACCCGGCGGGGTGGCTGTGTCCGACGTGAACGGGGATGGGCGGGCCGATGTGGTCGTGTCGGTCCCCGGTGGCGGCAAGGTGGTCGTCTTCCCTGGGCGCGGCGACGGCACGTTTGCGACCGGGCTGGTCGTGGAAGTGTCGCCGGGGGTGGCCGATGTTGCGCTCGCGGACTTTGACGACGACGGGGTTGTGGACATGGCGGCGGCGATTCCCACCGCGGGCCGCATATCCCTGCTCGCAGGGACGGGTTCTGGCTCGTTTGCGCCGGCGGGCGCTCTCCTCGCGTCGCCGGGCTTGCATGGCCTCGTTGCTGCCGATGCGAACGCGGATGGTCATGTGGACCTGGTGGCGGTGGATTCGGCAACCGACCGGGTGTTCTGGTGGCGCGGCCTCGGCGACGGGACCTTTGCCGAGCCGCTCTACGCACTGGCGGACCGAGAGCCGATGGGTGTGGCCGTGGGCGACGTGAACGGGGACGGTTTGCCGGACCTGCTCACCGCGAACGCTGCGGGGCGGACGCTGTCGGTTGTCCACTCCTCGGCCGGGGGGCTGGGCGTGGCATCTCATGTGCCTGCGGGCGAAACCCCGGCGGCGGTGGCCCTGGCCGACTGGAACCGCGACGGGTGGCTGGACGCGGCGGTGGCCGACGCCTCGCGGGACAGGGTTGTGCTCTTCCTGGGCGATGGCGAGGGCGGGCTGGCATCCGCGCGCAGGTATCCGGTCGGCGACGGGCCGGTTGCCGTGCGGCTCGCGGACGTGGATGGGGATGCTTGGCCCGACGTGCTGGTGCTCAACAGCCAGGGCCGGACGTTGACGTTGTTTCGGGGCAGGGGAGTTGGCGGGCTTGAGCCGTGGGCCGCGCTGGGCACCGGCAGTTATCCCCGCGATGTCGTCGCCGGCGATTTCAACCGCGATGGGCGGGCGGATGTCGTCATCGCCAACATGGGGAGCGGGGATGTGTGGGCATATTTCGCCACCGCCGATGGCACCTGGGATGGGCCGCGCACGACTTTCCTGTCCGGGTGGCCCGAAGGACTGGCGGCAGGCGACTTCAACGGCGATGGCAACCCCGATTTGCTCGTGGGCGACACGTTGGCCGATGCCGTGCGGGTGCTGTACGGCACAAGCGGCGGCGATTTCCACGAGGGCGCGCTGCAGTACGCGGCCGGGCCCGACCCCCGACATCTGGCCGTGGCCGACCTGAACCGCGACGGCAGCCCGGACGCCGTGGTGGGGTGCGAGGCCGGGCAGCAGATCACCGTGTTGCTCGGCACGTCGGCGGGGACGTTTTTGAAGTCCGCATTGCCCGCCGGCGGGCGGGTTGGCGGGCTGGATGTGGGCGATGTCAACGGCGATGGCGTGCCCGACATCGCCATTGCGCTTCGGGACGCGGGCCAAGTGGGGATTCTGCTGGGCAACGGGAATGGCTCGTTCGGAACGATGCGCAAGTTCGGCGTTGGCGCGGACCCGACGGGGATTGTCCTCGCCGATGTGGACGGCGACGGTGCGCTGGACGTGGCGACGGCGAACCGAGGTTCGGGGAGCGTCAGTGTGCTTCTGGGGGACGGGAGCGGCGGGTTCGGCGGCCCGCAGGATTACGAGGCCGGGCTGTGGCCGGCGGACGTGGGCGCAGCGGATGCGGACCGCGATGGCGATGCCGATGTCTTCGCGGCCGACGCCCACAGCGATGCATTGTGGGCGCTGGTGAGCACGGCGGCGCCACACCCCCGCGTGTTCAAAGGCGACTTGCTGGATCCCATCCGCGCGGGCGACAATCAGCGCTACTTCATCACCGTAACGAACCTGCGGCGCGTGCCGATCACGCAGGTGGTGCTCACTGACACGCTGCCCCCGGGCCTGGATTTCGTGAGCGCGGACTCGGGCGGCGTGGGGCAGTGGGGCAATCCCATCGTTACGTGGAATCTGGGCACGTTTGGGCCGGGCGAGGAGCGGACGATTCGCCTGGTCGCGCACACCCGCTCGTCGCTGGCGGGCGGGTCGGTGTTCACGAACACAGTGGTGCTGGCCTGCGCCGAGTGTGTCCCGACGACGGCGCGGGCGGATACGACGGTGCTGGCCCCGACCCCGACGCCTAGCCCCACGCCTACGGCGTCGCCCGTGCCCACGCGCGTGCCGGTGTCGCATTGGCTTCGGCTGCCGGTGATTTGGGTGGGCAAGTGAAACACGGCCCGCCTGCGCGGGAGGTGCAACCTCAGCAGAGCGGGTTCCATGTTGTGTTGGTAAGTTCATACAGACAGATACCCTGCCGCGTCATTGCGAGCGAAGCGAAGCAATCCCGCGCTCGCACAGAGATTGCTTCGGGGCTTCGCCCCTCGCAATGACAGCGCTCCCCCGACCGAAGGCGAAACCGAATCGGCGGAGGCCCGATTTTTGCATTGGCGGCGGATTTGTGCTATCATAGGTGCGGTTCTGGGGGATCGTCTAGCGGCAAGACAACTGACTCTGGATCAGTCGACCCAGGTTCGAATCCTGGTCCCCCAGCCTGATGCAGTGTCCGGCTGGCAGAAGGCGATTCTGCGAGTCGGATTTTTGTTATGGCGCAGCGACCCCGCTAGGCGTGAGATTGCTTCGCTTCGCTCGCAATGGCGGATGATGGGGTGTCATGGGCACGTGCGACGCACCTCCGAGGTGCGTCGCACGTGGGGCCGACTGGATGACTTCGCTTCGCTCGCAATGACAGGTAAGGGTTGTCATTGCGAGGGGCGAAGCCCCGAAGCAATCCCCGGGGTGCGAGATTGCTTCGCTTCGCTCGCAATGGCGGATGATGGGGTGTCATGGGCACGTGCGACGCACCTCCGAGGTGCGTCGCACGTGGGGCCGACTGGATGACTTCGCTTCGCTCGCAATGACAGGTAAGGGTTGTCATTGCGAGGGGCGAAGCCCCGAAGCAATCCCCGGGGTGCGAGATTGCTTCGCTTCGCTCGCAATGGCGGATGATGGGGTGTCATGGGCACGTGCGACGCACCTCCGAGGTGCGTCGCACGTGGGGCCGACTGGATGACTTCGCTTCGCTCGCAATGACAGGCAGAGGTGTCATTGCGAGGGTGCGAAGCACCCGAAGCAATCCCCGGGGTGCGAGATTGCTTCGCTTCGCTCGCAATGACAAGATGGACGCTTCGGCAGCGCCGCTTGATTCCGGGGCAACTCCATGCTATAGTATGCGCGCGGCGGTATGAGCCGGCGCAACCCTGCGCGCAACGAGGGAGTGAATCCATGGCAACGACAAACGAGTCTCCTGTCCCATCCAATTTCATCCGAGACGCCATTGAGGAGGACTTGCGCACGGGCAGGTTCACCTACGTGCGCACGCGGTTCCCCCCGGAGCCGAACGGCTACCTCCACATCGGCCACGCCAAGGCCATCTGCATTGACTTCGGCATGGCCGAGGAGTTCGGCGGCCAGTGCAACCTGCGATTTGACGACACGAACCCGGTCAAGGAGGAGTCGGAGTACGTAGAGGCCATCAAGCGCGACATCCGCTGGCTGGGGTTTGACTGGGGCGACCGCGAGTACTACGCCTCCGACTACTTTGAGCAGTTGTACGAATGGGCCGAGCAACTCATCAAAGAAGGCAAGGCCTACGTGGACAGCCTCAGCGAGGAGGAGATCAAGGAGTACCGCGGCGCGTTCGGCATCCCCGGCAAGGAAAGCCCGTACCGGAACCGTTCCGTGGAGGAGAACCTGGACCTGTTTCGGCGGATGCGTGCGGGCGAGTTTCCCGACGGCGCGCATGTGCTCCGCGCGAAGATTGACATGGCGTCGGGCAACATGAACCTGCGCGACCCCATCATGTACCGAATCCGCCACGTGTCGCACCATCGCACCGGCGACAAGTGGTGCATATACCCGCTGTACGACTGGGCGCATGGGCAGTCCGACTCCATTGAGGGCATCACCCACTCGCTGTGCGACCTGGCCTACGAGGACCATCGGCCACTGTACGACTGGTTCCTTGAGCAACTGGGCATCCACCACCCTCGGCAGATTGAGTTCGCGCGGCTCAACCTGAGTTACACGGTATTGAGCAAGCGGCTGCTGCTGCAACTGGTGGAGGCCGGGCACGTCAGCGGCTGGGACGACCCGCGCATGCCGACCCTCGCGGGGATGCGCCGCCGTGGCTACACCCCAGAGGCCATCCGCACCTTCTGCGACCGCATCGGCGTGGCCAAGAACGAGAGCATCGTGGACATCTCGCTGCTGGAGCACTACGTGCGAGAGGACCTGAACAAGCGGGCGCAGCGCGTGATGGCGGTCCTGCATCCGGTGCGGCTGGTCATCACGAACTACCCCGAGGACAAGGTGGAGTACGTGGAGGCGGTGAACAACCCCGAGGACCCCGCTGCCGGGACGCGGTTGGTGCCCTTCTCCCGTGTGCTGTACGTGGAGCGCGACGACTTCCGCGAGGACCCGCCCAAGGGGTGGTTCCGGCTTTCGCCCGGCCGCGAGGTGCGTTTGCAGCATGCGTACTACGTAACGTGCCGGGAAGTGGTGAAGGACGCATCGGGCGAGGTTGTGGAACTGCGCTGCACATATGACCCCGAGACGCGGGGCGGGCGCTCGGCGGATGGCCGCAAGGTGCCGGGCACGCTCCACTGGGTGTCGGCGGCCCACGCCCTGGATGCGGAGGTGCGCCTGTACGACTACTTGTTCACCAAGCGCGACCCCACCGAGGTGGAGGAGGGGAAGGACTTCAAGGAGTACCTGAACCCCAACTCGCTGGAGGTGGTGCGCGGGTGCAAGGTGGAGCCGAGCCTGAAGGGAGCCGCGCCCGGAAGCCGTTATCAGTTCTTGCGGGTGGGCTACTTCTGCGTGGACCCGGATTCCACCGACGAACGGCTCGTGTTCAATCGCACCGTGGGCCTGCGGGATACGTGGGCGAAACTGGAGCAGTCCCTGGGCAAGGGCAAGGCGTAGCCCAAGGGCCTGGGGCAGTGCTTGCTGTGATGTCAACGCCACCGACTGCGGATGTCAGCCGGTGGCGTTTTCATAGGGGGCCGGCCCCCGACCTGAAGACGGAGGCACGCTCATGGCAAAGGCAAGGAGGCTTAAGAACGCATGGGTGCTCTGGGTCATCGCGCTGGCGACCGTTGGGATCACGGTGGCCGCGGAGTTGACCGCGCCCGTGGCCAACCCGCTGGGGGCAGCGATCCGCGGGTTGGCGCTGACCGGCTACCAGTTGATCTTCTGGGCCATTGTGTCGTCGGCATACGTGCCCCAACTGGTGCGCTTCTTCGGCAGGCCGTTCATCAAGATCCATCACCTTGCGTCCGTAACGGGCCTGGTGTGCATCACGCTGCACCCGATTTTGGTGGCGGTGGACAGCCGAAGCGCGGGCGTGTTCCTGCCGCGGTTTGACTCGGTGCAGGTGTTCCTGCAACTGGGCGGGCGGCCGGCGTGGTACCTCATCGCCCTGGCGGTCGCGGCGGCTCTGCTGCGGCAGCGCCTCGGCGCGGGATGGCGGGCGGTGCACATGGCGAACTACGTGGCGTTCGCCCTGGCGACGGCCCACGCGAACCTGCTGGGCGGCAACTTCCAATCGCCCGTGCTGCGCGTCGGGTCATGGGTTCTCCTGGCCGCAATGGTGGCCGCCTTCGCACGGAGGCGATTCGTGGCAAGGCGCAGCGCCCGCCGCAAGGCATGAGCACAAGGGAGCAAGTTCGCACGAAATTTTAAACTCCGCTTTGCGCGGGGCTCTTGACAGGGCTTCGCGCATGCGCTACACTTCTAGTGAGCTCCGTGAGGGGCGCGGGCAGAGGATTCCATCGCTTCTTGAGCGGGCCTCTGGTTTGGGTCATGAGCGTGTCGCCGCGAAGGGCACGACTACTGGACCTGCTGCACCCCAGCCCATCGGCAACGCACGCTCTCCGTGGTCTGCGTCGTCGTGCTCGTCGCACAGCGGCATCGCTGCAGCGGCAGAAAGGAGGTGAGACCAGGGCTTCGATTGTGTACCCTCGGGACGCCCCGCCTTGTTGGCGGCGTACCCCCCAGAATCGCGTGTATCCCCCGTTTGTTCATACGCGGAAAGGAGGTTCCGTATGAAAGGCCGACTGTTCGGTTTGTTTGTGATCCTTTCGCTCCTGCTGGCGGCGATTCCCGCCACCGCTGCGCCGCCCAGCGCATCGGGTGGCCCATCCGCTGCCGCAATCCCCGATGACCTGGCCCACGCAGTAACGCTCACGGCGGTAGAGGACACGTGGATCAACGGCTGGCAGCCCAACGCCAACTACGCCACCCGCAACGAGTTCTACGTGCGCAACGGCAACGTCCACGCGGCGCTCCTCAAGTTTGACCTGTCGGGCATCCCGGCGGGTGCAACGGTGCTGCAGGCGCGGCTGACGGTGTATCCGGTGGACGCGGCGTGGACGATCCCCCACCCATTTACCCTCTCGGCGTACCAGGTGTACCGCGCTTGGAACGAACGGGAGGCGACGTGGCTGAACGCGACGATGGGCGACATGTGGGGCATGCCTGGCGCCAATGACTCGGCGACGGACCGCGATGCGACCGCCGCGGATTCCGTTACGCTTCTGGGCACCGAGACCGAGGCCAGCCTGGATGTTACCTCGGTGGTGGCCGACTGGGTCGCCGGTACAGCCGCGAACAACGGTCTGTTCCTGGGCGGCAGCGCCACCAAGGCCATGGCCCGCGCCTTCGCGTCGTCCAGTTACTACGACCCGACCATGCGCCCGAAACTGTACGTCCTGTACACCACGTACCCGGTGGATGGCAAGGGCGTGATGAACTTCCCGGCCTCCGCGGACACCTGGATCAGCGAATGGTCGCCTGGGATGAACTACGAGGGCCGCGACCGCATCAAGGTTCGCACTGGCGGCGAGTTTGAAAGCCTGGTCAAGTTTGACCTGAGCAGCGGCATGATTGCCGAGATGCTGCCCGAGGGTGCCGTCGTTGCGAAGGCCACGCTGAAACTCTACAACCTCACCGAGCCGCCCGTGTATGACGGACTACCCCCCGGGGATGATTGGAAGGCGCCGATCGCGACCTTCTCGTTGGCTCCCAAAGCCAAGCCCAAGGGTGGAGCGGCTCCCAACGCCATCGGTGCCGCCGATGCGCCGTACTGCTCGCCCGACATGTACGAGCCCGACAACACGATGGATCAGGCGCAGTGGTTCACGGTGGACGGCCTGCCCCAGACCCATGGCTTCCATGTGTGCGAAGACGTTGACTTCGTGAAGTTTGAGGCTATGGCCGGCACGCGCTACATGATCCAGACCCTGCGCCTGGGCCAGCGGTACGACACGATGCTGTTCCTGTACGATGCCAGCGGGACGCTGCTGGCCATGGATGACGACAGCGGCCCAGGATACGCGTCCAGCATCGTCTGGACGGCTCCCGCCGACGGCGTGTACTACGTCAAGGTCATAGAGTGGCCGTACGACTGCAATCCGCTCAGCCCGTGGTTTGACTGCTCCAGCGGCAGTTACGACCTGGCGATTCGGTCGCTGGGCCTGCACGTGTACAAGTCGCTGAAGGGCTGGTCCGCGGGCGAAGCGACGTGGACGAACGCGTCGGCAAGCGAGATGTGGGAGATCGCCGGTGGCCGCGGCGCATCCGACCGCCAGACGCCCACGCTGGACCTGGTTCCGATGCCCACCCACAAGGGCTGGGTGGAACTGGATGTAACGCAGGCGGTGCGCGACTGGACGATGGACATGACCGCCGCCGAGGACAATTACGGGTTCCTGGTGGAGGCGGCCGATGACGTCGCGCGCGAGTACGTCTTCGCGTCCATGGAGTACAGCGATCCCACCAAGCGGCCGGTGCTGGAAGTCGTGTACGTGGTCAAGCCGGCCGACATCCTGCTGAACGTGGTGGCGACCAATGACTTCCACGGCGCGCTGGTGGGCCGCACCTACTCATGGTCCCGCGGGAATGTGGTCGGCGGGCTGGCCTGGATCGCCGGGTACTACAACGTGCTCCGGAACCTGAACCCGGGCGGCGTCATCCCGCTAGATGCGGGCGACATGATGCAGGGCACGCTGGAGAGCAACTACTTCTTCGGCGAGTCCACCATCGCCGGCTTCAACGCCCTGGGACTGATGGGCGCGACCTTCGGCAACCACGAGTTTGACTGGGGCATAGACAAACTGCTGGACCGTGTGGCCCAGTCCAACTTCCCGTGGGTGTCGGCGAACATCCGCCTGAAGGCGACGGGCGAGCGGCCCGACTGGGCTGTGCCCTACACGTACATTGAGGCGAAGGGCATCAAAATCGGGCTGATCGGCGTCGCGTTGCCGGAGACGGGCAGCATCACGAATCCGGCGTACACCGGGCACCTGGACTTCACCGACCCGGCCACCGAGATCAACGCCATCCTTGACGAGGTCTGGGCGGGCGGCGCGAACATGGTCATCGTCCTCGCGCACATCGGCGGGTTCGCGCCCGACTACGGCGACATCGCCAAACTCGCCAACGCCCTGGACCCCGCCAAGGTCAACATGCTGATCTCGGGGCACACGCACTCGCAGATCGCCACGACCATCCACGGCATCCCCGTGATCCAGAGTTACAACGGCGGCAGCGCGTTCGGGCGCGTGGACTTCCTGGTTGACCCGTGGCTCAAGACGGTGAATTCGTTCACCGTGAAGCCCACGCAGAACGTGTACAACACGTGGGGCGGCGGCCCGGCCACGTATGAAGGCCAGCCGGTCGCGCGCGATGAGGCCGTCGCCGCGGCGCTGCAGCCCTACCTGGACGCGGTGCAGGAACTCAAGAACACGGTCATCGGCGAGGCGGCGGTGCCCCTGGTCCGCAACTATCGGTACGAGTCCAACATGGGCAACTTTGTAACGGACGCCATGCGGGCCTATGACGACACGATAGACTTCGCCATGACCAACAGCGGCGGGCTCCGCGCCGACATAGACGCCGGGCCCATCACCTACGGCGAACTGTTCTCGGTGCTGCCGTTCGGCAATACGTTCGTCAAGGTGTGGCTGACCGGCGAGCAGGTGCGCGCCACGCTGGAGGACGGCATCACGGGTCAGCACGGCATCGTGCAGGTGTCGGGGCTGCGGTTCACGTTTGACTACGACCTGCCGGCGCAATCGCGCATCATCGGCGACGTGATTGATGCCCGCACCGGCGAGCCGCTGGATCCGACGCGCACGTACGTGGTGCTCGTCAACAACTTCATGGCCAGCGGCGGCGATCACTACGGGACGCTGCCTCTGGCTCCGCAGCAGGACACGTACACCGTGGACATTGAGTACATGGTGGAGTACGTGAGGACGCACTCGCCCATCAGTGCCACGGTGGAAGGACGGATCACGGCGCTGGGCACGCCTCCGCCGTACTAGACTGAGACGGTTGCCCAATCCCTCGGCGCAGCAGGCCCTGCTTGCTGCGCCGAGTGTTTTCCGGGCAGAGGATTCTGGGCTACTCGTCCTCGCGCCGGAGTTGCGGCCAGCGGCGCGCCAGGGCAGGGATTCCGGCGGCGAAGAGCCGTAGTCGGTACATGAACCGCCGTCGGTCCAGCGCGAGCGCCACCGCAGCCCAGCCGATGATGGCGCCGCCAAGGGCGAATGCCTGCTGGAAGGCATTGATGACCAACGTAAGGACCACGAGGGCGTTGGCAGCGATGGCCCCAGATCGGGAGCGCAGTATGAACCGCACGAGGCCCACAGCGCCTACCCAGAGGGAGAAGAGCCACGCGGAGACGATGCCCGAAAGCGCGAAGAAGAAGGCCACGCAGCCGTTGAAGAAGACGTCAAAGGTGAGGTCGTGGCGGCCGATCCAGTTGGGGGGCTTGCGGGCAGCGCGCTTGAGATGACCGTCCACGCTGTCCACCGTCCAGGCGAGCAGGGACAGCCAGATCACCTGGGGAAGGGCCGACGCCCCGCCGTTCAAGCCGGCATACACAACCGCGAGCCCCATCGGCACGCGGCTCAACGTCAGCAGGTCGGCAAATACACTCATCGCGCACCCTCGCTCCCCGTGACGCCTGTGGGGAATACGTCCCCCCAGGAATCGCCGATGCCCTCGGATGTAGTATAGCGCGCTCCGTCGGCGGGACAAATCGGGCATCGGCGTGGATTCGGTGCCCACGGGTGTCGGAGGCTGTCGTTGCGACGGCGCGCGGTTCCCGTCGGAGATTGCCTTGCCTCGCTTGCGACACGATGATGGGAGGGCTTGAGTTTTGACAAATCATGCGCGATCAGTAGAATACGCACGCAAGCCCCCATCGTCTAGAGGCCTAGGACACAGCCCTTTCAAGGCTGCGACAGGGATTCGAATTCCCTTGGGGGCACCAACACGGGAGCCGCACGCACGTTCGGGGTGCGGCTTTTGTTTACAGGACGCTGGACATCTGGAGGTGAGGCGTGGGCCAGTACTTCATAGACGGGAATAATCTGAAGGAGTACATGGCCCGCGTCGGCCTTCTGCACTCCGCCGACGATGCCCTGCTCGTGGCTTGGCTTCAGCGTTGGGCCACACAGAGCGGGGCCAAGCGCCGCAAGCAGCACCGCGTTGATGTGTACTTTGACGCGGGACCTCAAGGGCGGCACCCCTCGCAAGGAAATGTGCGGGTTCGTGTCGCTCCTCCTGGCATCACCGCCGACGAGGCCATCGTGCGCGAGTTGAGCCGCATCCCCGCCCGCGGCGGCCAGCGCGACGCGACGCTGGTTACGTCCGACCGTGCCCTGGCCGAGCGTGCCCAGGCGCTGGGCGTGCGCGTGGTGGACTGCGCCCAGTTCGCGGGGCGCTCCCGCGAGGCCGCGCCGAAGGTGGACGAAGCCCAGGAGAAGGTGGAGGCGGAGAAAAGGCTGGGGCGGGCGCTGGATGCCTACTTCCTGCCCCCCGACGAGCGCAAGGCTCCTGCCAAGCCGTCGCCTGCACGTGCGCGCATCTCCCCGTCCAAGGTGTCCCAGATGCGCGACCCCGCCCGCCTGGTGGACTTGCTGCGACGCGGCGATCGCGTCATCCGTCGGCGGGCGGTGCTGGCGCTGGGCGTTGTGGGCACCGACAAGGCGCGCCAGGTGCTGGAGGAGATCATGGTGAGCGATCCCGTGCCAAGCGTGCGCGCGGCTGCTGCCGAGGCCCTGGGCAACCTGGGCGATGTGCAGGCAGCCCGCGCGCTGGAACGAGCCGCGGCCGACCGCTTCCCGCTGGTGCGCGCGGCGGTGGCTCGCGCCCTTCGCCGTTGCGGCGATGAGCGCAGCGCGGCCACGTTGGCGCGGCTGGCGCAAGACCCGCGCCGCAGGGTTCGCCGCGCCGCGTCTGGTGAGGTGGAACGCCCCGCAAGAAGTTGACATAACTTTCGCGTGGAGGCCACACATGGGACATCGCGTTCTGAATCTGGGACACAGGGGGGCGAGCCACGACGCGCCGCAGAATACCCTGGCTGCGTTCCGCCTCGCCAATGCATACGGCGCGGACGGGTACGAACTGGACGTGCACCTCACGAAAGACGGGGTGCCGGTGGTGATTCACGACTTCACGGTGGACAAGACCACCGACGGCACGGGGCCGGTGGCGGGGTTCACGCTGGCGGAGTTGAAGCGCCTGGATGCGGGCGTGAGGTTCTCGTCCCAGTTCGCGGGCGAGCGGATTCCCACGCTGGCCGAGGTGTTTGACGTCCTGGAACCGCACACCATCGTCAACGTGGAACTGAAGACGAAGAGCCTGGGCGACAACGGGCTGGAACGGGCGACCATTCAACTGATTCGCGAGCGTGGGCTGCAGGACCGCGTGATTCTGTCCTCGTTCAATCCGTTCTCGCTGCTGCGCGTGCGGCGAATCGCGCCGGAACTCAAGATCGGCCTGCTGTACGCGCCTGACTTGCCTCTGTATCTCCGCAAGGCTTGGTTTCGGCTCGTGGTGAAGCCGCAGGCGCTGCACCCGCACTACCGCATGGTGGACGAGCGGTACATGGCGTGGGCCAAACGCAACGGGTACGAGGTCAACGTTTGGACCGTGGACGACCCGGACGACATGCGGCGGCTGGCGGGGCTGGGCGTCAACGCCATCATCACCAACCGCCCCGACGTGCTGAAGTCGGTGCTCAGCGGCGCTTAGGTGGAGGGCGTTTCGGCTTCTTCGGGCCGTTCGTCCCCCGGCCGGCTCTCCAGGGCTTCCCAATGCCACGCGGTGTCTATGGTTACCACGCCGGGTACGAGCAGGCTCTGGAAGAACTGCATGGCGGAGGCATGACGGGCCGAGGGCTTCTTGGATAGCGCGATGTGAATCTGCCGCGCGACGGTCAGCGGGACGTCTGGGTTGAACACGCGCGGCGACGGCGCGGGCCTGCGGATTTGCTCCCAGCGGATGCGCTCACTGGCCGACCCCCGAATGGTGGCCGTGTCGCCCTTGAACGGACGCTCCAGCGTGATCATCTCAAACAGCGTTATCGCCAGCGAGTAGATGTCGGTCTGGGCACTCACCTCTTGGCCACGGCACTGCTCAGGGGCCATGTAGGCGGGGGTTCCGGGTGTGAGACTGGTCGCCGTCGCCACTCCCGTCATGCGGGCGATGCCGAAGTCGGTCAGGACGACCCTGCCGTCGCCCTGGATCATGATGTTGGCCGGCTTGATGTCGCAGTGGTAGATGTCCAGCGAGTGGGCATATTCCAGGGCCTCGCAGACCGGCTTGAGGATGCTGAGGGCCTGGCCGATGGTGAGGGGGGATTTGAGCCTGCGGAGTTTGCGGCGCAGCGTCTCGCCGTCCACATACTCCACGACGATGAACGCCTTGTCGCCGCTCTCCTCAAATCCGTAGTAGGCCATGATGTTGGGGTGGCGCAATTGCTCCAGGACCTGGGCCTCGCGGCGGAACCGTCGCAGGAAGACCCGGTCCTCGGCGAGGTCATCGCGGAGGAACTTCAGGGCCACGTCGCGCCCGGTCTGGCGGTCGTGGGCTTTGTACACCTCGGCCATGCCGCCGCGTCCCAAGAATGTGGCTACCTCGTAGCGGCTGTTGATCGTAGTCCCTTCCAGTCGTGCCATGGTGCATCTCCTTGCTCGTTCTTGCGAATTTGGGGCGCTATCTGCCTGTGCCGCCAGATGATGTATTGATCTTCTGGGGTGGCGGGGGCGTCGGCGTGGACACCGGGACGGCCTCTACATTCCCCGATATTTCCCCGCGGTCCTGATAAACCCAACCGCGCTTGCCCTGTATGCAGCAGATTTCAAACCAGTCGTTCTTGGGTGATCGCGCCAGGACCTCAAAGCGCTGGCCCTGTTCGGCCACGGCGATGATGGGGTACACGGTGGCGGGGCCGCTGCGGATGTTGGCCTTCTCGGTCTCTATGGTCAGATAGACGGCGTTCGCGCTCAGCGCGGTCGCGGTTGGGGTGGCCGGGGGTGTCGTGAAGCGCGTGGCGGCCGCCGTCGTCGCCCGCGTGGGCGTGGCGGTTGCAGCGGTGCCTGCGGGTGTCCCCCTGCCGGCCAGCGCCCATGCAGCGAGGCCGATGCCGACGACGACTGCGCCCGCGAGAGCGTACAGCACGCCAGGATTAGCGCGAAGTCTCCGCCCGAAGCCAGCGGCCCGTTCTCTTGCGGTGGCGAGCCAGCGGGCAGGCCCCGCCGCGATGGCGTGCCGCACCCGCTGCGCGGCCTGGTCCCATGCGTCGGCGACCCGCCGCCATGTGCGACGCGCCGCCCAGAGCGCATCGGTGAGGCGTTGCTCCCATTGGCCATGTCGGGTAGCGCCTTCGGGCGTGGACGGCTCAACCAGGGTGGGCGGCGCAGGTTCTGCCTCGCCTTCCTCGGTCCACGGGAGCACGGGGTCGGGCGTTACCTTGCCGCCGTTGCTGAGCGCATCGTAGAAGGCGAGGACGCTGGGGAACCGCCGGTTGCGCTGTTTCTCCAGGGCCTTCAGGATCGCTTGCTCGGCCCATGGCGGGATTTCGGGGTTGTACTTGCGCGGCGACGGCGGCGTGGCCTTGAGTTGTTCCCAGCGGATTCGCTCGGACACCGCGCCCTGGATTGTCGCCATGTCGCCGGTGAACGGGCGATCCAAGGTCAGCATCTCAAAGGTCGTGATGGCCAGCGCGTAGATGTCGGTGCGCGCGTCCACCTTCTGGCCACGGCATTGCTCCGGGGCCATATAGGCGGGCGTGCCGGTGGTGCTGGATGTAACCGTGGCGCTTTCGGCCAACTTGGCGATGCCGAAGTCCGCCACGACGACCCGCCCCGTGCGGTCAATCATGATGTTCGCGGGCTTGATGTCGCAGTGGAAGATGCCTTCCGCGTGGGCGTAGTGCAGGGCATTGCAAACCGGCTCCAAGATGGCCAGCGCCTGGGCCAGGGTGAGCGGTCGGGACAGGCGCGAGAGTTTCTTCCGAAGTCCCTCACCGTCTATGAACTCCACCACCAGGAAGTGGAGGTTGTCGGTCTCCTCAAAACCGTAGTATCGGACGATGTTGGGATGCTGGAGAGTTTCCAGCACCCGCGCCTCGCGTCGGAATCGGCGCAGGAACACCTCGTCTTCGGCCATGTCCTCGCGGAGGAACTTCAGGGCGACGGTGATGCGGCGGCGAAGGTCGCGTGCGCGGTACACTTCCGCCATGCCGCCTCTGCCAACGAATTCCTCAACGTAGTATCGGTCTAGCAGTGTCTGGCCTACAAGGTCTTCCATACGGTTGCTGAACACGCCCCTTTCACGATGTGTGCGACGTTCTGTCCCGGGATGGCTCTGCCAGGGCCGCGATGACGGCTTCCACGGTGGGCTCCTGTGCGGGCGGCGCGACGAGAATCCCGTGCGCGCGTGGCGCTGCGAGCGGCCCGCGATCCCAACAGGCGAGGATGACCGCGATGTTGTCCTCGCCGCCCCTGTCGTTGGCCAATTCAATGAGCGTGCGGACGGCCTCCTGGGGTTCGGGCGATTGGGTGCAGATGGCTGCGAGTTCCGCCTCATCCACATGCCGCGTGAGCCCGTCGGAGCATAGGATGACCGCGTCGCGGGGTTGGAGGCGCGCCTCCGCGAAGTCGGGCGATACGGTGCTCTCGCCGCCCAGCGAGCGCAGAAGCAGATGGCGCTGGGGGTGATGGCTGGCCTGCTCCCTGCTGATGAGGCCCTCCCGCGCCAGTTGCGCCGCCAGGTTGTGGTCTTCGGTCAGAAGCCGCACGTTGCCGTCCCGCAGGAGGTACGCCCGGCTGTCCCCTGCGTGGGCGACGTACAGGCGGTCGTCGTGAATGGCCGCGCAGACGATGGTCGTTCCCATGGTGGCGAATCTGCTGTGGGTGTGGGCGTATCGGTGCAGGTTGTCGTTGGCGCGGGCGATGGCGAGGTGGAGGCTTCTGGATGGCGCGGCGGGGCTGTCGTAGTAGTGGAACGCCACCGCGAGGGCCGCAAATCGGCTGGCGATCTCGCCGCCCGCGCCTCCTCCGATGCCGTCGGCGACGATGTACAGATGTCCCTTGCTCTGCTGAAGGGATGGGGCCTCGGGTTCGCAGGCGAGCGCGTAGTCTTCGTTGTTCCTGCGCTTCCGCCCGATGTCGCAGGCAAGCGCCGTCCGCGTATGCCAGTCGTTGCCCACTGCCAGGCTCCGTAAATGCGTATTGCGGGCGCAACGTGAGTACCCTAGTGAAAGATAACACCAAATGGCGCGGTCGTCAACTGTGGGGGCGGGCCGCGGGTGCGTTTCAGTTTGGTGGCAAATCCGCTGCGATGCGCAGGCTCTACGAACAGTAGGCGGCGCCGAACCTCGGCGCGGGGCTAAACCCCCGTGCTGAAAGGGCCAAGCCCCTTCGGGACTGGATTAGCCCGCAGGGCTTTGTGCTTTCAGCCCAGTGCTTGAGGGCCGGGGTGGGGATAGGTGAGGTCAAGCAGGCCCATCGCTGCTCCGGGGCTGCCCATTGCAGCAGACTTGCGGGCAGACTGAAATGCCCTCGGCGGGCGCGTGGGAAATCGCAGCGGGAGCAGCATTCGGGGGGCGGCCTGCTCCCGCAAACCTCGCCGCCGGAGGTCGGGCATTCCGTCGCGGGCGGGCCAGTAGGTGGAGAACCCGCCCGGTCCAAGGCTAGGTGTTGCGCTCGCGGGTCGTGGGGCGTTCGCCCAGGGTTACCTTGATCTGCATCTCCTTGCCGTCGCGGAGAATCGTCAGGGTAACCTGCTGGCCCACTGCTGTGCGGCGCACCAGGTAACTGATGAGGTCCTCGGACCGCTTGATGTCGGTGTCGTCAATCCGAATGATGACGTCGCCGCCCACGGTAACCTGGTTGCCGTCTATCTGCACGACGCGGGTGCTGGGCTTCAGCCCGGCGGCGGCCGCGGGCCCGTTGGCCGTTACCTCCACGACCAGCGCGCCCTGCTGCTTGCGGGGCAGGCCCATGGCCTCGGCGACCTTGGACGAGAGCGTGGCTACCGTAACGCCGAGCCAGGGATGCCGGTACGAGCCGGTCTGGATGAGCGACGGGACCACCTGCTTGACGATGTTCACCGGGATGGCGAAGCCGATGCCGGAGGATGTGCCGGTGGACGACTCAATCGCCGCGTTGACGCCGATGACCTCGCCGTTGCTGTTGAGGAGCGGGCCGCCCGAGTTGCCCGGATTGATGGGCGCGTCGGTCTGGATGACGTCGGGAATGCGGTAGCCGACCAGGTTCGCGCCTGTGGATGCGGCCGGAAGGTCCCGGCCCAGGGCGCTGATGACGCCCGCGGTGAGCGTGCCTTCAAGGCCGAACGGGTTGCCGATGGCGATGGCGCGCTGCCCAACCTTCAGTGCGTCCGAGTCCCCCAGTTTGACGGGCTTCAGGTCGTGCTCCGCCGGGTCCACCTTGATGACGGCCAGATCGCTATCGGGGTCTGTGCCCACGAGTGTGGCGGGCAGCGATATGCCGTCGTTGAAGGTTACCTCTATCGCGGTGGCGTCTTGCACCACGTGGTAGTTGGTAACGATATGGCCTTGCGTGTCCCAGACGAAGCCGGACCCCTGGCCCTGCTGGACGAAGTCGCCGAAGCCTGGGAATCCGCTGCTGACCCGGGTGCTGACGCGGATGTTCACCACGGACGGGATTGCCTCTTCATACACGCGCACGAGCAACTGCTCTTCGTAGTCCGCCTGGGGCACCGCCAGGGTCGTTGCGGGCGCTGCTGCGGGGGCTACAGGAGTCGCGGTCGGCAAAGGCGTGGCCGTTGGCTGGGCTGTGGGCGACACCTGCCCCGCCGCGAACGGCGCTACCGAGCACCCGACGAGGAAGATGGCCAGGAACAGCATAACGAGACTGAACACGAGCGAGTTCGTTTTTCGGAACATGAGCAATCACCTCCTTCCTTTCTGACATACGATTATAGCGGCAAGAGATTAAAGGTGGGTTAGAGGCAGGTTAGGGGAGCGTAAGAAAAAGCGACGCCCTGCGCGTGTTGCCGATACGGGGCTTCTTGCATACAATGGCCTCCAGGAGGCAAATCTTATGGTCGTGGTGCGCTATCGCGGAAAGGAATACGAACTGAAGCCGGGGATGACGGCCCGCGACGCCATCCTGAAACTGGGGCTTGACCCGGAGGCCGTCCTGGTCCTGCGCAACGGCAAGTTGGTGGACGACTCGGCCATACTGGAAGACGGCGACGAGGTTACCATCGTGGCCGTGGTTTCGGGTGGGTGAGGGCAGGTGGGCGATGGGCGACAGCAGGATGAAGTGCCGCAAGTGCGGGCGGCCCGCTGCCATCAACATGCGCCGCCACAAGTTGGCCCTGTGCGACGAGTGCTACCCGGCCTGGTTCCGCGGGCAGGTGGAGCGCACCATCCGCCAGTTCCAGATGCTCGCGCCCGATGACCGGGTGCTGGTGGCCGTGTCGGGCGGGAAGGACAGCCTGAGCGTGTGGGACGTGCTCTTGCGCCTGGGCTATCATGCGGAGGGCCTTTACATTGACCTGGGCATTCCAGACGGGGGCTATTCCACCGAGTCCAAGGTTCGCGCCCTGCGCTTTGCAGAGGCGCGCGGCGCGGTGTGCCATGTCGTGAGCGTGCGCGACCGCTACGGGCTTTCGGTGCCCGAACTCGCCATGCGGCGCGGGCGCGGGCACAAGGTGTGTTCCCTGTGCGGGCTGGTCAAGCGGCACATCATGAACGGCTTCGCCTGGGAGGGCGGCTTCTCAGTGCTGGTTACGGGCCACAACCTGGACGATGAGGCGGCCGTGCTGATGCAGAACACCCTGACATGGCAACCCGGCTACCTGGCCCGCCAGTCTCCCGTGCTGCCCGCCGACAGCGAGGGCCTGGCGCGCAAGGTGAAGCCGCTGTGCCTGATGTACGAGCGCGAGGTGGCCGCCTACGCGCTGGTGTGCGGCATTGACTACATCCAGGACGAGTGTCCCCATGCCGTGGGGGCGCGGACACTGTTCTACAAGGAGATTCTCAACCAACTGGAGCAGCGTTCGCCGGGCGCGAAGGCGTACTTCTTCACCCAGTTCCTGCGCGCCAAGCAGAGCGGCGCGATTCGGTTTGTGGAAGGAGAGGAGGCCGCTCTCCACGCGTGCGAGCGGTGCGGGCAGCCGACCACCGCGCCCGGGCTGTGCGCTTTCTGCCGCCTGTGGCAATCCGACACGCAAGGTGATGAAGAGGGAGCATGAGCATCGCGCACGAACGGCGGGCGTACCGCTACTTTGACCTGGTCATGGCGCTGTTTGTTGCCGTCTTGCTCATCAGCAACATTGCGTCATCGGCCAAGATCGTAACGTTCGGCGTGCCGTTCCTGACCTTTGACGGCGGCACGCTGCTGTTCCCGTTGAGTTACATCTTCGGCGACATCCTGACCGAGGTGTATGGATACCGGCGGTCGCGGCGCGTCATCTGGACGGGGTTCTTCTGCACGGCGCTGATGAGCCTGACGCTGTGGGTCGTGGGGCGCATCCCCGGCGAGGCCGAGTGGTCCGCGCGGGTTGGGCAGCAGGCCTACGATGCCGTGCTCGGCGCGACGCCCCGCATCGTGGTGGCGAGCCTGGTGGCCTACTTCGCCGGCGAGTTCTCCAACTCCTACGTGCTGGCGAAGATGAAACTGCTGACGCGCGGGCGCTGGCTCTGGACGCGCACCATCGGCTCCACCATCGTGGGCCAGGGGATTGACACGTTGCTGTTCGTTACGCTGGCGTTCGCCTTCTCCATGTCCTGGGGTGTGGTGTTCAGCATCTTCGTGTCCAACTACCTGTTCAAGACCGGGCTGGAAATCGTGATGACGCCGGTAACCTACCAGGTCGTCAACTTCCTGAAGAAAGCCGAGAATGAGGACTACTACGACTACGGCACGGATTTCAACCCGTTCCGCATAGGTGGGGAGCGCGTGTCATGAGCGACGAGATGGATTTGCTGATTCCGGAGAGCCTTCCCGAAGATCACCGGTCCGGGTTCGTGGCGCTGGTGGGCCGGCCCAACGTGGGCAAGTCCACGCTGATGAACGCATACCTGGGGCAGAAGATCGCCATCGTGTCGGAGAAGCCCCAGACGACGCGCCAGCGCATTCTGGGCATCCTGACGGAGCCGAAGTACCAGATCGTGTTCGTGGACACGCCCGGCATTCACTCGCCGCATCACCTGCTCGGCGAGTATATGGTAACCACGGCCAAGCGCACGCTCAAGGATGCGGATGTGATCCTGTGGCTGGTGGACGGGTCGGTTCCGCCCACGCCCGAGGACGTGGACATCGGCCAGACGCTTCGGGAAGCGGCGAAGGTGCCGATCATCCTCGCCGTCAACAAGATAGACCTGGTGCCCGAAGGGGACCGGGACGGCATCGCGGCGCAGTACCTGGCCCTGGCGGACATCCACGCCCACGCGCTGATTTCGGCGACGCGGGGAGACAACCGCGACCGCCTGCTGGAGATGATCGTGGATGCGCTGCCGCTCGGCCCGCGCTATTTTCCCGAAGATCAGGTTACGGACCAGGACGAGCGTTTTCTGGCTGCGGAGTTGATTCGCGAGCAGGTGCTGCGCGAGTGCCACCAGGAAGTGCCCCACTCGGTGGCGGTCATCGTGGACGAGTTCAAGGACCGCAGCGATGAGCTGTCCTACATCAGCGCGACGATTGCGGTGGAGCGCGAGTCGCAGAAGCAGATCGTCATCGGGCGCGGGGGCGGCATGCTGAAGCGGATTGGGCAGGGCGCGCGGCTGGAGATAGAGAAGGCGCTGGGCAGGCGCGTGTACCTGGAACTGTGGGTCAAGGTGCTGCCCAAGTGGCGGCGGGATCCGGCCCTGCTCAAGCGTCTGGGGTACGTCCTGCCCCCGGAAGCGGATAGCAAGGATTGACACCCCGGCCAAGGGTGCTACAATCGGACTACCTTGCGACGTCGGTCGCATCTTCAATCCCACACCAAGGAAGGCTGTCGCGTTGGCACTGACGAACAAGAAGTGGCAAGTGGCTCCACGGATACGCGATGATGTGCTCCAGCGTTTCAGTGCGGCGGGCGTGCATCCCTTGATCGCGCAGGTGCTGTACAATCGGGGGGTGGAATCTCCCGACCATGCGGAGCGCGATTTCTTCAGCGCCAGCGAAATCCCCGCCCCGTTTCTGCTGACCGATATGGACAAGGCGGTTGTGCGCCTGCGCGACGCCATCCGCAGGGGCGAACTCATCATCGTCTGCGGCGACTACGACGTGGATGGCGTTACGGCGACGGCGCTCATGTGCGAGACGCTGGCGTCGCTGGGCGCGCGCGTGGAGCCTTACATCCCGACCAGGGCCGGCGAGGGGTACGGGCTGAGCCTTCGCGCCGTGGACCAGTTCGCCGAGGAGGGCTGCCGCCTCATCGTTACCGTGGACACGGGCATCCGCTCCAACGCCGAGGCGGAGCGGGCCCGCGAGCACGGCATAGACATGATCATCACCGACCACCACTCGGCGCACGGCGCGTTGCCCCCCGCGGTTGCCTGCGTCAATCCAAAGCGCGCGGACAGCCGGTATCCGTTCGCGGACCTGTCCGGTGTGGGCGTGGCGTACAAACTGGCCCAGGCGCTGTTGCGTTCCCACAGCCAGTCGTCCATTCTCCCAGACGCGCGCCCTGTGCAGGAGTCGGATTTGCTGGATTTGGTGGCGCTAGGCACGGTGGCGGACTTGGCCCCGTTGCGCGGCGAGAATCGTGCCCTGGTGCTTCGGGGAGTGGGGGCGCTTCGCCACACGCGCCGCCCCGGACTGCAGGAACTGATTGCCACCAGTTGCCTGCGCGGGCCTGTAACGGTGGACAGCATCGGCTACATCCTCGGCCCGCGACTGAACGCGGCGGGAAGGCTGGACACCGCCATGGACAGTTACCGCCTGCTCACCACGCGCGATCGCGAGGAGGCTATCCGGCTCTCGCGGAAACTGGACGAGTACAACCGCGAGCGCCAGCGGCTGACCCTGGAGGCCATTGAGCGCACCCGCCCGATGGCCCAGGAGGCGGCAGCGCGCGCTCTGCTGCTGTTCGTGGCCGATCCGGAGATTCCCGAAGGAATCGCGGGGCTTGTGGCCACCCGCCTGGTGGAAGAATTCTACCGCCCGGCCATCGTAATCCAGAAATCGGATGGCGTGAGCCGTGGCTCGGCCCGGAGCGTGCCCGAGTGGAACATCACGCAGGCGCTGGATCGGTGCAGCCATCTCCTCGTGCGGCACGGGGGCCACGCGGCGGCCGCGGGGTTTGAGGTGGAGACGGAGCGCCTGGACGCCCTGCGCGACGAGTTGCTTCGCATGGCGCATGCGGAACTGGCGGGGCGCACGCTGCTGCCCACGCTCATCGCGGACGCCGAGGTGCAGTTGGGCGAGATGACGTGGGATTTCCAGCGCGAACTCGCCCGCCTGGAGCCATTCGGGTACGACAACCCCGCGCCCGTCTTCGTGTGCCGCAACGTGCGCATCAGAGACAGCCGCATCGTGGGCGAGAAGCATCTGAAACTCTCTCTGTCCGACGGCCGGATGACCTGGGATGCCATTGCCTTCAGGCAGGCCGACCGCGCTTCTGGCCTTCCCCATGTGGTGGATGTGGCTTTCTCGCTGGAGGTCAACTCCTGGAACGGCCAGGATCGGCTGCAGTTGAACGTGCGGGACATTCGGCCGGCGGAGGACCCGCAACGGGGCAAGGGAGAGGCGTGAGGGCGAGGACTGGCGGCTCCATGGTGGCGCGGGGCTGGCGTATCGCGGCGTTGTGCCTCATCCTGCTGTCGGGCCTTGTGCCCGCGTGGGCCTATGCGGCTCCCCCTGACCCGCGATTTGGCGCTGTGGAGGCATTCTTCGCGCCGTTTGACGCCGACGAGGCCGGCGTGGCTTGGGAGCGGGTGCTGTTTTACTGGCGCGAGATTCAGCCGGAGCCGGGCGTCTGGCGCGACGACTACTTCCCGCCGGAAATCCTGCAGCGGGAGGTGGCGGCGGGCCGCGAGATCGTGGGCCTGCTCATCAACCCGCCCGGGTGGGCCAACGGCTACCGTGGCGACCAGGCTCCGCCCGAAGGGCTGTATCTCCCCATAGATGACCCCCAGAACCATTGGGCCCGGTTTGTGTCCCGAATCGTGTCGCAGTACCGCGGCGTGATCCGCCATTGGATTCTGTGGAACGAGCCGGACGTATGGGATTCCTCGCATTTCGGGTACACGTGGGCCGGCACGTTAGAGGAGTTCGTGCAACTCACGCGCGTGGGCTATCTGGCGGCGAAGCAGGCCAACCCCGATTGCGTCGTCCACCTGGCGGGGCTGACCTACTGGTGGGATGTGGAGTACGGGCGCAGGCCCTTCTTTGAGCGTTTCTTGGAGGAAATGGCGAAGGACCCGAACGCCGCCGCCCGCGGGTTCTACTTTGACGTGGCCTCGCTCCACATTTACTTCAAGCCGCGCACCATACCGGACATCATCGCGAAGACCCGCGCGGCCATGCGACGCTACGGGCTGGACAAGCCGATATGGCTGGACGAGACCAACGCGCCCCCGTTTGACGACCCGCAGCACCCCGTCGCGCACCCGCGCTTTCGGGTTGCCTTGTCGGAGCAGCGGGCCTTTCTGGTGCAGGCGTTTGCTCTGGCCCTGGCCTCGGGCGTGGAGCGCGTGGCGGTGTACAAGATGTCGGACCGGCCCAGCATTGAACCCTGGGAGGAGCCTTTCGGCATGGTGCGCCCAGACGGCAGCAGGCGACCGGTGTACGACGCATTCCGCGCGGCGGTTGGGGTCATGGCCGGCACGCAGGCTGCCCGCTGGGAGGACAAGGGCAGTTTCGCGGTCGTGTCGCTGGACCAGGGGCCCAAGACGACGCGAATCCTGTGGAACTGGACATCGGAGGCGGTGGTGGCGCGTGTGCCGGCTGCCGCGCCGCAAGGTGTCGTCTTCTCGCCGGATGGCGATGCGGCGCAGAGCGTGGCGGTGGCCGGGTTTCACACCGTGTCGCTGCCGCCGGCTGCCTGCGGGTTGGCACGCTGCGACATCGGCGGCGCGCCCGTGGTGCTGGTGGAGGATGCGCCCATCAGCCTGGTCGGGCGGCTGATCCCGACGCCCACAGCCACGCCGAGCCCCGAGCCGAGCCGGACGCCCACGCAACCAGCCCCGCCCACGGTAACGCCCACGCCAACGCCAACCGCGGCGTCGGTTCCGACGGCCACGCCGACGGTGCGCGCGACGGCACAGCCAGACGCCACGGCGACGCCGATGCCGCCCGAAGCCGTGCCCGCTCGCTCACAACTGCCCGCTTGGTTGCCGGGGCTTGGGATTGCGGCGGGCGCGCTGGCCGCGGTGGGCGTCGCGCGCCGGACCGCACGGGCTATTCGTCGCCGATAGCGACCCAGACCTGCCCGTCCTGGATGCGGGTCGGGTAGGTTTGCAGGCCCTTGGGTTTGGCGAAGACGCGCGCGGCCTTCTGGGCGATTCCGGGCAGGTCCGCGACCCACGCGGTGTTGCTCCCGTCGCGGATGTCAAACCGCGACCCGTGCGCGGGGCAGGTTACCTCAAACTGGGCCAGCGTGCCGCGCGCGAGGTGCGCTTTCATGTGCGGGCACCGAGCCTGGGCCGCGTAGTAGGTTCCGCCGGCGCGCACCAGCAGGATGGCCGTGCTCCCAACCTGCACCTCTTTCATCGTTCCATCGGCCAGCATGTCTTCGGGGCCGACCGGCTTCCAGTCCGCCATGCGTAACCTCCCGTAAATGTGTTATTTGCCGAACGCCCGGGCCAGGTGCTGCACAAGCGCGTCTGCTTCGGCGTCGTTGAGTTGCGCGCCCTTGCTCCGCATCCGCGCGACGATGGTCTCCCATTCGCTGGCCGTGCGGGGCGTCTGTTGGACGCGGTCCAGGGTGTGGCATCTCGTGCATCGCGCCTGGAGCAAGGCAGCGCCGTCGGGTTGTGCTGCCGTCGCGGCGGGCGATGTCGGCGCGGGCTGCTGGGGGCCGGTGCAGGCGATGCTGCTCCACGCCAGAAGCAGGATGAGGCAGGCGACCGCGATTCGTGTTACCGTGCGGCTCATTCTTGTCCTCCAAAGGGGCTGCCTGGAGAAATCCGACTACTCAGGGTGCATTCGTGCTGCAGTATAGTGCGCTTCCGCAGCGTGTCAAGTGAGGCTTGCCCTGCGCCGACCGAGACATTGGGTGGGGTGCATTTCAGTTTGGGAGCAAGGCTGCTCCAATGGGCAGTCTCTTTCGCCGCCTGACGTAGGGCGATGGGGCTGCCTGACCTCACCTAACCCCTCCCACACCCTCCCCTTTCCTCTCCGCCCGCGGAGAGGAAAGGGGAGGGCCGGGGTGGGGATAGGTGAGGTAGATTCTGCGCGACAATCTAACGACATTCGGTCACTCTTGCCCCAAAATGGAAATGCACCCATTGGGTGCGCCGCTTGCGGAGACGGGGCGTGTGCGCTACAATAGCGCCTGCTACCGCTTGGGGGGAGAGGTGCATGTCTTCGGGCAGAGTCATATCGGTATCGGCTCCGGCGAGTTTGTGCATTCTGGGCGATCCCGGCGACCTGTTCGGCGGGGCGGTGCTTGCCAGTGCCGTGTCTCTCAAAGCCACGGTGGAGATTTCCGACTCGCCGGCGTTTGAGGTCTGGGCCAATTCGCAGCAAAGGCTCATCAAGTGGGCCGGAGACATGCGGCTCCAGGACGACGAATGGGACGCCGCGCGGGCGGCCTTACAATTCCTCCAGTGGGGGCTGGAGCCGGTGCGGATTGCCTATTGCACGCTGCCCAGGGGCTGGGGGCTGGGCGATTCGGTGCCCACGTTGGTGGCCTTGCTGCGGGGGCTGCTGGCCTGGCGCGGCAAGGACGCGCTGCCGCACCTTGTGGCCGAAGGGGCCTACTCGCTGTCGCACACCGTCTTCGGCGATGTGGGCGGGCTTGCGGCGGCCTACATGGCGGCCTTCGGGGGGCTGTGCCTGCTGGACTTCCGCCCGCGCGACGAGTCCAACGCCAACACACGCGTGTACGCCACCGTGGAGCGACTTGCGCCGCCGGTTCGGCGTATCCCGCTGGTGGCGGCGCACAGGGGCGAGGGGAGGCCCGCGCGGGATGCGCTGGTGGGGTTGCGCGAGCGGTACCTGGCCGGAGAGCGGCGGGTGCAGGAGGCGTATCGGATCATTGACCGCCTGGTGCACGAGGGGAAGACGGCGGTGCTGGAAGGCGACTGGGAACGGCTGGGTCGCTTGATGAACGAGAATGCCATTATCCAAAGCAACTTGACGTCGTTTGACGCCGATAGCGAAGAACTGGCCGAGGCGGCCCTGAACGCGGGCGCGTGGGGCGTGCGGCCTGTGGGAGTGGGCGAGTACGGTACCATCGTCGCGCTCCACCCCGAGCCGTCCGAGTTGGCGAAAATCTGGACACAGATGGGGGCGCAGACGTTTGACCTTGCGCTGGAACAGGAGGGCAACCATGGGTGAGTCCGAAGACACCGTAGCGGGCAAGATCAGCATCCGGCGGGGACACCTGGGCGATGTGGGCGCGGACGAGGTGAGTCTGATGCAGTGCGCCGCGCGTAACGTCAGCGGCCAGGACGTCCGCATGGTGCAGTCCAGCGCGCAGTCCGTGCGGGCCGAGAACCTGTCGGGCACGATGACCGCGGCGCTGGAGCAGGACGCGACGACCGCCAACCTGCGCTTCTGCAGCATTGGGATGCTGGACGCGGACAAGGTGGACGTGAACATCGGGAACATCTACGCCGTGTTGGGACATCAGGTGTCGCTGCAGTCGGTGGGCGCGCGGATGATCGTGGCCCAGGATCGGATAGAGATGGAGCGGAGCGGGGCTGCGCTGATGGCCGCAAATGAGATTGAGGCCACAGAGGTGCGCGCGGGCGTCGTGCTGGCGAAGGAGATTCGCGGCAACGTGCGGGCGCTCCTGGACACGCGGGCGGCGGCTATCTTCGGCGCGGCCTTCGGCGCTGCGTTCGCGGCGATCTGGCTGCTGCGACGCCGCAAGTAATCCGTAGCGTTTCGCCGCCTGTGGGGTTATCGGCTATGTAACTTGTTCTGTCCGCGCGTCAACGAAACTTTTCGCAAAGGGAGGTTGGGAACAATGGTGAATCGGATCATGCGGGTGCTGCGGCTGGACACGCCGGTGTTTTCGGAGATCGCCAAAGATCCGGCGGCGACCACCGAAGCCGGCATCATCGTCGTGGTGGTGAGCCTGCTTTCGGGCATCGGTTCTGGCATACGCGGCCACTTTTTCTCCAGCCTCGTCTGGGAGTTGATCGCAGGCGTGGTGCTCGGGTGGCTCCTGTGGGCCGTCGTTACGTATTTCATCGGCACGTCGCTGTTCGGCGGCAAGACGACGGTGGAGGAGATGCTTCGCGTGCTGGGCTACGCGAGCGCGCCGCGGCTACTGGGGTTCTTCGGGTTCATCCCCTGCGTCGGGTGGCTTGCCGCGCTGGCGGGGGCGATCCTAGCGCTGGTGGCCGGTTTCATCGCCGTTCGCGAGGCCATGAAGTTTGACACGGGGAAGGCGATCATCACGGTCGTGATTGGGTGGCTCGTGTACCTGGTTCTCACGGCCGTGCTCGCGCCCATTTTCGGGATAGGGTACGCCCTGTTCCGGTAAGGCTCTGTTGCCTGACTATGGAGAAGACCGTATGTTGTCATTGCGAGCGAAGCGAAGCAATCTCACGCTCCATTTGTCATGCTGAGCGAAGCGAAGCCGCTCGGTTGACGAGATTCTTCGGCGCTTCGCGCCTCAGAATGACAGAGTCATCTGTCATGCTGAGCGAAGCGAGGCATCTCGGCTGACGAGATTCTTCGGCGCTTCGCGCCTCGGAATGACAGAGTCATCTGTCATGCTGAGCGAAGCGAAGCATCTCGGTCGACGAGATTCTTCGGCGCTTCGCGCCTCAGAATGACAGAGTCATCTGTCATGCTGAGCGAAGCGAGGCATCTCGGCTGACGAGATTCTTCGGCGCTTCGCGCCTCCGTAGGGCCAATTCATGAATTGTCCCTACGGGTGCTGCGCACCCTCGCAATGACATACAATCAAGTACTACGCAAAAAGCCCCGCAGAGAAGCGGGGCTTTTTCTTATCCTGCGTGGGCGCTAGCGAACGACGCGCTCGTAGGCAGGCGCGAGCCGCTCCGACGCCCACGAACCCAGGCGGGTGTGGCTGATGCGGCGATGCCAGACGTGGCCCGCGTAGTGCTTGAGGGCATAGCGCGCCCCCGCGGGCACGGTGCGCCGCTCCAGCAGGGCGGCCTTCAGGTCGGCTGCCGTGTGCCCAGGGAACAGCGTTACGCCTCGCCCGATCGTCCCCAGGTAATGGGCGTCGCTCCCGCCGGTTACCGCCACGCCCATCCACTCCGCCGCCAGGCGCGCGACCCACTCCATGGGCGGGATGGTGATGCTGGCATTGAAGGCCTCCAGCCCGTCCACGCCCAGGGCTTTCAGCCGCCAGGGTGCGAGAACGTGGGGGCGAACGGCCAGCAGGCTCGCGGAGAACGGCTCCACTGCATGGGCGGCGATGGCAATGCCCCCCTGCTCGTGAATCCGCGCGATGGTCTCGTCGGCGGGGAGATTGGGCGGAACCGGATACTCTACCCAGAGCGCCAGAATGTGCCCGTGCTTGGAAGACACCTCCATGGCAGGGATGGCTTCCAGGCCGTACTCGTGGGCGATGTCCCGCGCCATGAGGGAGCCATGCAGGGTATCGTGGTCGGCAATCGCCACGACGTTGAGGTCGGTGTTCCTCCGCACGTACTCCAAAATCTGGCGGATGCTGGCGGAGCCGTCGCTATGGTTGCTGTGGATGTGGATGTCGGCCTTGCCGGTGTAGAATGGGGTCACGAGTGGTGCAAGCCTCCTTACTGTTGGAGTAGGGCGTAGGCGAGGACGGGGCCGTATAGCACGCCGGAAACGGCAGCGCCGGCCACAATCTGCCGGAACGTGTGCCGTTTCAGGCGGAGCCGTGCCCAGGCGACGACGAGCAGGATGGGGGTAAGGAGCAGGGCAGCGAATGTCCCATACACCACAGCGACGGCGCAGACCATGGCCGAGGCCGCGGCAGCGTGGAAACTAATCTGCCAGAAGACGGTTACGGCCGTCAGGAGCACCCCCTGGACAAGGCCGAGGCCCAGGAACACGCTCAACGGGCGCGGCGCTCCCAGGGCGATGGCGGCGGCAAAGGCCAGAGCCATGCAGGCCAGCATGACCATCAGCGGGCGAAGCCTTTGGTCGCGGATGGCCACATGCAGGTCGCCAACCTTGCCCTGCCGCACGAGGCGCACCAGGTAGGCGAGTGGCAGCAAATCTGCCAGCAGGATGTACAGCGAACTCCAGGTGAGGGCGGCCATCCATGTGGGGGTGGCCAGTTTGGTGAGAATCAGGGCCACGCTGCCCGACAGAACCGGCGGGCTGAACACGTCGGAAATCCGACGGGCGAGCCACACGCTCCACGAGACGGGTTCCGGACGGTTGCCTGTTGAATCGAACTGTTGCATGCTTTTGAGTTGCTCCTTGTTGCTCCTGCGACGAAGATACACGATCTTCGCGGTCTTGGGCGTGAAGATGGTGCGAAGACCGCGTGAATCTGGCGTAATCGCACAAAAACCGCCTCGGGCCTTGTCCGAGGCGGTTTCGTCGTAACCTCAGCACCCAATTCCAACCTTATTATATCCAGGATGCTCTATTCTACCAAATGCAGAGGCCGCGCGTTGCGGTTCAGGTTCGCCGGCTCTGGGTGCGGTTGGGCTTCCTGGGGCGGGCGAAGGCACACGGGCGGCGCGGGCGCTGTCTCGCGGACTTGCATCCAGGCCTGGTGCGCCAGGTAGTCGGAATGCTTCCGCGCGGCGGCGAGGACGTAGGCGAATTCAGGGCCGCGATGGGGGCCGTCCAGGTTCTGGTGGAAGTGGCTGTCGGCGGGCAAACGGACGATGCGGGCGAACACGGGGCCGACCACCGGCAGGAACGTGAGCAGTTCGCCGAATACGGCGCGGCCGGTGGCGAGGTCGGGGCGCGAGAGCCAATCCAGCAGCGGCGGGATGTGATCGGGCGTCGTGGCCTGGCCGTTGTTCTCGCGCAGCCACGTGCGAACATACGTCGTGTGCGAGTAGAAGTCCTGCACGGTATGCAGGGCGCGGCCGAGGCAACGCATCCCCTCCTCGCAGTCCCCGCGCTGCAGGGCCAGCACTGCTTGGCGCTGCTGCTCCTGCAAGTAGCGGAAGGCGGGCGGGATGGCGTTGTCCACGTGGTACTCCGCGTGGCCGACCTGCCCCTTCAGGCCGTCCTGCGCATCATTGGCGCGCACGGCGACCTCCACGGCGCTGTCGGTGAAGTAGGGGGCCAGGGCGGCCCTGGTAATCTGGCGGTGGTATTCGGTCTTCACGATGCGCTCCTTGTGGGTGTGAACCGCGTGCGGCGACGGGCTACTGGCCCCAGGCGTCCAGCGCGCGCTGCAGTTCGGGATGTTCCCGCGCCTCCTCGGCCAGGGGCACGCCTGCCACGGCGGCGTCTATGGCCTGTCGCATGGCGCGCGCACCGGCAGCCGCCCCGTCGGGATGGCCCTGGATCGCCCCGCCGACGGCCAGCATGATGTCCGCCCCCAAGTCCTGGACGATGCGCACGGCGTTGGCCGGCGTGATGCCGCCGCCGATGGTGGGCAGGGTGGGCTTGAGATGGAACAGCGGCATGCGCTGCATCTGGGCGATGCGTAGGTAGCGTTCGCGCAGGAAGGGATAGCGCGTGTAGATGGAGTTGAACATCCCCGCGTCCGCCCCCGCCAGCCGCACCAACTTGCCCAGCAGGAGCGGCGACGCGATGCCGGAACGCGGGTTCTCGGTCAGCGCCGCCGCGCCCGCCGAATGGGCCAGGATCGGAATGGTCAGGGCCGTGTCCTCGGCCAGCATGTGCAGCGCACCAAGCCCGACGGCGGCGGCGTTGACCATGACCATGGATGCCCCCAACTCTTGGGCACGGCGGGCGTTCTCGGCGAGGCGGTCTACGCGGTCGGTGATGTTGGCGCAGTAGGCCGCGCGGTGGCCGGTCTCCTCAAAGACGCGCTCGGCCGCCTGGCGGTAGGCTTCCACGCGGCGCAGCAGCGCGTTGAACGACGGATTGCCCAGTAGTTCGTCGTCCTTGATGATGTCCACGCCGCCCCGTGCGACCTCGGCGAACAGCGCCGCGCCGGTTTCGGGGCCAAAGCCGGTGCACGGCTTGATCATGTTCAGCAGGATGGGGCGGCCGAAGATGCCCAGATGCTGGCGGATGCCTTCAATCCCGAACTTGGGGCCCTGGAAGCCGCCGGCGAACGTGGGCGAGAGTTGCAGGTCAACGAGTTTGGCCTGCGAGGAGGTGGATGCCTCGTTGCCCAGGAGCGTGGTCAGGAGCATGGGGAACTGGGCGCCGAAGTTGATTTCGGGGAAGGCGATTTGCATGAGCACGGGCCGCTTGCCTTCGGGTAAGTCCGACGACAGTTCCGCCGGCGGCAGGTCGTACACGGCGACGACGCGGGCCATGTGCCGCTCCATCAACTCCGGCGTCAGGCCGGGGACGGGCGTCCACGTGCCCACGCTCTGGCCTGCGGCCAGCGAGCGGGCCGCCGCCAGTACGTCGGCGTGGCCGTCCGTCTCGGTGTAGTACGTGGCGATAATGAACCCCTTGTTGAGGAGTTCCTCCGGATACGCAAATGCTTCTTGCATAGTCCCCCTTCGTCCGGTCAGTTGCGCGTGCCGTCCCACGCCGGGGATTGGTTCGGGTGCTGCGCGCCCTCGCAAGGGCAGTTGCCACCAAATCCGGACACCGAGCACGGCTTCATAGCGCAGTGCTTCTGCCGAACTCGTAGGCGGCATCTGCCATGGCGAGGATGTTCTCGGGCGGCACGTCGTCCTGGATGTTGTGCACGGATGCCACGACATAGCCCCCGCCCGCGCCCAGGTCCTGGATGCGGCGCATCACCTCGTCGCGCACGTCCTGGGGCGAGCCGGCGGGCAGGACGCGGCTGGTGTCAATCGCGCCCCAGAAGGCGATGTGGTCGCCAAACTCGGCCTTCAGGCGGGCCGTGTCCATGCCCGCGGCGGACACCTGCACCGGGTTCAGCGCGTCCACGCCGATGTCAATGAAGTCGGGAATCAGGGTGCTGACCGCGCCGCAGCAGTGGTACAGCACCTTGGCCCTGGACTTGCGCTTCAGCAGGTCTATCATCTGCTTGTGGCGTGGCTTGATCATGCGCCGGTAGCGCTTCGGGTCCACCATGGGCCTGTCCTGGAACGCCACGTCGTCGCCGAACTGGATGACGTCCACATACGGGCCGACCTCGTCCAGCACCGCAGACGCCAGTTGCAGCCAGAACTCCAGCGTTTTGTCCATCAGGGCCTCAACGAACGTGGGATTGCGGATGAGGTCCATGAGGTACTCCTGGTAGCCGCGCAGGTACTGGCTCTGGTGCACGAACCCCACGGGCAGGCTCAAGACCACGGCATAGTCCGTCTGCTCGTGGAGTCGGCTGGCTTGCTCGCGCAGGCCGCGCGTGCGGCCTGGGTTCAGCGGGTCGGGCCAGGGGAATCGGGCCAGGTCGTCCAGGTCGGCCTCGCGGAGCGGGTTGCCCACGGGCGCGTAGTGCCCTTCGCCCGCCTTGGCCCAGACGACGCCCCACTCATCCCGAAACGAGCCGTCGGCGAAGTAAATGTCCTGCCAGCCGTCGGGGTTGCCCGGCAGGAGAGGCCGCGTGTCCGCGTGGAGCCGCTCGGCGATGCGCTCGTCCAGGAGCACCGTGCGCGACTTGCGCTTCATGTAGCGGGTCTCGCCCGTGATGCCCAGCAGGGCCTTGAGGCGCTCGTAGGCCCCGCCGATGATGGTGGTTACCGACGAGCCGCCGATGTCAATGGGCACGCGGTCGGGCGAGCGGCGCTCCACCGCCGCGATGATGCGCTCGCGCGGAGTCATCGTGTGGGTCATGCTGTCTTGTCTCCAGTATCTGTCTCTATCACTTGACCGCAGAGAGAATTGCCCGTTGTCATTGCGAGCGAAGCGAAGCAATCCAGTCGGCCCACGTGCGACGCACCTCCGAGGTGCGTCGCACGTGCATCTGCCCCTAGCCCGCACCCGGCGCGGCCTTGTGGGCTTCGCGGCGCAGTCTCATGAACGTCTCCACGACGACATCGGCGAACTCGGGGTCGTTGATGTGGGCGTCCACCTCAACCTGGCGTACGTCGGGGTTCAGTTCGCGCCGCATGGCGTGCACGTAGGCCATGTTCGCCTCTTCGTCGTACAACGGGTGCCCCCGCTTGTTCAACATGCTGTAGCCGCGCAGGGGGATGACCGAGGCCCGCGGGCCTTTGCCTTCGTTCAGGCGGGTGGCGATGAAATGGGCGACCTGCGCCATCTCCTCCGGCGTGGTGCGGACATGGGTGTGCGTGGGCGAATGCTGGACGCAGGCGCGGCCGCGCACGTCGGGCGGGAGTTCGTCGCCCACCCCGTGCAGGCGGATGTCGGTGCAGCCGGGGACGACCACCTGCGGGATGCCCGCGAGGCCGGCGGCTTTCATGCGGTCGGGCGCGGCAGGCATGAGGCCGCCGAACAGCAGGTCGGTGATCTCGTGGGGCGAGAAGTCTATGAGGCCGCGAATCTCGCCCTGGGCGATGAGTTCCTCCATCGCCTGCCCGCCAATGCCGTTGCAGTGGAAGGCCACGACCTCAAAGCCGAGGTTCTCAAGCCGCTCCTTGACCGCCATGACGCCCGGCGTGGTGATGCCCGCCTGCGTGATGGCGACGAGTTCCCGCTCGGGTGTCTCGGCAGCCTGGGGTTCGGCGGCCATGGCGACGACGGCCCGCGCGGCTTGGGCCAGGAGGCGGCGCGTGATGCGGTTCAGCCCCGAGATGTCGGCCACCGAGTGGAGCATGGCGATGTCCTTGGTGCCCACATACGGCCCGAAGGTCGTCTTCCCGCACGCCACGGTGGACACCATGAATTTCGGGACGCCGACGGGCAGCGCACGCATGGCCGCCGTGGCGATGGCACTGCCCTGCGCCCCGCCCACGGCGATGACGCCCTGGAACGCGCCTTCCCGGTGCAGGCGGGACACAAGGGTCACCAGCCCTTTGGTCATGGTGGACTGGATGAGCGCCTTGTCGCGCGTGGCGAGCAGGTCGGGCAACTCCCAGCCCGCGGCGCGCGCGATTTCATCGCGGGACACGTCGGCGGGGATGGCGGGTTGGCCGAGCGTGCCCGGGTCAAAGATGAGCGTGTCGTGCCCCAGGGCGGCGATGGTGTCGCGGATGAACCGCACCTCGTTGCCTTTGGTGTCCAGCGTACCGATGATGGCGATTCTCATGATTGCCCTCCGCTACGGGTCAACTGGCTGCATATCGCCCGTATTTCAAACTGCACTCCAAAAGCGCCAGGTAGTTTTCAAACGGGACGAAGTCGGGGATGGAGTTGCTGGAGCCGATGAGCCAGCCCCCGCCTGGAGCGAGGGCAGTCGCCTTTTCTCGCACCTCGACCTCCACGTCGGCGGGGGTTCCGGCGCAAAGCGTGGCCTTCAGGTCAATGTTGCCTGCCACGGAAATCCGATGCCCCCATTCCCGCTTGACCGCGACGATGTCGTTCATCGGTGGCTCAAACGGGTGGATGCAGTCAAAGCCGCATTCTACCAGGTCGGCCAGGACGCGGGTCAGGTCGCCGTCGCTGTGGAAGCCGACGGGCAGGTTGGCCTGGTGGCACCTCTGGACTATGGCCTGATACCACGGGTAAACGAGCCGCCGGTACACCTTGGGCGACACCAGCGGGCCTGCGTTGTAGCACAGGTCGTCGGGCATCCAGATGGCGCCCACGCACTCGTATTGCAGCAGAATCTCCAGGACGGCCATCTGCAAGCGGCCCAGCCGGTCTATGACACCCTTCACGAATTCGGGGTCGTCGGCCAACTGGAGGCTGAAGTTCTCCAGCCCCATGATCTGCCACGCGCCCATGAAGATGTATCCCAGTTGCGGGATGACCTTCATCGTAGGCGGGAGGCACTCGCTGATGGCGGACATCTGGGCTTCCAGCGTCGGGTGCGCGTCGTAGCCGCTGAGCATTTCCGGTTCGGGCCAGGGGAACTGCTCAAACTCGCTGCGCGTGGCGATGATGCCCACCGTCTCGTCGGCCCAGCCTCGGCTATGCTGGGCCAGCCTGTCGGGCCTTCGCTCTCTGATCCATTCGGCGACCACGGGATGGACGCCGCGCACCACCGAGCGGACGCCCGCCCGAACGGGCACGAAGTCGTATCCGGCGGCCTGCCAGAACGCCACCTCATCGGCCCACGTGCGAACGGGTCGCCCGAGAAACTGCGCCTTCAGGCTGTTGTGGACGGACAGTTCAAACAGCGGCACGCGGTCGTTGCCGCGTTCGCGGAGCATGGCCCGCCGCACGCGGCCGAAGTCGGTGTCCGTCGCGAGCCTCATCTCGCTACCCTTGGCCTGCGTAGCGGGCCGCGATCTCGGCAGGCTTTTCGCCGGCAATCAGGCGCGCCATGCAGTCGGCCACGGCGTCGGCGAACGCCGGGTCGTTGATGTGCGCCTTGATGAGCACAAGCGGCACCTCGGGACGCAGGCCCGCCTGGAATGCGCGGATCACCGCCTCGTTGCCCTCGGGGTTGTACAGTTCGCGCCCGGGCTGGTTCATGTCCGAGAAGCCCACGGTCGGGATGAGGACTACGGTGGGGCCGAGCGCGCGGTTCAGCGCAGCGATCATCACGCGGGCCGCCGCGACCATCTCCTCGGGCGTGGGCTGGAACACGGTCATCTGGGCGTTGTGTACCATCTTGGGGCGGTCGCGGTAGGGGAGCGGGGCTTTGTCAACGCTCTCCCACAGCAGGTAGTCGCCGCCGCCCACGGAGACGACGGCGGGAATCGCGTAGCGGGTCAACGACTCCATGCGGTTTTGCGCCCCGGCCAGCCCATCGTAGATGCCGTCAATGATCTCGTGCACGCTGAGGTCTATGACCCCTGCGAACTTGCCCGCTTCTATCAGGTCTTCCATGGCAGGGCCGCCGGAGCCGTTGGCGTGGAACGGCACGATCTGGTAGCCCTGGGCTTCCAGGATGCCCTTGACGCGCATGACACACGGCGTCGTGATGCCCAGTTGTGTAACGGCGATGGCGGGCTTCTCCTGCTGGGGCGGGGCAGGGTGGCGCAGGGCCATGCCCGCGATAGCGTTGGCCGCGTTGCGAAGGATGGGGCGGCTGATGGCGTTCACGTCCAGGATGTCGGTTACCGAGTGCATCATGCAGATGTCCTTGGTCCCGACATAGGGGCCGAAGCGGAACAGGCCGCTGGCGATGGTGGACAGCATGAGTTTCGGCACGCCGACGGGCAGCACCCGCATGGCGGCGGTGCCGATGGATGTGCCCTGGCCGCCGCCGATGGCCACGATGCCGTCCAGCCGACCCTCGTCCCAGAGTTTCTTCACGATGGCGCACAGGCCCTCGGTCTGCTTGGCGATGCAGATGCCTTTCTTGCCCTGGGCGATGAGCGCCTGCAGGGTGGTGCCTGCGGCCTGGGCCACCTCCTCGCGGGTGATGTCGGCTTTGACGGTTGGGGTGCCGAGCACGCCCGGGTCAATGAGGATGGTGTCCAGGCCCCACGACGCGATCTCGTCGCGGAGGTAGGCCGCCGCCTCGCCCTTGGTGTCCAGGGTGGCGACGATGACAACGGTGCGTTTTGCGCTCACGGTTCACCTCGCTTGTGTCGCAAGACAGATGCGGTTGCCGACCCCGACCGAGCGCCTTGTGTTGACATAACGGGATGGGCCGGCTAGATTCCCGCGAAGTAGAACGGCGCGCCCGGAATCGGCTCCCGTCGCTTGCGGAGCGGCATGCCCGGATACGGGTACACCGGGTGCTCCATCACCTTGGCGTCGTGGCAGGGCAGGATGAAGTCGGCGCGCCGGTCAATCTCCTCCATGCTGCGCCAGCCGTCAATCATGCTGACGAACCGCTGCTGTACCCAGTAGCGCCAGTGCTCGTCCATGTTCGGCTCAAAGTTGCGGTAGGTGAAGATGGCGTCCCCGACCAGGACGATGGTGCCCGCCTCGGTCTCCACCTCAACCGATTGGTGGCCGGGCGTGTGCCCTGGCGTGGGGAAGACCTTGACGCCGGGCACGATGGTGGCCTCGCCCTCCACCACCTCAAAGTTGCAGCCCACGAAAGGCGCTTCAATCCCCAGGACCGGCGACTCGTAGGAGCGGTAGTAGAGCGGCAGGGGGTTGTAGGCCCACTGCAATTCTGCCGCCGAGACGATGTAGCGGGCATTGCGGAACCGCTTCATGCAGGACACGTGATCCCAGTGGAGATGGGTGAAGATGCAGATGTCAATTTCATCGGGGTTCACGCCCATCTTCAGCAGCGCGTCGGGGCTGTCCAGGCAGTCGGCCTTGCGGGCTTTGTGGTGATAGCGGGTCGCGCGCTCGGCATCGGGGATGCCGGTGTCCACCATGATCTTGTGCTCGCCAGTGTCCACGTAGAAGCAGATCATGGGGATTTCGGTCTTCTGCCCGCCAGGGCCTTTGAAGAAGATGTATGTGCCCAGGTCGGCCTCGGCCCAGCCGGTGTTGATAGGATAGATTCGCGTGTTTGCGACAGACATCGGTCTCCCTCCCTGCGTTGATATTCAAGATTACACCCGTCTATCCGGTCTGCAGATAACGGTTGGCTTACAGTTGTGTTGCGAGAACCTTGCCTGCGCTATTACCTTGCCACAGGGATTCTTGATGGTTTGTCATTGCGAGGGCGTGCTGCGCCCGTAGGGACAATTCATGAATTGTCCCTACTAAGGCGCGGGGCGCCAAAGAATCCCGCCAGACGAGATTGCTTCGCTTCGCTCGCAATGACAGATGGTGTCATTGCGAGGGTGCGAAGCACCCGAAGCAATCCCTGGAATGTGAGATTGCTTCGCTTCGCTCGCAATGACAACGGGCAATTTGTCTATGGCCAACTACTCCCGTTTCTGCATGTCGTTCAGTAAACTGGCCGCCTGGGGCCAGAGCGACGCAACGTAGTGGTACCGGTCGGGGCGGATGTGGATGTCGGCCCACACCAGCGGCTGGCGCGTCCAGCTCAGGCTCAGGCGCTGGACGACGAGGACGGGCGCCCCAGATGCCAATCCCAGGATGCGCTGGTCTTGCTGGGTTGCTGGGTGCAGGGCCACTTCCTCTTGAATGTGCACGACGACCGCATGGTATTTGTCCTCCAGCAGTCTCTGGAACGAGTGCTGGGTCAGGTCGTCGTGTTCCAGGCCGGGGCAGACCTCGTAGGGAATGAAGTTCACCTGATTGGCGACGACCTCGTCGTTCACGAGGCGGGTGCGCTCCAGGCGGTAGACCGGCGCCCCATAGTCCACGCCGAGGTGCCAGGCCACCGTCGGCGTGGCGGGTTCAATGACGGCCTGGCGCACGTGGGACGTGGGCTTCAGCCCCACCTGGCTTGTGTGTTGGAAGAGGCTCTGTACGCTGGGTTTCACGGGGTCCAGCACCTCAAACTCCCAGTCCAGAATCAGCACAAGCCCCTTGCGATAGGCAGCGCGCAGGACTTTGCGCATCTCGTCGGGTTCAGCGCCCTCGCGCAGGGCGATGTGCTGCAACGGCGCTCGGTATCCGGGCGGGAGCGAGCCGCTTATGATGTCGCTCTCAAAGCGTCGCTGAAGGTCAACGGGAAAATCTGGGGTGAGCACGGTTTCCCTCCTACGTTTGCCTGATCCGTCCGTAGAGGAACGTAAGTTCACGCAAACGGGCCGCGATGGCGTCGGTCAGTGCGCCGGGGAGCACCCGCCAGCACCAGTTGGGAGCGCCCGAAGTGCCCGGCAGGTTCATGCGGGCCTCGTGCCCCAGGCTGAGCAGGTCCTGCGTGGTGGTCATGGCGGTGTTGGCGACCGACGCCCAGGCCAGGCGGATGAAGTCCCACGCGATGTCGGAGCCGTCCACCGCCATGTACCGGCGGGCGTAGTCGCGCTCCTTCTCGGTGGACGTTACCTGATACCATCCCACAGTTGTATCGTTGTCGTGGGAACCGGTATACACCACGCAGTCGCGGGTGTAGTTGTGGGGCAGGAACGGGTCATCGGGGTCGCCGCCGAACGCGAATTGGAGAATCTTCATCCCTGGATAGCCGAACTCGGCCTTCAGGGCGTCCACGCCCGCACGGGATGCGTCGTCAAAGTCGCCCAGGTCTTCGGCAATGATGGCCACCTCGCCCAGCGCCTGGGTTACGGCGTGGAACAGGTGCGAGCCCGGTCCGTAGAGCCAGCGGCCCACGACGGCGGTTTCCTGTCCCGCCGGGACCTCCCAGTAGTTGTAGAACCCGCGGAAATGATCAATGCGGATGACATCGGCCTGGGTGAACGCCATGCGGAACCGCGCGATCCACCAGGCGTAGCCGTTCTGGGCCATGACGTCCCAGCGGTAGATGGGATGGCCCCAGAGTTGGCCGGTGGCGCTGAAGTAGTCGGGGGGCACGCCGGATACCACCGTCGGCTCCAGGTTTTCGTCCAGGTGGAACAGGTGCGGGTTGGCCCACACGTCGGTGCTGTCCCGCGCCACGTAGAGCGGGATGTCGCCGATGATGCGGATGCCCCGGTTGTTCGCGTATCGCTTGAGGCGCAGCCACTGGGTGAGGAACAGCCACTGGCGGTACTTCTGGGACTCGATGCGGTCGCGGAGGCGTTCGCGCCACTGTTGCAGCGCGTCCGGCTTGCGCTTGGCGATGTCCTCGTCCCACTCGTACCACGGGCGCAGGTTGTAGTGCTCTTTCAGCGCTGCGAACAACGCGTAATCTTCCAGCCAGTGCGCATTGTCGGCGCAGAAGGCGGCGAAGGCAGCGCGTTGCTCGTCCGTCGCGTGCGCTTGGAAGTGGGCGAACGACCGCTCCAGGAGGGCGGTCTTGTACGGGATCACGCGCCCGAAATCCACTCGGTCGTCGGGGAACGAAGGCACATTCGCAATGTCCTCGGGCGCAATCAGCCAGTCTTCCAGCAGGAGGTCTGGGCTGATGAGCAGGGGGTTGCCCGCGAAGACGGACAGGCCCTGGTACGGCGAGTCGCCGAAGCCGGTGGGGCTGAGGGGCAGCACCTGCCAGTAGGATTGGCCCGCCGACGCAAGGAAGTCGGCGAACCGGTACGCCGAAGGCCCCATGTCGCCGATGCCGTAGCGGCTCGGCAGCGAGGTTGGATGCATGACGACACCACTGCAGCGTGGGAATCGGACCATTGTGCTCTCCTCTTTGAAGTGGCTGTAGTTTACCATAGCGTGGCGGAAAAGTACAAGTCCGTATCGTAGCCTCTGGTGTTGTGCAATCGCTCACAATCTCCATTTGACGGCTTTTGCCCCCTGCGGTATAGTTACCGAAAGCCCGGCGCGGGCGCGCCTCGCTGAAACCACGGCAAGGCGTAGAATCACCGTCGGCACCGGGCGTCGCAGGCGGAAGCCAGGAGATTCTATCCATACGAGGAGGTTCACATGGGTAACATTGCAATTCACGGGTTTGGCAGGATTGGCCGGTCCGCGCTGAAGGCGGCCCTCAACGGCGGGCTGTTTGTGCCGGTATCCATCTCTGACATCAAGGACGTGCCGACGCTGGCCGCCTTGTTTGCCGTGGACACCAACTATGGCCGCTGGCACGAACCGGTGCAGGCCGAGAACAACGCCTTCATCATCGGGGGGCGGAAGATCGCCTACTACAACACGATGGAGGCGCTTCCCGACTGGGGCGCGCTGGGCGTGGACCTGGTGGTGGACTGCACGGGCCGCGCCACGGTGAGGGCGGGCGCGCAGGCCCACCTGGACCGCGGGGCGAAGCGCGTCCTGGTCAGCGCACCGAGCAAGTCGCTGCAGGATGCCGATGCCGTCCTGCTGCCCGGCATCAACGCGGAGCAGTACGACCCCGACAAGCACCGCATCATCAGCATGGCCAGTTGCACGACGAACGCCCTCGCGCCGGTAGTGAAGGTGCTGCGGGAAAACTTCGGCATCAAGAGCGGCTTCTTCTCCACGGTGCACGCCTACACCAACTCCCAGTCGCTGACCGACCAGCCGATGAAGGACCGCCGCGATTCGTGGGCCGCCGCCGAGAACATCATCCCGTCCTCGTCGGGCGCAGCGAAGGCGCTCAACTTCATCTGGCCGGACCTGAAGATGACCGGCAAAGCCTACCGCGTCCCCGTGCGCACGGGCAGCATCGCCGAGGTCAACGCGATCCTGGAGCGGCCGGTAACCGCCGACGAGGTGCGCAACGCCTTCCGCGAGGCGGCCGCTCGCCCGCCGCTGAAGGGCATCATGGACGTGCTGGAGGAGGAATGGGCCTCTTGCCGTATCGTGGGGGATTCCCACTCGTCCATCGTTGACCTCCCGCTGGTGCAGGTCATGGACGGCACGCTCGTTTCGGTTGCGGCTTGGTACGACAACGAGATGGGCTACTCCACGCGCCTGGCCGAGATGGCGGCCTTCCTCGCGAAGTAGCGACAGCACCAACACGACACAAGACCGGGCAGGGGATTGCTCTCCTGCCCGGTTTCTCTTGCCTGCCGGGGGCGTTACCCTAGCCGCGCGCCTTGCAGCGAGCGCTGCCCGGCCGAGAATTCCTTGCCGGTCATGCGTCGTTTGCCTTCCGGTTGGACCTCCAGCAGGAGCAGCGGCGTCGTACCCGTCCCCACCGCCGGGCCTTCCGGGTAGATGGCCACTTCGCCCGGTGCCGGAGACTGCGGCCTTCCCGCAGGCATGGGCATCGCGCGGTGAACGATGAGCCGCCGCCCGTTGAGGAACGTGTACGCCGAAGGCCACGGATTGAACGCGCGGACCTTTCTCCAGATCACCTCGGCCGGTTCGGTCCAGTCAATCAGCCCTGCCTCTTTGCCCACGCGATTGAACCAGGTAGCCTGACTGTGGTCCTGCGGGGCGGGCTGAATCTGGCCGGCGAGCCACCGCGGCAACGTCTCCACGATGAGCGCCGCGCCCAAATCCGCCAGTTTCCGCATGAGGCTCCCCGTCGTGTCGTCGGGCAGAATGGGCAGGGATGTCTGGCTCAAGATGTCGCCGGCGTCCATTTCCTCGGCTACCAGGATGATGGTAACCCCGGTCTCGGTGTCGCCCGCGAGGATGGCGCTCATGGCGGGCGCTGCGCCCCTGTGGCGCGGGAGCAGGGACGGGTGGATGTTCAGGCTCTGGAACGGCGGCGCGGCGAAGACCTCCGGCGGGATCCACTGCCCGTATGCGGCCACGACGATGACGTCGGGGGCGAGGGCGTGGATTTGCGCGATGCTTTCGAGCGCACGCAGCCGGGCGGGTTGGAGCACGGGGACACCCAACGCCATCGCCGCCTCCTTGATGGGCGCAGGCCGCAGTTTCATCCCGCGCCCTGCGGGCCTGTCCGGTTGCGTAACCAGGGCAACCAGTTCGCCCCACGACTGCTGGTGCAGCGCCTGCAACGCAGGGACGCCAAAATCGCCGGAGCCCATGAACACAATGCGATACTTCGCCATACGGTGCTTGTCCTCGCGTGAGAGTCATGCGGATTGGTGCGTATGGTAGCACGGCCTGGGCCGCGCGTCAACGGCGGGGGCGACAGGGTGCATTCCAGTCCTGGGGCGAGAATGACCAAACATCGTTAGGTTGCCGAGCGGAATCTACCTCACCTATCCCCACCCCAGCCCTCCCCTTTCCTCTCCGCCCGCGGAGAGGAAAGGGGAGGGTGTGGGAGGGGTTAGGTGAGGTCAGACAGACCCATCTCGGCTTTTTGACGACTAGGCACCGCGTGATATACTTGGCAGGTCTCTCACAGCAATACGCGCACGCACTCGTCTGTCCGCGCAGGGCGGCCTTACGCCCTCAGCGGGGACATTCCACCCATGCCATCGGGCGGGTGCACGAAAGGGGGTGGCGCAAGGCCGGAAAGTGCATTCGCAAGTCTCAGAGTAGCACAACTTGCATTCCACAAGTTCAACCTGCCATGGAGAGGATGGAGAGAGCATGAGAACACTGGCAAGAGTGGGCATCGGCCTCATGGCCGCTGCTTTGCTGGCCGGGCTGATGGCGGCTTGCGGCCCCACGCCCACGCCAGAGACAATCGTGGTCAAGGAGACCGTCCCTGTCAAGCAGACTGAACAGGTTGTGGTTACGGCAACCCCCGCTCCCAAGGGCGGCAAAATCACCTACGGCCTCACCCTCGTGGTCTCGGCCATTGACCCTCACCAGGGCCTTTCGTCGGAGTTGGGCATCTTCCTGACGAGCGTGTACGACCCCCTGGTGTGGCAGACACCGGAGGGCAAGTTCGTCCCCGGCCTGGCCGAGCGGTGGGAAATCTCGCCCGACGGCAAGGTGTACACGTTCTACCTTCGCAAAGGGGTGAAGTTTCACGACGGGACGCCGTTCAACGCGGAGGCGGTGAAGTTCAGCCTGGACCGCATTGTGGACCCCAACCTCAAGTCCCAGAAGGCGATCAACATGCTGGGCTCCTACGACCACACCGAGGTCGTTGACGAGTACACCGCCAAGGTCTATCTGAAGGAACCGTATGCGCCCTTCCTGGACTCGGTCAGCCAGGTGTACATCGCCATGGTATCGCCCACTGCGGTGCAGAAGTGGGGCACCGACTACCGCGATCACCAGGTGGGCACCGGCCCGTTCATGATAAAGGAATACGTGGCGAAAGACCACATCACGCTGGTCAAGAACCCGGACTACAACTGGGCGCCGGAGTTCATGGGCCACCAAGGCCCCGCCTACCTGGATGAGATCACGTTCCGGTTCTATCCCGATGCCGCCACGCGAGCGCCGGCCCTGGAGGCGGGCGAGGCCGACGTGATGGGCGAAGTGCCGCCTCAGGATGCGACGCGGCTCCAGGCCAGCGGCAAGTTCGTGCTGATGCCCACGAAGATACCGGGGCAATCGCTGCAGTTCTTCCTGAACACGCAGAAGTTCCCCACCGACGACCTGCGCGTGCGACAGGCGATGCTCTACGCGGTGGACCGCGAGGCCATCGTCAACGCCGTGTTCCGCGCGTTCTCGCCGGTGGCCTGGGGGCCTTTGAGCGCGGCCACGCCGTTCTACTCCAGGGTCGTGGAGGGCACGTATGCCTACGACCTGAACAAGGCCAAAGCCTTGATGGCCGAGGCGGGCTTCCGCGACACCAACGGCGACGGAATCGTGGAGAAAGACGGGCGGCCTGCCGAGGTGGATCTGCTGCTCATGAGTTGGGGCAACGTCCCCGAGGTGGGCCAGATGATCCAGGCTATGCTCCGCCAGATCGGCATCAATGCCAAGACGCAATTGCTCACGTATCCTGCGGCCGTGCAGGCGGCGCGCGAGGGCCAGCACAACATGATCCCGCAGGCGGTGAGTTCCACCGACCCGGACATCCTGCGGACGTTCTTCCACTCGCGGAACATCGCGGCCGGCCTCAACTGGGCCAAGTTCAGCGACGCCGAGATGGACGCGTGGCTGGACGACGCGGTCCGCACCACCGACCCGGCCAAGCGTGCCGAACTGTACGAGCGCGTCCAGAAGAAAATCATGGACGAAGCCCTCATCATCCCCATTCGCGACTATGTGAATCTCAACGTGGCCAGCGTGCGGGTGAAGGGCTTGCGATACTCGCTCCAGGGTTGGTTCCCCTGGCTCTATGACGTGTACGTAGAGCCGTAGGGGGCACGTCGCAGAGCATCGTGGTCCTCGGGCGCGGCGCGAGGTTACCCAATCCGCGCCCGAGGGCAATGGGACTCCGGGGGAGATCGTGCTTCGCTATGTGCAGCGCCGTCTACTCATAGCCATCCCGGTCATGCTGGGCGTGGCGACCATCGCGTTCGCCCTGATGCACCTGCTGCCGGGCGATCCGGCCGAGGTGATGCTCGCCCAGTCCGGCGGCCAGGCCGAAACGCTGGCGCGGCTGCGGCATCAACTGGGGCTGGACTTGCCCCTGCATGTGCAGTACTTCCGCTTCCTCCAGAACCTGCTGCGCGGCGACTTCGGCGAGTCCATCTGGCTGCGCAAGCCGGTGTCGGAGATACTCCTGCAGCAACTGCCCGCCACGCTGGAACTGGCCGTCGCGGCGATGCTGCTGGCGATCCTGGGCGGGATTTCCATGGGCCTCCTGGCGGCGCTGAACCACAACTCCTGGCTGGACCGGTTGGTGATGGTCATCTCTTCCGTTGGGATTTCCATGCCCATCTTCTGGTCGTCGCTGCTGGGCATCTACCTGTTCGCGGCGCAATTGCACTGGCTCCCCGCCACCGGCCAGGGTGATTTGAAGCACCTGATTCTGCCCGCCGCCGTGCTGGGCTACGGAGCAGCCGGTTCCGTCGCCCGGCTCATGCGCTCCAGCATGTTGGAAGTCCTCGGCCAGGAGTACATCACCGCGGCAATGGCGAAGGGGTTGTTCTGGCGGGTGGTGGTGCTGCGGCATGCGCTGAAGAACGCGCTGATTCCAGTCGTAACGATGCTCGGCCTGCAATTTGGCGGCCTGCTGGGCGGGGCGGTCATCACCGAGACCGTGTTCTCCCGCCAGGGGCTGGGACGCACGATGGTGGATGCCATCGTGTGGAAGGATTTCCCGCTGGTGCAGGGCGGTGTGATGCTGATTGCGGGCATGTACGTACTGGTGAACCTGCTGGTGGACATCTCTTATGGATTCATTGACCCGCGCATTCGCCACGAGGCGTAGGCTAGGGAGGCCGAGCCCGCCATGACCGGAGATCGCAAGCCCGCTGCAATAGTCCGAGGAGCATTGCCTGGGCCGCGGTCGCCGTGGGCTGTGGCGCTCGCCCGCCTGGGGCGCAGCAGGGTTGCGCTGGCGGGGCTGGCGGTTCTGCTGGTCATGGGCCTGCTCGCCCTGCTGGCCCCGTGGATCGCGCCCTACGACCCGCTCGCCATAGACCTGCCCAACCAGTTGCAGCCACCCGGCCCCGACCACTGGCTGGGCACCGACCTGCTGGGGCGGGACATTCTCTCCCGTCTCCTCTATGGCGGGCGTGCCACGCTGGTAACGGCGCTGGCGGCGGTGGTCATCTCGGCGGTGCTCGGCGTATCGCTGGGGTTGGTCTCCGGCTTCTACGGCGGGCTGGTGGATTCCTGCATCATGCGGCTTGTGGACATGCTGCTGGCATTCCCCCGCATTCTGCTGGCGCTCACGGTGGTGGCGTTGCTCGGGGTCGGGCTTGGGAACGTGATGGTGGCCGTGGGCATCGCCGGCATATCGGGCTATGCGCGCGTCGTGCGCGGCGTAGTCCTGAGCACGCGGGAGCAGGTGTATGTGGAGGCAGCGCGGCTAGTGGGTTGCAAGAACGGGCGAATCCTGCTCCGCCACGTGCTGCCCAACGTCCTGGCTCCGGTGATCGTGCTGGCGACGGTGGACATCGCCCACGCGCTCCTGAGCGCATCATCGCTGAGTTTCCTGGGGCTGGGGGCACAGCCGCCCACGCCCGAATGGGGGCTGATGCTGAACGAAGGCCGGGCCTATCTCCGCGTTGCGCCCTGGGTTACCACGGTGCCCGGCCTGACCATCATGCTCACCGTCTTGAGCGTCAACGTGTTTGGCGACGGCTTGCGGGATGCGTTGGATCCCAGGTTGCGGTTAGGGTGATGCGTATGACGACCTACATGTGGTTGCTGGAACGCGCAAGACAATTGGAACCCAGGCTGCGGGACATCCGCCGCCGACTGCATCGGTGGCCCGAATTGGGGTTCCAGGAGTTTCAGACGGCCAACCTGATTGCCGAAACTCTGTCCTCGCTTGGAGTGCCTTTCCGCTCGGGGGTCGGTCGGACGGGAGTTGTGGCCTCTCTCGGCAGCGGGGCGCCGACCATCGCCCTCCGCGCCGACATGGACGCGCTGCCCATCCAGGAGAAGACCGGCCTCCCCTACGCCTCGCAGGTGCCTGGGGTCATGCACGCATGCGGGCACGATGCCCACGTTGCCGCGCTGCTGGGGGCTGCCATGCTGCTCCGCGACGCCGACCTCCGCGGCAGCGTGCGCCTCATCTTCCAGCCCGCCGAGGAGACGGTGGACGAGGAGGGCCGTAGCGGGGCCGACCGCATGGTGGAGGCGGGTGTGCTGGACGGCGTGGACGCCATCGCGGCGAGCCATGTCGTGGTGGACGAGCCGGTGGGCACGGTCCTCGTGTCCAGCGGGCCGATTCTGGCGGCGACGGACGCGTTCCAACTTGCCATTTTGGGGTCTGCGGCGCACGGCGCGTATCCGCACAAGGGCATTGATGCCATTGTGCTGGCGGCTCAAGTCGTGAACGCGATCCAGAGCATCGTGGCGCGGCGCATAGATCCCATGGAGGCCGGCGTCATCACGGTCGGCACCATCTCCGGCGGGCGCAAAGCGAACGTCATCGCCGACCGAGTGGAACTCACGGGGACCATCCGCAGTTTCAGCCCGACGGTGCGCAGGCAGATCGCCGAAAGCCTGAGGGAGGCGTGCGAACTGGTGCGCGCGCAGAAGGGCGATTACGTCCTGGAAATCTCGCAGGGGCACCCCACCACGGTCAACGATGCCGCCCTCGCTGCCCTGGTGGAGCGCGTCGCGGCGGATATGGGCCTGGAGGTGCGCCCCGAAGTCCCCAGCCCGGTGTCCGAGGACTTCAGCCTGTACACTCAGCATGTCCCTGGGGTCTACTTCCTGGTCGGCGCAGCGCCCGAAGAAGGCCCCCGCCGCCAGGCTCACAGTTCGCGCTTTGACCTGGACGAGCGCGCGTTGCCCGTTGCCGCAGCCATGCTCGCAGGGACGGCGCTGGAGTTCCTGTCTGCCTGATGGCGCCCTCCGCGTGAGCAGGTGCGCTGGCGAAAAGTGAAGCCCCCGACCCTTGGGCCGGGGGCTTCGGCATGGCCAGTCCTTTCAGGGTGTTGTTGACGGCTACTGTCGGCAGTCCGGGTCTTTACCACCACGCGTAACGAGAGAAATGGGACAGGATCGCCGTTCGGCCGAACATCGGGACCGGCACCCACTGGCTGCCATCCCAGTAGTTCAGCCCGTTCACGGGAAACGCGAAGTGTACGTACACCGGCCGAGCGAAGTCCATGTCGGGCGAGAAGGTAACCTCGCGCGCGCCCAAATCCACGGCCATCGTGATCAGGGCATCGTGCGGCAGCGCCTTGGCTGGGATTACGAGGGTAACCCCCGCCGCCCGCAGGACCCCTCCGCGGTCGGCATTCACGAACTTCTGGACGACGATGGTTTTGCCGCCGGCAAAGGCCGGCATGACGGATACCGTCATGACCAGGACCAGCGCCAGCAGCAGCGCAATGGTCAGTTTGGTTTTGGTTGTTTTCATTTTGCACCTCCTTCGGTAGCCCGGCTATCCCAACAAGTAGGACCCGTAGCTTTGCGCCCCATCCTTGCGGATGGTTTGCCTTTTCGGGCGGTGCCTTGGCAGAGAAAGTCGCCTTTCTTGCGTCTGGTGGTCGCGCCCCACGCTCAGGACTGGCCAGAGCCTGCGAGAGTTAGCGGACAGACGCGCCGCCCATAGGCACACCCTGTTTGAACACATCCACGTCGTGATTGGCCTCCATCGCCTCCTTTTCCAGGCCGAGTTCGGCGTAGGCCTCGGCTGCGGCCTGCATGTAGGGAATCGCCGCTGCCGCCATGTCCCCTGCGGCGAGCAGACGCGCCAATTCGCGCGAAGTCTCCGCCCAGTTCAGGCGGTCGCCCAGTTCGCCGTAGGACGCGATGGCCTCGGCGAAGTGCTTCTGCGCCTGCGCCACGTCCCCGTTGCGTGCCGCGATCCGCCCGAGGATGCGGCTCGTATCCGCCTTCCCCAACTCATCGCCGATGCGCAGGAATGTATCGCGGGCCGTCTTGCACAAGTCGGCGGCTGCGGTGCTGTTGCCCTGCGTCAGTTCCAGTTCGGCCAGATGCTGTTGGGTCAGGGCGGTGTGGTACACGTCGCCGACCTTTCGGAAAATCGCCAGCGCATCCTGGTAGCAGACACGCGCCTCGTCGGGCTTGCCGATGGACGCATAGACGAACCCCAGGTTGAGCGATCCGCGCGCGCTGTCCAGCGGGCGGCCTCCCGCCTCAAAGATGCGGATGGTCTGGCGATAGTGCTGGATCGCGTCCTCTTTCCGACCCTGGGCGTCCAGGATGTTGCCCATGTTCCCCAGAATGCGCGCTCGGAGCAGCGCATGCTCTTCTCCTTGCACCAGACCCTCCGCCCAGCGAAGGCTGTCCAGCGCGTCATCCCAGTTGCCGGTCTGGAACAGGACGATGGCCCGCACCGACAGCGCCTGCGCGATGGTGGGCGTCGCCCCGGCCTTCTCGGCGAGGCCCATGGCGCGCGCCGCCAGTTGCAGGGCGATGTCCCACTCGTTCCTCCGCGCGTGCAGGCGTGCGATCTCGGTCAGCACCTCGGCCTCGCGCGAAGCATCCCCCTGCTGCTGGCTCAACGCGAGGGCCCGCTCCAGTTCTTCCAGTGCGCCCTGCAAGTCGCCGGCCACCTGCAGCAGCGCCGCACGCTGCTGGCGCAGGTCGCGCTCCTGCTGCGCGTAATGCGGGTCGCCAGGGAGGTGGGCGATGCAGTCCAGCGCCAGGCGGTTGAAGTGCAGCGCCTCTTCCAAAGCCCACTGCCGCTCGGCGCGCTCGGTGGCCATCTGCGCGTAGCGGAGTCCTGTGCGGTAGTCCGCGCCCTGGGTGAAGTGATGCGCCAGGTCGTAGGCGACCTCTTCAAGCCGACCGGCGAACAGTTCTTCCAGCCGCTTTGCGATGATGAGGTGATATTCCACGCGCAGCGGCTCGGCCAGTTCCTCGTACAGCACGTCTCGGATCAGGTGGTGCGTGAACGTGTACGTGCCGCTTTCAAAGGCGATGAGTTGATGGTTCTTCTCCAGCCGCCCCAGCCGACGCAGCAACTCCACTTTGGACAGTCCCAGCGCCGCGCTGATGGTCTCCACCGTGAACCGCCGCCCCATCACGGCGGCCACGTCCAGAATCTCGCGGCTCGTCTCGTCCAGGCGCTGCAGCCGCCGGATGATGACATCGTGGACGCGCTGCGGCACGCGCATCTCTTCCGGCCTGCCGACAAGCCGCCACCCCGCCTCGGTGTACACCAGTTGTCCTTCCTCCTGCCACATCCGCAGGGCCTCAAGGATGAAGAACGGGTTGCCTTCGGTCTCCGTGTACACCCGCGCCAGGAAATTGGAATCCTCCGGCGCGCCCGGCAGTACCTGCTTCACCAGCGCATCGCTTTGCTCGCGCGTCAGCGGCGCGAGCGTCAGGCGCTCAAACAGGCGCTCGCGGCTCATGCGCTGCATGACTTCTTGCAACGGGTGAGGTTCCGCGCCCGTCTCCTGGCGGATGTCCTCCTCGCGGTACGTGCCCACGAGCAGGATGGGAACCGCCTGGATGTTGCGCGCCAGATAGTGGAGCAGCCGCAGTGTCGCAACGCTGGCCCACTGCAGGTCGTCCACGAACAGGAGCAACGGCTGTCGCTGGCCGAGGGCGGTGAGCACCTGCCGAATGGTCTCAAACAGCGCGGTCTGGGCGTCGGCCCACCCCAGCGCCTCGTGGGCGGCAGGTGCCCCGCCTGTGGCCGCGTAGGGCAGGAAATTGGACAGGCGGGCGATCAGGTGGGTGATGGTATCCTCGTCCTCGGGTGTGCCGACCATCGTCTCCCGCGTGTCCAGGTAGGATTGCAGAATCTCCACGAACGGCAGGTACGGGTTCGGGTCTTCCTGGTACAGGCAGTGGCCGGTGAGGCACAGGAAGCCTGCCGGCCGCGCATCGCGCTGGATTTCCGCGACGAGGCGCGTTTTGCCCAGTCCGGCTTCCCCGCTGACGAGCACGAGGCCGCCCCTGGAGTTGCGCGCCCGTTCCAACGCCTGGCGCAGGAACGCCAGTTCGCGGTCGCGGCCCACAAGCGGGATGTGCGATGTGGCCAGCATCTCATCGGACGGCAGCGTGGGGTCAAACAACGTGGCCGGCAGGGATGTGCCCTTGTCCAGCGCATCCAGGCACAGGCGTATGGCCGACGCCAGTTCCACCGCCGACTGGAACCGCTGCTCGGGTTGCTTGTGGAGCAACCGCCACACCAGCCCGTCCACGGCGGGCAGGACTTCGGGTGCAAGCCGCCGCACGGGAATCGGCTGCTCGTTGATGTGCTTGAAAATGAGGGCAGCGGTGTTCTCGGCGACGAAGGGGAGTTGGCCGCTGATCATTTCGTACAGCATGACGCCGAGCGCGTACAGGTCGCTGCGAGCGTCGGTCGTGTCGCCGCGGGCCTGCTCCGGCGAGATGTAGGCCGCCGTGCCCATGAGGACGCCCGCCATGGTTACCGCCGAGGCGTCGGCCACCTTCGCCAGGCCGAAGTCCATGACCTTGACCGTGCCCTCTGCCGTCAGCATGATGTTGCTCGGCTTCAGGTCGCGGTGGACGATGTGGTGCGCGTGGGCATGGGCCAGGGCCTCGCTCACCTGCAGCGCGATCTCCAGCGACGTCCGCAGGTCAAGCGCCTGCCTGTCCATCCGTTCGCGCAGGCTCTCGCCCCGGATGTACTCCATGGCGATGTAGTAGGAGCCGTTGTCCTCGCCGACCTCGTAGGTCTCCACGATGTTGCGGTGGCGCAGGCGAGTGCCGGCCATCCCCTCGCGCAGGAACCGCGCGACGCGGTCGGGCATGGCCGCGTATTCGGGCGGCAGCACCTTGAGGGCCACTTCTCGCCCGGTTTCCTGGTGCTGGGCAAGGTACACAGCGCCCATGCCGCCGCGCCCGATGACGCGAAGGGGTCGGTAAGGCCCTATGCAGTTCGTGGGGGGACTGCTGCTGTCCACAGGCTTCACCTCTCCGTATCCTGCCCGTTGCCGGAGTAACTCATCACGCGATTGCGCCCGGCGTGCTTGGCGCGGTACAGGGCGATGTCCGACTTGTGAATCAGGTCCAGCGCCGCGTCTGCATCGTAAGGGAATGTAGCCGTGCCGATGCTGACGGTCAAGGGCAGGCGTCCTTCGCCCTTGGACCATTCGTTGCGCTCCACTAGCCCACGCAGCCGCTCGCCGAGGTTGCGTGCGCCTTCAATCCCCGCGAACGGCGCGAGCACGGCAAACTCCTCCCCGCCGTAGCGCGCCACCGTGTCCTCGCCGCGCACATTGTCCCGCAAGATGCCGGCCACGATGGCCAGCGCCCTGTCTCCGGCCGAATGCCCCAGGCGGTCGTTGATGAGTTTGAAGTGGTCCACATCTATCATCAGGAACGAGACCTCAAAACCATGGCGGCGCGCCCGCGCCAACTCCTCGTTGAGCCGCTCCAGCAGGTAGTGCCGATTGTGCAAATCGGTGAGGCTGTCGCGCGTCGCCCGGCGGTAGAGTTCGTTCTGGCGCTCCAGTTCCACGCGGTCCACGTACCGGATGCGGAACACGGTGTCGCCCACCCGAATGAGGTCGCCGTCCTTCAGGTAGGTCTCCGTTATTTGAACGTCGTTCACAAATGTGCCGTTACGGCTGTCCAGGTCCACGATCTTGGGCCCAGCGCCCGTGAGCACGATCTTGCAGTGCTGGCGCGAGACCCTCGGGTCGCGCACCAGGATGTCCACGCCCGGCTGTCGCCCGATGATGTTCTCGCGCACCGCGAGCACGCGCATTCCGCTGACCCCCGTGCCCAACAAAGGAATCAAGCACAGTTCCTGCTGGTCAGGATTCATCAGTAGTGCTTCTCGTCCTTCTGCTGTGTGCAGGGTCAGGTCGTCCATGGGCGATCCTCCATCGTCATGCGGATACCGTCGGCGCACGCAGGATTCGCGCGGCCAGGGAACTGGAGTGGGCAAGAAGTTTTTCCAGGCGCGAGTGGACATCATCGGTCGGTTGCGGTCGCAGCGCAATCAGGTTCACGAACCGGCGATTGACGATGACCACCGGGCAGCGGAAGGGCAACGAGCGGCCTTGGTCCAGGTAGCGCACCGCTGCCTCGGTAATCGCAATGAAGGGCTCCACCAGGTTCTGCGTGGCAAGAAACGCATCTTCGCCTTCGCGGATATGCAGATAGCCCTCAATGGCCATGCTGTCCATGTACAGGGACGCCGCAACGGGATACTTGGGGATGTAGCGCGGGTGCGACTTCCTCGTTTCGGGGGCAATGTCCTCCTCGTATGGAATGGCGATGCGAATGTGGTCGCGGCTCACGAGGAGCGACTCCACGGTCTGGGGCGCGTTGCCGCGGTCAAGAAACTGAAGCCGGGCGTTCTCCAGCCGCAGGTAGGGCGACGTCAGATTCTCCAGCACGTCCATCAGCCTCTGGTGGCGGGTAACGACCGTCCCGAGGGCGATGTATTCCCCCGTGTGAATCTCCACGCGGAGCGTTTCTCCTTGCTGTGTACCGATGTCTGCTGCCGCATCCAGTGTATTCATGCTATACACCTATGCAAGTTGGCGATGCTGGTCGTTGACCGGAGGACGGATCATCCGCTGTCATGCTGAGCGAAGCAATCTCGGTTGGCGAGATTCTTCAGCGCTTCGCGCCTCAGTAGGGACAATTCATGAATTGTCCCTACGGGCGCTGCGCGCTCTCGCAATGACAAGCCATCAAGAACCCCCCTGCGCAAAGTACCAGCACCTGTCTTCACCCCTCTTCTGCCAGAATCCCCAAGAACAGGCGGCTCAGGCTTGGGTCAAAATGGTTGCCAGCGCCCCGCTCTATTTCGCGGAGGGCCACTTCGCGTGGCAGGGCCGGCCGATACGGGCGCTGCGAGGTCATCGCGTCGTAGGCATCGGCAAGGGCCAGGATGCGCGCGCCCAGGGGAATCTCCAGTTCCTTGAGACCGTCCGGGTACCCGCTACCGTCCCACCGCTCGTGGTGGCTCCGGATCATCCGCAGCGCGCCGTTGAGTTCGGCCACCGGCACCAGGATGCGCTCGCTGATGAGCGGATGGGTCTGGATGTGGGCGTATTCCGTCGGCGTGAGAGGGCCGGGTTTGTTGATCACGGCCTCGCTGATGCCGATCTTCCCGATGTCGTGCAGAAGGCCGGCCATGTGGATGTACCGAATCTCGCTCTCCCGAAGCCCCAGCGCGTGAGCCAGACGCTCGGCCAGGGCCGCGACGCGCTGCGAGTGTCCCACAGTGTAGGGGTCCTTCGCCTCCAGGCTGTTCGCCAGGGCCATCACCGTGCTGAGCAGCAACCGGTGATTCGCCTCATCACGCGGATGTACCCTGGACTGGAACTCAATGTACCGCCGGGCCAGGTTCCTCTGACGCAGCCGCAGGGCCTGTTGGATCGCGTTCATCAACTGATCCAGGTCAAAGGGCTTCACCACGTAGTCCGACGCCCCAAGCCGCATGGCCGCGATGGCGTGGTCCAGGTCCCCGTAGGCCGTAACCATGATGACGACCACGTCCGGATATGCCTCGCGGATGATCTGCAGGAGTTCCAGACCGTTGAGTTTGGGCATGTTGATGTCCGACATCACGACGCCGAAGTGCTGCTCCCGTAGCAGGGCCAGGGCGTCTATGCCGTTTGCCGCGCCGACGGCGGTATAGCCAGCGCGCGCAAGTTTGCGGAGCACCAGGCTCCGCACCGAATCCTCGTCCTCCACCACGAGGATCGGCTCTGGGTAAATCTGGCCTTGTACGAATTCCTCTACGGTCATAGACTCCTTCCCCTTCAGGTTAACCTGCTCCCGTCGTGCGGGAACTCCATTCCAGATTGTGCCACAAGGCATACGGGTGTGGGGTGAAAATTGCGTGAAAATCTTCGCAAGGTGGTGTGAACACCTCACGCGGGCAGAAGTACTCGGCTGCCCTGGCCTTGTGATGCGCGTGGGGGCGAAGGTTCACGCAAGCCGAGATGGTTTCTCGTGCAGGATGAAGTCAAATTGGGCCTCGCAAGCCGCAGGGCAATTGCATTTATATTGGTGGGCCTGCTAAAATGCGCCCTCGTTGTGAGACTGTCGCATGGGAGGCGCTATGCAGGAAATATCAATGCCCGACATACTACGGC
>JADBJK010000058.1:0-9256 GCA_014874485.1 Chloroflexota bacterium
GCCGTAGTATGTCGGGCATTGATATTTCCTGCATAGCGCCTCCCATGCGACAGTCTCACAACGAGGGCGCATTTTAGCAGGCCCACCAATATAAATGCAATTGCCCTGGGCAACTTGCGCGTGAACGGCGGGGCGGCTTTTTGTGTTTTTGCCATTTTTGGCTATAATAGGGCCAGTCGGGGATGAATGGTCTCGACGGAGGAGGCTGGTCAGGGACTGCAAGCCGAGGCGCCCAGCCGCGTCAAAATGGGCAAAACGAGAAGTGCGAACTTCGCACAGCAGCCGGCATTGGCCATCGCTGCCTAGTCAGCGAGCGTCAACGCCTTAGTTACCTGCGGGTAACTACGTCCTGCCCATCTCTCTCCCGGTGAGGTGGTCCCAGGGCGTCATGAAGACCGGGATGCAGTTCCTCGGATGCCGATACGGGGAGCCTAAGCGCATCGGCTGGCTCCACGCAGACCCTGTTGGTCGGGCGCTCGTGGGGCGAGATTCCAAAGGCCAACTACGCTTGTAGATGTCTCTGGTCGAATCTTTCGGACGCGGGTTCGATTCCCGCCATCTCCACCAGGAGAAGCGGCTTGCGGGCCGCTTCTCGTTTTGTGCGGCGCATGGCAGACTTGGCGTGGCGACCGAGGCAAACCCTGGGGCACGAGATTGGAGCGGGAGATTGCTTCGCTTCGCTCGCAAGGACACCGGGTTGGGGATTGCTTCGCCTCGCTCGCGATGGCACGGGACAGGCGGCGTGCGCGCCACCAACGAAAGCCGCAACCGATTGCCGTGGCGCGCGCTTTGACACAGGCGCGTGGAGGGGCTATAATGCGCCTTGCTTTCGGGTACAGAAGAAGGTATTTGACATGCGATTCAACGTTGCGCAATTGCTTCTCGGCCCCACGGGCGGGGTCCGGGAGTACGATTTGGATGACGACATCAGCGGGCTGGATCCGCTGATTGTGCCCCACAGCACGCTCATGGGGCACGTGCGGTTTACCCATGTGGGGGCCAATGTGCTGGTGGAGGGCACCGCGTACGCCGACCTGGAACTCATCTGCGTGCGGTGCGCGGAGCCTTTCGTGGAGCGGGTGTCCATTGACCTCGTGGAGGAGTTTGAGCCTAGCATAGACGTGCTGACGGGGCGCGTGCTGCCGACTACCCACGAGGACCCGGCGCTCGTGATTGACAAGCACAACATGCTGGACCTGAGCGAGGTGGTCCGCCAGAACCTGCTCCTGGCGATAGAGGATCACCCGCACTGCCGGGAGGACTGTGCCGGCATCTGCCCGCACTGTGGGCGCAACCTGAACACGGAAACCTGCACCTGCTCGGACGAGCCGGTGGACCCGCGATGGGCACCGCTGGCCGACCTGCAGGCAAGTTGACATCATTGCATTGAAGGAGTGTTTTGACATGGGTGCTCTGCCAAAGCGGAAACTCTCAAAAGGACGGCGAGATCGCCGCAGGTCCCATCTGGCGCTGAAGACGACAGCCCTGGTCGCGTGTCCTCAGTGCAAGACGCTGCGGTTGCCCCACCGCGTTTGCCCGAACTGCGGGTACTACCGTGGGGCCGAGCGAATCAAGGTTGAGAGCGCAGAGTAGGCGAAGTCGGCCTTCCCTGCGTGAGTCAACCCGTGGCCGTGGCGCGGGATTCCGCATCGCGGCCTTTGTTTTGTATGTCGCACGCGTCGTCGCGCCGCTTGACGTTCGGCGCACAATCGGATAATCTAGGGTTCGCGAGGCTGTTTGCGAGGGGGTGTGTCTATGGAAGGCGAGACGGCGGGCAAGGTTACCCTGGCTCCCAGTGTTCTGACGACCATCGTAACCCTGACGGTCAATGCGGATGAGGGCGTGGCGCGTCTGTGCAAGGACTGGCGCAGCGACGTGAGCCGGTTCCTCGGTGTCGGCGGCGTGGATGACGGCGTCCGCGTGGATGTTGAGGGCAACAGCGTGGCGGTGGATGTTCACCTTGTCGCCAAGGCGAACGTGAACCTGCTGGCGCTGGGACGGAGGCTGCAGGCCGAGATCGCACGGGCTATCAGTGACACGGTGGGCCTCGTGGTCCGCGAGGTCAACATCTTCATTGAGGACGTGGAACTCCCTGATTCTGAGGAGCAGGTGTAGACCGTGAAAGTACGGCGGCGCGCTCGCATTGTTGCTTTGCAGGCTCTTTTTGAAACCGACAGTGTGGGGCATCCTCCCGACGTTGTGCTTCAGCACCGCCTGGAGGAAACGCCGCTTCCCGACGCAGGCGTGGATTTCGCGCGCGCTCTGGTGTTCGGCGTGCTGGAGCATCGCAAACAACTGGACGCCTTCATCCAGAAGAACGCCCCTCAATGGCCCATTGAGCAGATGGCGATCATAGACCGCAACATCCTCCGCATCGCGCTGTTTGAACTGTACGTTGACCGCACGACACCCATGAAGGTCGTCATCAACGAGGCGGTGGAACTGGCCAAGATGTTCGGAAGCGAGAGTTCCCACCGGTTCGTGAACGGAGTCCTGGGCAGTTTCGTGCTTCAGATGCAGGGGATGGCGAACCCTGGGCCTTCGCAGGGCGCGGCCTCTGCCGAGGATTCGGCGAAAGGGGACGGGGCATGAACCTGTTTGGTATCGGCCCTGGGGAACTTATCCTCATCTTGATTCTGGCCCTCATCATTTTCGGCCCCAATCGTCTTCCGGAGGTCGCGCGTAGCATCGGGCGGGCGGTCAACGAGTTCCGCAAGACCTCCGCCGAGGTTACCTCCGCGGTCGCAAAGGAACTGGACTTGGCCGAGGCGGCCAAGGATGCCGAGCGCCCCGCCGCTCCGTCGCCTGCCATCCAGCCGGTCCACGGCATCCCGCTGTCCAGGGTGGGCGAGGTGGTTGCGACAGAGTCGCCGGCGTCCGAAGGTCAGGCGATACCCTCGGCGGCTGCCGTCGCGAGTGAAACGGGCGGGACCCCAGCCGAAGGAGGCCCCGAGCAGCATGACTGAAAACCACAAGATGCCGCTGCTTGCCCACCTGGGGGAACTGCGCGACCGCCTCATCAAGGCGTTCATCGCGCTTTTCGTGGGCACGGCGGTGAGCCTTTTCGTGCTCACGCCCCGGCTGTTTGAAATCGTCATCCGCCCGATGCAGCCGAATGTGCCTGTGGCGCTGCGACCCACCGAGACTATCATCGTGTACTTCAAGTTGGCGCTCATCCTGGGGCTGGTCATCGCCATGCCGGTCATCGTGTACCAACTGGTGCGGTTCATCGTGCCCGGCCTGACGCCACAGGAGAAGCGGTACCTGTACTACCTGTTGCCCGCGGCCACGGTGTCCTTTGCGGTGGGCGTGCTGTTCGCGGCGCTTGTCATGCTGCCGTTCGCCATCGCGTATCTGAAAGGCTTCATGAGCGACATTGTCCGTCCGACCTATTCCATAGACTCTTACATTTCCTTTGTAACCGGCCTGTTGTTCTGGGTGGGGGTTACGTTTGAGACGCCGCTTATCATCTTCTTCCTTGCGAAACTCGGGATTGTAACGCCCGCGTTTCTCAGCAAGAATCGCAAGTACGCGATCCTCATCATCGCGGTGCTGGCTGCGGTCATTACACCTACGCCGGACCCGTTCAACATGATGATCGTCATGGTTCCCCTCATCCTGCTGTACGGCGTGGGGGAGATTCTGGCGCGATTTGCAAGGCCCGTGGCGAAACCCCGCTCGGAGAGCAGATCGTAATCAAGTCCTATCACAGTGAGGAGGCTTTCAATGGAGAAAGACAGGGTTCTCATCATGGGTGCTGCGGGAAGGGATTTCCACAACTTCAACGTGTATTTCCGCAACAACCCGGACTACGAAGTCGTTGCGTTCACGGCGACGCAGATTCCCAACATTGAGGGGCGGGTGTATCCGGCAGGACTGGCGGGGCCGAACTACCCGAAGGGCATCCCGATTTACCCCGAATCCGAACTGGTCAACCTCATTCGCGATTTGAAGGTGAATCAGGTGGTGTTCGCCTACAGCGACGTGAGCCACGAGTACGTGATGCACAAGGCGTCCACGGTGCTGGCGGCAGGCGCTGACTTTCGGTTCATGGGGGGCGATGCCACCATGCTGAAGGCAAGCGTGCCGGTGGTCGCGGTCTGCGCGGTGCGCACGGGCAGCGGCAAGAGCCAGACGAGCCGCCGGGTCGCGGGCATCCTGCGCGACATGGGCAAGCGCGTCGTCGCCATCCGCCACCCCATGCCCTACGGCGACCTGGCCAAGCAGGCGTGCCAGCGGTTTGCGACCTACGCCGACATGGATCGGCATCACTGCACGATTGAGGAGCGCGAGGAGTACGAGCCGCACCTGGACCGGGGCGTCATCGTCTATGCCGGGGTGGACTACGGGCAGATTCTCCGCGAGGCCGAGAAAGAAGCGGATGTGATCCTGTGGGATGGCGGGAACAACGACTTGCCCTTCTACAAGCCCGACCTGCACATCGTCGTCGTGGATCCGCACAGGCCGGGGCACGAGGTGCGGTATCACCCCGGCGAGACGAACCTGCGCATGGCCGACGTGGTGGTCATCAACAAGGTGGACACGGCGGACTTGGCCAACATCTCCCTCGTGCGTGAAAATGTGTACCAAGTGAATCCGCGCGCGACGGTGCTGGAGGCGGCCTCTCCCATCTTCGTGGAAGCGCCCGACGCGATTCGCGGCAAGCGCGTGCTGGTCATTGAGGACGGCCCGACCCTCACGCACGGCGAGATGGCCTACGGCGCGGGGACGGTGGTCGCCAGGCGGCTGGGCGCGGCGGAGTTGGTGGACCCGCGGCCCTACGCGGTCGGCTCCATCGTGGACACGTTCCGCAAGTACCCGAATACAGGGGCGCTGTTGCCGGCCATGGGGTACGGCGAGAAGCAGGTGCGCGAACTGGAGGAAACCATCAACAACACGCCCTGCGATATGGTGCTCATCGCCACGCCCATTGATTTGCGCAGGGTGGTGAACATCAAGCACCCGTCGCAGCGCGTGCGGTACGAGTTGCAGGAAATCGGCCAGCCGACGCTGAAAGACATTCTGGGGCGGTGGCTGGCGTAAGTCTGGGGAGGGGCGCGATGTCTCCAGATTGGGCCGCTGTTGAGCGCGAAGTCGTGCAGCACTTGCAGAACCTGATTCGCATTGACACGACGAACCCGCCCGGCAACGAACTCCCCGCGGCCCAGTACGTGGCCGATGTGCTGCGGGGCGAGGGGATAGAGGCCGAGGTGCTGGAGTCGGCACCTGGGCGTGGCAATGTCATCGCCCGGCTCAAGGGCGACGGCTCGGCCCGCCCGCTGCTGCTGATGTCGCACCTGGATGTCGTGCCCGCAGAGCCGGACAAGTGGGCGCACCCGCCCTTTGCGGCTGAACTTGTGGACGGGTTCATCTGGGGGCGCGGCGCGGTGGACACCAAGAACCTGACCGCCGTGCAGTTGGTGCTGATGCTGCTGCTCAAACGCGAGGGCGTGCCGCTGAAGCGGGATGTCATCCTGGCCGCCACGGCGGACGAAGAGGTGGGCGGCCTCGCGGGCATGGGCTGGTTGGTGGAGCAGCGCCCCGAACTGCTGGAAGCCGAATATGCGATCAACGAGGGCGGCGGGTTCGGCCTGGACATCGGCGGCAGGCGGGTGTACGTCTGCCAGAGCGCCGAGAAGGGCGTCTGCTGGATGAAGTTGACGGCGGAGGGCAAGCCGGGCCACGCATCCACCCCCAAGGGCGACAACGCCGTGGCGACGCTGGCCGAAGCCGTCGCACGCCTGGCACGCGCCCGCCTTCCACTGCACATCGTGCCCACAGTGCGCGAGTTCGTCCACCAACTGGCGAAGTTGCTGCCGTTCCCGCAGTCTGTCATGCTGCCGCTGGTGCTGAACCCGGTCTTTGAGCCTCTGATCGCCAAGGCCCTGGCGCGTGAGGAGATGATCGGGCCGCTGCTGCGCGCCTCGGTGCGCAACACGGCCACACCCACCGTCCTCCACGCGGGGAGCAAGACCAACGTCATCCCGTCGGTAGCGGAGGCGCAGGTGGACGGGCGGCTGCTTCCCGGCCAAACCCCCGCTGACCTCATCCGCGAGATCCGGCCGTATATCGGCGACAAGGTGCGGATTGACATCATCGGCACGTCCGAGCCGTCGGAGGCGGGTTACCAGACCCCGCTGTACACCATCTTCGGCGAGGCGCTGGCCGAAGAAGACCCGGACGCCGTCTTGCTCCCGTTCATGATCACGGGCTCCACCGATGGTCGGTTCCTGGCGAAGCGCGGGGTGAAGGTGTATGGCTTCTGCCCCATGAAACAGGACACCGACCAGTCGCCGCTAGAGATGGCCCACGGGCACAACGAGCGGATTTCGGTGGCGAACCTGGGGTTTGCCGCGCGGGTGCTCTACAGGGCGGCCGTGCGGTTGTGCGCCTAGCGCGAGTTGTCAGCGGCCGTGCGCGCGTGAGGGACGCCGCAACGGCCGCTGACATTGTCTGTTACACCTGAATCGTCTTCCACTTGCCGCCCCGGTAGCGCAAGAACGCGAACAGACCGCGGAACAGGAGGTCTGTGCACATGGCGACCCACGCCCACGATAGTCCAAGCCCCATGATGCTGATGAACAAGATGGCGAGCGGCACCCGGATTCCCCAGATGCACCCTGCGACGATGTAGAGCGGATACTTGGTATCGCCCGCGCCGCGGAGCGCGCCGTTGATGATCATCGTGGCGGCGAGTGCGGGCTGGGCCAGCCCCACGATGCGGAGGGGCGTGGTGCCCAGCGCGATGACCTCGGGGTCCGAGGTGAAGAAACTGACGAGCGGCAGCGGGAACAGGATGAACACGATGCCCATCAGGCCCATGAGCGCCGCTCCAAGGGCAAAGGCGGTGTAGCCGTTGCGTTCTGCGGCCTTGGGGTTCTGCGCGCCCAGCGCCTGCCCGACGAGCGTCGTTGCGGCCACGGCGAACCCGAAGCCCGGCATGTACGACAGCGACTCGGCATTCAGCGCGACCTGGTGGGCGGCGAAGGCGGCGGTTCCCAGCGTGGCGACGACGCGGGCGTAGGACATCTGCCCGAAGCGGAACAAGAGTTGTTCCAGCCCCGACGGGATGCCGACGCGCAAGATGCGGCGGATGAGGTCCCAGTCGGGACGCAGGCGGTCCAGGACAAGGCGGAGCGCCCCTCGCCCCCGCGCCAGGGTGCTCACAGCCAGCACGCCACCGATCAGGCGGGCTGTGGCCGCGCCGATGGCCGACCCCGCCACGCCCATGCGCGGCAGGCCGAATGCCCCGTTGATGAGCGACCAGGCCACCACGATGTTGATGCCGTTGACGATGAACATGATGCGCAAAGGCGTCCGCGTATCGCCCGCGCCGCGCAAGGCCGCGTTGCAGATGAACATCAGCGTGGCGGGGAGGAACACGGCGGCCACGATGCGCAGGTAGGTGGTGCCCAGGCCAAGGGCTTCGGGTTCGGCCCCCATGAGGACGACTGCGGGACGCGCCAGCGTTACGCCGAGCACGGTGGCGGTGATGCCGATGGCGGCCCCGACGAGCACCGACTGGCGCAGCACGCGGTTGGCGAGGGGCGTGTCCTTGGCGCCGACGGAGCGCGCGATGAGGGCCGTGCTGCCGACGCCGATGGCGCCGAACAGCGCGTTGGTGAGCATGACCCACTGGTTGGCCAGGCCCACCGCCGCGAGGGCCGCCGCGCCGATGTGTCCCACCAGGAACGTGTCCACGATGCCCACCATCATCGCCAGCAATTGCTCGCCGGCAGCGGGCAGGGCAAGTCGCAGGGTCTCCAGCGCGGCGGAACGGCCCAGGGCACTGTTGCGAAGGGCGGTAGCGGTGCGAAGCCGGACGGCGTTCACACGTCCCAGTTCATTGGCAGGTCTCATGAGCGAATCTCTTCTTCAGTGATGGGTTGGCTTGTATAGATTATACGCTGTGCGCCGTTTCTCACAAATGCGCGGCGGCAGGCGAAGTCCGGTTCGGAAGTTTGCCGGGAACTGTCATTGCAAGGGTGCGCAGCGCCCGTAGGGACAATTCATGAGTTGTCCCTAGCGGGGCGCGAAGCCGCGAAGAATCTCGTCAGCGAGATGCTTCGTTTGGCTCGCAATGACGTGAGAAGGCACATGCGAGGCACCTCCGAGATGCGTCGCACGTTGACTGGACGCGCGGCGCGCCTTCGGTTACAATGTGTGCGATGCTGTCGCCACTCAACATCAGAGGAGGGCTGCCGTTGCCATGGTGAAACGCTTCGTCATCGTTGCGGGCAACATCGGATCGGGCAAGACCAGTCTCGCCACGCTGGTGGCGCAACGCCTCGGGTGGAGGGCCTACTACGAGAGCGTGGACGACAATCCCTATCTGGCGGATTTCTACGCCAACATGCGGAAGTGGAGTTTTCACCTACAGATATTCTTCCTCGGGCACCGCGCGGAATTGCATCGGCAAATTGCGGCGCTGCCCGAATCGGTCATCCAGGACCGGAGCATCTACGAGGACAGGCACATCTTCGCCCAGGCGCTGTACGACATGGGCATGATGGCCAAGCGGGATTTTGACGCCTACGTGCGCCTGTACGACATGATCGTGGCGCATCTCCCCATCCCAAGCCTGCTCATCTACTTGCAGGCTTCGGTGCCAACACTGGCTCGGCGAATCCGGATGCGGGGGCGCGCCATGGAGTCGGGCATCAGCGAGGACTACCTGGCGCGGTTGAACGACCTGTACAAGGCGTGGATGGACGGGTTCAACCTGTGCCCTGTGCTGACGATTCCGGCCGACGATCTGGATTTCGTCAACTCGGCGGCGCACCTGGACATCATCTGCACGCGGATTCTGGACCGTTTGCAGGGGAAAGAGGAGGTGGTCCTCAAGCCGTGAGGCGCGAGGCCCCGCCCTCGGAGGTGGTTCGCTCAGCATGTCGCTGAAATGAACCGGCCCCGTATGCCGGCCCGCCAACAAGAGACGGCGGCGAATCCGACCCGGAGGACAGTCGGCTGTCTAGGGCTTGAGCGGTTTGAGGCCGAGCGGGTAGCGCCGCGCCAGGTCCACGTAAATCTCCTTGAACCGCGTCCACTGCTCGCGGTACTCGTCGCTCACGTCCTTTTCCAGCAGGCGCGCCGGGACTCCGACGGCGATCTTGCCGGCGGGCACCTCTTGGCTCTGTCGCACGACCGCGCCTTCGGCCACGACGCTCCACACGCCGACGTTCGCCCAGTCGCTGACCACGGCGCGCATGCCGATGACGGCGTAATCCTGGATGGTGGCGTTGTGGATGACCGCCGC
>JADBJK010000058.1:9750-11672 GCA_014874485.1 Chloroflexota bacterium
GATTTCCTCGCCGGCGACGCGAACCCTGCGGGCGATGGGGTCTATGGCCAGGTAATCGCCGCCTGCCGAGTACAGGCACGCCGTCTGTTCGCCGAGGGCCGCCCGCCGCAGGAGCGCCTTGACCCGCGCCTTGATTTCCTCCAGGTTAACGGGCTTGGTGATGTAGTCATCGGCGCCGAGGTCAAGGCCGCGTACCTTGTCGGTCGTGTGCCCCATGGCGGTGAGCATGATGATGGGGACGGCGGAAAACTCGCGGATGCGCTGGCAGACTTCCCAGCCGCTCATCCCTGGCATCATGATGTCCAGCAGGATCAGGTCCGGCTTGAAGTCGTAGGTCATGCGCAGGCCCTCGCGTCCATCCGCGGCGGCCTGGAACTCAAAATCGGGCGGGCAGAAGACATCCGCCAGCATCCGCTTCATCATTGGCTCGTCATCTATGAGCAGAATCTTGACGCCCATATGCCCTTGTCCCGTGCCGCAATTCACAGAGTAACCGAGCACATTATAGCGCACGCCGCGCAGACTGGCAACCGACGCGCGGCGAATGGGTGTATTTCAACCCTGGGGCGAAAATGACCGGATATCGTTGGGCTGCCGAGAAGAATCTACCTCATCTATCCCCACCCCGGCCCTCCCCTTTCCTCTCCGCAGGCGGAGAGGAACAGGGAGGGTGCGGGAGGGGTTAGGTGAGGTCAGCAGACCCATCGCTGTACATCAGGCGGCGAAAGAGGTGTCAATCCGCAGGCTTGCCCCCAAACTGAAATGCACCCCGGCGAAGCGCGTAGTGGTTGACCACAGAGAGGCTAGCCGCTGTCATTGCGAACGAAGCGGCAATCTCGGTTGACGAGATTCTTCGGCGTCGCTTCGGTGTGACTTTGCCAGACCGAGGGCAGCGCCACGTGCGACGCGCCTCGGAGGTGCGTCGCACGTAATTCACCGCAGAACACGCGGAGCCCGCAAGGACGTATGCGGCGAGTGCAACTTTTGCCCGATGCGAGGGTTGTAAAAACAGAAGGTGCCGCACAGTTTACATAACGCATAGCAAAACCTATTGACAACCGCGCAAGATGGTGGTAAAATAGAAGCAATCCACATAGGGTAGGGTTGCCCGGTGGTGCTGGGCTGTTCGCGGAAAGAAAGGAGGTGAGGCAGGGGCTGGACTGATTTTCGCACTTCGGCTGGCAGAGTCCGTTCCACCTATTGGTCATCCGAATTCAGTTGCGAATGCAGTAAGGAGAGTAGGAGATGAATTCGCTGTTCGTGCTGATCATTGCCGCTGTAGGGATCGCCGTGGGGTATGGTCTCTATGCCAAGTCCATTGACCGCCGCGTCATCCAGCCAGACAACCAGAAGGCAACCCCCGCCAAGATGTTCATGGATGGCGTAGACTTCATCCCCGCGAACCGCAACGTCCTCTTCGGGTACCAGTTCAAGTCCATCGCCGCACTCGGCCCCATCCTCGGCCCGATTGTGGCAGTCCAGTGGGGCTGGCTCCCCGCGCTGCTGTGGATTGTGCTCGGCACTTTCTTCATCGGCTGGGTGCAGGACTACAGCAGCATCATCATGGGCGTCCGTGAGGAAGGGCAGACCTTCGGCGCGCTGAGTTACCGCCTCATCTCGCCGCGCGCTCGGAGCATCCTGTTGGCCTTCATCTACGTGTACCTGCTGATGATCATGGGGGCCTTCGGCATCCAGGTTGGGTTCAATTTGCTGACCAACCCGGCGGTGCCACTGGGGGTGATCATCGTCATCCTGGTTGGCCTGCTGGCCGGACAGATGACCTACAAGTGGAAACAGGACATCATCCTGACCACAGTGATCACGGTAGTCCTGGCCCTTGTGGGTATTTGGGTGAGTACGTGGCCGGGCGTGCGGAACTTCTTTGCGTCCCTCTACGGAACCGCGGGCGGCGCGGCCAGCCC
>JADBJK010000025.1:0-2521 GCA_014874485.1 Chloroflexota bacterium
GAAAGGGGAGGGCCGGGGTGGGGATAGGTGAGGTAGATTCTGCGCGACAACCTAACGACATTCGGTCGTTTTCGCCCAAAATGGAAATGCACCCCCGACATTCGTGTCATTCGCGGATAAGCCAACCTCGCCGCAATTGACATTCCGCCCCATCCCGACTAAAGTGGCCCCATGAAACGACTCGTCGCCCTGATGCTGATCGCGGTTTCGCTTGCTGCGTGCGCCTCGGCCACGCCCGCGCCGACGCGCACGGCCAACCCGCCCGCCACGCCGCGCCCTTCGCCCACCGCCACGCCTGCGCCCACGGCCGTGCCCACGCCGACGCCTTTGCCGCCGCTTGCGCTCCGTGAACGGTGGGCGTATCCCACCGCAGACAACTGGCACGAGACCGAGGCGTTCTGGACGCTGGACGTGGCCGACCTGGACGGCGACGAGGTTTCGGAAATCCTGGCCGGTTCGCACGACCGCTACTTCTACACCTTCGCCGCCGACGGCACGGTGCGCTGGCGGTTCCGCGCCGAGGCGGTCATCTACGCGGCGCTGGTGGTGCCCGCGCCCGACGGCTCGCCGCGCGTCCTCATCGGCGACGACTCGGACCGCGTGTACCTGCTGGACGCCGAGGGCCGCCCGGTGTGGCAGGCGCGGCTGGACGGACGGGTTACGCACCTGGCGTCCCTGGGCGGCGCGCTGCTGGCCGCCACGTGGACGGGCACCCTGGCCGCCCTGGACCCGGCGGGCGCGGTGCGGTGGACGGCACAACTGCCGGGCGCGCCGGTCTCGCTGGCGGTTGCGCCCATCGGCGGCGCGGACATCCTGGTGGGCCTGGATTCGGGCCACGTGCTCGGCATCGCCGCCGATGGCCGCGTCGCGTGGGACAGGCCGGCGGGCGATGCGCGGGTGGCGGCGCGACCCAGCGCGCTGGACGGCATCGCGTGGGTGTCGGGCGATCAGGCCGGGACGCTGGCGGCGTGGGGTGCGGATGGCACGCGGGTGTGGGAGGTCGCCCTGGGCGGCGGGATGCCGGTGTGGATGGAGACCGAACTCCCAGGCGGCCCGGCCCTCATCGTCGGCGCGGGCGATCCGATGAATCGGGTGCTTGCCCTGTCGCCGGACGGCAAGACGCGCTGGGAGTCGGCGGTGGCAGGCGGCGTCTGGGACCTGGCCGCGGCGGATGTGGACGGCGACGGCGCGGCGGAAATCCTGGCGGCGACGGAGGGCGGGACGGTAACTGTGCTGTCGGGCGCGGGGCAGGTGCGCGGCGTGTGGTACGCGCCCTCGCGGGTGGCCGGGCTTCGCGTCGCGGCGCTGCAGGCGGGCGACGCGCCGCAGGTCGTCCTGCGCGAGGGGCGCTTCGTGCGCGTGCTGGCACCCGCGGTCAACGGCATCCCGTCGCCGATTCCCACGCCCGGCCCGTCCACGCTGGCGACCTGGGACGGTTCGCTCCCCGCCGAGGACGGGACGGTGCTCCTCGCGGCGGTGGGGGATGTCATGCTGGCCCGCACCGTCGGGGAGTACGCCGAGCGGTACGGCGTGGACTATCCCTTCGCGCCCGTGTCTGCCGCGCTCAAGCAGGCCGACATCGCCGTGGCGAACCTGGAATGCCCCATCGCGCTGGGCGGCGACCCGTGGCCGAAGACGTATGTCTTCCGTGCCCATCCGTCCACGGCGCTGGGGCTGGGGCGCTCGGGGCTGAACGCCATCTCCCTCGCCAACAACCACATCCTGGATTTCGGCGTCGCGGGTATGGAGGAGACCATCGGCCACCTGACGGCGCAGGGGCTGGCCGTCGTCGGTGCGGGCCGGAACCGCGCCGAGGCCGAACGCCCGCTGGTGTACAACATCCGTGGCGTCAGGGTGGCGCTGGTGGCGTGGGTCAGTTACTTTCGGGCGGCGGACTTCGCGGCGGGGGACGGCCGTCCGGGCGTGGCCTTCCTGGACGACCTGGAACGCATGGCGCGGCAGATTGAGGCCGCAAAGCAGCAGGCGGATGTGGTGGTGGTCATCCTGCACGGGGGGCAGGAGTACGACCCTGCGCCCACCGCCGCGCAGCAGACGGCGGCCCGTCGCGCCGTGGACGCCGGGGCCGACCTGGTGGTGGGCCATCACCCGCACGTCCTGCAGCCGACCGAGGTGTACAAGGGCAAACTCATCGCGTACAGCCTGGGCGACTTCGTGTTTGACATTGACAACTACGACGCGGCGCGGGATGGCGCCATCCTGTGGGCGTGGATCGGCAAGGACGGCGTGCGGCGGGCGGAATTATGGCCCACGCGCATCGTGCACGACGCGCAGGTGCGGTTCCGCGTGGGGGCCGACGCCCGGCCTCTGCGTGAGGTGCTGCTGCCCGCGGACGGCACGCCGTAATGCGGGCAGGGCGGGGTGTCGCGCGGCGCTAAACCCCACCCTGACAGTTTGTCATTGTGAGGGCGCGGAGCGCCAGATTGCTTCGCTTCGCTCGCAATGACAGAGGGGTGTCATTGCGAGGGCGCGCAGCGCCCGAAGCAATCTCTGGAGACTGTCA
>JADBJK010000025.1:2584-90893 GCA_014874485.1 Chloroflexota bacterium
AAGGCACGTGCGACGCACCTCCGAGGTGCGTCGCACGGGGGCCGACCGGATGACTTCGCTTCGCTCGCAATGACAGAGGGGTGTCATTGCGAGGGCGCGGAGCGCCAGATTGCTTCGCTTCGCTCGCAATGACAGAGGGGTGTCATTGCGAGGGCGCGGAGCGCCCGAAGCAATCTCCGAACGTGGGATTGCTTCGCTTCGCTCGCAATGACAACAGGCAATTTCCCCTGTGGTCAACGGCTAGGGCTGTGCAAGGCCTGCTGTGCCCCCTACGGGCAGCGGGCAGGGCTTTGCCCGTCAGCCGGATGCGCTTCAGAGTCGGGCGGGCTCTACTTCTTGCTCTGCTCGCGGTGGTACTGCAGCGTGCGCGCGATGATGTCGTCCACCGGGCTGGGGCCGCGCGGTTCCTTCGCCTTGGCGCGGGCGCGCTTCTCTTGCCTCTTGGCGCGCTCGCGGGCCTGTTGCAGCGCCAGTTCCATGACCGTGGGGATGGCTTCCTCTTCCTCCGGGGCGGCTTCCTCTTCCTCAACGGGCTCCGGCTCTTTTTCTATCAGCGCCTTCATGCTGAGGGAAATCTTGTTGCCTTCCACCTTCAGGATTTTCACCTGGACCTCGTCGCCCACGGATACGACATCGGCGGGATTGCGCACGAATTCATCGGACATCTCGGAGACGTGCACCAGGCCGTCGGTCTTCGCGCCGATGTTGACGAACGCGCCGAAGTTGGTGATGCGCACCACCTTGCCCGTTACCACCATGCCCGGCTTCAGGTCCGACATGCGGTACTTCAGGGGCTCCTTCAGCGTGGCGCGGAAACTCTTGAGGTCCGGGGCCACCGCCTTGACCCAGACGGTGATGGGGTCGCCCACGTGGAACTCAATCCCCTTGTCCTTGCCAAGCGGGCGGTACTCCGAGGCGTGGAGAAACCCCTCGCCGTCCAGTCCGGCGTCAATGAAGACGCCCACTTCGGACACGCGCTTGACGGTGCCGTGGATTTCCATGTTCTTCTTGAGGTCCTGGATGCGCAGCACCGACGGGGCCTCGGGCGTTGCCGCCTGCGCGGGTTCCTGCTGATGATTCTCCATAAAGACAATGCCTCCTGGGTTTCTGCAAATCTACGGGACATCTGGCGGGCAAAAGAACAAGGCCCGCTGTCCCGGCGCCTTGTGCCACAAGAATATCACATGAGCCGCGTTGTGTCAAAGCCAGGCGCCCCTGGAGGGACTCGAACCCCCAACGACAGGGCTTAGGACGCCCTCGCTCTGTCCTTTGAGCTACAGGGGCGCGCCGCACCATTATAACACGCGGGCGGCCCTGCGCCAAAACAGGCGCGCGGCGGCTCGCACGCGCGCCGCATCAGGCCCACGGCGTCTGGACGACCACCACGCGGTCCAGCCCGGCGTAGTCCTGGGCGATGCGGATGTGCGCGTCGGGGAACGCGGCCTGAGCGGCTCGCCGCACCCCCGCGGCCTGCCCCGCCCCGATCTCCAACACCACCGCGCCGCCGGGCCGCAGGTGCGCCGGAGCCTGGCCCAGCAGGCGGCGGATGAGGTCCAGCCCGTTCGCCCCGCCGCGCAGGGCGTGCGCAGGCTCGTGGAAGCGGATTTCGGGGGCCAGCGCCGGCCATTCCTCGTCGGCGACGTAGGGCAGGTTGGCCACCAGGATGTCCACCGCCCAGGGCAGGCGTTCCAGCAGGTCGCTCTGCACCAGGCACATGCGGCCCAGCACCCCGTGCCGGTCGGCGTTGCGCCAGGCCACCTCCAGCGCCTCGCGCGATGCGTCCAGGGCGCAGACCTGCGCGTGGGGCAGGTGGGCGGCCAGCGCGACGCCGATTGCGCCGCTGCCCGTGCCCACGTCGGCGATGAGGAGCGTCTGGTTGGCCCTGTATCGCGCACGCGCCAGCGCCAAGACCTCGTCCACGAGGTGCTCGGTCTCGGGGCGCGGGACGAGGACGGCGGGCGTAACGACGAAATCCAACCCGTAGAACTCGCGATGGCCGGTGATGTAGGCGACCGGCTCGCGCCGCTCCCTGCGGGCGACCCATGCCTGGAACTGCGTCCAGGTGTCTGCGGGCACGGCGTCGCTCCCGTGGGCGAGCAGGTGGGCCCGCTCCACGCCCGCGCACTCACACAGCAGAATCTCCGCGTCCAGGCGTGGCGTCTCGCAGCCCGCCGTAGCCAGCCGCTCCGTGGCCCAGATGAGGGCCTCCTGAATGGAACACGTTGGATTATCGGCCATTGCTTTCCCCGACGATGCTTTGCTCCAGCGACTGCTTGAGTTTCTCGGCCTGGTCGGCCAGGGCGAGTTGGTCAATGATCTCGTCCAGGTCTCCCGCGAGCACGTCCTCCAGCCGATGGGTGGTGTAGTGGATGCGGTGATCGGTAACGCGGCTCTGCGGGAAGTTGTACGTGCGGATCTTCTCGCTCCGTTCGCCTGTGCCAACCTGGGCGCGGCGCGCGTCGGTACGCTCGGCGATTTGCTTCTGCAACTCCATGTCGTAGAGGCGCGCCCGCAGCACGCTCATCGCCCGCAACTTGTTCTGCAGTTGCGACCGCTCATCCTGGCACGAGACCACGATGCCTGTGGGGATGTGGGTGATGCGCACCGCCGAGTCGGTGGTGTTCACGCTCTGGCCGCCGTGGCCCGTGGAACGGTACACATCAATGCGCAGGTCGTTGGGGTCAATCTCCACCTCCACCTCGTCGGCTTCGGGCAAGACGGCCACCGTCGCCGTGGACGTGTGGATGCGCCCGCTGGACTCGGTTACGGGGACGCGCTGTACGCGGTGGACGCCGCTTTCGTACTTCAGGCGCGAGTACGCGCCGCGCCCCTGCACCTCAAAGATGATTTCTTTGTACCCGCCGATGCCGCTCTCGTTGTAACTGATGACCGAGGTCTTCCACCCTTTGGCCTCGGCGTAGCGCATGTACATGCGGGCCAATTCCGCGGCGAACAGGCCGGCCTCATCGCCACCCGCTCCCGCGCGAATCTCCACGATGACGTCCTTCTCATCGTTGGGGTCTTTGGGCAGGAGCGCCAGGCGCAGTTCCTGGTACAGTTCCTCCTTCTGCGCTTCCAGCGACTCCAGTTCCTCACGCGCCAGTTGGCGGATCTCCTCGTCGGTTTCTTCTTCCAGCAGCGCGCGAGCCGACTCCATCTGCTGCTCCACCGCCCTGTAGCGGCGGTACAGGGAGACGATGGGCTCAATCTCCACCTGCTCCTGGGCGTAGATGCGCACCTTCTCGTGGTCGCGGCTGATCTCCGGGTCGGCCATCAGCCTATTCAATTCTTCGTATCGCTCGTCAATCTGAGCCAGTTTCTCAAACATCTCTATGTCCTCTCACGGCGAAAAGGGCCCGCAGGCCCCTTCACAGTCAATACTAACGGGAATCGTCGCTGCGTCAAATAAGTGGGGGCGCGAAATCGTGCGCGGTGCAGCCGCTGGGCGCGGCTAGCGGAACCACGTGGCGAAGTAGTACACGGCGGGGACGACGAACAGCAGGCTGTCCAGGCGGTCCAGCATGCCGCCGTGCCCCGGGATGAGGTTGCCCGAATCCTTGACGCCCACCTGCCGCTTCATCATGGAGATGCTCAAGTCGCCGAACGGCGCAAGCACCGCAACGGCCAGCCCGACGATCAGCCCCTGCGGGACGGTCAGCCCCACCAGTTGCCCCAGCAGGACGGCGGCGACCTCGGCGGTGATCCACCCGCCGAAGATGCCTTCCCAGGTTTTCTTCGGGCTGAGACGCGGCGCGAGTTTGTGCCGTCCAAACCATGTGCCGACGAAGTAGGCCCCGCTGTCGCTGATCCAGGTCGTTACCAGCGCGATGGCCATCCAGGCCAGGCCGTTGTCCAGCGCGCGGATGCGCAGGAAGTGCCCACCCATCCAGCCCAGGTACAGCCCCATGCCGAGCGCCAGCGCCCAGTCGGCGGTCGGGGCCGTGCGCCCTGCCAGCAGCAATTGCCACGACAGTGTGAGGATGAACAGCGCGGTCAGCGTCGGCGGCAGGTACGCATCCCAGTGCCCTTGCGCCAACACCAGCATGGCCGCCAGCGGCAGGTACAGCGACAGCGCCTCGGGACGGAAGCCGCCCTTGCGCATCATGCCGCGGAACTCCCATGCGGCCAGCGACAGGGCCACCCCCATCAGGGCGAACAGCCACAGGCCGCCCAGGTAGGCGGCAGCCGCGACGATGGGCAACAATACGGCAGCGCTGAGTACACGTGTTCGCAACAAAATCCCTGCTCCTGTTCCTTCCGCCAGCCCGATGGCTCAGGCGTCCCGGTCTGTGGTCTTCGGCTCGTCCGGCGATGGGACGCGCCCGAATTTTCGTTCGCGCCTGGCGTATTCGGCCAGGGCCTTGTACAGTTCGGCCTCGTCAAAGTCCGGCCAGTAGACCGGCGACGAGTAATACTCCGCGTAGGCCGCCTGCCAGATGAGGAAGTTGCTCAGCCGCATCTCGCCGGCGGTTCGGATGATGAGGTCGGGGTCGGGCAGGCCGGCGGTGTACAGGTACTTCTCAAACAGCGCGTCGGTAACCTCTTCCGGCTTGACCCCGTCGGCGATCATGCGCCGCGCCGCGTCCACGATTTCGGCGCGCCCGCCGTAATTGAAGGCCACGTTCAGGATAATCTTGTTGTTGTGGCGGGTGCGCTCCACGGCGCGCTGGATTTCGTGGAGGATGTCGGGCGAGATGCCTTCCACCTTGCCGCTGTGGCGAATCTGCACGCCGTGGCGGTCCAGATTGTCCAGTTCGTGCCGCACGTACTGGGTGAGCAGCGTCATGAGGCCCCGGACCTCCTCCTCCGGGCGCGCCCAGTTCTCGGTGGAGAACGCATAGACGGTCAGGACCTCTATCCCGAAGTCCGTGCACGCCTGCAAGATACGGCGCAGATTTTCGGTGCCGGCTCGGTGTCCCGCGAGCCGCGGAAGCCCCCTCGCCTGCGCCCAGCGCCCGTTGCCGTCCATGATGATGGCCACATGGCGCGGGATGCGGGACAGAGGCGGCCAGTTGGTTTTGCTCACGCCTTCCATCGCTCCGATAACAAAACCGCAGGTTGGTGCAGAAAGGCGCGCGCCCGATGCAAAGTGCGGCGTATCCTGCGGCCAGAACTGCGGTTCGGTATTCTAGACTTCCAGAATCTCGTTCTCTTTGTGCTTGCCGATTTCGTCGGCGCGCTGGATCATCCGGTCGGTGAGTTCTTGAATCTCCTCCTTGGCGCGATACAGGTCGTCCTCGGAGATCATCTTCTCTTCTTCCAGTTCGCGGGCGGTCTCAATGGCCTCGCGGCGCAGGTTGCGGATGGCGACGCGCGCCTCCTCCACGCGCTTGGCGACCAGTTTGACCAGTTCGCGCCGCCGCTCCTCGGTGAGGGGCGGGATCACCAGGCGGATGATCTTGCCGTCGTTCATCGGCGTCAGCCCCAGGTCGGACTTCAGGATGGCCTTCTCAATGGCGGCCAGGCCGGTCTGGTCCCAGGGGCGGATGGCCAGCAGGCGCGGTTCGGGCACGGCGATGCTGGCGAGTTGGTTCAGCGGCGTGGGGACGCCGTAGTAGTCCACCATCAGCCGTTCCACCAGCGCGGGCGATGCCCGGCCCGTGCGAATGCCGACCAGGTCAGACGAAAGGGCCTCCAGCGCCTTTTCCATACGTTGTTCGGTTTCTGCCAGCAGTTCCTTGATCATGGTGCACCTGCCCTAGCCGATTTGCGCGGCAAACACGGTCCTAGTGGTAGATGAGCGTGCCGATGGGCTCGCCGAAGAGCACCTTCTCCACGCTGTGCGGTTCCCACAGGTTCACGACGACGATGGGCATGTCGTTGTCCATGCACAGGCTGATGGCCGTGCTGTCCAACACGCCCACGCGCAGGTTCAGGGCCTCAATGTAGGTCAGCCGCTCAAAGCGTTTGGCTTCGGGATGTTTCTTCGGGTCTGCGTCGTACACGGCGTCCACCTTGGTCGCCTTGATGAGCACGTCGGCGTTGATCTCCACCGCGCGCAGGGCTGCCGCCGTGTCGGTGGTGAAGAACGGGTTGCCCGTGCCCGCGCCCATGATGACGACGCGCCCCTTTTCCAGGTGGCGGATGGCCCGCAGGCGAATGTACGGCTCGGCGACGGCGCGCATCTCAATGGCGGTCTGCACCCGCGTGTCCAGGCCCGCGCGCTCCAGCGCGTCCTGCAGCGCCAGCGCGTTCATGACCGTCGCCAGCATGCCCATGTGGTCGGCGGTGGCGCGCTCCATGCCGTGGCTGATGCCGTCAATGCCGCGCCAGATGTTGCCCGCGCCCAGCACGATGGCCACCTCCGCGCCGTAGGACTTCAGGACGGCGATCTTGGCCGCCAGCGCCTCGGCGGCGTCGGGGTCAATGCCGTAGCCCTTGGGGCCTGCCAGCGCTTCCCCGCCAACCTTCAGCAGAATCCGCTTGTACTTGAGTTCTGGCATACTCATCTCCACCGGCTGTGGCCTGGAAAACAAGGGATGCAGCCCCGGCCGCATCCCTTGTCCCGAATCACAGTTCCTCGCCCACCTCGTAGCGGATGAAGCGCCGGACGCGGGTGTTCTCGCCGACCCTCGCCGCCACCTGGGTTACCAGGTCTTGGACGGTCATCGTCTCGTCCTTGATGAACGCCTGTCGCAGCAGGCAGACCTCGTTGTAGAACTTCTCCAGTTTGCCCTGGACGATTTTCTCCACGACCTCGGCGGGCTTGTTGCCCTCAATTTCGCTCAGGGCCGCGCGGCGCTTTTCCTCCACCACCTCCGCCGGGATGTCCTCGGGCGAGAGGTACTTGGGCGCCATGGCCACCACGTGCATGGCCAGGTCCCTCGCCAACTGCTGGAACTCGCTGGTGCGCGCCACGAAGTCGGTCTCGCAGTTCACTTCCACCAGGCCCGCGACCCGGCTCCCGGGGTGCACGTAGAACCCGATGACGCCCTCGGGGACCTCGCGGTCCGCGCGCTTGGCGGCAGCCGCCAGCCCTTTCTCCTTCAAATAGGCGATGGCCTTCTGAAAATCGCCTCCGTTCGTCTCCAGTGCCTTCTTGCAATCTAGAACCCCTGCGCCGGTCTGCTCGCGCAGTTCCTTGATCATGCTTGCCGTGATCTCCATAAGGTGCTCCTCGCGTTGTGCTGCATTGAGATTTGCTTGCCGCCAAAGACTGCCGGCGGCTGTTCCTTGGGTATCCGAATCCGAAAGAGTCAACGCCGGCCGAGTCTATTCTTCCTTATCCTCGGTTTCCTCTTCTTCGCCTGCCACTTCGTCTTCTAGGTCCTCGGCCTCGTGCTCCTCGGTGGCCTCTTCGTCCTCGCTGGCGAACAGGCCGGAGCGCAGTTTCGCCAGGGTCGCCTCGCCGAGGTACCGCTCGTCGTCATCCTCGTACTCATAGACGTATTCCTCTTCGGCTTCCTCGCCCCGGGCTTTGCGCGCTGCTTCTGTCGCAGCCTGGGCTTCGCGGGCGGCTTCCTCTTCGGCCTCCACCGTGCTGCGGATGGCCAGGCCCTCCAGCACCGCGTCGGCGATCTTGGACGTCATCAGCCGGATGGCGCGGATGGCGTCGTCGTTGGACGGGATGACGTAGTCCACCGGGTCCGGGTCGCAGTTGGTGTCCACCATGGCGATGACCGGAATGCCCAGGGTGCGGGCTTCCTTGATGCCGATTTCCTCCCGCTTCACATCCACGACGAACAGCAGGTCGGGCAGGCGCGTGAGCCGACGCAGGCCGCCGAAGCGGGTGTGCAACTTGTCCAACTCGCGCTGATAGACGAGAATCTCTTTCTTCGTCAGGCGGTTGATGTCGCCGCTCTCAAAACGCCGCTCCAGCGCCTCCATGTACTCAATCCGCTGGCGGATGGTGCGGAAGTTGGTCAGCGTGCCGCCCAGCCACCGCTGATTGACGTACGGCATGTTGCAGCGGGTCGCTTCCTCGGCGATGGTCTCCTGCGCCTGCTTCTTCGTCCCCACGAAGAGGACGATGCCGCCATTGCCCACGGTCTCGCGGGTAACGTTGTAGGCGGTTTCCAGCCTGCTCAGCGTCTGCTGCAGGTCAATGATGTGAATCCCGTTGCGCTCCGTGAAGATGAAGGGCTTCATCTTCGGGTTCCACCGCCGCCTCCGGTGCCCGAAATGAACCCCCGCCTCCAGGAGTTCCTTCATTGAAACGATACCCATATTCCCTCCGTTTTTCTCTTCCGCCTTCGTCATCCCGGTGAGAACCGCTGGGGCCGGTGTCCGGTCGTGCGGCACGGCTCACTCAGTTGGAAGGCGTGCAAAATTATCGGATGCCTTTGGCATCCGACTGCGTACTATACCACAGGGGCGCGTTTTCTCCAAATCGGCCCCGCATCCGATTCGCGCCGCGATGCGCTTGCGGGCGGCGCAGGCGGGTGCTATAATACAGGTGTCCTTCAGCCCCCGCGTAGCCCGATGGCGGTACGCTCCGAAGGAGGGTTGCCCATGGAAAGGGGCCTCAAGCGCATATTCCAGCCCCTGCGGGGCCTGTTCCGCGGGTACCTGCACCGCGTCCTTCTCGCCGCGTTCTTCTTCGTCGCATTCGTCCCTGTGGCGTTCGGGTCGCTGGCCATCTCCCGCGTGATTCAAGACTACCTTGCGAATGCCACCACCCAGCGCGTGAACCGCGACATGAACCTGGCGCAGGCATTCTACGACAGCGCCCGCCGCCAGGTCTCTGCCATCGCCGTCAGTATCGCGCTGGACAACGAACTGCCCACGTACCTGTCTCAGGAGAACATCTCAAAGGACGAAACCCTCCGCCTCCTGGAGCGAATGATCCAGAACCGCATTGTGAGCAACGAGTTGGAGGGGACCCAGTTCATCGGCGTGTTCCGGCCCGACGGGCGTCTGGTGGCCGGGCGCGTGTTGTTCGCCTACGGCGTCCATCGGCCGGTGCGCCGCGACATGGACTGGAGCAGCCTGCCCATCGTGGCCGCCGCGCTCAGGCAGGGCGTGCTCACCTCGGGCACGGAGATCATCCCCGCCGAATACCTGGAGCCCATCGGCCTTGCAGAGCAGGCGCACATCCCGCTGATAGAGACGCCACGGGCCGCGCCGCAACTGTTTGACCCGCGAGAGGGCACGGCTGGCCTGGCGTTGACGGCAGTGGCTCCCGCCCGCGGCCCCTCCGACGAGATCATCGCCCTCATCGTAGTTCTACAAATGTTCAACCGCGATTTTACCCTGGTAGATCGCATCAAACAAGTGGCGGGCGTGGATACGGCTACCATCTTCCTGGGCGACTGGCGGGTGTCCACCAACGTGCTCACGGAGACAGGCGAGCGCGCCATCGGCACACGCCTGTCCGAAGAGGTCGCCAAGGTCGTGCTGTACGAGGGCCAGGAGTACACGGGCCGCGCCTTCGTCGTGAAGGAGAACTTCATCACCCGCTACTCGCCCCTGCGCGACCACGCCAACCAAATCGTGGGCATCCTGTACGTGGGCGCGCGCGAGGAAGCGTTCCTGTCGCTGGTGCACGACTTCAACCGCCGGGTCGTTCTCATCGCCATCGTCAGCATTCTCATCGCCGTTGCCCTGTCGCTCCCCGTAGCCCACTCCATCACCCAGCCCATCATCTCGCTGGTGGCGGCCAGCGCCAAGGTGGCGGGTGGCGATATGACCGTGCGCGTGCCCGAGAAGGGGCGCGGCGAACTCCGCCAACTGTCCGAGGCGTTCAACCGCATGGTCAATGAACTCCAGACCACGGAGGATGAACTGCTGCACGCCAGAAACCTGGCGTCCATCGGTCAGTTGGCGGCGGGCGTGGCCCATGAGATCAACAACCCCCTGGGCACCATCATGCTGTACTCCGACATCCTGAACCGCGAAGTGCCGCCGGATTCCACCATCAAGGACGACCTGCAGATGATCTCCCGCGAGGCAGCCCGCTGCAAGGAGATCGTTACGGCCCTGCTCAACTTCGCCCGCCAGAGCCGAGTCATGGCCCAGGAGACCGACGTCAACAGCGTGATCCGCGAACTCGCCCGCGACCTGGAGCGCCTGCCCCTGTACGAGAGCGTGGTCATCGTCCAGAAGTTGGAACCCAACCTGCCTATCATCCAGGCAGACCCGACCCAACTGCGCCAGGTGCTGGTGAACCTGGCCAACAATGCCGCCGAGGCCATGCCCAACGGCGGCACGCTGACCTTCGCCACGTCGCTGGACCCCGCCGGCGACCGCGTGCGCATCTCCGTGGAGGATACCGGCATCGGCATCCCGCCGGAGAACATCCCCAAACTGTTCACGCCGTTCTTCACCACCAAGCCCATCGGCCGCGGCACCGGCCTGGGCCTGGCCATTACCTACGGCATCATCAAGATGCACCGAGGACAAATCACCGTCCAGAGCGAGGTGGGCAAGGGGACCCGCTTCACCGTAATCCTGCCCGTGCGCATCGCCCAAGCCCAGCCCACTGCCTCGGACGAGGGAGCCGCAGCCGTGTAGAGGAGGCAACCGCATGGCCGAAAGGTACCCGCGCATACTGGTCATTGACGATGAACTGGGAATCCGCGAGGGATGCCGCCGCGTCCTGACCCCTCTGGGCTACGCGGTGGAGGTGGCCGAGAACGGGGCCGAGGGCCTGCGCAAGGTGCGGGAATGGAACCCCGACCTCGTGCTCCTGGACGTGATGATGCCTGACATCACGGGCATAGACCTGCTGGAGCCCATCCACGCCCATGACCCCGACATCGTGTGCATCATTATTACCGGATACGCCACGGTGGAGTTGGCCGTGCAGGCGGTGAAGCGGGGCGCGTATGACTTCATCTCCAAGCCCTTCTCCGCCGACGCCCTCATCCTAGCGGTGCACCAGGGGCTGGAGCGGCGACGGCTGGTGCTGGAATCCAAGCGGATGCAGGCCCTGGAAGCCCAGGCGCGGGAACTGGCGCGGGCGAAGGAGGAACTGGAGCGCCTGGACAAGATGAAGAGCGCCTTCATGCTCACCGTGGCCCACGAACTGCGCGCGCCCGTCGCGGCCATCCAGGGCTACCTGCGCCTCATCCTGGATGGCTACGCCGACCCCGCCAAGCAGCGCGAGATGCTGGAGCGGTCGGACCAGCGCGCGTCGGAGTTGCTGGCGCTGATTGAGGACCTGCTAGCCCTCGCCCGCGTCAAGGACGCCGCACCCCAGGACAAGCGCGTGCCCGTCCCCGTGGGCGACGTGCTCAAGCAGGTGGCCGACCTGCTCCAGGTGGAGGCCGCCAAGAAGCGCATTGCCTTCTCCGTCCACGCCGACGCAAACCCGACCGTCCTGGCCACCCGCGACCACATCCGCCAACTGTGGACCAACCTCATCAGCAACGCCATCCGCTACACGCCCGAAGGCGGCAGCGTCTCGGTGTCCCTGGCGGTGCGCGGCGACAAGGTGGAGGGCGCGGTGGAGGACACGGGCATCGGCATCTCGCAAGAAGACTTGCCGCACATCTTTGACGAGTTCTACCGCACGCGCACGGCCAAGGAGATGGTGTCGGGCGGAACGGGCTTGGGCCTGCCCATCGTGAAGCGCATTGTGGAGACCTACGGCGGGAACATCGGTGTGGAGTCGGAGGTGGGCAAGGGGTCGCGCTTCACCTTCACGCTCCCGCTCTACACCGAACCGCAGCCCGAAAAGGCGCTGGACGCAGCCGGTCAGGCAGACGCCGCGGCCAGTTGAGCCGCCCGCGTGCCCATCATCCGCTCGGCGGCCCCGCCACGTGCGCCAGGAGGTCGGCAGGGGCCACCGGCTTCCTCAGCCAGGCCGCCACACCCAGCGCGGCAGCCTGTTCCTGTATCTCGGCAATCGGCCCGTCCAGCGAGGACACCACGACCACCACGGTCTTCCCGTTCGCCGCGCCCATGCGGATTTGACGGAGCGCGTCCAGCCCGTCCAGCGTGTAGGACATGCGCATGTCCAGGATGAGGAGGTCGGCGGGGAAGGAGGCGAGGAGGGCCACAGCCTCTTTGCCGTTGCAGCAGGCGCGCACCTCGTGCCCCGCGCTTTCCAACGCCAGGCGCGTCTGCTGCACGAAATCGCCGTCATCGTCCGCGATGAGAATCCTCGCCATTGGGGATGCTCCGTTCTGTGCGACGGGTCTATCGCCGCTTCAGCAGGCGTCGCACCTCGTCCACGAGTCGCTGTGGGCTAACCGGCTTGGACAGCAGTTGGTCTATGGGCAGGTCTTCGCCCGTCGGGAACAGGGCCGCGTGCTCGGACGTGGGGATAGAGGTGATCATCAAGATGGGCACGTCGGCGATTTCTGGCACCTGGCGCAGGTCGCGCGTGGCGTCCACGCCGTCTAGCACGCCCTTCATCATCACGTCCATGATGACGAGGTCGGGCTTCATCGCCCGCGCGCGGGCCAGGGCGTCTTCCGCTGTCGCGGCGCTCACCACGTCCATCCGCTCGGCCTTGAGCACCTGGCGGACGATCTCCACGAAGTCGGGATCGTCGTCCACGACAAGGATGCGCGGTGGGGCCGCTTCCGGCAGCGTCCACTGGTGCGGCTCCTTGAACGTCTCCAGGACGTGCGACGTGGACACGCGCGAGATGCCCGGGATAAGGGTGATCTTTTCGGTCAGGAAGCGGGATAGCGCCGCCGTGTTGGCCAGGAGTACCTCGGCCAGGATGTCGTACTCGCCCGTGAGGAAGTGGACACAGCGCACCTCGGGCATGGCGGCCAGGGCACGCCCCACCCGTTCCACCTGCCCCACCTCGGCCTTGATGAGCAGGATGGTGTGCGTGCCCAGCCCGAGGCGCTCCGGTTGCACGCAGGCCGAGAAGGAGATGATGCCCTCATCCACCAGCCGCTCCAGCCGCTTGCGGACGGTGGCCTCGGCCACGCCCAGGGCGCGGGCGATGTCCACGTTGCTGGCGCGGCCGTCTGCCTGCAGGTACCGTATGATTTCCCGGTCCAGGTTGTCTATCTGGTACACGCCCAGCCCTCCTCAAGGCTTGGGGTTTGTCGCCTTGCTCCCCCTCTAGAACAAGAGCGCGACCCAGCGATCCAGGCAGGCCAGCGTTAGGATGAGCCCGAGATACGGATAGGCCGAGAGTTTGTAAATCTTCCAGGCCGCCTGGGTCATCCCCGTGCGGAACAGGCGCACGCTGCTCCAGATGAGCGCCGTGTTGAGCACGAAAGCCCCCACGGCATACAGCGCGCCCAGATTGCTGAACAGGGGCATCGCCAGGGTCTCCACGCCCAACGCCACCGCCAGCCCCAGCAGGATTCCCATATTCTGGCGCGGGGTGATGGTCAGCGGAAAGATGCGCACGCCCGCCTGCAGGTAGTCGTGTCGGTACGCCTCCATGAGGCTCCAGACGTGGATGGGCGTCCAGATGAAGATGAGGCCGCATAGCCCCCACATGAGCGGCTCCGGTCGGGGGTTGACGCCCAGCCAGCCGATGAGGAACGGCGCGCAACTGGCGAATTCGCCCAGGGGCACGTGGGTGATGGAGCGCTTGCGCACGACGACCGACGCCAGGACGCCCACGAGTCCCGCCGCGAACGCCCACGGGTTGAGCACCCACGCGATGACCAGCCCCACCAGCACCAGGCCGATGGCCAGCGGCAACATGCGCTCGGCGGGCCAGATGCGGCGGCTGGGCAGGGGGCGATGGCGCGTGCGCTCCATGCGCGCGTCCATGTCGCGGTCCAGGTAGTTGGTCAGGCCGTTGGCGCCCGCGCTTCCCACGGTTACGGCCAGGGCGGTCCAGAACAGACGGCCCAGCGGGGGCGCGCCGTTAGCCGCCAGCACGGCCGTCGCCAAGCCCGCGAACGACAGCAGCAGCGTCTCGCGCGGCTTGAGCACCTGGATATAGGCGCGCCAATCGGTGCGCGGGCGCGTCTCCTGCAATGAGATGGCATCATCGGCTCGCACGTTCGGTCCCTCGGATGCGAAGGTTTGTCTCTGGCCCACGCGGGCGTCGGGGCAGGTCTCAGATCTGCCTGCCCCTACCCAGACCTGCCCCTACGGGCTCGCAATCGTACCCACGGCGGCCAGGTCCAGCCCCACCGTGAGCAGGTGCTCCACGGCGGGGTTCATCGGCCTGGGCAGCGCCCGTAAGTCTACCGTTTTCAGGCGATTTTGGCAAACGGGGCACTCGTACAAGCGATAGGCTTCGTGGCGGGTGGTGTAGTACCGGAGATTGGCGTCGTTGCCGCAGAAAGTGCACCCCACACGGCGGAAAGGCCAGCAGGTGAAACATCGCTGACAGAACAGGTAGCGCCCGCCCACCGACGGCTCCAGCAGCGCCAGCGCGGGCGCGCTCCCGCAGAACGGGCAGGCGGCCCGCCGCCAGTCGTCCACGGGCAGGTGGGGCACCACGACCCCGGCCAGGCGGCGCAGTTCGCCCTCCAGCGCCATCTCCACGGCGGCCTCGGTCAGCGACGCGCCGTCGGTCAGCAGTGAGCAGCGCTGTTCCACGGCTGCGCGCGCCATCGCCAGCAGGTCGTCGGGCGGGGCTTCCACTGCTGCATCGGCCCACTCATCGCGATACTTGCGGAGCACGGCCGCCATGCCCACCACGGCCTCGGCGAAGCGCGGCCCGTCCAGCCGCAGGTCGTCCCACCGGAGCCAGGGCTCGCCTTCGGCCATGCGACGGCTGTCCGGTGCGGGGAAGGGAAGGAGTGTGCCCTTCCCTTCCCCCTCAGCCAGGGCTTGCGCCGCAAGGATTTCGTCGTACAGCGCCAGCAGGGGATCCAAGCCCGGATCGTCGGGCCTGGCCCCCCGCAGGGCGATCAGCGTCTCGGCGATGGAGTAATGAGATGACAATGGCCGATCCGCAGTTGGGCTCATGGCTAGTCCGCCTTGCCCTGGGCAGCCGCCCTTGCCTTGGCTTCCTCGTACAGTTTCTTGGCCCGCTCCTCGCCGTAGTACCACTTGGCGTGGTGCTCGCGCGCGTAGGACTCGGAGATAACGCCGTAGCGCATGCTCACCAGCGACTGCCACATCAGCGGGTGGGCGACCGCCAGGTAGAAGTGGATGATGAACATGCTGACGGTGGCGAACATGGTCAGGTCGTGGATGATGACCGCCGCCTGGAAGACCCCCACGGGCAGCACGCCCTTGCCGAACCACATGAGCGCGCCGGTGATGACGAAGATGATGGTGCCCGACACCAGGATGACGGCGTTCATCTTCTCGCCGGTGTTCCAGCGGCCCTGTGGCGGCATGTCCACGTGGCGGCCCAGCAGGTAGTACGGGATCGCGCCCTTGAGCCAGCCGAGGTCATCGCGCCCGAACCGCAGTTCCTTCAGCGTGAGCAGGAGCCGCCGCGGTTGCAGGACGGCGTAACTGATGGGCACCGCCGCGAACAACACGGCGCTGATGCGATGCACCAGGCGCATGAACTGCCCTGCCTCGCCCCGCGCCAGCGGCGCCAGGAACGGGAAGAACAGCACCATGCCGGTCATGGTGAGCAGGATGAACGTCAGCGTGTGCCCCCAGTGCAGGTAACGCTCCAACGCTGTGTAGCGCGGAATCCAGCGGATGCGGATGGCCGTATCTGTTCCCTTGACTCGTACGCTCATTCTACCTCCTCCATGCGGATATGTCGCCGCGCGATGAAGAACGCCGTGATGGCGGCCAGCGCGGTTACGCCAAAGGATACGCTGACGATGGGCTGCACCCAATCCTGCCAGACATGGGTTAGCGCGGGCGAGACGGGGCTGACAGGTAGCCCGTAGACCTCGGGCTTGTCCAGCAGGACGTACATGCGCCCCAGCCCGCCCAGCAGGACGTCGCCGTACAGGTTGGCGTTCGGGTAGCCGTTTCTCTGGAGATACAGCACCCGCTCGCGCCCTTTGGCGATCATCTCGTTGCGCTCGCCGAAGGAAAAGGCCCCCGGCGGGCAGGTCTTGACGCATGCGGGCTTCTCGCCGTTGGTAACCCTGTCCATGCAGAAGGTGCACTTGAACGACTTGCCCGTGCCGGTCAGCGTGTCGGTCAGCAGGCGTGGGATGTGGAACGGGCAGAACTGGGTGCAGTAGCCGCAGCCGTTGCACAAGTCCTGCTCCAGCGTAACCAAACCCATCGGGTGATGCTTGAGTGCGCCGGTGGGGCACACCTTGACGCAGGCGGCGTCGGCGCAATGCATGCACCCTTGCGCCAGGAACAGCCACCGCATCTGCCTGCCCTCATATTTCTCAATGAAGCGGATGCGCGTCCATGTGTAAGGCGACAGGTCAGGCGGGTTCTCGTAGGAGCCGCGGTTCTTGGTCAGCGTGCCCGGCAGGTCGTTCCACTGCTTGCAGGCCACCTGGCAGCCCCTGCAGGCCGTGCATTTGGAAGAGTCATAGAGCATCGCGACCTTTCCCATGCTACACCGCCTTTCTGACGTCCACAAGGAACGCCTTGTATTCGGGAATCATGGTGTTGGCGTCGCCGATATGCGGGGTCAGGTCGTTGACGATGTCGCCGGTGGCGATGCCCGCCCAGCCGAAATGCCAGGGCAGGCCCACCAGGTCCACCTTCTTCCCGTCCACTTCCAGCGGTTGCACGCGGTCGGTAACGATGGCGACGGCGGTAACCTGCCCACGGGCGCTGGTTACGATGACCTTGTCGCCGTTCTGGATGCCCTTGCGGCTCGCCAGGTCCTTGCTCATCTCCACGAACAGTTCAGGCTGGGCCTCGGCCAGCCAGGGCAGCGTGCGCGACATGGCCCCGGCCTGCCAGTGCTCCACGACGCGGTAGGTGGTGGCGACGATGGGGAATTTGTCGGCCGTGCCCACGCGGTCGCCGATTTCTTTGTCCTGGTCCGTGGTCCACAGTTTGATGACCGGGTTGTTCTGGGTGCCGGACAGCAGGTTCTTGACCGGGCTTTCCAGCGGCTCGTAGTGCTCGGGGAATGGGCCTTCGGCGAGCGGGCCGAACAGCCAGCCCTTGCCATCGGTCAGCATGATGAAGGGGTCTTTCCCACCCGGGTCGGTGGGCGCTCTCGTTGCGACGAAGTCGGGCACATCGTAGCCCACCCACTTCTTCTGATTTTCATCCCACCAGATGAGCGCCTTTTCCTGGCTCCACGGCTTGCCGTTGGCGTCGGCCGAGCAGCGGTTGTAGATGATGTGGCGGTTGACCGGCCAGACCCATCCCCAGTATGGGTAGGTGCCCAGGCCGCCCGGGTCTTTGGTGCCGCGGCGCTTGCACGCAGGAAGCCGCCGCCCTTCGCCGTCGTCCATCGTGGCGAAGTACCCGGCGTAAATCCAGCAGCCACAGGCGGTCGTTCCGTCGTCGCGCAGGACGCCGAAGGTGGTGAACAGGTCGCCCTTCTTGCCCACGATGTTGCCCTTGTCGTCCACCACGTCGGCGGCCCAGTAGCCGTTGATCTCCATGGCGACGCGCTCGGGGTCGGGCGGGTCGCCGTAGTCCCAGGCCAGGTCCAGAATGCCCCGGTCCTTGGCGGCGGTGCTGCCGGCGTAGGCCTGCTTGATGGCCTTCATCAGCCGGTCTATGATCCAGATGTCGTTCTTGGCGTCGCTAGGCGCGCGGGACACGGCGGGCCGCCACTGGATGAGCCGCCCGCTGGTTACGATGCTGCCGGCCTTCTCCAGGGCATCGGCTGCGGGCAGGAGGAAGACCTCGGTCTTGATCTCCTTGGGGTTGACCCCAGGCGCGTGCCAGAAGCCGGCGGTCTCGGTCTCAAATAACTCCATGACCACCATCCAGTCCAGGTTTCCCAGGCTCTTGCGCTCCATGCGGGCGTTGGGGCCCGACACAGCGGGGTTCTGCCCCATCAGGAACATCCCCTTGATCTTGCCTGCGTGCAGGGCCTCGAACAACGAAATCCACGAGTGATCGCCCGCCCGCTTGGGCAGGTAGTCAAAGTAGAAGTCGTTGTCCTTGGTCGCTGCGTCGCCCCACCACGCCTTGAGCATGCTGACAAGGAACTTGGGCTTGTTGGACCAGTAACTGGTCTTGGGCGTCTCTTTCTGGAGGTACTCGGCAAGGTTCTTGTGGGCGGCAGCCGATGGCGTGCCCACGTAGCCGGGCAGGACATGGTACAGCACGCCCATGTCGGTGGAACCCTGGACGTTGGACTCGCCGCGCAGGGCGTTGACGCCGCCGCCTGGAATGCCGATGTTGCCCAGGAGCAGTTGCAGGATGGCCATGGCCCGCACGTTCTGCGACCCGACGGTGTGCTGCGTCTGCCCCATGGCGTACAGGATGGTGCCCGCCTTGCCCGGCTGGCCGGTGGCCGCGAAGGACTCGGTTACCTTCAGGAACTGATCTTTCGGGCAGCCGGTGATGCGCGAGACAAGGTCGGGCGTGTAGCGGGCGTAGTGCTTCTTCAGGAGTTGGAAGACGCAGTTGGGGTCCTGGAGCGTCTCGTCGCGCTTGATGTTGCCGTCGGCATCCCGCTGGTAGGCCCATGTGGTGCGGTCGTAGGTGCGCTTGGTCGGCTCGTAGCCGGAGAACAGGCCGTCCAGGTCGGCCGGGCCTTTGAAGTCCGGCGAGATGAGCGTGGCGGCGTTGGTGAAGTTGACGACGTACTCCTTGTGGTACAGTTCGTTCTGCAGGATGTAGTTGATCATGCCGCCGAGGAAGGCGATGTCCGTGCCGCTGCGAATCGGGGCGTAGATGTGGGCCTTGGCTGCTGTGCGGGTGAAGCGGGGGTCCACCACGACGAGTTTCGCGCCCCTGTCTATGGCGGCGTTGACCCAGTACATGGACGCCGGATGGTTTTCGGCGGGGTTGGCTCCGATGACGAAGATACAATCGGAATTCTTGAGGTCAATCCAGTGATTGGTCATGGCACCACGGCCATACGTTGCGGCCAGACCGGCCACCGTGGCCGAGTGTCATATACGCGCCTGGTGCTCTATCCACACCAGGCCCAGGGCGCGCGCGAACTTCTGCGCGAGATAGCAGTCCTCGCTGTTGTTGGCGGCGCCCCCCAACCACGCGATGGCCTGGGTGCGGTTCACGGTTACGCCGTTGGCGTCCTTCTCCTCAAAGGTGGCGTCGCGCGTGGCCTTCACCCGCTTGGCGATCTCGGCGATGGCCCAGTCCCAAGTCTTTTCCTCCCACTTGTCGCTGTTGGGGGCGCGATACAACACTTTGCTCAGGCGTCGGTCGCTGATGGACATCTGGCGCACCGACACGGACTTGGGGTCTAGGCCGCCTCGGTTGATGATGTGGTCGGGGTCGCCTTCCGAGTTGATGATGTGGCCGGTTTCGTCGGTGGCGATGAGCAGGCCGCATCCAACGGAGCAGTAGGGGCAGATGGTGTGTCCCTCGCCGATGGGCTTGTGGAGTGGGAACCGCCGCGCCTCTTCGGCAGCGGCCAGCCGCGTCGGCAGCAGCAGCCCTCCCGCCGTCAGGCCCGACACTTTCATGAAATCGCGTCGGCTGAGTTCCATGCTTTTCCTTTACCTCCGTTCTGACTTCCCGCCAATGGACTGTCCGAGCCTGTGCGATATGCTGTCTGCTTCGCCTCCGAGAACGAGACTTGACGGTTGATGCCCTACCTCATGGGAGTTCAAAGGTTCGCAATAGCTCCTGGTTCGCCTTTTCCAGGTCGGCACGCTGGATCACGCAGGAGACGGTGGAGATGGACGTGCTGATGGCCAGGATGTTGATGCCCTCGGCTGCCAGCGCGTCAAACATCTGGCCCGCGATGCCCGGGCGCTCCCGAAAATCGGGGCCGAAGATGGCCACGATGGCCACGTCCTCGTTGACGCGAACACAGCCCGCGCAGATTTGCGGGCTGACCTGGTTGACCAGCGCCATCGCCTGGGCCATGTCGTCTCGGTCTACGCAGAGCACCATGTGGTCGCGGTTTTCCGAGTCAATGCACTGGACGATGAACTGGACGTTGATGTGCGCGTCGCCCAGGGCCTTGAGCAGGGTAGCCGCAACCCCCGGCCTGTCGGGGACCGACAGCACGTCTATCTGGGCCAGATGCGTTCTGCGGATGACGCCGCCGATGCGGGTCTTCTCCATAGGGCCTCCTGGCCGCGTTCTGGCTTGCAAGGCAGGGGCGCGGAGCCGGTGCGTCGCGGCCGAATCAGCCCCGCGCCAATAGTGCCGCGATGCGCTCTTTGAGTTGCGTCGGGTTCACGGGCTTGGTGATCCAGCCATCCACCGGAATGTCCTCGTCCGTGGGGAACAGGGCCGACTCGGGTGTAACCGTCAGCGAGGTTACCAGAAGCACCGGCGTCCCCTTGAGTTGCGGGTCTTCGGCCATCTTGCGCGAGACATCCACGCCGTCCAGCACGTAGGACATCATGATGTCCAGCAGCACCAGGTCGGGCTTGTCCTTCTTCATCATCTTGAGCGCCTGGTCGCCGTTGCTGGCCGTGCTGATCTCGTAGCCCTCGGGTTGCAGGATGGAGCGTACTACGGATACAAAGTCGGGGTCGTCATCTACGATCAGGATTTTCGCCATACGAGGCCTCCTTCGGCTCCGGATGTCGGGATTCTACACGAGTCGCTCCACGGTCTTCAGGAGTTCCGCAGGGTTGACGGGCTTGGAAATCCAGCCGTCCACGGACAGGGATTCGTCCGTGGGGAAGAGTTGTGCGTGCGGCGTGTTGGCGATGGAGGTAACCATGACAATCGGGATGTGTTTCAGTTCAGGGTCTTCGCGCATGACCTGGCTGACGTTCAGGCCATCCAGCACCGTGGCCATCATGATGTCCAGCAGGACGATGTCGGGCTTGTCGGCGCGCATGCGTGCCAGGGCCTGATCTCCGTCCGCCGCGGTGGTTACCACGTGTCCCTTGGATTCCAGCACCGTCCGAGAAATCTCCACAAAATCGGGGTCGTCATCCACTACCAGCACTTTCGCCATTTTGCCCTCCTTGTTTCGCATGAGCGGCGGGCCGCGGCTTCCATAAAGACGATCGTCTAATTGCATTATAGCACAGGATACGAAAAATGTCAATACCCTTCTGAAATGTTGCGAAAATCGCACATTGCGTTCCGCCGCGCAAGGCAAACAAAAACGGGGCACAAGGCCCCGTTCTTCGTGCGGCGGTGCAGACCGGGCTACTACTCTACCACAAGGCTTCTTGCTGGGATGTCATTGCGAGGGTGCGTAGCCCCGAAGCAATCCCCGGAATGCGAGATTGCTTCGCTTCGCTCGCAATGACAGGCCCAAGTTGTCATTGCGAGGGGCGTAGCCCCGAAGCAATCCCCGCACGCTGTCATTCTGAGGCGCTCAGCGCCGAAGAATCTCCCCAAGTGAGATGCGTCGCTTCGCTCAGCATGACAGAGAGGGCTCGGGATTGGTTCGCTCGGCTCGCAATGACGTGAGAAGGCACGTGCGACGCACCTCCGAGATGCGTCGCACGTGGGCCGGCTGGACTGCTTCGCTCGCAATGGCGGCGGGCAATTGCCCCTGTGGTCAAGTGCTACTGCCTGGGCAGGTAGTTCAGCGGGTTGCGCTGGATGCCATCCTTGCGAATCTCAAAGTGCAGGTGTGGGCCGGTGGAGCGGCCGGTGGAACCCATGAGGCCGATGACCTCGCCCTTCCGCACCGACTGGCCGGGCTTCACGTAGAAGATGCTGAAGTGGGCATACAGCGTCTGGAATCCGTTGCCGTGGTCTATGACCACGTACTTACCGTAGCCGCTATCGCTGGAGCCGACCAAGGCCACGTAGCCCGAGTCGGCGGCCACGATGCGCGTGCCCTCGGCCCATGTGATGTCTATGGCCCGGTGGAGTTCCCAGTACCCCTGCGAGATTCTGCCCGTGGTGGGCCAGACGAATGCACCGGTGCCGCGGGCCGCGCCCTCGGGGATGGGGCCGCTGTACATGTGCACCACGCGCGGCACGTAGGGCTTGCGCCCGCCCGGAACGATGATGTACGTCCCCACCTGCAACTGCGGCGGGTCGCCCAGGTGGTTGTACTCGCACTCCAGGATGGCCGACGGCTCCACCTTGTACTGCTTGGCGATGCTCTCCACCGTGTCGCCCTTGACCACCTTGTGGTACACGCCCGACACGGGCAAGATGATGAGTTCCTCGCCGATTTGCAGCAGGTCGGGGTTCAGTTCCAGTTGGGGGTTGGCCCACATGATGGTGTTGCCGCTGATGCCGAATTGCTCGGCGATGCCGTAGAGGGTGTCGCCGTACTGGACGGTGTAGGTGATGACTTCCTTGCGCGGGCGTTCGGGGATGGTGGTGTGGGGCACCGGCGCGCGATGGAACAGGGAGTCGTCGGTCGTGCGGATGCCGCCGCGAGCCGATAGCGCCGCGTAGGGCCGCGGCTCGGTCTGGGCCAGGCCCAGGGATTCGGAGGCCGTCTGCGTCCGCGGCTGCGCCAGGTACACGGCAACCACGGCCAGCACCAACAGCGCCCCGTGCGCGCCAAGACGCGGGAGCATCCGCCGTGCTGTGCGAAGCGACTCGCGCAATCGCTTGCCCACGAGGGCCAGGCCTCGGGCGGCCTGCGGCGCGTCCTTTGCGCCGTCCTCGTGTTCTGGGCCTGTTTCCGCCAATTCCCTCTCCGTTATCCGCTGTGCTACAGGATGTCTTTCGTAAGAGTCGCCAGGAACTCGCGGTTGTTCCGAGTCTTCCGCAGCCGCTCCAGGATGGGCACGATGGCCTCTTCACCACCGCCGATGGCCGAGATCATGCGGCGCAGCGTCCAGACCTTCTGCAGCGTCTCGGGGTCAAGGAGCAACTCCTCGCGCCGCGTGCCCGAACGCTCAATGTCAAAGGCGGGGAAGATGCGGCGCTCGGCCAGTTTGCGGTTCAGGTGCAATTCCATGTTGCCCGTGCCCTTGAACTCTTCGTAGATGACGTCGTCCATGCGGCTGCCGGTGTCCACCAGGCATGTGGCAATGATGGTCAGGCTTCCGCCTTCTTCTATGTTGCGCGCCGCGCCGAAGAAGTGCTTGGGCGGGTACAGGGCGCTGGGGTCCAAGCCGCCCGACAGGGTGCGGCCGCTGGGCGGGACCACCAAGTTGTACGCCCGCGACAGGCGGGTGATGGAGTCCAGCAAGATGACGACATCGCGCTTGCTTTCCACCAGGCGCTTGGCCCGCGCCAGGGCCATCTCGGCCACCTTGGTGTGCTCCTCCACCGGATCGTCAAAGGTGGAACTCACCACCTCGGCCTCCACCGAGCGGTCCATGTCGGTAACTTCCTCCGGGCGCTCGCCGATGAGGCAGACCATGAGGTGCACTTCGCGGTGGTTGGCGCTGATGGCGTTGGCAATCTGCTTCAGGATGGTGGTTTTGCCGGCCTTGGGCGGCGAGACGATGAGGCCGCGCTGCCCCCTGCCGATGGGCGCCAGCAGGTTGATGAGGCGCGTCGCCAGGATGTCGGGCGTGGTCTCCAGGTTGAAGGCGCGATTCGGGAAGATGGGGGTCAGCCGCTCAAAGTCCGGGCGGCGCTTGGCCGTCTCGGGGTCCAGGCCGTTCACCGCCTCCACGCGCAGCAGGCCGAAGTACTTCTCCGTCTCCTTGGGCGGGCGCACCTGGCCGATGACGAAGTCGCCCGTGCGCAGGCCGAAGCGGCGAATCTGCGACTGGGACACGTACACGTCCTCGGGGCCGGGGAGCAGGTGGTCCGACCGCAGGAAGCCGATGCCTTCCTGCACGATTTCCAGCACGCCGCCGCCGAAGATGAGGCCCTGCTTCTCGGCGTTGGCGCGCAGCAGCCGGAAGACCAAGTCCGTCTTCTTCAGGCGGCTGTAGCCTGAGATGCCCATGGACTTGGCCATCTCCTGCAATTCGCCCAGCGTCTTCTCTTCCAGTTCCGCGATGTTCATGACGTTCTGGGCTGGCGGTGGCGGTGGGGTTTGTGCGATTTGTTCGTTCTCTTCAGTCATTCGTTCTTCCATGGCAAACTTCTAGTCTGGATTGGCGCCGCAGGTGCTCAGGGAGTTACGGACGGGACGATGAGAGGATTCACGAGAGGGCACCTGCATCACGCGATAGTCTCTCCCCTTGTCTGGCAGTCCCATATGCGACTGGCCTCATAACGCTTGCCCCACAAGGTCTCCCGGCCTCTGGAGACACAACCCAGGGGGATCAATGGATACGCCGCGCACCTATACTGAGGACCTGCCGGAGCCTTTACATATCACAGTATAGCACACTTTTCGCCTTTAGTCAAATCGGATTTGGCTAATCTGCATCAGTTTGTCCCAGCGGTGGGTGGCTTCAATGTAGCGAATCGTGCCCGACTTGGAGCGCATGGACAGGGAGTACGTCTTGGCCCCGTTGCCGAAGTAGCGCACGCCCTTGAGGAGTTCGCCGTCGGTGATGCCGGTGGCGGCGAAGAAGATGTTGTTGCCCGCGACCAGGTCGTCAATGGTGAGCACCTTGTCCAGTTCGCGGCCGTTTTCCAGTGCCCAGCGGCGCTCCTCGTCGTTGCGCGGCCAGAGTTTGCACTGCATGTCGCCGCCGATGCACTTGAGGGCGCACGCCGTGATGACCGCCTCGGGCGAACCGCCCACGCCCATGAGCACGTCCAAACCCGTGTCTTCAATGGCCGCCATGAGGCCGCCGGAGATGTCGCCATCGGTGATCAACTTGATGCGCGCGCCGCACGCCCGAATGTCGGCGATGAGTTTCTCGTGGCGCGGGCGGTCCAGCACAACAACGGTCAGGTCGTCCATGTCCTTGCCCTTGGCCCTGGCGATGGCGCGCAGATTATCGGCCACCGGCGCGTTGATGTCAATAGCGCCCTTCGCGTCAGGGCCGACGGCGATCTTGTCCATGTACACGATCTTGCCGGGCGCGTACATCGTCCCGCGCTCTGATAGCGCCACCACCGACAGGGACCCGGGCCTGCCCAGCGACAGCAGCCGCGTCCCGTCAATGGGGTCCACCGCGATGTCCACCAGGGGCGGCTCGCCCGTGCCCAACCGCTCGCCGTTGTAGAGCATGGGGGCTTCGTCCTTTTCCCCCTCGCCGATGACGATCACGCCGTCCATCTGGATGGTGTTGAGGACCAGCCGCATGGCGTCCACGGCGGCCTGGTCCGAGGCTTCCTTGTTGCCGCGCCCCATCCATCGGGCCGACGCCAGGGCCGCCGCCTCGGTTACGCGAACCAGTTCCATGGCGATGTTGCGGTCGGGTACGGTGTTCATCGGTTTCCTCCCCAAAGGTGTTGATTGCCCTGCTACTTGGCCAAAGAGAAGATAGCCGTGTCATTGCGAGCGAAGCGATCCAGTCGGCCCACGTGCGACGCACCTCCGAGGTGCGTCGCACGTGCCTTCTCGCGTCATTGCGAGCGAAGCGAAGCCTCTCGGTTGGCGAGATTCTTCGGCGCTTCGCGCCTCAGAATGACAGTCTGCTGGGATTGCTTCGGGGCTTCGCTCCTCGCAATGACAACTTCTGCCTGTCATTGCGAGCGAAGCAATCTTCTCCACAGTCCGACGTGCTTCGCCCGCGATGGCCGCGGCCGGATTCACCTGCCCCGCCGGTTGACGCCGCACGCCCGCCGGTGCTACAATGCCCCGCAGCGCCACCCCACACCGGAGGAGACACATGGACGTGTACCGGCTCCTGGAACAGGTCTTCCGCGACCGCAAGGCCTTCTACGCGGACGTGCAGAAAGGTGCGAATCCCATCCGCAAGAGCCTGGGGGCCGCCGCGGCATGGGCCACGGCCCTGCTCGTCTTCGGTGCCGTGATGGGCGTGCCTGGCGGAGTATACTACATGCTGGCCTCCGCAATCAAATTGCCCCTGCTGGTCGCGGTCGTAACGCTGGCCGCGCTGCCCCTGTTCCACTTCCTCGCGCTCTACTCTGGCGTCTCCATGACCGTGTACCAGACGGTGCTCCTCATGAGCGGGATGCTGGTCATCCTGTCGGTGCTGGCGCTGGCGTTCGCCCCCGCGCTGCTGGCGCTGTGGATTTCGGTCGGCGACTACGGGCTGTACAAGGTCGCCTGCGCGGCGGTGCTGGCGCTGTGCGGCGTGTTGGGCATCCTGTTCGCCAAGCAGGGCCTGGACAGGATGGGCAAGGCCCCTTCCCGCATGCGGGACACCTTGTTCTGGACGTGGGCAGTGGTGTATGCGCTGGTGGGCGGGCAATTGGCGTGGCTGGCGCGCCCGTTCATCGGCTCGCCCAATGCGTCCTTCCAGTTCTTCCGCGGGGCGGGCGGCAGTCTGTACCAGGAACTGGCGCGCTCGGCGTGGCAATTGCTGCTGTCCCTGTTCTGACGGCGCTACTCCAGGCGCAGGGTGTAGTGCGCCGCTTGGGCTGTGTGCGGCGTCAGCGAGGCCACGATGAGCGTCATCCCCCCGCGCGGGTGGAAGGTCGCCCGCGCCACCCCGTCCGCGCCCACGTCCAGCGGGATGACCTGCGGCGGGTCGCCGTGCAGCACGGCCGTAACCTGGTACCGCGTGGCGACGCGGTTCTCCACCCGCACGAACCCGCGCGCCTCCCACCCCTTGTCGGTCTCGCCCTCGTCCCGCCACCCGATTTCGGGAATCTCCATCGCGCCCAGCCACAGGCCGTCCAGGTTGATGGCGTCGTCGGTGAGACATTCAAAGCGCAGGAGCACCTGGCGGCCCGCGAAGGGCGTCAGCGCGTAGGTCTCTTCCACCCATGCGGGAGCCGCCCCGTCGCCCGAATTGCCCGTGTACCCAGGCCCCACGAGGCCCGTTTCGGGCGGGATGGGCCGCGTGTGCGCGCCGGCCAGCGGCTGCCAGGTGGCTCCGCCATCGGTGGACGCCAGCACCAGGGCGAAGTCCCAGTTCTCCTCCAGGGCGTGCCACATGGACACGTGCAGGGTTGCCGTGGCCACGCCCGTCAAGTCTATCTCGCGCGTGAGCATCGTGTCCTTGTTGTCGCCGCGGTTGGACCACCAGAGATGGTCGCCCGCGCGCGCCTGGAACGAGGCAAGCGGCACACTCGTCTCGCCGGCGAATTCCACGTGCACCGTCTCGGCGGGCGGCACATGGATGTAGTCCACGCCCAACGGGAAGACGGTATCGGTGAGGACGGCGGGCAGCGTTGCGATGGGTTTCGCCGCCGGCTCGGGCAGGGCCAGCGGCCCGTAGCCGCGCAGCAGGTTCGCCACCGCCCAGTCGCGGAACACCGAGGCGAAATCGGCACCGCGGCGGCCCAGCGCGCGCTCCAAGCCTGCCAGACCACCGGCAGGCTCGCGGGCCAGGTCGCGGATGAAGCCCTCGCCGAAGCGATGGAGCAGGTATTCCATGAGCAGGTAATTGCCGCCGTAGTGCGGGCCGGCGTTGGCCGTGCGCGATGGCCAGTAGGCCAGCGGGATATCGGGTGTGGCCAGGTAGGACGGGTAACTGCCCACCGGTAGCCCCGCCAGTCGCGTGGCAAGTTGCGACAGGCCCTCGTTGACCCACGTCTCCTCGTCGGGGTCGTTGCGCCACTGGATCATGTGCTGGAACTCGTGGGCCAGGAGGGCGTCGTACCCCTCGGTGCCGGGCGTGGCCGTCTGGAGATTCACGAACAGGATTTCCTTCTCGTTGCTTCGCGGCAGGACGGTGGCGGGATACTCGTCCTGGCTGAAGAAGTAGGCCCCCACATTGGGCACCGCACCGATGAACACGTGCAGGCGCGGGTCGCCGTCCACGCCCGGAGTCCACTCCTCGCCGAAGGTGGTGCGCAGGACCGGCAGCGTCGTCTCGGCGAAGCGGCGGGCCGACGCTTCCAAGTCCTGCGCGGAGGTCTGGAATCCGTCCTCAACCCACATGTACAGGTCGGGCGTGGCCCATTGCAGCGTCGCGGCGGCCCGGCGATAGGTGTTGTACAGCGTGTCGCTGACCCAGAACTCGGCGTGGTCGCCGATGTGGTACACCGCAGGGGCCGCGGGCGTGCTGGCGGGGAGGGACTTGCCCAGCCGCCGCGCCACCTGCACGGGGTCGCGGGCGGGCAATTCGGCGCGGGCAAGCGCCTGCTCGGTGGTGGGCGTAGCGACAGGCGCGGGCGAAGGCGCTGGCGTGGGTCTGCACGCCGCGCACACGGCGGCGAGGATCGCGATGGCAGCAAAGATGCGGAACAATCGGGTCAACGTCTGCGCCCCCATGGTCAATTGCGGCGGCCCGTGCCCGTGGGCCGCCTGGTTCACTATATCGCAACCCTGCTTTGGGGGCAACTCGCTACCCTGAACGCAACGACACTCGCAAATTCGCGCAATTCGTGCCCCCTGGCCCTTTGATTTTATGGAAAGTTGTGGTAGAATAGAGCAGCGTCTGTTCGCACGTGCAGGGCGCGCCGGCAGGCTCATCTCGGTGCGGGCGGCCCCTGCGATGGTTAGAACACAAGGAGGAACCAATGCTACAGGAAGTAGAAGAGTTCCTCAGTTACTTGAGGGTAGAAAAGGGGTACTCGGGCCATACGCTGGCCGCGTATCGGAATGACTTGACGCAGTTCCTGGATTTCGTCCGGTCCAAGTCGTCGGCGACAACCCAGTGGAGCGCCGTGGACAAGGGCCTCATCGTGAAATACATCATGTACCTGAAGGAGCGCGAGTACGCCTCTTCGTCGGTGGCGCGGAAACTGGCCGCGGTCAAGTCGTTCTTCCACTTCCTGGCGCGGGAGGGGCGCGTCAAAGAAGACCCAACGACCACGCTGGATTCGCCGCGGCTGGCCAAGCGGTTGCCTCAAACCCTGACCCGCAAGGAGGTGGATCGGCTCCTGGAAGCGCCGGGCACAGGCGATGACCCCAAGAGCCTGAGGGACAGGGCGCTGCTGGAACTGCTGTACGCCACCGGCATGCGTGTTACGGAACTCGTGTCGCTGACGCTCAACGACATCAACCTGGCGTCGGGCAGCGTGCGGGTGGTTCATGGCAAGCGGCGCAAGGAGCGGATTATCCCGGTGCACCCGCGCGCGCTGGAAGCGGTGGAGGCTTACCTGCAGCGGGGGCGCATCCACATGGCCAAAGACCCGAACGAGCAGGCGGTGTTCGTCAACTTCCAGGGCAAGCCACTCACCCGGCAAGGGTTGTGGCTCATCATCAAGCACTACGTGGAGGAGGCCGGCATCAGCAAGACGGTTACGCCGCACACCCTCCGCCATTCCTTCGCCACGCACTTGCTGACCGGCGGCGCGAAACTGCCCGATGTTCAGAGGCTGCTGGGCCACGCCAACGTCTCCACGACGCAGATTTACACGCACCTCACCAAAGAGGAACTGCGCGACGCATACGACAACGCGCACCCCAGGGCCAAAAAGGATTGAGGCTTGGGAGCACACACCATCCAGGGGGACAATATGCCGGAGTTCTACACGAGGGAACATTTTGCCCGAGCGGCGGAGTATATCTCCACGCGGACGCGCCACCGGCCGCAAGTGGCCATCGTGCTGGGTTCGGGGCTGGGGGGATTGGTGTCGGAGGTAGAGGAGGCCGACACCATCCTCTACAGCGACATCCCGGACTTCCCCCAGTGCACCGTGGAGGGGCACATGGGGCGGCTGGTTATCGGGCGGCTGGCGGGGGCCTGCGTGGCGGTGATGCAGGGCCGCGCCCACTACTACGAGGGCTACTCCATGCAGCAGGTAACCTTCCCCATCCGCGTGTTCCAGCAGATGGGCGTGGGCACGCTCATCGTTACCAACGCGGCGGGCGGGCTGAACCCGGAGTTTCGCGCGGGCGATTTGATGCTCATCGCCGATCACATCAACCTGGTGGGGATGGCCGGGCTGAACCCGCTGCGGGGGCCCAATGACCCCGAACTGGGGCCGCGCTTCCCGGACATGAGCCGCGCCTACGACCCGGAGTTGCGGGCCATCGCCCGCCGCGTGGCTGCGCGCGAGGGGATTCCGCTCCGCGAGGGGGTGTACATCATGCTGGCAGGCCCCAGTTTTGAGACACCCGCCGACATGCGCTTCCTGCGCATCATCGGCGCGGACGCGGTGGGCATGTCCACGGTGCCGGAGGTAACGGTGGCGCGGCACGGGGGCACCCGCGTGCTCGGCATATCCGGCATTGCCAACACCCTGTCGCCGGACCTGGCCGCCGTTGGCCACGACAACACCACCCACGAGGAAGTGCTGGCCGCCGGCAAGGTGCTGGCCCCACGGCTGGCGGCCCTCATCCGCGGCGTGCTGCGCGAACTGAGCGGAACTTAGGGGCCTGCACAGCGTTCTTGGTTTAGGTACGGCGTCTTTGAGAGTGGAGATTCCATGGCCATCGTCATGACCCTGCTGAAAGCCTACGCGATCTGGCTGTACATCCTGTTCGGCATCATCGCCCTGTTTGGCCTGCGGGCGGCACTCAAGGCTAGGGCCGAAATCCGCCAGTCCATCTTCTCGCTGGAGAAAGAGTTCGCGCGCAACCGCATGTACCGGGGCATCTCGGTGATGGTCATCATGGCGCTGCTCGGCGGGGCGCTGTTCGTGGCCACGCACCTGGGGGAGCCGACAGCATCGCCCACGCCCGAGCCGACGCCCACGGCCACCCGATTCCTGCGCGCCACGCCCACCTACAGCCCGGAGGAACTCACGCCCACGCCGACGGCGACCGTTACCCGCGTCCGGCCCACGCGCCAGTCCATTCCCACCGCTCCCGTCTTCACGCCCACGCCGACGCCGCTCCCACCGCCGCTCTGCCCCACGCCGGGCGTCAACCTCACATCGCCGCGTCCGGGCGCGCGCCTGTCGGGCGTGGTGCAGGTAACCGGCACCGCTGCCATCGGCAACTTCTGGTACTACAAGGTGGAAATCGGCGTCGGGCGCAACCCGTCCCAGTGGTCTGTGGTGGGGGACTTGCACTACGCGCCCGTGTCCGATGGCGTTTTGGAGACGTTCAACGCGGCGGCATTTCCGGCGGGCGAGTACTCGCTGCGCCTGGTGGTGGTGGACAAGACGGGCAACTTCCCAGAGCCGTGCGCCGTAACCGTAACCATTGCGCCGTAGGTGTGGCATTTCGTAATGGTCGTTCTTGATGGCATGTCGTTGCAAGGGACGGCGCGAGGGAGCAATGCCGGTACGCCGTCATTACGGAGGCGCGGACGGCCAACCAATCCCGATCGGGTGGGGAACAAACCCCTGACTTGACACGTTTCCCATTTGCAGGCATGCTTCTTGCATGCAAAGGGCACAGACGGACCCGGTTGGTACGTCTCGTTTGGAATGCGGATTGCGGGAAGAACCGCGTTAGGAGGTGCGAGTATGCGCGGCAAGAGGAAACGTTCCCTGGTTGGCTGGGGCTCCAAGGCGGCGAGCATCCTCATGCTGGCCGTCCTGTTGTGGGCACCGCTGGCGCACTTGACGGCAGGGCAGGCCCAGGCCGCCGACCCTACCTGGCGAGGCGAGTACTACAACAACACCTGGTTCGGCGGAAGCCCCGCCCTGGTGCGCGACGATGCCGACATCAACTTTGACTGGGGCACGTCGGCTCCGGCGGCGGGCGTCAACGCCGACAATTTCTCGGTGCGGTGGACCCGTGTTGTGCGCTTTGAGGACGGCACCTACCGGTTCACCGTAACGACCGACGACGGCGTGCGCCTGTGGCTCAACGGCGACCTGGTGCTGGACAAGTGGTTTGACCAGGCGCCCACGACGTACACGTTCACGCGCGTCATGAGCGCGGGCGACCACCCCCTGCGGCTGGAGTACTACGAGCACACCGGCCTCGCCCAGATTCGCCTGTCGTGGGTGCGAACCGACTACAGTCCTGCCTTCTGGCACGGCGAGTTCTATCCGAATATGTATCTGACCGGCGCGCCGCAACTGGTGCGCGATGATCCCATCCTGGACTTCAACTGGGGCACCAACTCGCCGGGGTCGCCGATTCCCGCCGATTACTTCTCCGTCCGCTGGACGAGCATCGTGAACTTCGCTGCGGCGGGCAACTACACATTCTACGCGACCCACGACGACGGCATGCGGGTTTGGGTGGACGAGCAACTGATCATTGACAAGTGGTACTCGCAGGCGGAGACGACCCACTCGGCCACGATGTACCTGGCCGCGGGCGACCATCGCATCCGCGTGGAGTACTTTGAGCAGATCGGCGTGGCGGTCGCGCGGCTACGCTGGGAGCCGACCACTCCGCCCCCGCCCACGCCCCCCACGCCACCGCCGCCAGGCCCCGTGGAGGTCGTCGTGGACAATGTGAGCCCAGGCTTCGTCAAAGGCGGGCCGGCATCGGGTTGGCGCACCAGTTGGTGCGGCTACGGCAATCACTCCTACTGGACGCTGAACAACGTCTATGCCGTCTCTAACTGGGCCAAGTGGACGCCCGCGCTGCCCACGCCGGGTCGGTACACGGTGTACGTGTACGTGCCTGCGTGCAATGCCACGACCGGCAATGCCCGCTACCGCGTCTACCACGCGGGAATGCGCCACGATGTGCCGGTGAACCAGTACATCTACTCCAACGCCTGGGTGCGGCTGGGAACCTTTACATTCAACGCCACGGGCGACGAGTACGTGTACCTGGCCGACAACACGCAGGAAGCCTACCTGTCGCGGCGCATCGGGTTTGACGCCGTGAAGTTCGTCCTGGCCGAGCCGATCACGCCGCCGTCCTGCGCCATCACGCCCAAGTTTGGCTTCGGGCGCATCTGGAACACCTACAGCACCGTGCGCAGTGGCTTGGGATGCCCGCTGGCCGACGAGTTCAGCACCACGGCCGCCGAGGAGATTTTCATCGGCGGGTACATGTTCTGGACGTCGGTGGGGCCGCGGGTGTACGTGCTGTACAACAACGGCACGTGGCAATCCTACCCTGACACGTGGGCCCCGCCGCAGCCCGAATCGGACCCGAGCATCGTGCCGCCCTGGGGCTACTACCAGCCGGTGCGCGGCTTCGGCAAGGTGTGGCGCGAGAATCCGGCCGTGCGTTCTGGGCTGTCGTGGGCCACGGAGCCGGAGCGCGGGCTGACCTTGTCGTGGCAGAACTTTGAACGCGGGCACATGCTGTGGAGCAACCGGCTGGGCATCTTCGTGCTGTACAGCAACGGCACGTGGCGGCACTACAACTAACGGCCAGATTGCACCATTCGCGAAGGCAAAAGGGCGACAGGGATGTCGCCCTTTTCGTTTGCCCGCGAGGTGCGTTGGGCGGCTACTTTCCCCCCAGCAGCAGGCTCACCACCATGACCAGCGCCACGCCGACGCCCGCCAGCACCCCCGTCCAATCCCTGCGCCATGCGGATACGAGGATGGTCGCCGCGACGGCGGCCAGCGGCGTCAGCAGGATGCTCAGCAGGCCGACGGAGACCAGGCCCTGTGGCTCGCCCGCCAGCGCCGACGGGAACGCCTGCGTCCACAGCAGCGTGCGCTCGGGCAGGCTCCCCGTGGTTGCCAGCGCCGCAATGCCCCCCGCCAGAATCAGCGCCACGCTGACCGATAGCCCCACCAGGAGTACGGAGTACACAATTCGGTGCAACGGCGTCGCGAATCTCATAGCCCCAGCGCCCTCCACGCCATCTGAGCGGCGATGAACAGCAGGAATACCTGGAACAGCGTCCGCAGGGCCTTGCTCCGAATCCTCGCGCCCAACCGCGAACCCACCTGCGCGCCGACGACCGCGCCCAGCGCGACGGGAATCGCCAGCGCGGGCACGACCAGGCCGCCCCCGTAGTACACCATGGCCGCCGTCGCCGTGGTGATGCCGATCATGAACGTACTGGTGGCGGTTGCGGCCTTGATGGGCACGCCCATGACCTGGGACATGATGGGAACTTTGATGATGCCGCCGCCGACCCCGAGGAGCGAGGACAGCACGCCTGCGACCGTGCTCGCCGCCATGCCCGTGCCCAGGTGATGCACGCCGTAATGCACCTCGCGCCCCGTGGCGGGGTCCGTGAACGTCGCGGGCAGCGTACCGTCGGGGTCGTCGGCAGTCTCGGCGGCCGGGGGACGGCGCATCGCGTACACCATGTACACGGCGACCAGCGCGAAGAGGCCGTAGAGCCAGCGCCCGCTGACCCACACGGCGATGAGCCCGCCCGCCAGCGCGCCCAATGTGGTGGTGATTTCCAGAATCATCGCCAGTTTGATGTGGGTGAAGCCATTGCGGATGTACACGACGCTGCCCGCCAGCGAGTTGGTTACCACCGCCACGACGCTGGTGGCGATGGCCGTCTTGATGGGCAGGCCGAACAGCAGCGTGAGGCCGGGCACAATGAGGACGCCGCCCCCCAGCCCGAGCAAACTGCCGAGGACGCCCGCGACGATACCCAGGGCGAGATAGCCAAGCAATGTCATCGTCTATGCCCCTCAGCGAAGAACAGGATACGAGTGCTTTGCCCCGATCAGGGGCAGGTAAAGGCGGTGGGGTGGGTTCGGGGTGGCCGAGGGCGTCGTGGTGGGCGTTGGCGTGCCGGTTGGGTTGGCCGTCGGCTCGGGCGTTGCGGTGGGCGTGGCCGTGGGCGTCGGCGTGGACGTCGGCGTTACGGTGGGCGTGCCGGTTGCCGTCGCGGCGGGCGAAGGCTCCGGCGTCGGCGTCTCCAGCGCGGCGGGCGGCGCTTCCGGCTCCGCGTAGGTGATCACCAAGCACGGGCGCAGGCCCACGTCTCGCGACTCGGACGCGGCGATTTCCACCTCTGTGGAGCCAACTGCCCCCTTCAGGACAACCCCGAAGTTGCTGGCCGGGTTGGCGACCCATTCGCGCACTGCCGCCGTGATGTCCAGCGAGTACCACGTGGCATCGTCTATCAGGAACTGCTCGCCTGTAACATCTATGTACCTGATGCGGCGGAGGGAGCGCGCATCGGTGGGAGTTGCATCCCTGTCCCTGCCGCTGCCGTTGACGCTGTTCGCCCCGGGTGCGCCCCACGCGGCCGCCGCCGATGCCCGCTCCCAGGTGGCCTCGTTCGGGTTCCACGCCCTGCGCAGGGTGTAGGCCGCCACGTCAATTTCCCCCTCGTTGGAGTGCGTGCGGACGTAGAAGCCCAGCGTGGCCCTCAAGATGCGGGCATTGGCCGGCACAGACGAGACGTCAAACCGCAGGAGCGCCGCTCGGATGTCCGGAGACCTCACGCGCAGGATAGCCCAATCGCCCAGGTTGTTGAAGTTGCGCTTGGGCTGGCCGGAGTCTATGTAGGTGTCCACGGCGCCGGCGTAGCCGTTCCAGCCCTGCCGCAGAGCCACCTGGCGAATCACCGGCGAGCGTGCCGTTACCGTGACGGTGCGCGGCTGCGCGCGGGTTACCACGGCGTAGTCCCGCGTGGCCAGGTACTGGAAGACCTCGTCGGCGGGGGCCACCCACACCTCGTCCGAGCCGCCAGGGCCGTAGGTGAAGTGCAGGTAGTCCAGCGACGACCCGGCCACGTCGTTGCGCTCCACGTTGTGGCCGTGCAGGCTCAGCCAGAAGTGCAACGTGGGGTTGTTGAGGGCTTTCTGGTGTGCGTCGTCCATGTAGTAGATCGCGCCGCTCGTGTCGGGCCGGGAATCGCGCGGCCTGCCGATGTCAAAGCGCGGCCGGAGGTACGGCAAGGTGTTCCAGGTGATATTGTCCACTGCGGTCGCGCCGCCCCCGTCGGCCTGAACGATGGGCAGGCCCAGCGTGGCGTAGTTGGCAATCACCAGATCGCGCAGGTAGTTGCTGTTCTGATATGCCGTGTACACCAGCGTGCGGTACCCACCGAAGGCGTAGGCCAGCGCCTCGGTGCACTTGGCGATGTTCTCCACCTCGCACCCGGGCATGGATTCGGGGCTGTTGTGGAAGAAGCCGTGATTGTACAGGCTCCAGCCGGAGGCCAAGAGCGCCGCCACCTGGCTCGCGTTCATGTAGCCGCAGTTGTTGTTGCCGCAGAGGGGATCGTCGCTGGGGTGCCCCCGCCAGGTGATGCTATCCCCGCACGTGCCCAGCGAGAGGCCCGACGGCAGTACCCACTCGCCGATGATGGCTACGCCCGCGCGGTATCCCAGGCGATCCAGCAGGGGCTTGCCGTTTTCCCACACGGAGAGCCGCCCGTCGTCAAAGGTGAGGCTGTAGGCCCAGCGCTTGTCGCCGCGCAGGGCTGCCTTCTGCACCTCACCGATCTGGTCGGCCGGGGTAGCCAGGCCGACGATGCGGATGTCCACGCGGGTGGCGTTGGTGGTGAACATGACCCATCCGCTGGTGGGGTCATACTCCGAAGGGATGACGCGCCCGCCCGCGATGACCTCCACACTCTCGGCCCGGCCCACGCGCACCTTCAGCGTGAGGTCGCGGATGCGCACCCACGATGGCACTGCGGAATAGTCCACGTCGTAGTGCAGGAACAACGCGGCCCCCGCGTCTGCAGAGGAGGGCGCAACCCAGATGGGGAGCGTCAGCCCGGCAGCGACGGCGCTGCCGATGATGACGAGAGCGAGCAGGATTCGGATTGTGGCGTTCAAGGACATCGCCTTTCCTGGCAAGGGTAACGAGCAGCGGCAAACACAAGGTTCGCCCGCGTCCCATTATAGGGTTGCGGCGGCCTCATTGTCAAAACCAGTGGACGGGCGGGCCGGCGCGGGGTATAATGCCCCCGTGAAGACGTGGATTGTTGCCATCGGACTCGCCAGCCTGGGACTGCTCTGCGGGGGCTGTTGGGGTGCGAAGACTACCCCGCCTGCCGTCGCGCCCACGCACACGGTAGCGCAGGGCACCGGCCCCAGCCGTACGCCCCCGCCGGCCGCGACGTCGCAGCCCACCGTCGCGCCATCGCCCACAAGGACGCCGGTCGCCACGGCCACGCATACCGCCGCGCCCGCAACGCCTACCCATGTGCCCAGCCCCACGCCAAGCCCCCCGCCGGAGGTGCGCGTGTACGAGCAGACGATCACCATCGCCACCTATCCGTTCGCCGCGCACCTGGCGGCGGAGACCGACCCCGTCCACGGCGGGACGGTGCAGCGGCTGAACCGCGCCGCATACGAGGCTTCGCGCCCCTCGCCTGCGCCCCAGTCGTACCGCGCGCTCGTCGTAGAGAACGCGTACCTGCGGCTGACGTTCCTGCCCGAACTGGGCGGGCGGCTGTATCAATGCGTGTACAAGCCCACGGGCCAGCCCCTGTTCTATAACAACCGCGTGCTGAAGCCCACGTACTGGGGGCCGCTGCCGCGAGACGAAAACTGGTGGCTGGCGGCAGGGGGCGTGGAATGGGCGTTTCCGGTGAACGAACATGGGTACGAATGGGGCACGCCGTGGGATGTGGCCGTGCACCGCCGAGCCAGCGGCGTGGATGTCGTCCTGAGCCGCGAGGCAGGCGCGCTCCGAGCCGAGGTCGCCGTAACGCTGGCGGCGGGCGAGGGCCGCTTCACGATTTCCCCGCGCCTCACCAACGCGGGCGACCGCGCCCTGCCCGTGCAGTTCTGGGCCAACGCGATGCTTTCGCCGGGCGGCGCGACGGTCGGCCCCGACCTGCGGCTCATCTTCCCGGCGGCGCAGGCCATCGTGCACAGCACCGGCGACGCCACGCTCCCGGGCGAGGGGCAGATCATGCCGTGGCCTCTGGCCGGGGGCCGCGACCTGAGCCTGTACGCCAACTGGCGCAACTGGCTGGGGATCTTCGCCGCCGACCCGCTGCCCGCGTTCGCCGGGGCCTACGATGGCCGGGCGGACGTGGGCATGGCCCGCGTGCTGACGGGCGTGGGCGGGGTCAAACTGTTCGGCTTCGGCACCGAATTCCCCGACTTCGGCACGTTCGCCGATGACGGCTCGGCGTATGTGGAACTGTGGGCCGGGGCGAACCGAACGTTCTGGCCGCAGGACGACGTGCCGCTTGCGCCCGCCGAGTCGCTGGGTTGGAGCGAGACGTGGATTCCCGTCGCGGGGCTGGGCGGGTTTACCGCGGCGACCGCAGAGGCCGTCGTGCGCCTGGAACGGGACGGGGATGGCGTAGCCGTGGCGGCGTACGGCCCGGTGGCGCGGCACGCCGTTCTGCAGGTAACGGCGGCAGGCGCAACCCTGATGTCCGAGCGGGTCGCGCTTGGGCCAGGGCGGCCGCTCGTGTGGCGGTTGCCTTCTGCGGGTGGCCCTCTTCATTTGCGGCTGTACGCCGATGATGGTATCCTGTTGGCCGAAGCCACCCATCCATAACCGACGGGCAGAGGACATGGACGACGCATCCGCCAACACCCAACCGACGCATGAAGCGCACCCGCCCAGGCACTGGTTCCGCTCGCGGGCGGGCATCGCCCTCATCGTGCTGGGCCTGCTGGTCATCCTGGGCGCGGTTACGGCCCTTGCCGTGTACCAGGGCCTGCAGGACAGGGCCACCCTTGCCCGGCGAAACGCGGAGGCCCACTACGAGGCCGGTCTGGCCCACATGCGGGCGGGCGAGACCGATTTGGCCATCGCCGAGTTTGAACTGGCGCTGCGGCTCGCGCCCGACTACTCGGAGGCGCGCGCACAACTGGCGGAGGTGCAACGCACTCGCGCCGCCGTCGGCACGCCCACGTCGGAGGTGTACCAGGCCGCGCTGGATGGCCTGTTCGCGCAGGCGGTGGACCTGTACAATCAGGGGGACTGGACCGGGGCCGCCGCCGCCTTTGAGCACATCGCCACGCTGGACCCCGCGTATCGGCCGAAGGACATCCAGCAGTACCGCTTTGACTGCTATCGGTTGCAGGGCGAGGCCATGGAGGCGGAGAATCGGCTGGAGGAAGCCATCCGCGCCTACGACCAGGCCCTGCGCGTCCGCCCGTCCGCCGCCGACATCGCCCGCAAGCGCGAACTGCTGGCATTGTACAGCGCGGGCGCGGGCGCGGCTGGGGCCGACTGGGGTAGGTGCGTGGAAGCGTTCCGCCAACTGTACGCGGTTGACCCCACCTTCCGCGACGTGGCCCAGCGCCTGTACGAAGCCTATGTAGGGCACGGCGATGCCTACATGGGCTGGGGGCTGTGGTGCCAGGCCCAGGAAGCATATGAGGCCGCAAAGGCCATGGATGACAACCCCACCATCCGCGCGCGGCTCAACGACGCTTCGCAGCGGTGCGCGGGCCTGGCAGAAGCCGCGCTGACGCCCGTTCCCACGCGGCCCGCCGAGCCGCCCATCCTGTCGGAATTGCCGTTCGGCAGGCTGCTCTTCGGCCGCTACGACGACGCCCGCAAGACCTATGACATCATGAGACTGGACGCAGGGGCAGACCAGGCCCAGGTGCTCGTCCGCAACGCCAACCAGCCCGCCACCAGCCCTGACGGGCAGCGTCTGGCGTACCATTCTACCGACAAGGCCGCGCCCGGCATCTTCGTCATGGATTTGCAGAGCGGCAAGCGCTGGGCCATTTCCACATCGGCGCGGGATTCGCGGCCCTTCTGGTCCCCCGACGGGTCGCAGGTCGCCTTCGTCCGCGACGCCAACTCGCCAACGGCAGCAATCCTGACCGCCCCCGCCGATGGCTCCGGCAAGCCCGAACCCCTTGCCAACGGGTGGTCCGCCGCCTGGTCCAGCACGAACCACCTGGCGCTCACCGGCTGCGACGAGACCCAGGCCGAATGCGGCATCTTCGTGGAGGACCTGAGCCGCGGCGGGCGCATTCGCCTCACCGCCGACAAGAACGACATCGGCCTGGCGTGGTCGCCCGACGGCAGCCACGTGGCCTATGTCTCCAGCCACGACGGCAACTGGGAAATCTACACCGTGAGGATAGAGGGCGGGTTCGTGCGGCGCTGCACCGTCAATGCCGCCGACGACGCGATGCCGACCTGGTCCCCCGACGGGCGGCAGATCGCCTTTGTCTCCAACCGCGATGGCGTGTGGACGCTGTACGTGATGCTGGCCGACGGGAGCGAGCAGCGCAAGATTATGGACCTGAGCATGTCCAACCCGGACTGGATCGGCGGGCAGATGGCCTGGCTGCCGTAGGGCTTCACCACACGGGTTCTTGCCCCTGTCATTGCGAGGGGCGAAGCCCCGAAGCAATCCCCGCCCTGTCCCTGTCATTCTGAGCGGCGAAGCCGCGAAGAATCTCGTCAACCGAGATTGCTTCGCTTCGCTCGCAATGACAGATGGGGTGTCATTGCGAGGGGCGAAGCCCCGAAGCAATCCCCAGGGTGCGAGATTGCTTCGCTTCGCTCGCAATGAGAGATGGGGTGTCATTGCGAGGGGCGAAGCCCCGAAGCAATCCCCGCCCTGTCCCTGTCATTCTGAGCGGCGAAGCCGCGAAGAATCTCGTCAACCGAGATTGCTTCGCTTCGCTCGCAATGACAGATGGGGTGTCATTGCGAGGGGCGAAGCCCCGAAGCAATCCCCAGGGTGCGAGATTGCTTCGCTTCGCTCGCAATGAGAGATGGGGTGTCATTGCGAGGGGCGAAGCCCCGAAGCAATCTCCAGGGTGCGAGATTGCTTCGCTTCGCTCGCAGTGGCAGCCCAGTGGCAGCAGGCGGCCTTCGCGCGGGTTCGCTAGTCGGGGGTGCGGTCGCCCTCCCCATTCGTTTCCACCGGCGCGATGCGTATATCCGGCCCGTCGGGCTGGCCCAGTTTGCGCTCCAGGTTGCGCAGGGCGTCCTGCAGTTGGTCCTGGCGCACGGCGGTGGTGAAATCGCCACGGGTGCGCTCCAGGACGCCGCGCACCATGTCCGTGGTGCGGCGCAGGCCCCCCGTTACCGCGTCGGGGTAGTCCACGGTTACCAGGTAACTGTAGATGATGTCCATGGCCTCCAGCGCGCGCTCGCCCAGGCCCACCTGGCCGCGCCGGATGCAGTCCAGCACGAAGCGGCGCAGTTCACCGGCGGCCTCGCCCATGCCGTTGAGGTACGCGGCGGGCTCCACCCCCAACTCCTTCGGCCTGGGCACCGGCTTGTCGGCAATGATCGCGTAGGTGATGTGCGCCTCGGCCAGTTCCTTCAGCGCGTCCTGGGTGTAGCCGGCGAAGTAGATGTCGGGGTGGGCGGCCAGATCGCGCACCATCTCCGCGGCAGTGTCGCGGGCGGCCTGGAGCAGTTCTTCGGCGGCGGCGAACTCGCCTCGGTGCACCGCGCGGATGGAGTTGGCGCAGTGGCGGATCAACGTCCGCGAACGGGCCAGCGTCGCATCCCGAACGGCGTTCTTGCTCTCCAGTTCGTCCAGGATGGCCGAGATGATCTGCGGCAAATTGTCCATGCGGCTCTCCTTCTATCTATGACTGCGAATGCGGCGGCGTGTGGCCCGAATCGGCGTCCGAGGCCGTGCGCTTCAGGGCCACCAGCGTGTAGTCGTCAAACTGGGGCTGGCCGCCCACGTGCGCGGCGACCTCGCGATCAATGAACTGAATCAGGGCTTCGGCGGTCTGATCCCGCGCCTCCACAAGGCAGCGCCCCAGGCGGTCGGTCCCGAACTCCTCCTCGTGCTCGTTGATGGCGTCGGTCAGGCCGTCGGTGTACATGAGCAGGACGTCGCCTGGGGCCATGCGCACCTGCTTCTCCTCCAGGGCCACGTTCTCCATTACGCCCAGAATCATCCCGTCGGCGGACAGCAATTCGGGCGACTGGCCGTCCGCGCGGGCCAGTAGCGGCGGGTTGTGCCCCGCGTTGGCGTAGGTGAACACCCCGTCGCGCACGTCCAGCACGCCGTAGAACACGGTTACGAACATGCCCGAAGACGAGTCGGCCACCAACAGGTCATTCGCCCTGCGCAGGGCTTGGGCGGGGCTGCGGACTTCCAGCGCCGAGGCGCGGATGATGGTCTTGGATAGCGCCATGTACAGGGCTGCGGGCACGCCCTTGTCTGAAACATCGGCCACCACGAAGCCGACGTATCGCTCGTCAAACAGGATGATGTCGTAGAAGTCGCCGCCCACGCGCCGCGCCGAACGCCACAGGGCCGCCACCTCCCACCCGGGTAGAAGCGGGCACGAACTGGGGAGAAAACTCTTCTGGATGCTTCTCGCCACCTCCAGTTCTTGCTCCAAGCGCTGGCGCTCGGCCATTTCCCGGTACAGGCGATAGTTCTCCACGGCGATCGCCGTCTGGCTGGCGATGCCCATGAGCAGGGCCATGCGGTTCTCGGGGAAATGGTGCTCCATCCCCTGGAAGTCCACCAGCATGGCCCCCAGGATGTCGCCTTTGGTCTGCAGCGGCAGCGCCAGAAGGGAGCGGATGCCGAACCGCTGGGCCAACTCGTGGGGCACGAGGTCGCTTTCGGCTGCGTTGGCGATGATGAGCGGCTCCTTGCGGTTGGTCAGTTCGCCGAGGAGGGGGAAGTCGTCAGGCCCGAAGGCCAGGCGCGAGAAGTCGGCCTCCAGTTGCCGGGATACGCCGTACTGCTGCGCGGGCAGGAACTGCTGGCGGCGGTCATCCCACAGGAGGATCATGCATCGGTCCACGCCGGCCAGGATGGGCGTGATGCGCACGATGGCCCCCAGCGCCTCGTCCAGGTCCACGGCAGCGTTGATGGATTCGGCGACCTGGAGCAGGGCATTGGAGACATAGGCCTCCTCCTGGAGCGCGTCGTAGAGTTGGGCGCTCTCTATGGCGGTCGCCGTCTGGTTGGCGATGCCCGACACGATGGCGAGCGTCTTGTTGTTGGGGGGCCACGCGGCGTCGGCGAATTCCACTGCCATGCAGCCGCGAACCTCGCCGCGAGCCACCAGCGGAAACGCCGCCAGGTGTCGGACGCTATAGGCGCGCACCAGGTCGGCGGGAATCCACGTCTCCAACTCCTCGTCCGGCACGACTATGGCGGTCCTGGACGCGGCGATGCGGGCCAGCAGCGGCACCTCAGACGGGCGAAGGCACAGGCCGTTCAGCCCTGGCATTGTCCCGCGCGCCGTGCTGTACCCCTCCTCGGTGCAGTACTCGTCCCCGGCGCGGTCCCGCAGGAAGATGGTGCAGCGGTTCACGCCCACCAGGAGCGGCACCACGCGCACCACCGCGCCGATGACCTCCTCCACCGTAGTCTGCTGGCCGATTGCCTCGGCCACCTGCAAGAGCACGGTGGAGACCCACGTCTCCTCCTGCTGCGCGGCGAAGAGGGTGGCGTTGCGCACGGCCACGGCGATCTGATCGGCCAGCGCCTGGAGCACCGGCAGGTCGTCGGGGTCAAAGGCGTTGGGTTCCTGGCTCTGCAGGTCAAACACGCCCAGAATCTGCTTGCCGAAGCGCAGCGGCAGCGCCAGTTCCGAGCGGATCTCGCCGATGCTGGGAACGGCGCGGTAGCGGGGGTCCGCCTGCACGTCGTTCACCACCAGCGGCTCCCCTGTGCGCGCCACCCAGGAAACGATGCCCTCGTCCTCCAGGCTGAACCGCAACTGAGACGAGACGGCGTCGGCGGGAGCGGTCCCGGCGCGGTACACCACCTCGCCCTGTGCGGCGTCCACGGTGAACACGTGGACATGCGGATACGCGAACTGCTTGGACACCAGGTCCACCACTTCGTCCAGCAAGGCGTCCAGGTTGAGGATGGACACGATCTTGCGCCCTACCTCGCTGACGGCGGCCAGTTGGCGGGCGCGCTTCCGCTCGCGGTCGTACAGTCGGGCCTCGTGGATGGCGACGGCTACCTGGGTCGCCACCGTCTGCATGGTCGCCAGGTCCTCCTGGGTGAAGGCGTTGAGGCGGTCGCTCTGCACGTCCAGCACGCCGAGGACGCGCCCTTCCAGCAGGAGCGGGACGGTCAACTCGGCGCGGGTCTCCTCCAACAGGTCCACGGGGCGGTAGCGCGGCTCCTGGGTTACGTCGTTGGCCAGGACGGGCTGGCCGGTCTCGGCCACGTAGCCGGTGATGCCCTGGCCCAGTTCCACCTGGAAGTAGCACGTGCGCCCCGACGCCGACGAGGCGGCTTGGAACTCCAGTTTCTCCGTGCGCGGGTCCACGGTGAACAAGGCCACGTAGTAGTACCCGAAGGTTTCGCGGATGACGTCCACGACGAGGTTGAACAGCGTCGCCAAATCGCGGAGCACGCCCACCTGCTGGGTAACGCGGGCGATGGCCGCCAACTGGCGCGCGCGGCGCTGCTCGGCCTCGTAGGCCTGCGCCTTGCGGATGGCGAGCGCGCCCTGTGCCGCCAGCGCCGACAGGATGCGCAGGTCGTCTTCGGTGTACACGTTGGGATCGGCGTGCTGGACCGACAGGACGCCGATGAGGTCCCTGTCGGCCACCAGCGGGACGAGGATGACGGAGCGGGTCGCCTGGCCGATGACCGTCGGCGTGAAGGGCAGGCTTTCGCGCTCCATGTCGCGGACCAGGAGGGGCTTGCGGTGCTCCTGCAGCCAACGGATGCCAGGCGTGTAGGGGATTTCGTTGGGAGCCAGCCGCTGCCCGTCCTGCACCAGGATGGGATGCCGCATGCGCTGGGTCTGCGGGTCCGCGATGCCCAGCATGAACGTATGCGACGTATCAACGAGTTCGGAACAGTAGCGGTAGATGAGTTCGCACAGTTCGTCCACGTTGAGGGACGCGCGGGCGAAATCCCAGCCGATGCGGTCCAGCAGGGTCAGTTCGCGCAGCCGCCGCTCGCGGGCCAGGCGCGCGTCGGAGAACGCCTGCAGGGTTACGCTGGCCGCCACAACGCCTGCGGTTACCACGGCGAACAGCCCCATCTCGCCGCGGGCATACAGGGCGGCGATGGGAAGGGACATGGGCAGCGGCAGGAGTTCCACCAGCACCGACACGGGCAGCGAGTCGCGGACAAAGGTGCGCAGGCCCGACTTCCCGCCCGACAGCGTCATCACCGTGCCCCAGGCGATGTGGTCCAGCGCGAACCACGCGACGAACAGCGCCGCCAGGGCGGGCGCGTCGTGCCACGACGGGCGCAACAGGGGGATGGCCCCGCCCATTCGCAGGTAGAGCGCGCCCCCGCCCAGCGCCATCAGCGCCTTCAGGCTGCCGTCAAACAGCGGGGTCAGCAGGAGCGACTCTGGGCTGTGGTCCTTGCCGCGCAGGGCGTGAAGCGCCAGGTACACGAACCCGCCGAGGAACGACACGACCGCGCCCCCCAGCGGGCCGAAGATGAGCACCGCCGCCACGTCCACCATGCCCACCAGGCAGTGGGTTACCTTCTTGGTGGTGTGGAACCCCGACCGCTGGAGGATGGCCGAGAGGGCGACGAAGATCAGCAGAGAGCCGACCTGAGGACGCCAGGTCCCCGTGCTGGCGGCGTAAGCCAGCGCGGCCACGCCACAGGTGGCCACGGCGAGTTGGAAGATCGCACGCGCACGCGGGAATGCTGCCTTCACCCTAACCCACCTCGCCGCCCAGGAACGCAGCCGCCGCTTCCCGCTCCGTCAGATGAATCGCGAAAATCTTGTGGAAGCCCGACAGTGTGAACACGTCCCTGACCCGCTCGCTCATGGCGCACAGGCGAATGTCGCCGCCCTGTTTCCGCGCGGCGCGCATGGCCACCAGGAGCACCTTCAGCCCGCTGCTGCTGATGTAACTCACCCGCGCGAAGTCCACGACGATGTGGGCGTGCCCCGCGGCCAGCAGGGCGTTCAGTTGCGCTTCCAACTCGGGCGCGAGGCCCGCATCCAGCCGCCCGCGGGCTTCCACGACCCAGACATCCTCGGCCCAGTCGGAGCGGCGCGCGTTCACGGGGTTCTCCTCTTGACCATCGTGAGGCGATTGCCGCCCTCGCCGAACTCAAACCGCACCTCGTCCATGATGGAGCGCATGAAGTGGAGGCCCAGGCCGCCCGTCTCGCGCCGCTCCAGCGGGGCCTCCAGGTCGGGCATGCGCACGGTTGTGGGGTCAAAGGGTCGGCCCGTGTCATGAACCTGGATTTGGATGCGGTCGGGATACACCGTTACGGCGATGCGAATCTGGCCTGGGCCGCCGCCGTAGGCATGTTCAATGACGTTGGTGCACGCCTCGTCGCAGGCCAGTTGCAGGTTGAACACGCCTTTCTCGTCAAACCCGGCTCGCCGCGCCACGCCCGAGATGAAGTCGCCGATGAGGGCCAGGTTCTCAAACCGCGCCGGCACCGTCAGTTCGTACAGAGACGTCTCTTCCATCGCATGTTTTCCGCGGCGGGAAACCCCCAGCAGGCCGCACGGGGTGCCGACGCCAAGCCTGACGGTCTCCGCGCACCATTGGGGCCCCGGCGTGCGCCGCTCCCGCCGCTACAGATTCCCGACGGCCTCTACCGTGTCGGGGAAAATCTTGAACACGCGGGTCAGGCCCGCCAGTTCAAACGTCTCCATGATGTGCTGGGGGAGGGCCGCCAGATACACGTCGCCGCGGTTCCAGCGACGGCATGTCTTGGCCGCCGAGATGAGGACGCGCAGGCCGGCGCTGCTGATGAAGTTCAGGCCCGACATGTCCACCACGATGCGGAACTGCCCTTGCTCCATGAGTTCCTTGAGGGCCTTCTCCAGGTCGGGGGCGTTGCTGCTGTCCACGCGGCCGGAGACCTTCACCAGGCTGGCCCGCTTGAGTTGCTTGACTTCTATCTCCATTGAGAGACCTCCTTGCAGATGGATAGTCGCGATGCCGTGTTCCAGGTGCGTATTATACGCGAGAGTGCGGCGCGTGTACAATGGGGCGTTGCGGGGATTGTGCCTGCCTGTGCCGGCTAGTTGAGAATAGGACACGACTGCTGGCGTTCAACCTCGTCAGAAAGTCACGAGGCCGAGTATGTCTTCCGCGTGACGTCCGTCTATCGTCCGCATGCAACGTCCCTTCAAGTCGAGGGCTTTCTGGGGACCTTGCCAGTATCTATGGTCCAGGGCTTTGCTAGCCCATGGGTTGTGCCATAATACGGGTGTCTTGAGATTGACCGTCCATGGCACTAGCCCCAACACGGCCAGCACACCGCTTATCCCTTTGTATCGTGGCCCCTTGGGTCCGAACCAGAGGCCATCGCGAGCTCTCGTCCAGTACCCTCCGACTACTTCGCCGCTCCGCAAGAGACATCTGTACTGGTGTCTCCCGAAAAGAGCAGTGTCAATGTCGTCCTCGTCTGCCATCATGCCCATTTCGCCCACTGCGTCGACGGCGATGAGGTAAGGGAGATCTGAACGTCCGTGAGGTGGTGCTTTGGCGGAAATCTTCCTGCGAAGCCGCTCATGCCAATCAAATAGCCTCACGCCGTATTGCGTTAGGCTAACGGGCGGAATTCCAACCCGGCCGCGGACATCCTGGGGTTTGGGCAGCGGGAATATTTCTATCTGCCACGGTCCGTCACTATATTGCCAGTGAGGCAGAGCTTCAAGCCCCTGGGATTGCAGCGTCTGGGCTAACTCGTCAACATCTAGATCCTGTAGTTTCTGCTCAAGAAACTGACGCAATGGAGCAGCGGGTAGCGAACGCTCTGGGAATGTTTTGAGCTCAATTCCGATGAGGAAATCATGGGAGTCAAAATCAGAGAGCGCGTCATAGAGCTGATCCAGCCTGGCCTGACCAGCTCTGTCTTCTGCACTGTCCCCAAGCACTGTACATTCTAGGTAAAATTGGCGAGTCCCTGCCTGTCTGACGAGGAAATCCGGGTGCGCTGCATTTCCTTGCGTGGTGCGAGGATGCAACTCTACGGTAAAACCCTGGCAAGTCAATAGCGTGTGACAGTAGAGTTCAAAGAAGGCGCCTAGATGGTGCTCGTCGTCATCAGAACGGAACCGCTGCCTGAGGTCCTGCTTCCCGCTCTCTGGGTACTGCTCAAACCACTGTTCCAGGAGTCTGCGGAGTTCGCCTGCCTCAGGGTGGGCGGATCGATTCAAGAAGGAAAACATGGGTTCGGAGTGGTAGGCATGCCCGACGTAATGGCGCTGCGTATCGTCAAATAGTCGCATAGTCTGCGGGACCACTGCTGACCTCCGTGCTAGGGCGCCCCTTTCACCGGCATCCGTACCTGTGCTTCCTACTATTCTTTTGGTGATTGTAATTCTCTGTGGGAGTTCGCGCAAATGTGCGCGAATTCGTATGGTTACCCCCCGCGATGCTACGCTTCGCTCAGCATGATAGACTGGACTGAACAGTGCGTGTACGATCTACCGAGTCTTCCCACAATAGATTTCGCCGCCTAGATGCTTCGCCTCGCTCACGATGACTGTGAAGGCCAACAGCCAGAGGCCAATGGCTAAGGGCCCATGACTGCCCGCTGACGGCTGACCGCTGACTGCTGACTGCTGACTGCTGACGGCTGCCCGCTCACCGCCCTTTGCCCCCGCCGACAACCTGTGATACCATTGCGGCGAATTCAATCCCATTGCCCAAAGGAGTCGCAACATGGAAGAACGGCAACCGAGTTCGCGGACATGCTTCTTGTGCGGGAGGCAGAACCCCGTGGGGTTGAAGATCACGTGGGTCAACGACCGAGAGGCCAAGCAGATTCGGGCGCGGGTGGTCGTGCCCGAGCACTTCAACGGCTACCCGGGCGTGGTGCACGGCGGCATCGTGGCGGCCATCCTGGACGAGACGGCAGGCCGCGCCGTGCTGCTGGACGGCAACGCCGACAACCTGATGGTAACGGTGAAACTGGAGGTGCGCTACCGCAAGCCCACGCCGACGGGCGTTCCGCTCACGGCGGTGGGCTGGGTCATCCGCCAGACGGAATTGCGCGCGCAGGCGGCCAGCGAACTGCGCCTGGAGGACGGGACGGTTACGGCCGAGTGCCAGGCGCTGCTGTTCCGGCCCAGCCAGGAGTTCTTTGACCGCTGGGAGCCGGAGAAGCAGTACTGGCGCGTGTACGAGGATTGAGCAGGCAGCAGGCAAGCAAAAAGCCGCGCCCGGTTTCCCGGACGCGGCTTTGCTTTGCAGAAACGCGCGGCGCGTTCTACAGGGGAACGACGTTGGTGGCCTGAGGACCCTTGGGGCCTTGTTCAACGGTGAACTCAACCCTCTGGTTCTCTTCCAGAGTCCGGAAGCCCTGCGACTGAATCGCCGAGAAGTGGACGAACACGTCGCCGCCCTTCTCGCGGGTGATGAACCCGTAGCCCTTGGACCCATTGAACCACTTTACCGTTCCTTTTTCTCGCTCACTCATTGGTGAACTCCTTGTGAAGAATTATAGGAGGTACGAGACAGAAGCGCCGCAAAAAACAACCGCCGGAGCCAAGTGTAACGCTCCAGCGGTCAGCCTTGCTAGTCGTTCCGTACACTTACTCAACCTACGGACGGTTTATAACACACATTTGAAATCTTGTCAAATTTGCCTTCGCGCCGACGAGGTTTTGTCTCCTGTGGTGAACCACACACACCGGCCTTTCAGTTGCGACGCACCTCTGAGGTGCGTCGCAACTGAAACCCCATTTCTGGCCGTCTCCAACGGACTCTGGAACCGCAACTTCGCGCCGATGAGGTTTTGCGGGGCGGCCCTGCGTGGGCGGTTCACTCTCCCTCGGCTGCGCCCGCGCCGGCGATGGCGCCGCTGGTCCACGCCCACTGCAGGTTGTACCCGCCGCACGGCCCGACCACATCCAGCACCTCGCCGGCGAAATGTAGCCCCGGAACGATGCGCGAGGCCATCGTGGCCGGATCCACCTCGCCTACCGGAACGCCGCCCGTGGACACCTGGGCGAACTGGAAGCCGCGCGTGCCGGTAACGGTGGCCTTGAGGCTTGTCAGCGTCTCCATCAGGCGCGCGAGTTCGGCTTCCGATGCATCGCAAAGTCGCGCGTCGGGGCGCATGCCGGCGACGGACATGACGAGCGGCGGGATTTTCGGCGGCAGGACCGCGCCCAGGGCCACGCGGACGGGGAACGGCTCGTGCCGCTTCCGGGCTATGAGTTCTTCCAGCGCCACCTTCACATTGGGCAGCAGGTTGATCTCCAGCGTGAGGTACGTCCCCGGGCGCGCGCTGACCAGGTGGGCCAAATCCATGGCCGCCGGGCCGCTGAATCCGTACTCGGTGAACATCATGTTGCCGATGGTGCGCCCCAGCACCCGGTCGCCCTCGTACAGGGTCAGCCCCACATCCAGCCGAACGCCCTGGAGTTTGTGAAACCGCCGGATGTCCGCAGTGAGGGGCGCGAGGGCCGGGCGGATGGGGACGATGCGGTGGCCCAGCGACTCCAGGATGGGGAACAGGTCGCCCCTGGACCCCAGCGCCGGGTAGGCCTTGCCGCCGCACGCGACGATGACGCGGTCAAACGTCTGGGTGTGGGGGCCGCCGCCGATGGCGAGGGTGATGCCGCGCCTTTCGGGGCGGATGTCCGCGATCTTGGTCTGGAGCCGCACCTCCACGCCCGCCAGTTCCAGGGCCGCCGCCAGGATTTCGGCGACGTTGGCCGCCGACTCGGACAGGGGATAGCACCACCCGTCGGGCGTGGAGTAGATGAGGATGCCCAGGTCGCGCAGGCGGGCGACGGTTCCTTGGTGGCCGCATCGGGCGAAGGCCACGCGCAGGAATTCGGGGTCGGCGCAGGCGTACTTCTCGGGCGCGGCGTGGACGTTGGTGATGTTGCACCGCCCGTTGCCGGTTACGAGGATTTTGCGCCCGACGACGGCGTTGGTGTCAAACAGGGTAACGCGCGCGCCGCGGCGTGCCGCTTCCAGCGCAGCCATGATGCCCGCAGGCCCCGCGCCGACGATGCCGATGTGCAGGTGTGGCATGTATCGCGCTCCCCGTGATACAGATGGTAGAGAAAGTGTAGCACGGGGGCGGCCTCGGCGCAAGAGTCGCGGGCGGGTGTGGGCGTCCTTACGGCGGTGTGAACCCCCATGGCTCCTTGCGCGGCTTCCACTCGGTGGGGTTGCCCCAGTCGGTGGCCTTCCAGGGCATGTTCTCGGGGCGCACCAGTGGCAGGACCTCGCGGAAGAAGGCCAGCCGCTCCGGCCCTGTCATGGGCGTGAAGTGCTCGGCCACCGCCAAATCCGCCTCCAACTCCGCCATGGTGGAGCACCCCACGATGACGGTGGTGAGCGGCAAGGCCAGGGCGTAGCGCAAGGCCCTGTCGGCCACGTGGGCCAGCGCCTTGTAGCCGAATATCTTCATGCCCACGACGCCCACGCCTCGGCTCTGGGCGAAGGGCAGGAACTCCTCGGCGAAGGAGTAGACGAAGTGGTCCAGCACCGACACGGCCACCAGCGCGGTGTCAAACGGGAAGCGGCGCAGCGCCTCAATTTGCACCTGGGGGTCGGTGTGGCCCGAGATGCTGATGAACCGTACCAGCCCCTCGTCGCGGGCGCGGATGGCCGCCTCCAGTGCGCCGCCCTTGCCCGTCATGGCGTCCAGGCGGGCGAAATCGTACACGTTGTGCAACCGCCACTCGTCCACGTAGTCGGTCTGAAGGCGGGTCAGGCTCTGCCCCAGTTGGCGGCGCGCGCCGTCCCGCGTTACGTCCCACGTCTTGGTAGCGATCCACATCTCCTGGCGGCGGTGCTTGGCCACCAGGCCCACGCGCTGCTCGCTCTGGCCCTTGGAGTAAATCCACGCGGTGTCAAAGTAGCGGATGCCTCGGTCAATGGCGGTGTTGAGGATGGCGACGGCCTGCTCCTCGTTGCAGCCCTCCTCGTCCACCAGGCGCTGGCAGCCCAGGCTGAGGATGGGCAGATGCGCGCCGGTCTTGCCGAACGGTCGTGTTTCCATCGGTTGCCTCCTTCCGGAGAACGTGGGTTTGCGGCGGTGCGATGCATCTCCGAAAGTGCGTCGCACCCATGAACTTCCGAACCGGATCCCTACCGGATGAGCCACACCCACCGCTGCGTGCGGTCGTCCAGGCGGTGCAGGCCGGCATCCCGCACCATCTTCACGGCGGCGCGGTACTCGTCGGGCGTGATGCGGCGGTTCAGCGGCGGGAGCGAGTCGGCCTTGTAGCACGGGCGGTACTGATCCATGACGTTGATGTACGTGTCGCGCGAGACCGACTCGGCCAGGAAGCGGGCGATTTCCGCCGTGCCGGCGAGGCCCTCGGGCAGCACCAGATGGCGCACCAGAAGCCCGCGCACGGCGATGCCCCGCTCGTCCATGACCAGGTCGCCCACCTGACGGTGCATCTCCTTCACGGCCGCCTGGTTTACGGCCGGGTAGTTCGGGACTTTGGAGTACCGCTCGGCGATGTCCGCGTCGGCGTACTTCATGTCGGGCATGTAGATGTCCACGACGCCGTCCAGCAGCGCCAGTGTCTCCAGCGTGTCGTAGCCGCCGGTGTTGTACACCAGGGGCAGGCGCAGGCCACGCTCGGCGGCGACTTCCAGTGCCGCCAGAATCTGCGGCACCACGTGGGTCGGCGACACCAGATTCACGTTGTGGCAGCCCATCTCCTGCAGGCGCAGAAATATCCCCGCGAGGTGATCGGTGCGGACAGGGCGCCCCTCGCCCAACTGGCTGATCTCGTAGTTCTGGCAGAACTGGCAGCGCAAGTTGCAGTGGGTGAAGAAGACGGTGCCCGAGCCGCCGATGCCCACCAGCGGCGCTTCCTCGCCGAAGTGCGGGCCGAAACTGGAAATGACGGCCTGCTCGCCTGTGCGGCAGATGCCCAGTTCGCCCGCGCGGCGGTTCACCCCGCAGCGCCTGGGGCAGATGTCGCACCGCTCCAGGCGGCGGTACGCCTCGGCGACGCGCTCCTTGAGTTCGCCGGAGCGCAGCAGGGAAAGATATGCGGGTTCGGCCATGTTACCAATTCACGGGCACGTCCCTGGTGCCCCTGTAGCGGTCGCGCAGGAGCACATAACCGTGCTCCTTTCCGAACTTGTACAGGTCATAGGTTACCTGCACGTCCTGCTTGCAGTACTCTATGAGTTTGTCCAGGTTGCCCTCGCGGAACCACCGGACGGCGTCCAACCCATCGCCCAACTTGCCGATGCCCAGGGTGGCCGCTGCCAGGTCTTCCAACTTGGGCCGGAAACCCAGGGCCTTGTACAGGGGAATCATCAAGTCCAAGGTCGGCTGGCCCTCGCGGACGGGCAGGAACGAGTAGCCGCGCAGCACCGCGTAGTCAAAGCGCAGGATGTTGTAGCCGATGACCAGGCGGGCCGCGTTGAGGGCAGCGATGAGGCCCTGCACTTCGCGCTCGGTGTAGGCGGTGAACTCGTCGCGCTCCACGCAGTAGGTAACGGCGACGGACATCCCCATGTGGGGGATATGGTCCCAGCCCCCCACGTCGTCGGACAGGTACTTCGTCTCCAGGTCAAAGACCAGGGTCTCGCAAGGCCGTCTGCGGGTCATGGGCTACGCCTCGCCTCCAGCCGCCTCATCCGATGCATTGGTGAGGAGTTCGTAGTGGTCCAGGCTCGGGCAGAACAGTTCCACGGCGTACTCGGCGGGCAGGCCCATCGGCTCGCACAGTTCCAGCAGGGTGGCGGTCGCCAGCGACTTCAGGTCCTTGCGGGCGATGCGCTTGGCCGCCTCCTCCCAGATGAGGAACGTGCCGTACACGCCCTCCTGGACGAAGTGCAGGTCAACCTTGCCCACGCTGGCCGGGTCGCCGTTCTCGTCCAGTCGGTCCAGGTCAAACAGGGCGTACTGTTCCGACGAAGCCGTGCGCACCAAGCGGCGGAGTTTCAGGTTCATACAGCCTCCGTGGGATTAGTTCCAGCGGTCGCGGTCGGCGTCGCGTGCCCACGCGTCCTCGTCATCTTCGTCGCCGAGTTCTTCGTCGTCGGGGCCTTCTTCCTCATCCAAGTCCTCGTCCCAGCCCATGCTCGCCATCGTGCTGGCCTCCTGCTCGAGCAGCCATGACAAGCGGCCGGGGCTGAGCGGGTCCTGGTTGAAGTCTATGACGTCCAGGGCGTCCAACGCGGCCTCGCGTATGGCGTCGTTCTCATTCCGCGCCAGTTCCATGAGGGCCTGCAGGGCGCGGTCGCCACCGATGAGGCCGAGGGCCTCAATGGCAGCGATGCGCACGTCGGTGTCGGGGTCGTTGACCATGTCCAGGAGCGTGGGCAAGGCGTCGGTGAGTTGGAGTTCCCCGGCGGCTCGCGCGGCTTCGTAGCGCATCTCCGGGCGCGGGCTCTTGAGTTCCTTCAGCACGTAGGGTGCCCACGCCTCGTCCAGCGTCTGCCCCATGGCAAAGACCGCGCTGACGTTCATGCGCTCGTCTTTGTCGCGGTACGCGGTCTCAATCATGCCGGGGATTGCCTCGTGGGTTACGCAGGAGACCGCTTCCAGGGCACGGCGACGCACCTCCACATCCTCATCGGGCGAGTTCCACACGGCGAAGAGCGCACTGCGCACCATTTCTGCCGTCTCCGGCTCTATCTCGTCCATTTCGCTCGCCATGGTGAACTTGCCCAGGCTCATGGCGGCCTGCGCGCGGACCGCAACAGACGGGTCCGAGTTCATGGTCTGGACCAACGTCTCCGCAAAAGGCTCTGCTTGGTACTCCCACAACCCATCCAGGGCCAGGAGCCGCACCCGTTCGTCGGGGTCCTGCAACGCCGCCAGGAAGACGCCGCTGAAGTCCAGCCGCACGTCGGCCTCGGCCTCGTCCACCAGGTGCTGGAGCAACTGGCGGCGGCCGTGAAGGGGCACGTGGGGCCACACTTCGCGGAACGCCCGCTGCTCGTCAAAGGTCATGCTGTTGAGCAGCGAAATCTCCTTGTCGGTTAGGGGACTTTCGTCCCAGGCTTGCAGCCTGTTCAGCAACTCCTGCAAACGCTTTCTCATCATCCTGAATCTCCTCCCGCGGCCTGGGTGGGGCGAATGGACGCGGCATGCCCGGCCGTCTCGTTTTCATCCCTATTGTACCCCATTCGGCCCAGTTGCGCATCTTGGGCACGCACGTGAGTGGCTACAGCGGCGCGTCCTGGCGCAGGTCGTCCAGCACGGTTGCGAGGTCCTCCTCGCTGTCAAAGGCCAGGTAGAGTTGCGCGCGGGCTTTGGCGTCCTCGGACTGGTAGGCGATGCGCAGCGCCGGGCGCACGCGGCTGCCGAAGCACATGCGGCCCGTCTGCAGGGCGCGGATGTGCGACGGCTGGAAGAAGGCGTACCACATCCCGGCCAGGCGCTTGGGCGTCTTCGCGAAGAGCAGGAACCGCGACAGGGGGTTCCACACGATGACGATGTGCTCGCGGGTCTCCACGGTCTCAAACCAGGCGCGGGCGTCGGCCAGGTAGTGGGTCATGCCGCTGACCTCAAAAAGCCCGGTGGCGCGGGCGGGCACCTTTTCCTCTGGGCGGAGCGGGCGGCCGATGGCGTTCGGGTGCGCGGCTGCGGGCCGAAACACCACGTACCCGTTGCGCGCACCCACGGCGATGGCGACCAGGACCAGCGCCGCCACAACGGCCACGGCGATGCTCCATCCGGTGGCGGGCACCGTCCCCACGGCGAGCAGCACGGGCCACGCGACGGCGAAGGCCAGCAGCCACCACGTCAGCGGGATCGCCGCGATGCGGTGGCGCGTGAAGTTGTACGAAATCCAGCCCAACAATCCGAGCAGGCGCATGGGATTCCTCACACGAGAACTCGGCGCAGCCAGGCCACCGCCTGAGCAGCGTCGGCGGCCACGTACACCGGCGCAAGGTCTTCGGGCCGAAGCATGAACTCGCGCCGGATGGTGTCCAGGTACGCCGACCAGCACTCGCCCAGCAGGACGACGGGCCTGGGCGGCAGTTCGCCGATTTGCAGCAGGCTGAGCGTGATGGAGACTTCCGACAGGGTGCCGATGCCGCCCCTGAGTGCGATGAAGCCGCTGGCCCGGCGGGTAAGTTCCGCGAGGCGATCCAGGTAGTTCGGGGCCTTGTGCTCGGCGGTCAGGTACGTATTGGGGCGCAGCGCCGCGCGGTCAAACGTGGCCAGGGTGATGCCGATGGCTTCGCCGCCGGCTTCGCGCGCCCCGCGGCTAACGGCTTCCATCGCGCCGCCGTACCCGCCACTGATGACGCCGAACCCGGCTTCGGCCAGGCGGCGGCCCAATTCGCGGGCCTGGCGGTACAACGGGCTGTCGGGCGCCACTTGCGAGCCGCCGAAGACGGTGATGAAGCGGGGCATAGCGTCGGGTTGCATGGCGTCAAACTCCTTCCTGGGTCTCCGCGGCGCGGTAGAAGCAGAGTTCGGTGCTCCCGTAGCGGCGGCGGTCGGTGAGGCGCAGGCGCTTGAGCGGGAGTTCGGCGTACTCCTTGGGGTGAATCTGGGCGATGACAAGCGCGCCCGGAGCGAGCACATCGGCCTCGTCCAGCGCGGCCAGCGCCTTGGCCCACAGCCCCTGATACTGCGGCGGGGCCACGTACACGATGTCAAAAGCCTCGCGGCCCGACACCTGCCGCAGGAGTTTGAAGGCGTCCTGCCGCACGACCCTGGCGCTTTCGGCCAAGCCGGTGGTCCGTAAGTTCGCCTTGATGGTCTGGATGGCCTGCCATTCGCGGTCCACGAACCAGACCTCACGCGCGCCGCGGCTGAGCGCCTCAATACCCACGCTGCCGGTGCCCGCGAACAGGTCCAGCACCCGCGCGTCCACCACATCCTGCGCCAGGATGTTGAACAGGGCTTCCTTGACGCGGTCGGTGATGGGGCGGGTACTTTGCCCTGGCACGGACGCCAGTCTCCTGCCTTTGGCCGTTCCCGTAATTACGCGCATGGCAACACCTGAAACGAAGATTGCGGGCCTTTGCCCGCAAGCGACGGTTGCCGCATCCCCACTCGGCGACAGTATATAGGCGGGCGATGGCTGCGTCAAATGGGCGGCGGGGGGTTTGCCCAAACGGCCCCGTCGCGGTAATATTGCACCGATGACGGCGCGAGGTTACCGATGAATCCCTATGCGGTGGCGGCAATCCTGGTGGGCGTGGCAGCGGCGCAGGCGGCCATTGCCCCGCACCTCGCCATCCTGGGCGTGCGCCCCAACCTGCCCCTCCTCGTCGTAACCGCGTGGGGGCTTCTGCGCGGGTCCGGCGAGGGCATCTGGTGGGGGCTGGGCGCAGGCCTGGCGCTAGACCTGTTTTCCGGCGTCCCGCTGGGCATGTTCTCCGGCGGGCTGGTGCTGGCGGGCTTCATCGCCGGCGTGGGCGAGCGCCAGGTTTTCCGCACCCACTTCCTGATGCCGGTGCTCGCCATCGCCGTCAACACGCTGCTGGCGAACCTGGCCGCGATGGGCGCGATGAAACTGCTGAACTGGCCTGTGCCCATTGGCGCGCTGATGACGACGGCCGTGCTGCCCGAGATGGCCTACAACATCGTCGGCATCCTGGTGGTTTTCCCGGTGCTCGCCTGGGTGAGCCACCGGATTGAGGACAGGAGCGTGGAGCTCTAGGCGCGATGACCGAAATCAACGACCGCGGGAAACTGATCTTGTTCCGGGCGCTTGTCGTGCTCGTCTTTCTGGTCCTGACGTTGCGCCTGTGGCACCTGCAGATCGTGAGCGGGCAGGAGTACACCGCCCTGGCCGAGCGCAACCGCTTCCGTCTGGTCTCCATCCCGCCGCTGCGGGGCATCATCAGCGACCGGTGGGGCGTGGTCCTGGCGCGCAACACCGCCTCGTATGCGGTGGCCATCACGCCGGCCGACTTGCCCGATGACGAAGCGGAGCGCCGCCGCGTTTACATCCGCCTGGGCGAACTGCTGGGCATCCCGCCTTTTCCGGAAGAGGGCAGGCGCGTGCTCCCCGACCGTCTGTCGCGCCCCATCAAGCCCACCAACATCGCCGATATGCTCCGCGAGGGCATCTACAACCCGTTCCAGCCCATCTACATCAAGCGCAACGTGGACCGGGACACGGCCTTCGTGATTGAGGAGCAGCACCTGGACCTGCCCGGCGTGCAGGTGGTGGCCGACCCCGTGCGCGAATATCCGACGGGCGCGACGACGGCCCACATCGTCGGCTATACGGGGAGCATCCCCGCCGAAGAAGCCGCATCCTACGAGGCGAAAGGGTACAACATCTTCGCAGACCAAATCGGGCTGACGGGTGTGGAGGCCGTGGCCGAGGAGTATCTGCACGGCGAACCCGGCCGCAAGCACATTGAGGTGGACATCGCGGGGCGCGAATTGCGCACGGTGAGCGAGGGCCAGCCTGCAATCCCCGGCGACAAGGTGGTGCTGTCACTGGATGCCGACTTGCAGAAGTTCACCGAGGACGCGCTGCGTCGCACCCTGGCCGACTGGGGCATCCAGCAGGGCGCGGTGGTGGTGCTGAACGCGCAGACGGGCGAGGTGCTCGCCATGGTGAGCCTGCCCAACTACGACAACAACCTGTTCGCCCGCGGGATTGACACGAAGACCTACCAGTCGCTGCTGGACGATCCGAACCGTCCGCTGGTGAATCACGCCATCTCCGCTGCGCAGCCGCCCGGCTCCACGTTCAAGGTCATCACGGCGGCGGGCGCGCTGCAGGAGAAGGTCATCACGCCCCGCACCCAGTTCCGATGCGAGGGCGAGATGTGGGTGCCCAACAAGTACTTCCCCGATGACCCCGCCCTGGCCCAGCGGTTTGTTTGTTGGTGGAAGTGGGGCCATGGCGACCTGAACGTCATCGGCGGGCTGGCCTATTCGTGCGACATCTTCTTCTACAACGCGGGCGGGGGCTACATAGACCGCGCCGGGCTGGGCGTGGAGAAACTGGCCGAGTGGGCCCGACTGTTCGGCCTGGGCGCGAAGACCGGCATTGACCTGCCGGGCGAGTCGGCGGGGCTGGTGCCGACGCCCGACTGGAAGCGGCTGAACTACTCCGAGTCGTGGGTGCTGGGCGACACCTACAACATGTCCATCGGCCAGGGATTTGTGCTGGCGACGCCGCTTCAGATGGCCAACGTGGCCGCAACCATCGCCAACGGCGGGACGGTGTACCAGCCGCAGGTCATCCGCGAGGTGGTGGACGCCAACGGCAAGGTGGTGAAGCCGTTCGCGCCCAAGGTCATCCGCAAACTGGACATAGATCCTGACGCGCTGCGGACGGTACAGGAAGGGATGCGGGCTGCGGTGGCGTGGGGCACGGCCCACCGCGCCGGCCTCAAGACCATCAACGTGGCGGGCAAGACCGGCACGGCCGAGTTCCCCGGCCCACGCGACGCCGAGGGCCACCTGCCGACCCATGCCTGGTTCATCGCCTATGCGCCCTACGAGAATCCGGAGATTGCGCTGGCGGTGTTCCTGTACGGTGGCGGGCAGCGGGCTGCGGAAGGCTCCACGGCGGCGGCCCCCCTGGCACGCGAGGTCATGTCCTACTGGTTCCAGGCGGAGTAGAACTCTGCCACAGGGGATTCTTGATAGTTTGTCATTGCGAGGGCGCGCAGCGCCCGAAGCAATCCCGGTAGGTTGTCATTCTGAGGCGCAGAGCGCCGAAGAATCTCGCCAACCGAGATGCTTCGCTTCGCTGATGCTTCGCTTCGCTGATGCTTCGCTTCGCTCAGCATGACAGATAGGGCGTGAGATTGCTTGGCTCCGCTCGCAATGACAACGGGTAATTCTCTCTGTGGCAAGCCGTAGCGGCCGCACGCAGCGCGTGCATAGAAACGGAGGTATGCCATGACCCTCCAGGTTGGAATCGTGGGACTGCCCAACGTGGGTAAGTCTACCCTGTTCAACGCCCTCACCCGCGCGGGGGCCGCGGTGGCCAGTTACCCCTTTACCACCATTGACCCCAACATCGGCATCGCCGAGGTCCCAGACCCGCGCCTGGCCGACATCGCCGCCATCGTCAAGCCCGAGCGCATCGTACCGGCCACGGTGGAATTTGTGGACATCGCCGGCCTGGTCAAGGGGGCCAGCAAGGGCGAGGGGCTGGGCAACCAGTTCCTGGGCCACATCCGCAACGTGGACGCCATCGCCCTGGTGGTGCGCTGCTTCCAGAATCCCGACATCCCGCATGTGAGCGCCGGGCTGGACCCCTGGTCCGACATCCAGGTGATTGACACCGAACTGATGCTGGCGGATTTGGCCACGGTGGAGCGGCGGCTGGAACAGGTGCGGCAGGCGTCCAAGGGCAGGCCCAAGGACTTCGCCGTGCCCATTGCCCTGTACGAGCGGGCCATCGCGCACCTGAGCGCAGGCAAGCCCGCACGGATGCTGGAGGTGGAGGCGAAGGAGGAGGAATTCTTCCGCGACCTGAACCTGCTGACCGCCAAGCCGCGCGTGTTTGTGGCCAACGTGGGCGAGGGGGATTGCCCGGCGGGCGGGCCACTGGCCGAAGCCGTCCGCGAGGCCGCCGCGCAGGAGGGGGCCGAGGTCGTCGTCATCTGCGCCGAGCTGGAGGCGGCGCTGGCCGAATGGCCGCCGGAGGACGCCGCTGCCTACCGCGCCGAACTGGGGCTGACGGAGTCGGGGCTGGCCAGTCTGGCGCGGGCCGCGTACCGGTTGCTGCGCCTCATCACGTTCTTCACCACCACCGGCGGGCACGAGGTGCGCGCCTGGCCCGTGCCCGAGAACACGCCCGCGCCCGTCGCCGCGGGCAAGATTCACACCGACATGGAGCGGGGGTTCATCCGCGCCGAGGTCATCTCGTACCCCGACCTGATGCGAGTGGGGTCCTTCGCCGAGGCGCGCAACCGGGGCCTGCTGCGGCTGGAAGGGCGGGACTACCTGGTGCAGGACGGCGACATCATCCACTTCCGGTTTGCGGTGTAGGGCGGGTGGCGGCTGGCTGTCGGCTAGGGGCTGCCATTTTTGCCAAAACGGCCCCGCCGTGCTATAGTAGGGCATCGCGCCGGAAGCGCGGCGAACATCAGGCCGCGCTTTTGCCTTTTCGCTCCAGGCACATGGACCTGGGGCAATCCCATGGAAAGGAGGACATGCCGTGAAGCGCGAATACGAGTTGACCTTCGTAATCCGCCCCGACAAGGACGACGAAGGCTTTGCCGCGGTAACCGACAAGGTTGCCGGCTACGTCAAAGCCGCCGGGGGCGAGGTTACCAGCACGAATCTCTGGGGCAGGCGACGCCTCGCGTACCCCATCCGCAGATTCGCCGAAGGCTACTACGTCTTCATGCTCATCCAGATGGACGCCAACGGCCTCGCCGAACTGGACCGGAGCCTTCGCCTCAACGAAGACGTCATCCGCCATCTGGTCGTCCGCAAAGACGAATGAGACCGTAGAGCCACATCAGCCTGGGGTTCCGTGAACAGCAAGGGGTGAGCGTATGACTCGCGGGTTGAACAAAGTGCTTCTGATCGGGAATCTGGGGCGCGATCCGGATTTGCGGTACACGCCATCGGGCAAGCCCATCGCCACGTTCACGCTGGCGTGCACCCGCAACTGGATCACATCCAATGGCGAACGGCGCGACGCCACGGAGTGGTTCAACATCGTCGCTTGGGGCCCCCTCGCCGAAATCTGCAAGCAGCACCTGGTCAAGGGCAGCCGTATCTACATAGACGGCCACCTGCGAACCCGAACATGGGAAGACCAGGCCGGGCAAAAGCAGACGACGGTGGAGGTCGTCGCCAAGGAGATGATCATGTTGGACAACCGTCCCGGCCCCGTGGAGCGACTGGAATCCCAACCCGAAGACCTCTACGACGACGCCGAGTAGCAGGCGTCGGCATCCCAGGCGAATCATCGTTAGATTTGATTTCGCACGATCCCTGAACGTTTGGGAGTGAGAGAGAAATGGAGAACAACGTGACAGAAGAGAGACAACCGCGGCGCCGATACAGCGCCCGCAAACCCATGCGCAAACGAGGGCCCTCGTGCCCGTTCTGCGCCGATTCGTCCAAGCGCATCACGTACAAGGACGTGGAGTCGCTGCGCGCGTTCCTGACGGAGCGCGGGAAGATCAAGCCACGCCGCCGCGCCGGCACCTGCGCGAAGCATCAGCGGGTTGTGGCGCGGGAAATCAAGCGCGCGCGCCATCTTGCGCTCATCCCGTTCAGCCCTGAGCATCTCCGATAGCGCCACACGACGCGAAGCGCCTGCGAGCCTGCGCGGGATGCCCCCGCAGTGTGGCGGGCGCTTCGCACATCCGTGAACATCCTCGTTGGGAGACCATTCATGGCAAAGAAAATGGCAAAACAGGCCAAGCAGGCTGAACCGAAACAACTGACCAGGAAGCAGATCGCCAAGAGCGAGAAGGTGCGGCGTCGGGAGCGCAACACCATCATCGGCATCACGCTCGTGGCCGTCCTCGTCGTTGGCGTGCTCATCTACGGCGCGATCCACGAGTACCTCGTCAAGCCCAACTCGCCCATTGCCACCGTGGACGGCGTGCCCATCTCCACGCGGCTGTACCAGAAGTACTGGCGCTATGTCCACGCCAACACCAGCGCGTCGCTCCAGGAATACCAGGCGGAACTTGACAAACTCAACGCCAAGACCGACAAAGACGACACCGACACCATCTTCATCCAGTACTACGAGCAGATGGTGCAACAACTCAAGAGCCAACTCATGAACCTGGACATGGCCGTGCTGGACAACCTGATTGACGACGAGTTGGTGCGCCAGGAGGCCCGCAAGGAGGGCATCACCGTTACGCCCGAAGAGGTGCAGGCCGAGATTGAGCAGGCGTTCGGGTTTGAGCGCAACCCGCCCACACCCACGCCGACGGCAGTGGTTACCGAAACGGCAACCGTAACGGAGACCGCCACGCCCGCGCCGACGCCGACCGTCATGACCGAGGCCCAGTTCCAGAGCGCCTATGCCCGCCAGCGCGACTATATGCAGCAGCAGTTCGGCTTCACCGAGCAGGAGTTCCGCGCCCTGTTTGAGGCCCAACTCCTGCGCCAGAAACTCCAGGCCGTGCTGGCCGAGCGGGTTCCCACCACCGAGGAGCAGGTGCACGCCCGCCATATCCTTGTGGATACCGAGGACGAGGCCAAGAAGGTGGTGGAGCGCCTGAAGGCGGGCGAGGATTTCGCAGCCCTCGCCAAGGAACTGTCCAAGGACGATGCCAGCAAGGAGCAGGGCGGCGACCTGGGCTGGTTTGGCAGGGGCGTCATGGTAACCGAGTTTGAGCAGGCGGCCTTCTCGCTGCAGCCGGGCACCATCAGCGACCCCGTCAAGACATCCTACGGCTACCACATTATTGAGGTCCTGGAGAAGGACCCGAACCATCCGGTTGACGAGGCGACCCTGGACCAGCGCAAGTCCTCTGCGCTCCAGGACTGGCTGAACACGCAGCGGTACTCGGAGCGCGTGAAGCGGTACTGGTCTTCGGACAAGAAGCCGCGCGTCGCAGAGACCACGTCGTAGGCACTGCGGGCGAAGCGGAGCAGCCCTTCACATGCGACGCACCTCCGAGGTGCGTCGCATGTGCCTTGTACTGTCATTGCGGGCGAAGTGAAGCGCCTCGGAGGGCGAGATTCTTCGCGGCTTCGCCGCTCAGAATGACAGGGTGGGGATTGCTTCGGGGCTTCGCCCCTCGCAATGACACCCCCATCTGTCATTGCGGGCGAAGTGAAGCGCCTCGGAGGGCGAGATTCTTCGCGGCTTCGCCGCTCAGAATGACAGGGTGGGGATTGCTTCGGGGCTTCGCCCCTCGCAATGACACCCCCATCTGTCATTGCGGGCGAAGTGAAGCGCCTCGGAGGGCGAGATTCTTCGCGGCTTCGCCGCTCAGAATGACAGGGTGGGGATTGCTTCGGGGCTTCGCCCCTCGCAATGACACCCCGTCTGTCATTGCGGGCGAAGTGAAGCGCCTCGGATGCCAGGGATGCGACGGCAGCGGGAGAAATGCAAAGCGGGGAGCCATCGGCCCCCCGCTTCTTGTTGCCTGGCGGCGTCAGTGCGTCTGCCGGCGCACTTCCAGGACGTTGGGCAGGCGGTAGATGCGCGTGAGGATGCGGCTCAACTGGTCAATGTCCTCTATCTCCAGCGTGGCCGTGAAGATGGCCGTATTGTCGCGCTTGTCGGTGCGCGCGTTGACGGCGCTCATGCTGGCCTTCTCGTCGGCCACGACGGCGGCGATGTCGCGCAGCAGGCCGCCCCGGTCGTAGGCGCTCACCTCAATCTTGACCGGATAGGTCTGGCGTTTGGCCACGCCCCAGTCCACCTGGATCAGGCGCTCGCGGTCGGTGCGCGCCAGGAGGTTGGGGCAGTCGCGGCGGTGGATGGTAACGCCGCGCCCGCGCGTGATGTAGCCCACGATGTCATCGCCTGGGAGCGGGTTGCAGCACTTGGCGAGGGTGGTCAGCAGGTTGCCGACGCCGGTAACGGTAACCTCGGACGTGGAGACCGTCGGCGGGCGCTGGGGTGTCGTGGGCGGTAGGGGGAGTTCGGCAGCCACCTCTCGCTCAATCTCCAGCGCCTTGGTCGTCAGGTTCTGGATGCTCACGTCGCCATAGCCCACGGCGGCGAACAAGTCGTCCACCTTGTCATACTGGAGCGCGCGCCCCAGTTGCTCCAGGTTCACGTCTTCCAGGCCCAGGCGCTTCAACTCGCGCTCCACGATGGCGCGGCCCTGGGCGATGTTCTCCGCGCGGTCCTGCTTCTTGAACCACTGGCGAATCTTCTGCTGGGCACGCGAGGTCTTGACATAACCCAGGTGCGGGTTGAGCCAGTCGCGGCTGGGGCCGCCGCGCTTGGCCGTGATGATCTCCACCTGGTCGCCCGTGCGCAACTGGTAATCCAGGCTCACCAGCCGCCCGTTGACCTTCGCGCCGCGGCAGCGGTCGCCGATCTCCGAGTGGATGTGATAGGCGAAGTCAATGGGCGTGGACCCCGCAGGCAGGTCTATGATCTCGCCTTTGGGCGTGAACACGTACACGCGGTCCTGGAACACGTCGGTCTTCATGGAGTCCAGGAACTCGCTGGCCGAGGCCACCTCCTGCCGCCATTCCATGAGGGAGCGGAGCCAGGCGATCTTCTTCTCAAAGGCCAGGTCGCGCTGCTTGCCCCCCTCTTTGTAGCGCCAGTGGGCGGCAATGCCGTACTCCGCCGTGCGGTGCATCTCGTGGGTGCGAATCTGCACCTCCAGCGGCTTGCCGTCGGGGCCGACGACCGCCGTGTGGAGCGACTGGTACATGTTGTCCTTGGGCGTGGCGATGTAGTCGTCAAACTCGCCTGGGATGGGCGTCCAGAGGCTGTGCACCACGCCCAGCGAGGCGTAGCAGTCGGTAACGGTGTCCACGATGACACGCACGCCCTGCACGTCGTAAATCTGGTCAAAGTCCAGCCCTTTGCGCTGCATCTTGCGGTAGATGCTGTAGATGTGCTTGGGGCGGCCGTCCACCTCGGCCTCAATGCCAGCCTCGTGCAGGCGCTCCTTGAGGATCGCCGCGACCTGGGCGATCTGTCGCTCGCGGTCGCCGCGGCGCTCGGCGATGCGCTGGGCGATCTCGTGGTACATCTCGGGATCCAGGTAGCGGAAACTGAGGTCCTCCAGTTCCCACTTCAACTGCCAGAAGCCCAGGCGGTTGGCGAGCGGCGCGAAGATGTCCAGCGTCTCCTGGGCGATGCGACGGCGCTTGTCCTCGGGCAAGGCTCCCAGTGTGCGCATGTTGTGCAGGCGGTCGGCCAACTTGATGAGCACCACGCGCACGTCGTGCACCATCGCCAGGAACATCTTGCGCAGGCTCTCGGCGCGCTGCTCTTCCACGCTGGTGCGGCCTTCGCTGGACAAGCGGTCAATCTGGCTCAGTTTCGTTACGCCGTCCACCAGGCTGGCGACCTCTTCGCCGAACATGTCGCGCACCTGGTCAATGGTTACGCTGGTGTCCTCAGGCACGTCGTGCAACAGGCCCGCGGCGATGGTCTTGGGGTCCAGGTGCAGGTCCGCCAGCATCAGCGCCACGGCCAGGCTGTGCACGATGTACGGCTCGCCAGAGGCGCGCGTCTGGCCCGCGTGGGCGCGCTCGGCGACCTCGTAGGCGCGTTCTATGAGTTCTCGGTCTTCCTGTGCGACCGAGGCGGTAATGCGGTTCAAAACACCTGACACTGCCATGGTCATTGCCACCAGAGGCGATTGGGCTTCTTTCATACTATTCTAGCACACCGACCAACGCCCCGCAAAACCCATCGGCGCAGCGTAATGGGTGGGCTTCGGGCACCGTGCGTCGCACCTCGGCCATCCCGCAACCGCTGTGAGCACCGCCGTTCTGGACGAGAAGGCCCTCTATCGCTATACTCAAGGCCAAACCCATCCCTGGAGCGCGGATATGGCCGACAAGGTGAAAGTGCTGAGCGTGCTGAAACTCTCGGACGAGCAACTGGAGCGGCTGCGGGCCGTCTCGCCCACCCTTGAGGTGTCGCAGATTCCCTGCAAGACGCCCGAAGACATGGTGCCGCTGCTCGGCGAGCCAGAAATCCTGTACACCTATCACGCCGACTTCCGCCCCGAACAAGCGCCGCGCCTGAAGTGGGTGCAACTGTCCAGCGCGGGGGCGGATCACCTGCTGGACAAGCCCGTCATGAAGTCGGGCATCGCCATCACCACAGCGAGCGGCATCCACGCTGTGCCCATCGCCGAGTACGTGTTCGGCTCCATGCTGGCGTTTGCCCGCAGGTTCCACGTCTATTTCTCCCTGAAGCAGAAGCACGAATGGCCCAAGGGGCGCTGGTCGGCGCTGCTGGGCGCGGAACTGCGCGGCGCGACCATCGGCATCATCGGCTACGGGAGCATCGGGCGCGAAATCGGGCGGCTGGCCAAGGCGTTCGGCATGCGGGTTCTGGCGTCCAAGCGCAACCCGAGCAAGCGCGACGACGCGGGCTATCGGATTCCAGGCGCGGGCGACGCCCAAATGCAGTATGTGGACGCCGTCTTCGGGCCCGACGAACTGGAGCAGATGGTGTCGGCCTGCGACTACGTGGTGGTGGCGCTGCCGCTGACGCCCGAGACGCGGGGCATCGTGAGCGAGTCGGTCATCCGCGCCATGAAGCCGACGGCGTACTTCGTCAACATCTCGCGGGGCGAGGTGGTGGACGAGCAGGCGCTCATCCAGGCGCTGCGAGAGGAGCGCATCGCGGGAGCGGGGCTGGATGTCTTCTGGCAGGAGCCGCTCCCGCCCGACAGCCCGCTGTACGATCTGCCGAACGTCATCCTGACGCCGCATGTGTCGGGCGCGACGGCGGCCTACAACGACCGCGCCACCGACCTGTTCGCCGAGAACCTGCGGCGCTACCTGGTCGGCGAGCCGCTGCTGAACCTGGTGGACAAGACGTTGGGGTATTAGGGGTGGCTACGGGGAGGACATCATGACTACGAACGAACGCACCATCGCACACCTGGAGCGCCTGGTGGCCGCGCTGCCCCAGGCCGAACGCGAGCGGTTCGCCCGCATCTTCCACGTGGTAACGGACACCGCCGACGTGGTGATTCCCGCGCCCATGCAGGCCGAGGTGGAGGCGCTGTTCGGCGGCGTGGAGTCGGTGCTGCACCAGACGCTGGTGCGGGTTACCAACCTCATCACCCTGGACGGGGCGCTGTTCAACCCGCTGCGCCAGTGCCGCCCTCACGACGAGAAGCACGCGGCGTCGGTGGACATTCCCGCCGCCGGCTCCGACGACCCCTTCTGCGCGCCGCTGGAGCGCACGACCGAAAACTCGTTCGGGCGGGTTCGGGGCGCGCACTCGGTAACGGCAGCCAACCTGGTGCCCATTGAGCGGTATCATTCGGTCATCATCTTTGACGAGCACAATCCGCTGGCGTTCACCGAGGCGTCCATCGCCGACGCGCTGGAGACGGCGCTGGCGTGGGCGCGGCTGGCCCATTCGGCGGACGCCGACGCGCGCTACTTCATGCTGTTCTGGAACTGCCTGTGGCGGGCGGCGGCTTCGCGCGTGCACGGGCACATGCAGGCGGTGCTGGGCAAGGGCATCCACTACGCGGAGGTGGAGGCGCTGCGGCGCGCGGCGTTGCTGTACCGCCTCGGCCATGGCGCGGACTACTTCGCGGACCTGTGTGCGGTGCACGAGGCGCTCGGCCTGGGCGTGGAATCGCGGGGCGTCCACGTCTTCGCATACCTTGCGCCCAAGAAGGAGAAAGAGGTCTGGGTGGTGGCCGACCGCATCGGGCCGGCGCTCGTCCACGGCATCTACGGGGCGCTTCAGGCGTATGTGCGGCATCTCGGCGTCCAGAGTTTCAACCTGGCGCTCCTGTGGCGGCCCATAGATTCCGTGCCTGAGGACTGGGCCGGCTTTCCGGTCATCGCGCGGATGGTGGATCGCGGCCCGCTGCACAGCCGAACGTCGGACGTGGGGGCGATGGAGTTCTTCGGGTCCAGCGTCGTGAGCGCCGACCCGTTCCGCGTGGCCGATGCGCTGCGCGAGGCGCTGTCGGAGTGAGGGGGACCGATGCCCATTCGGGTTGCGCACGCGCAGGTGGCCGAGTGCCGGGTGCTGGAGCCGGGGTTGCTCTGGCTGCGGCTGCGCGCGCCCGACGTGGCGGCATCCCTGCGGCCGGGACAGTTCATCGCGGTCGTGGATCGGGAGCGGCTGGAGCCCTACCTGCCCACGCCGCTGTTCCCCACGCATCTCTCGCAGGACGACATCGGCTGCCTGGTGCAGGTGGGCGAGCGCGAACGGTGGCTGACCACGCTGTCCGAGGGGCGGGCGGTGCAAATCACGGGGCCGCTGGGCAACGGGTTTGCGCTGAACGGGAAGGGCCGCAACTTGCTGGTGGTGTCCGAGGGGATGGACGGGCTGCCGTTGCTGCCGCTGGTGCAGGAGGCGGCGGGGCGGCGGCTGGAAATCTCGGCGCTGACGTGGAGCCCCTTCAGCCGCGCGGGGCTTCTGCCGCCGGGCCTGCTTCCGTCGTCGGCGGAGTACCGCTCGGCGGTGGGCACGGAGGCGCTCGCGGGGGCATTGGATGAGACGCTGCGCTGGGCCGATGCCGTGTATGCAGCAGGGTCGCCCGCGCTCTACCTGGCCCTGGCCGAAGCCATCCAGCGCGTGCGGCTGCGCTACGCGAGGGGGTTCTGCCAGGTGCTGGTGCGCCGGGCGATGGCGTGCGGGCTGGGCGTGTGCGGTCAGTGCCGCGTGCGGCTGAAGCGGGGGTCGGCCCTGGTCTGCACCGATGGCCCGGTGTTTGACCTGCGCGACGTGGTGTGAGGATGCACGAAGCGGTGAAATCTCCCATCAACCTGTCGGTTGACCTGGCTCCGGGGCACAAGGTCGGGCTGCCGCTGGCCGTGCCGATTCTGCTGGGGTGCAGCGCGGCCGGCTACGGGGACTCGCCGGATGTCGTGGACGCATCGGCGCTGGGCGCGGTGGTAACGCTGCCGCTGGCCGCGCGGGCAGGAGGCGCACCGCCGCGTTTTGCGCCTGTGCCGGGCGGCGTGGTGATGGACAGCGGATGCCCGGCGGCGGTGCGGGCTGTCCTGCGCCACCAGGCCGAACGGTGGCGGCGGGCCAATCCGCCGGTCATTGCCCACGTGGCGGGCGATTCGCCTGCGGATTTGGCGGCCTGCGCCGAGGCGCTGGAGGAAGTGCGCGAGGTGGCCGCGCTGGAGTGGCGGGCTGATTCCCTGCCCCCAGACGAGGCCGCGAGCACCGCTGCCCGATTGCGTGCGGCCAGCGACAAGCCGCTTCTGGTGCAGGTCCCGCTTGTGGGCGCTCTGGCCTACGCCGAGGCGCTGGCGGGCGTGGCCGACGCGCTGGTGGTGGGCGCGCCCCCGCAGGGCACTGCGTGGAGCGCCGAGGAGGAGGGCTGGGTGCGCGGCGACGTGCACGGCGCAGGCGTGTTCCCGCTGGTGCTGCACGCGCTCCACGACCTGCGGGAGTTCCCGCGCCCGCTAGTGGCCTTCGGGGGGATTCAGTCGCCCGAGCAGGCGGTGCAGGCGCTGCTCGCGGGGGCCAGCGCCGTGATGCTGGACATCGCCATCTGCCGCGCCCCCGAGTTGCCGTCGGAGGCGCTGGCGGCTATCATTCGGGAGGTGGAGAACCGCGCGCTGGACGACGTGCGGCAACTGGTGGGCCGCGAGGCGCGCTGAAGGAGATGGAGAGGGCTTCATGCGAGCGGTGGTGCAGCGGGTAACGCATGGCAAGGTTACGGTGGACGGCCAGACGGTCGGCGAAATCGGCCACGGCTTGGTCGTCCTGCTGGGCGTCAAGGATGGGGACACGGCGGACGAGGCGGCGAAACTGGCCGACAAGGTGGCCAATCTCCGCATTTTCAGCGACGCCGAGGGCAAGTTCAACCTGTCGCTGCTGGACGTGGGCGGGGCGGCGCTGGTGGTCTCGCAGTTCACCCTGTACGGCGACTCGCGCAAGGGCCGCCGCCCCAGTTTCACCGACGCCGCGCCGCCCGACGTGGCGGAACCGCTGGTGGCGCGTTTCTGCGACGCGCTGCGGGCGCTGGGAGTCCACGTGGAGGAGGGCCGATTTCAGGCCCACATGCTGGTGGAAATCCACAACGACGGCCCCGTAACGCTGATTCTGGACACCGACGACCTGGCACGCCCCCGCCGCTCGTGAGCGGCCTGTGCGCCTCTGTTCCGACAGCGCGTCATGCGGCGATGCCGTTTTTGACATGGAGCGCGGGGCGCATATAATTAGCGACACAAAATAATAGCGACGCTAAACGACTGTTCGTGGGCTATTGTGCAGGTGCAGGCCCTACGGGACGGCGCGGTGCGGCGTCGCAATGGACAGGGAGTGGCAAATGAAGCGCAAGACGATCCTCATCGTGGCTGTGGTGGCGCTCGTGGCTGTGGGCGCCTTTTTCCTGGTGCGCAGCATCGGCAGCGGCAGCAGCGCAGCGCAGACCGAGACGGTAACCGTAACGCGAGGGGCGCTGACGCAGGTGGTGAACGCCACAGGGAACGTGGCTCCCGCCCAGCGGTACACGCTGTCGTTTGAACTGTCGGGTCGCGTCGCGGAAGTGCTGGTGGAGGAGGGCGACACCGTCCAGAAGGGCCAGCCGCTGGTTCGCCTGGACACCGCCGACCTGGAACTGGCGCTGCAGAGCGCCGAGGCGTCGCTTCGGGCGGCCCAGGCGCGGTACGAGCAGACCAAGGCAGGCCCTAGCAAAGAGGACATCGCCGCAGCCGAGGCCAGCCTCGCCAGCGCCATCGCCTCCTACGAGAAGTTGAAGAAGGGGCCGACGGCAGACGAGGTCGCCATCGCCAAGGCCAACGTGGAGCGGGCCGAAGCCGTCCTCAAGCAGGCGCAGGCCGCCTACGACCGCATCGCGTGGCGGGGAGATGCCGCGGCCTCGCCCCAGGCGTTGCAATTGCAGCAGGCCACGATAGACTACCAGACGGCGCTGGCGAACTACCGCCTGGCGACGGCAGGCCCCACCGAGAGCGCCCTCAAGGCCGCCGAGGCGCAGATTGCCCAGGCGCGGGCCAACCTGGAGCGCCTGAAGCAGACCCCCACGCCCGAAGATTTGGCCATCGCCCAGTCGCAGGTGGATTCGGCGCGGGTGGCGGTGGAGCAGGCCAAGCGCAGGCTGGACGCGGCCACGTTGCGCGCGCCCTTTGACGGCATCGTAGAGAAAGTATCGGTAGAGGCGGGGCAACTTGTGGCGGCGGGAGCGCCCGCGGTGGTCATCGCCGACACATCGGCGTTTCACATCATGGTATCAGTGGACGAGATGGACGTGGCGCTGGTGCGCGAGGGGCAGGTGGCGCGCATCTCGCTGGACGCCATCCCCGACACGCCGATTCAGGGGCATGTGGAGCGCATCGGCCTGGCGGGGTCGCAGGTTACAGGCGTGGTTACCTACGACGTGCGCATCGCCGTTGACCCCACCGATGCGCCGCTGCGGACGGGCATGAGCGCCACCATAGACATCGTTGTGGCCGAGAAGTCCGACACCCTCGTGTTGCCCAACCGCGCCATCCGCACCGACGAGAAGACGGGCCAGCGGTACGTGCAGGTGCTGCGCAACGGGCAGGTGGAGCGCGTGTACATCAAGCCTGGCATCCGCGACGAGCGCTACACTGAAATCCTAGAGGGGCCAGCCGAGGGCGAGACGGTCGTGATCACCACGGTTTCGTCGGGCGAGCAGTTGCGGAGCCTGTTCGGGCCGCAATAGGCGGGGTTCCCCTACGTGTTGGCGTTGCGTGCACACCGCGGGGACGCCGAGGACACCGGGGTTGTTTGAAGACCGAGGGAGCAAGAGCGAGCCTTGGGAGTTCTCCGTGCCTCTGCGGTGCGGAAACGGCAAGCCGACACGGCACGGGGGGCTGTTGCAAGCATGGGCAGGAAGAAAACAATGGACAATGGCGTATTGATTCAGATGACCGACATCTGCAAAGTGTATAAGATGGGCGTGGTGGAGGTCCCAGCGCTGTGTGGCGTGAGCCTGGAGATTCGCCGCGGCGAACTGATGGCCATCATGGGGCCGTCGGGTTCGGGCAAGTCCACGCTCATGAACATCATCGGCTGCCTGGACCAGCCCACCAGCGGGCAGTACGCCCTGGAGGGCGTGGACGTGTCGCGGCTCAGCGACGACCAGTTGGCGGCCATCCGCAACAAGAAGATCGGGTTCGTGTTCCAGAACTTCAACCTGCTGCGCCGCACCAGCGCCCTGCAGAACGTGGAACTGCCGCTGACCTACGCGGGCGTCTCGGGCGCGGAGCGACGCAGGCGGGCCGTGGCGGCGCTGGAGGCGGTGGGGTTGGGGCATCGGCTGGATCATCGGCCCAGCGAACTGTCGGGCGGCGAGCAGCAGCGGGTCGCCATCGCGCGGGCGCTGGTCAACGAGCCGTCCATCATCCTGGCCGACGAGCCGACAGGCAACCTGGACACGAAATCGGGCCGCGAAATCGTCGGCATCTTCCAGCGGCTGAACCTGGAGCGCGGCATCACCGTGGTGTTCGTAACCCACGACCCCGAGATCGCGCGGCACACGCGGCGCATCGTCCGCCTGCTGGACGGGAAGATCGTAGGCGACGAGCCGGTCGCGGACATGCGGCTTGCCGTTGAGGCTGCGGGAGGTGCGGAATGAACATCACGGAGAGCATCAAGATCGCCCTGAGGAGCCTCTCGGCAAACAAACTGCGCGCGGCCCTGACGATGCTCGGCATCATCATCGGCGTGGCGGCGGTGATTACGCTCCTTTCGGTGGGCCAGGGCGTCCAGGTGATGGTGCAGGAGCAGATTCAGAGCATCGGCTCCAACCTGCTGTTCGTGGTGCCTGGGAACCTGTCGGCGCAGTCCAGCGGCAACCTGCGCAGCACCATGGCGACGAGCACGGCCAACTCGCTGACCTACGGCGACGCGAAGGCCATCGCCGACCCCGGGCGCGTGCCCGACGTGCAGGCTGTGGCTGTGGAGTCCTTCATGAACACGACCGTGGTCTACCGCGACCGCAGCATTCGCACGTCTGTGAGCGGCACGACGGTAAACTACCCCGAAGTGCGCAACCACAAGGTGGCCGAGGGGACGTTCTTCAGCGAGGAAGACTTCAACGGCGGTTCGCGGGTGGCGGTGCTGGGCAAATCGGCCGCCGACGCCCTGTTCCCCGACGGCTACGCTGTGGGTCAGACGATCAAGATCAAGGGCATCTCGTTTCGGGTCATCGGCGTCTTCGCCAGCAAGGGCGGGACGGGGTTCGGCGGGGTGGACGACTCGGTGTTCGTGCCGCTGACCACGTTCCACACCAAACTGACGCAGCGGCGCTCGGCATCGGGCGACTACGTCGTGTCGGCCGTCTACGCCCAGGCGGTGAGCGAGAGCCGCATGGAAGCGGCGATGCAGCAGATCGCGCAAGTTCTCCGCGACCGCCACAACATCGTGTACGAGAGCGACGACGACTTCACCATCATCAACCAGAAGGACATCCTGAACATCTTCGGGCAGATCACGTCCATCCTGACCATCTTCCTGGGGGCCATCGCCGCGATTTCGCTGCTGGTGGGCGGCATCGGCATCATGAACATCATGCTGGTGTCGGTAACGGAGCGGACGCGGGAAATCGGCCTGCGCAAGGCAGTTGGGGCCAGGCGGCGCGATGTCCTGTGGCAGTTCCTGATTGAGGCGATGGTGTTGAGCCTGGCAGGCGGGTTCATCGGCATCGTGCTGGGGGCCGTGGGGTCGCAGTTGGTGGGGCGGCTGTCGGGATCGCTGACGCCTGTCATCACGGCGTCCACCATCCTGCTGGCGACAGGGTTCTCGGCGGCGGTGGGGCTGTTCTTCGGCATCTACCCCGCGAGCCGCGCGGCGGCGCTGAACCCGATAGACGCGCTGCGGTACGAGTAGGGGCGGATGAGGCAGGGCTGTTGGCAAATGGCCTTGAGCCTTTGGCCGATAGCCTTCAGCCAGTTAGCCTTTGGTCATCAGCCGCTGGTTGGTTTTGGCGCGCGCTGGCCTCATCGCCAGCGGCTGGCAGCCAGATGGCTGGCGGACGTCTCTCTCATCGTCCAAAGCGCCATCAGGGTCAGCCACTTGCTGGGCTGGCCCTTTTTCTCCAGGTCGGCTTGCATCCGCCCCTGGGGCGCGTTCTCCAGAATCCACGCGCCGTTGGGTGTCCGCTTGCTCTGCAGGACGGCCAGTGCATCATCCATGCGCGGGTCGCGGTAGCCCAGCCGCGCCAGCACCCACAGGCCGCGCAGGATGTTGTAGCCGTAGAACCAGGGGAAGGCGAGGGTGAGCCAGTGGGGCTTGATGACCGCAAGGTCGTGGTGGTCGGCCCTGTACAGGCGGTGCATGAGGAGAAACTCCGCGCCCCGTGCGGCGGCGTTCTGCACCTCGGGGATGCGCGTCGCCTCGGGGGTCTCCACGAACGCTTCCAGGGGGCAGATGGTGCCGTAGAAACACCCGTGGGTATCGCGGACGTGGGCTCTCCAGTATGGACACAGCCACCCGCCGTCCGCGTTCTGGACGCGCACGAGCCAGTCCACGGCGCGCGCCACGCGGGGGTCATGACCGTAGCCCAGCCGCAGCAACGCCGCGACGACGTTTCCCGTCAGGCACGAGAGCGTTCCCTGGCGGATGTTGTCCGCGATGAAGTCGGACTCGGGCAGGGGTGCCTTGCCTCGCTGGCGCGCCCGCGCTGCGACGTGGGCGTATTCGCGCCGCGCCCCTTCCTCGCCCCGCTCGCTGAAGCCGCCCTCGGCCGTCTGGAAGGTGAGGACGTGCTCGGCGGCGCGCTGGACCCGTTCGTCGTCGCGGTTCAGGCCCAGGTAACCCAGGAGCATCAGTGTCCAATAGGTGGCCTTGTACTTGGGCAGGTAGGGCGTGGCCGGGTCGCCCCAGTGGCCATCGGGGGCTTGTCTCGCGAAGATGCGGCGGGCGATGGGGAAGCGAGGGATGGCGGCCCGCGCTTCGCGCACGTCGGCGTCATCCTCGCCGCGCCCCAGCAGGTGGCGCAGGGCAAGGTAGCGTACCGAGGGATTGGTCGGTTCCAGCAGCCAGTCAAGAAGGGCCATGTCAACCTTTCGGCTGCGGCTAGAGGCGGCAGGTTGGCCTCTCTACTGCGGCCGTCCTTCTCCCGCTCACGAGAGAGACCGCAATTTTTCTAGAATAGACCGCGCCAGAGCCACGCTATGCTTGGCTAGCACATGAGGCGTCTGGCCGAGGCTATTGTCGTAGTCTGCTCTGCGCCTGCAATCATAGAGACGTCCCAGGTCTTCGGCGACTTTCTTTCGCACGCGGCCAGGGTCAGTCGGTGGGGACTGTCGCAAGTAACGCTGGACTGCCTTGTGATCTTCGCCGCTGCCGTAGGGTACAAAGCCTTCTCTCGCCGCAAAAGCGAGCGATTCGTGGAACGCGGCATAGTAAGCACGGCTTGCAGCAGAGCGTAGCGCCGCCTCCGCGGGCCCGGGTGAATCTGGGCTGGCCGCCAGTGCTTCCGCGAGTGTAAGAAAGTCTGTCCAGTTGAAACTCATACGAATTCCAAGTTGAGGTTGAAATCGTCTTGAACGAGGTCAACCTGGTCCAGAAACCATTCCTCGTCTAGTTGATCCAGCCGCTTCAGTGCTTCATCCACTGGGAGGGCTGTCTGAATGTAGGCGAACAACTGCTCCGCATCCTGTGCGTCGGGGTCGCGGACTACTTCCAGCGCAATTCGGGTGCCTGGGCCGAAGTGCTTCTGAACCTGGGAGTGCGCCTCAACGACGATGTCCACCAAGTCTGGGTGCGCCTGAATGAAGCGCCTGACAGCGGAGGGATTCCGCACGGTGAAAAGCCTGTCCAACGCGGCGAAGCGGGACTGCGTGGGAATCTCTGCCCAAGTGCTTGCCCAGATGCTTGCGAGGCGGTGGAGTTCGTGGTCTGGGATCGCGGGCAACGACTGCGCTAGGTCGGCCCAAGCCTGCATTAGGATGATCCGTATCCACTGCTCCTGGTTCCCCCAGGTTAGCGTATCCGTCCCCTTCCAGCGATGGCTGAAAGTCTGCTGTGTGCTTTGCCAGGCCGCCCCGCCCAGGGCTTCCACAATCGGCTTGTCCATGGCTATTGCGCCCGCAGCCTCCGCGCCGTGGGCAGATGCATTGTATGGGATTCTGGTTTCAGCGAGGGAGGTGCTGCTTCGCATCTTTTCGCTTACCCTCTCCCAACAGTCTTGTCAGGGTTACGCCCAGGCGCTGGTATTCCTCCAGGAACGATGCGCGGACCTCTAGCGCCGATGGCAGGGTGATGCCTTCTCGTTCAAAGTGCGCGTTGAAATGTGCTTTGATCTGGTTCTTATCGGAGGGTTCAAGAACCAGGTCGTAGCGAATCTGTGCGCGCTCAAAGACAAGTCGCGGCGTCAACGACACGAGTTTGCCGTCTAGGGACTCTTCAAGTCTCAGTCGGTCAGGAACGAATAACTCCACCAGGCGCGTCGTTGAATCCACATCTGGCACATGCACTATGACATCGTAGTTGTAGCCATAAGCGATCAGCCTTGACCTGTCTTGGGACACGAGGCCGTTGAACTTGACCCCGTAATCCCATAGCGGCACATTTCCTACCACTTCGGCTTGCTGCAATGTAATCCGAATTCTTCGGTCTCCAATCTGTACAAAGAGATGCCTATCCGGATAGACCATGACGATCATCTCTGGGGTGTCCATTATGACGGGGGGCGTGGTGCCTTCTACGACCTGTCTGAGAGCGTTGCGATCCAGGGCCTGGAGATCAAGGGCGTCGTACACCAAAGTAATGTTCTGGCTTGGGGTCACCTCAATCCGAATGTTCACAGTTCACCTCTTGCTGACCGCACGAAGCCTCTGTGCCTCCAGTATAGAGTGCCTTCTGAAAGTTGTCAAAGCCCGGCGCTCATCGTGCCAACTCAGTACGTTAGCGTCAGCGTACACCCCTCCGTCGCGCGGAGCCAGTAGCCACGGCCCGGCTCCAGCGCCGCCAGGTCGTTGCCGAAGGGCGCGCCGGGGTTGTAGTGGCGCCAGGGTTGCGGCTCGCCCGCATCGTAGCCCCACACGATGGCGTACTTGCCCGCGATGCTGTCCAGCGCGTCGGCCACAGGGCGCGGCGTCGCCGAGGGGTACGCGACCAGGTTCCACCCCGCGTAGAGCGTCTGACTCGTGGCCGACGGTGGCGCGCCGCTCACGGTCAGCGTCGCAGGCTCGGTCATCAGAATCCAGAAGGCCGTCTTCTCGTCCAGGGTGTGCAGCGTGCTGGCTTCGGGCGGCAAGGCCGGGTTGTACGTGCGCCAGTCCTGGGCGGCGGCATCCCACGCATGGACGACAGCGTACTTGCCCGCGACGGAGGCCAGCACGTCGGCGATGGTGGTGCTTTCGGGCACGATGGGGATGGACGCCAGGTTCCACCCCGCCGCAAGCGCTACCGATGCCGTGCCTTGCTGCCGCTCGTAGGCCCCTAGGTCGGGCGCGGGGCCGGATGGGCGCGGGTTGCCATCCAGGTCATCGGAAGTCGCGCCGCTCGCCGTGCCCGCGTCCACGGCGGGGCTGTCGGGCAACACGTGGTAGTCGCCGTCGCTGCCCCAGGCGCGGGCGGCGAACTTCGGGTCGCCGTACAGGCTGCGCGTGCCTAACGTGCCGATGGTGGCGGCCGTGTACGTGGTGCCGCCGTGGACGAAGACCTCATCGGGGCTTTCGGGGAAGTAGAACAGGTTGTGGTCGGCCACGACCGTGGACGCCCCGGCCACCCAGATGGGCGCATCCACGCCTCGCCAGATGCCGTTGCGCAGGGTCAGGGTAACGGGCACGCCGGGACTATCGTACTGGACGTGCATCAGGTAGTTGTTCCCCAGCGTGTCATCCACGGTAACGTTGACGAACTCAAACGTGGCGCCCGCCTGTTCAGTGCCGATGACGACGGCGGCCCAGGGCGTTACCGTGGGGTTTCCATCGCCGCGCCCGTAGATGAGCGTGTTCTCCACACGGCTGCCCCCGCCCCACAGTTTCACGCCGTCGCAGGAGTTGTTCGCCACGACACAGCGGCGGATGGTCGTGTTGGCCGACTTGGAGTCCAGCCCGTCGCCGTAGTTGTGGGCCGCCACGGTGTCTTCAATGGTGATGGGGCCGGCCGACGGCTCTATGCCGAACCCGTCGGGGCGGTCGTAGGGGCGGTTGGAGCCGTCGCCGCCCTGGTAATAGTGGCCGCTGTAGGACAGGGTGCAACCCCGGATGACCAGGTTGCGCACGCCGCCGTGCTCGCCCGCAGGCCCCAGGATGGCGCCAAAGCCGCAGTACTCAAACCGCGAGTCCAGCACCTGGAGGTCGTCCACGTCCTGGATGTCCAGCCCGCCCTCGTCTATGTGGTGCACGTACAGGTCTTTGAGCACGATGTGGCTGCTGGGCGCGCCGGCGATGCTGATGGCGGTGCGGAACCAGGCTGCCGAGCCGCTGGCCTGGTCGTCGTGGGTGATCTCCAGATTCTCCACGCGCACGTAACTCCGCCCCGCGAGGATGACGGCGGCGTAGAGGTTGTCGCGGCCCGCCAGCACGGGGCGGTTGCCCGTCTCGCCGCGGATGGTAACCCAGGCGTTGGCCGTGCCCGATGGCGGCATGAGGATGTCGTCGTCGTAGCGGCTAAGGACGTAGCGCCCGCCCAGGATGACGAGCGTGTCGCCCGGGTGGAGTTGCCGCGAGGCGTAGCCGGGCGTGGCCCAGGGGTGGGCGAGCGAGCCATCGCCCGTGGTGTCGCTGCCGGTGGGCGCGACGTAGTACGTGTTGCCCTGGGCGCGCGCATGGGGGCTGGCAGCAGGCGTCGCCAGCATTGCAGCGAGGAGCAGAACCGCGAGGGCCTGTTTCATCTTGCCACCTCCTTATGCAGGTGGATACGCACGGCGGGGGGAATCGGGCGTATTGTAGCAGAAGGCCTGCGGGGGTCAAGGGCGCGTCTTCGGTTTCATGTTTTGCCGGGGGCGGGGCATGCGGCCCGCGCGATGCGTTGTTATGCCGGGCGAAGGCGAAGCCTCTCGGCTGGCGAGATTCTTCGCGGCAGAATGACAGGACGCGGAGCGGCGGCGCGTCTTTGACAGAATCGCCCCCGCGCGGGTATGATGGGCCAACACGCAAGCGGACAGACCAAAGCGGCAGGTGGGAGGTTCGGGCATGAAGAAGGGTATTGGGCTGATTGTCCTGGCCGTGCTCCTTATCGTGGCGGGGATGGTCATCATCTGGCTGGACACGGGCGAGTTGGGCGCGGCGGTCTCGTCGCCGTTTTCGGGCATCGCCTCGGCATTCGTGGAGAACGACCCCAACGTGTGGGCCGCCTTTGCCACACTCCTGGTCTGCGAAATCCTGGGCGCACTGGCCAGTTTCTACGTCATCCAGAAAGCCTTTCGCCCCAGCGCGCGGACGGTGCTGCTGGCGTTCATTGTGGCGCTCGTGAACTTCGGCACGCTGTACGGACAGTATGCCGGCATTGCGCGGGTTGGGCCGGTGCATTTCCTGGCGTTCTTCAAGGACGGCTTCTTCTGGTTCGCCACGCTTCCTGCCCTGGCGCGCATCCTGGGCATAGACACCGAAGGCGCCAAGTGAGCGGCCTTTGGCCAATTCCGCTGGGAGGGTCCCGTTGACATCGTCCAATCGTCAATTGCTCGCCATTGACGTCGGCGCGGGGACGCAGGATATCCTCGTGTATGACGCCGACAAGCCCATTGAGAACTGCTATCAACTGGTGCTGCCCTCGCAGACCAGCATCGTCGCCAAGCGCATCCGCAAAGCCACCGAGGCCCGGGTGGACGTGTTCCTGCACGGGCCGCTCATGGGGGGCGGGCCGTGCGTGTCGGCCATGAAGAAGCACATTCGGGCCGGCCTTCGCGTCTTCGCCACTCCCGAGGCTGCTAAGACCGTGCGCGACAATCCCGACGAGGTGCGCGCGCTGGGGATTGAGATCGTGGATGAGGTCCCGGCCCACGCGCTGCCCATCCAGACCGGCGACGTGGACCTGGAAGCCATCCGCCAGGCGCTGGCGCTGTTTGAGGTGGATTTGCCGCCGCTGTTCGCCATCGCCGTGCAGGATCACGGGGAGACGTTCACCGAGAGCCAGCGGCGGTTCCGGTTCCGCCAGTGGGAGCGGTTCATTGACAGCGGCGGGCACTTGGACGATCTGGCCTACCGCGACATCCCGCCGCATCTTACGCGCATGCGGGCCGTTCAGGCGCAGGTGCCCGGCGCCCTGCTGATGGACACCGGCCCAGCGGCCATCCTGGGGGCGCTCCAGGACCCCTTTGCCGCCGAACACCAGGCCGACGGGCTTGTGGTGATCAACCTGGGGAACCAGCACACCATCGCCTTTCTCGTGCGCGGCGAGACGGTGTACGGTGTGTTTGAGCACCACACGGTGATCCTGAACCCCGACCGTCTCCGGGACTTCATTCACAGGTTTCGGACGGCTTCGCTGCCCAATGAGGAGGTTTTGGCGGACAACGGGCACGGCTGCTATGTGCGCGGGGACTATCCCCGGGAACGGCCCTTCGCGCACACGGTGGTTACGGGGCCGAACCGGCACATGGCCGCAGGGATGGGCTGGCACACCGCCGCGCCCCACGGCGACATGATGATGACGGGGCCGTTTGGGCTGGTGGCCGCTGCCCGCAGGCTGGGGCTGGTGGAGTAGGGACGGGACCGCGAATGGCCACGGGTTCGCGGTTTGTCCCCCTTGTCGTGCTTCGCTCGCAATGACAGGTAGGGATTGTCATTGCGAGGGTGCAAAGCACCCGAAGCAATCCCTGGGGGTGCGAGATTGCTTCGCTTCGCTCGCAATGACAGACACAGGTTGTCATTGCGAGGGGGCGAAGCACCCGAAGCAATCCCTGGGGTCGGAGGTTGCTTCGCTTCGCTCGGAACAACGTGAGAAGGCACTTGCGACGCACCTCCGAGGTGCGTCGCAAGTGGAGATTGCTTCGCTTCGCTCGCAATGACAGACACAGGTTGTCATTGCGAGGGGGCGAAGCACCCGAAGCAATCCCTGGGGGTGCGAGATTGCTTCGCTTCGCTCGCAATGACAGACGGCTCTGTCATTCTGAGCGGCGAAGCCGCGAGGAATCTCGTCAAGCGAGATGCTTCGCTTCGCTCGGAACAACGTGAGAAGGCACTTGCGACGCACCTCGGAGGTGCGTCGCAAGTGGAGATTGCTTCGCTTCGCTCGCAATGACAATGGGCAATTCCTCTGTGGTCAAGCACTACTTTGTCCCCCAGGCGCAAACGTGCTAAAATGGTAAGTTGCGAAACGAACCGCGGCCTTGCCTATCAGCACGTGCCGCAAAAGGAACGGCGGAATGCCTCAGGACAAGATTATCATTCGCGGCGCGCGCGAACACAACCTGAAGAACATCAACCTGGAAATTCCACGCGACAAACTCGTGGTCATCACCGGCCTGTCCGGCTCGGGCAAGTCGTCGCTGGCTTTTGACACGCTCTACGCCGAGGGCCAGCGCCGGTATGTGGAGTCCCTTTCCGCCTACGCCCGCCAGTTCCTGGGCCAGATGGAAAAGCCCGACGTGGATTACATTGAGGGCCTGTCGCCGGCCATCAGCATTGACCAGCGGGGCGCGAGCCGCAACCCCCGCTCCACCGTCGGCACCACAACCGAAATCTACGACTACCTGCGCCTGCTGTTCGCCCGCATCGGCGTGCCCCACTGCCCCAAGTGCGGCCGCGAAATCTCCCAGCAGACCGTCCAGCAGATCGTGGATGCCATCCTCGCCATGCCCGAAGGCTCCCGTATCCTCATCCTCGCGCCCATGGTCAAGGATCGCAAGGGCGAGCACAAGGGCGTCCTGGAGGAGGCGCGGCGCAGCGGCTTCGTCCGAGTGCGCGTGGACGGCGTCGTCCGAGATTTGGACGAGGAGATTGAACTGGAACGGTACAAGATGCACACCATTGAGGCGGTGGTGGATCGGCTCATCCTGGCCCGCGACGAGAACGGCCAGAACCCCGACGCGCTGCGCATCACCGACTCGGTGGAGACGGCCCTGCGCGTGGGCGAGGGCGTGGTCATCGTCTCCGACGTTACGGGCGACGAGCCGCGCGACCTGCTGTTCTCCGAGCACTTCGCCTGCGTCCACTGCGGCATCTCGCTGCCGGAGATTGAGCCGCGCACCTTCTCGTTCAACTCGCCGCACGGGGCTTGCCCGGCCTGCACCGGCCTGGGCGTGCAGTTGGAGATTGACCCCGACCTGGTCATCCCCGACAAGGAGCGCAGCCTGGACGGTGGAGCCATCGCCCCCTGGCGGCAGACCACCACCGACAACGGGTACTACGCCCAACTGCTGCGGGCCGTCGCCAAGCACTACGGCATCCCGACCAACGTCCCCGTGTCCAAACTGTCGCCGCGCCAGTTGGACATCATCCTGTACGGTCAGCGGTCGGGCGAGACCATCCAGTTCCGCTACAAGAACAGCGACGGGCACGTCCGCACGTATCAGACCACGTTTGAGGGCGTGATTCCCAACCTGGAGCGCAGGTACCGCGAAACGAGTTCCGACTACATCCGCCGCGAGATTGACCGCTACATGGCCCCGCGGCTGTGCCCGGTGTGCAAGGGCAAGCGCCTGAAGCCCGAAAGCCTTGCGGTTACCGTGGATGGCCTGTCCATCGTGGACGTTACGTCGTTCTCGGTAACCCAGGCGCTGGAGTTCTTTGACCGCCTGGAGCGCAAGTTGAGCGAACGCGAACTGACCATCGCCCGCCAGATTCTGAAGGAGATTCGGGCGCGGTTGCGGTTCATGGTGGACGTGGGGCTGGACTACCTGACGCTGGACCGCGCCACGGCGACCCTGTCCGGCGGCGAGGCCCAGCGCATCCGCCTGGCCACGCAAATTGGCTCGGGCCTGATGGGCGTCCTCTACATCCTGGACGAGCCGAGCATCGGCCTGCACCAGCGCGACAACGCCCGCCTCATCCGCACGCTCAAGGACATGCGCGACATCGGCAACACGGTCATCGTGGTGGAGCACGACGAGGAAACGATCCGCTCGGCCGACTACATCGTGGACCTGGGGCCGGGCGCGGGCGAACACGGCGGCCAGGTGGTGGTGGCCGGCACGCTGGACGACGTCATGGCGTGCGAAAAATCTCTCACGGGCCAGTACCTCAAGGGCGTGCGGCGCGTGCCCATGCCCAAGGTGCGGCGGCCCGGTCGGGGGCAGTCCCTCGTCATCCGCGGCGCCCGCGAGAACAACCTGAAGGACATCACGGTGGAAATCCCGCTCAACAAGTTCGTCTGCGTAACGGGCGTGTCGGGTTCGGGCAAGAGTTCGCTCATCGTGGAAATCCTGTACAAGAAACTGGCGCAGGTCTTCTACGGCGCAAAGGACCGCCCCGGCCTCCACGATGAGATAGAGGGCCTGGAGTACATTGATAAGGTGGTGAACATAGACCAGTCGCCCATCGGGCGGACGCCCCGCTCCAACCCGGCCACGTACACCAACGTCTTCACGGCCATCCGCGACCTGTACGCGTCGCTGCCCGAGGCCAAGATGCGCGGGTACGCTCCCGGACGGTTCTCGTTCAACGTCAAGGGCGGGCGCTGCGAGGCGTGCCGCGGCGACGGCATCATCCGCATTGAGATGCAGTTCCTGCCCGACGTGTACGTGCCGTGCGAGGTGTGCCACGGCAAGCGCTACAATCGCGAGGCGCTGGAAATCCGCTACAAGGGCAAGTCCATCGCCGACGTGCTGGACATGACGGTGGACGAGGCGTTGGAGTTCTTCAAGAACCTGCCCAAAATCCGCAACAAACTGAAAACGCTCCACGACGTGGGGCTGGGCTACATTCGGCTGGGGCAACCGGCCACCACCCTGTCGGGCGGCGAGGCCCAGCGGGTGAAACTGTCGCGGGAACTGTCGCGCAAGGCGACCGGCCGCACGCTGTACATCCTGGACGAGCCGACCACCGGCCTGCACTTCGCCGACATTGAGCGCCTGCTGCGGGTGCTGAGCCTGCTGGTGGACGCGGGCAACAGCGTCATTGTGATTGAGCACAACCTGGATGTCATCAAGACGGCCGACTGGATCATAGACCTGGGCCCCGAGGGCGGCGAGAAGGGCGGCTATGTGGTGGCCCAGGGCACGCCCGAAGAGGTGAGCCGAACGCGCGGCTCCTACACAGGCGAATTCATCAGGCGCATCCTGGAGCGCGAGGGCGAAGCGCGCCGGGTTCCGGTCCCGGCAGGGGGAGAGTGAGGATGAGCGAGCAGCAGTACGATGTCATCATCGTGGGCGCAGGCCCGGCGGGGATGTTCGCGGCGCTGGAACTGTCGCAGCGCAAGGGGCTGCGCATCCTCATGCTGGACAAGGGGCCTGCGCTGGAGAAGCGCAATTGCCCGTCGCGCGTCAACGGCGGCAAGTGCCTGGAGTGCAAGCCGTGCCGCCTGGTGTCGGGCTGGGGCGGCGCGGGGGCCTTCTCCGATGGCAAGCTGACCCTGTCGCCCGACGTGGGCGGCCAACTGCCCGATATCCTGGGCCGCGCCACCACCGAGGAACTCATCCGCGAGGTGGACCAGACCTGGGTGCGATTCGGCGCGCCCGAGCGGGTGTACGGCACGGACCAGGATGTGTACGAGCGGCTGGCCAAGCAAGCAGCGCGGGCGGGGCTGCAACTGGTGTCCGCGCCCATCCGCCACCTGGGGAGCGACCGCGCCCAGAGCGTTGTGCAGGCCATCCGCGACGAACTGGAGCGGCGCGGCGTGGAGATTCGCCTGCGAACCGAGGTGCGGCGGCTTCTCACCGAGAACGCCACGGCCGTCGGCGTGTCTACCAGCAAGGGCGAGGACATCCTGGGGCGCTACGTCATCGTGGCTCCGGGCAGGGAAGGCGCGCCCTGGCTCACCGAGCGGGCCAACGAGTTGCAACTGGGCCTGCAGAACAACCCGGTGGACGTGGGCGTGCGGGTGGAATTGCCCGCCACGGTCATGGCCCCGCTGACCGACCTGGTGTACGAGCCGAAACTGCTCTACTACACCAAAGCCTTTGACGACAAGGTGCGCACCTTCTGCGTCTGCCCCTACGGCGAGGTGGTAACGGAGTACGCGGGCGACGTCATCACCGTCAACGGCCACAGTTACGCCGAGCACCGCACGGCCAACACCAACTTCGCGCTCCTGGTGAGCAAGTCGTTCACCGAGCCGTTCAAGGAGCCGATTGCCTACGGCAAGTACATCGCCAGCCTGGCCAATCTGCTGGGCGGCGGCATCATCGTCCAGCGGCTGGGCGATTTGGAGCAGGGGCGGCGCTCCACGCCCGAACGGCTCAGCCGCAGCATCGTTACACCCACGCTGCGCGAGGCAAGCCCAGGGGATTTGGCGCTGGTGCTCCCGCACCGCTACGTCGTGGACATCCTGGAGATGCTGAAGGCCATGGATGACTTCATCCCGGGCGTGTACTCGCGGCACACGCTCCTGTACGGCGTGGAGGTGAAGTTCTACTCGTCCAGGCTGAAGTTGAGCACAAGCCTGGAGACCGCCGTCAAGAACCTGTTTGCCGCGGGCGACGGCGCAGGGATAACGCGCGGCCTGGTGCAGGCCTCGGCGTCGGGCGTGTGGGTGGCCCGCGAAATCCTGCGGCGAGGGTGAGATGCCCCTGTACTACGTGTGGAATATCGGCTGCCAGATGAACGCCGCCGACGCCCGCCGCGTGGAGGAGGGCCTGGAGGCGATGGGCTTCCGCCGCGCCCCGCAGATAGAGCAGGCCGACGTCATCGTGCTCAACACGTGCGTGGTGCGCCAGAGCGCCGAAGACCGCGTGTGGGGGCGGCTCCATTCGCTGAAGCCCGTGAAGCGGCGCAACCCCACGGCGTTCCTGGCGCTCATGGGCTGCGCCGTCGGCGACCCGAAGGCGCTGGCCGCGCAGTTCCCCTACGTGGACGCCTTCATCCGCCCGTCGGACGTGGAGGGCCTGCTGCGGGCGGTGGAGCAGAGCGGCCTTGCGCCCGCCGCACCCGCCCGCTGTGGTTCTGAGCGAAGCGGAGAACCTCGGACTCTGCCGCAACCTGTGCCCCTGTCTGAACCCTGCCCTTCGGATGAGGGCGAAGACTCCCGCGCTGCCGTTCCGCCCTCGCCCGTGTCGCGCGGCATCACCGCCATCTACGGGTGCAACCACCGCTGCACGTACTGCATCGTGCGCCTGCGCCGCGGCGGGGAGACCAGCCGCCCCGTCGCGGACATCGTGCGGGAAGCCTGCCAAACTGCCGAGCGGGGCGCGCGGGAAGTCGTCCTGCTGGGCCAGAACGTGGACGCCTACGGGCGCGACCTGAACCCGCCGCAGGACTTGGCCGACCTGCTGTACGCCGTCCACGAGGTGGAGGGCATCTATCGCATCCGCTTCTTGACGTCACATCCGGGCGACCTGTCGCCCCGCGTTATCCAGGCCGTGCGCGATTTGCCCAAGGTCTGCGAGCACTTTGAGTTGCCCGTGCAGTCGGGCGACGACGGCGTGCTGCGGCGCATGGGCCGCACGTACACCGCGGCGGAGTACCGCGCGCTGGTGGCGGCCATCCGCGAGGCCGTCCCTGGCGCAGCCATCGCCACCGATATCATCGTCGGCTTCCCGGGCGAGACGGAGGAAGCATTCCAGAACACCTACCGCCTGCTGGAGGAGATTCGGTTTGACGCGGTGCACGTGGCGGCGTATTCGGTGCGGCCGGGTACGCCCGCCGAGCGTCTGCCCGACGACGTCCCGCCCGACGAGAAGGAGCGCCGCCGCAAGGCCGTGGACGACCTGCAGAAGCGCATCGTCGGCGAAATCAACCGCGCGCTGGTGGGCCAGGCGGTGGAGGTGCTGGTAGAGGGACAGAAGAAGGGGCGCTGGTTCGGCCGCACCCGCACCAACAAACTGGTGTTCTTTGAGGGCGCTGGCGACTGGCTGGGCCGCCTGGCGCAGGTGCGCATCACCTGGGCGGGGCCGTGGTCGCTGGTGGGGGAGGTTACGCCGTAGGCTGCGCCGGCGTGTCTGCACCGTCCGCGCGGCCCCGTCGCCCGAGGCTGAAGCCGTCGGGCTGAAGGGGCGAAGCCCTGCGGGCTGGTTGTGGACGTACAGCACGCCTCGCCCAGCCCCAGGGGGGCTTCGTTCATTGAGCGCGGGGGTTTAGCCCCGCGCGGCCCGTGCGCCCGCCCGAGGCTGAAGCCGTCGGGCTAAAGGGGCGAAGCCCTGCGGGCTGGGTTAGCCCCAACGGGGCTTCGTTCTTTCAGCGCGGGGGTTTAGCCCCGCGCGGGTTTCGTGCCTTTCGCGCCCTTTCGCGGATTTCGCGATCCAAACGCCCCCTCACCCTAACCCTCTCCCCGCGGGCGAGGGAACGCTCCCGCGCGGGCTGGTGGGGCGTAGCGCGGCCCGTGGCCCCGCCCGAGGCTGAAGCCGTCGGGCTGAATGGGCAAAGCCCTGCGGGCTGGGTCAGCCCCAACGGGGCTTCGTTCTTTCAGCGCGGGGGTTTAGCCCCGCGCGGGTTTTCGCGCCTTTCGCGCCCTTTCGCGGATTTCGCGATCCAAACGTCCCCTCACCCGATGACGGGCGTTGCACCTGCGACGCACCTCCGAGGTGCGTCGCAGGTCTGGCCACTCACCCCGACCCTCTCCTACGTGCTGCGCCCAGCCCTAGCGGGGCTTGGTTCGTTCAGCGCGGGGGTTTAGCCCCGCGCGGCCCGTGCGCCCGCCCGAGGCTGAAGCCGTCGGGCTAAAGGGGCGAAGCCCTGCGGGCTGGGTTAGCCCCAACGGGGCTTCGTTCTTTCAGCGCGGGGGTTTAGCCCCGCGCGGGTTTTCGCGCCTTTCGCGCCCTTTCGCGGATTTCGCGATCCAAACGTCCCCTCACCCGATGACGGGCGTTGCACCTGCGACGCACCTCCGAGGTGCGTCGCAGGTCTGGCCACTCACCCCGACCCTCTCCTACGTGCTGCGCCCAGCCCTAGCGGGGCTTGGTTCGTTCAGCGCGGGGGTTTAGCCCCGCGCGGCCCGTGCGCCCGCCCGAGGCTGAAGCCGTCGGGCTAAAGGGGCGAAGCCCTGCGGGCTGGGTTAGCCCCAACGGGGCTTCGTTCTTTCAGCGCGGGGGTTTAGCCCCGCGCGGGTTTCGTGCCTTTCGCGCCCTTTCGCGGATTTCGCGATCCAAACGCCCCCTCACCCTAACCCTCTCCCCGCGGGCGAGGAAACGCTGCCCCGCACGAGCGCGCAACCACGCTGCTCACGCTGTGAACATTGACCGCGAGCGAAAGTTGCGGTAGAATGCGGGCAGGTGAAGTAGGAAAGTTGTGCCGACAGCGAGCGAAAGAGCAGCAACGTGAGAATCTACCTTGACCTCTGTGCCGTTCAAAGGCCTTTGGACACGGCCAATCAGATTCGGATCGCACTGGAAGCGGAGGCCGTGCTGGGCATCCTTGCGCTACTGGACGCAGGGCAGATTGAACTGCTGTCCTCTGCTGCGCTGGTCTATGAGGCGGAACAGAATCCAGTGCCTCTACGGCGGGAGCACGCCAGGGCCGTCTGTCAATTGCCGCCCGCATGTGTACCACCTATAGTCGGGTGATGTGTACCACCCATCGCCGCCTTGATGTGTACCACCCGGCGAGTGTGGCGGCCTGTTACGACGATT